>NZ_JBJORY010000001.1:0-912207 GCF_046562815.1 Neobacillus sp. 204
ATTTGCTTAGTGTTCCTAGAGTATTCTTTAAGTTGTATTTGAAAGGTGGGTAGGTGTATATGCTAAAAGAAGTTTGTGTAGAGAATTTTACATTGGTTTCTGTGGCTATTGAAAAAGGGGGGAATCGCATTGAGCTCTGTGACAACTTATCTGTCGGAGGCACTACTGTTAGTCACGGGGTAGCTGCAAAAACCATTTCATATTGTCACTCCAAAAATACGAAGGTAATGACCATGGTTAGGCCTAGAGGCGGAAACTTTATTTATACTAAAGAGGAAATTGAGATTATGCAAAATGATATTACCCATTTCAAACAGTTAGGGACAGATGGAGTGGTGATTGGCTGCTTAAATGATTCTGATTGGATTGATGAGGAGGCCATGCTCAACCTGCTTGAATCTGCAGTAGGACTGGATGTAACCTTTCACATGGCATTTGATCAGATAAAAGATGAATATCAGTTTGAAGCTATTGATTGGCTTGTGAGACATCGAGTCAATCGAATTTTAACACACGGAGGATCATGCTCTAAATCAATTGAAGACAACCTTAGCCGGTTGAAGGAATTTGTGGATTATGCGGCTGACCGAATTATTATTCTACCCGGCGGGGGAATTACTGACAACAACTTAAGTAATATCGCAAGTATATTAAATATTAGTGAAGTTCATGGGACAAAAATTGTGGGTGAGCTTTGTTAAAGGCTCTTTTCGTAAACTTTGTTGCTATTGGAGCTTAATAAAGGTCATTTACTAAGTCTCTAGGCAATTTTCGCAAAGGTTCTTACGAAAAGATGCCACGAAGCATATAGATATACGGGTTGATGAACTTATACGAGAAACAACAATCTATGCGAAAATAGGCTTGTTAAAAAATCGACAGGTGCCTGGCACCTGTCGATTTTTGTTGTTATTCAATTGATAGGATTCCTTCTTGACCTTGAGCTGAGTGCCCTTGTTTCTTTAAATTTAATTTGCTTAAGTTTGTAAAGATAACTGGTGTGATAACTGATGGTACTGATTTCTTAATGAATTCTAGATCGAAGCTCAGGATTTCCTGACCTTTAGTTATTTGCTGTCCTTCTTTGACAAGTACATTAAAGCCTTCACCTTTTAAATTTACGGTATCCAAGCCAATATGAATAAGGATTTCATAGCCTTGCTTTGATTTAATCCCGATTGCATGCTTAGTAGGGAAAACATTCATGATTTCTCCGTCCACTGGTGACACGACCATACCTTTAGATGGTATAATACCAAACCCTTCACCCATCATTTTTTGTGAGAAAACTTGGTCCGGTACTTCAGTAATCGGGATAATTTCCCCTTCGATTGGCATAACAAAATCTTTTTCAGAAAGTGGTGAGAGTCCATTAGTTTCAACCGGAGCCGCCACTTTTTGTGCTAAATTCGAATTAATTTCAGTTTTATTAATTCGCTTCGTCCCATTACGAAGTTTTACAATTTCGTCTGCTACGAATTGTACATTGGTTCCAACAATCACTTGAATGCTTTGCTTCCCAACAATATTGATGCCAGGTACACCAGTCGCTTTAATTTTTTGTTGGTCGACTGTGTTCATGTCTTTTACTTCCATTCTTAAGCGCGTTACACAATTGTCTACAGAAGTTACATTTGCGTCTCCGCCTAATCCTTCATAAATTTGTGCTGCCATTACGGAAAATTTGCTTTCACCTGCTGCAACGGTAAGCTCAGAAGACTCTTCATCATCTTCTTCACGACCAGGAGTCATTAAGTTGAATTTTGTAATGATGAATCGGAATAAAAAATAATAAATTACAGCAAACACTAAACCTTGAACTAGTAACATGTAAGGGTGGTTTGCTAACGGTAATCTTGAACTTAAAATAAAGTCAACTAAACCAGCACTAAAACCAAATCCAGCCGTCCAATGGAATGCAGCTGCGATGGCTAAGGAAATACCTGTTAAAATCGCATGCACTAAATAAAGCATTGGAGCTACAAACATAAAGGCAAATTCAATTGGCTCTGTTACGCCAGTAAAGAATGCTGCGAAACCTGCGGCTAACATTAAGGAAGCCACTGCCTTTTTCTTCTTGTCCTTCGCTGTATGGTACATGGCTAATGCTGCTGCTGGCAAACCAAACATCATTACAGGGAAGAATCCTGCTTGGTACATACCAGTAACGCCTTTTGTTCCCTTCCCAGCCCAGAAATTACCGATATCATTAATTCCGGCTACGTCAAACCAGAATACTGAGTTTAAGGCATGATGCAACCCTGTGGGAATTAATAAACGGTTAAAGAAACCATATAAACCTGCGCCAAAAGCACCTAAATGAGCAATGCCTTTACCAAATGAAACAAGTCCTGTAAAGATAACAGGCCATAAGAAGAATAATACTGCCGAAACGGCAAGCATAGAAACCGCAGTCATGATTGGGACTAGACGCTTACCAGAGAAAAATGCTAAAGCATCAGGTAATTTAACATGGCTAAAGCGATTGTACATCGTGGAAGCAACAATACCAGAAAGAATACCAACAAAAGCATTACCGATCTTTACAAACGCAGGATCAACCTCTTCTGGTTTAATCCCTTCGAGCAATGCCACTGAGCCTGGTGAAAGCAAGGTTGTCACTACTAAGTAGGCAACCAAACCACTTAACGCTGATGAACCATCTTTCTCTTTCGCCATCCCTAGTGCTACCCCAACGGCAAACAAAATAGGGATATTATCAATTATTGATGATCCAGCTTTAATTAAGAATGCCGCTAGCGGACTACCCGCCCCCCAACCTGTAGGGTCGATCCAATAACCAATACCCATCAATATGGCTGCAGCCGGTAAAACAGCTACAGGTAACATCAATGAACGACCAATTCTTTGTAAATATTTCTTCATCATATTTCCCCCCTAATAAATTTTAAAATAACCTATAATTATGAATTTCTTCATCAAAAGGGAAACCTATAGTAGCGTCCCCTCTTTTTTTGAAAGGTGTTGGTGTAAGCGCTTTTCCATAGTAACTATACCATTAATCATTTATAGATGTCTATACCAATTTATATATATTTTTTGCAAACTATGAATAATTATTGAATATCCAGTAATTTAAAGGGTTTAATTGCCATGTTTTTTGAAATTAGATATATATTGGTATAGACAACTAGATAAAGGTGATGCTAAGATTTATATAGGACCTGAAAGGAAGTATTGAAAAATGAAGCAAAGAGTTAATCATATTCTACTTAAAGGTGTTCAAATTTATGCAGACGACCAAATCATTAATGATGGTTATATTAAAATAAAAGATCAAAATATATTGGAAATAGGTTCAGTAAATGAGCTATCTAATATAGAAAGCTTTCATGTGATTGAAATTCCTGCCCATTTCAAAGCTGTTCCGGGTTTTATCGATGTTCATATCCATGGTGTGGCGGGTGCCGACACAATGGATGCAACCAAGGAAGCCCTGGACACAATGGTTGCAGCATTACCTAAAGAAGGAACTACAAGCTTTTTAGCTACCACGATGACCCAAGAAGGAAAACAAATTGAAAATGCTTTAATCAATGCTGGGCAATACATTGAAGAACATCAAGCAAATGGTCAGGCCGAAATTCTCGGACTCCATCTTGAAGGACCGTTTGTTAACGCAAAAATGGCAGGGGCACAACCAATTCAACATATTATTGAGCCAGACCTTGCTTTGTTTAAAGAGTGGCAAAAACTTACGAATGGTCATATTAAACTTGTCACACTTGCACCAGAGCAGCCAGGCGGTTTAGACATGATTCGATATTTAAAGGCGAATGGGATCGTTGCATCACTTGGTCACACTGATGCAACCTATAATGAGGTTTGCGAAGCTATTGGAGCAGGGGCAAATCACGTAACCCATCTTTTTAATCAGATGAAGGGGCTTCATCATCGTGAACCCGGTGTGGTGGGTGCGGCCTTTTTGCATAACGAATTAAAAGCAGAAATTATCGTGGATGGGGTGCATGTACGACCAGAAATGGTAAACCTTGCATTCAAACAAAAGAAAAGTGATGGATTAATTTTAATAACAGATTCGATGCGAGCAAAATGTTTGAAAAATGGTCAGTATGACCTAGGAGGCCAAGAAGTTACCGTTAAGGATGGAAAAGCAGTCCTTGTGGATGGAACTTTGGCCGGAAGTATCTTGAAATTGGGGCAAGCAGTAAAAAATATCATTTCATACACAGACTGTTCGCTGGATGAAGCCATTGAAATGGCTTCAGTAAATCCAGCAAAACAGCTGAATATTTATGACCGGAAAGGCAGTTTAACTGTTGGAAAAGATGCAGACATTGTTATTTTGGACGAAAATATGGAAGTTTATATGACATTATGCCGTGGGGCAATTGCTTTTAAAAAGGAGGAAATCTAAAAATGAAGATCATTGAAGTACAAGATTACCAGCAAATGAGTAGGAGAGCAGCTGAATATATAATTAAAAAGGTAGTTCAGAATCCAAGTATTAACCTTGGATTGGCAACAGGAGGGACTCCAATCGGAACATACAAATGCTTAATCGAGGATCACCAAAAGAGCGGGACATCTTATCAGAAGGTAACCACTTTTAATTTGGATGAGTACATTGGGCTTTCAGGAGATAATGAGAATAGCTATCGCTATTTTATGGATAACCAACTTTTTAATTATATTAATATTAATAAAGCTAATACAAACGTTCCAAGCGGAATTGCTGCTGATTTTCAAGAAGAGTGTAAACGTTATGAAGATTTAATTACTAAGCATGGTGGCATTGATTTACAGATTCTCGGGATTGGCAGTAATGGGCATATTGGATTCAATGAACCAGGAACTTCCTTTAGTTCTAAAACGCATATTGTTGAGTTAGAGGAATCGACCATTCAAGCCAATGCAAGATATTTTAACAGGATCGAAGAGGTGCCTACTAAAGCGATTACGATGGGCATTTCCACCATTATGAAAAGCAAAGAAATTCTTCTTCTGGTTTCAGGTGAAGAGAAAAGAGAAGCACTAGCTAGACTTTTGGATGGTGAGATCATACATGAAAGTTTTCCTGCATCAGTGTTGAAAAATCATCCTTGTGTTACAATTATTGCAGATAAAGTGGCAATAGCAGATCTAAAGGTTCAATGCTAAAAAGGTATTGATGATTCTCTTTCAACATTAAACCTAGGTGCCTATTTTAAGGAAAGGATGCAGTTGGAGGAAAATGATTAATAAGAATTCTCCCATTCCGATTTATTATCAAATTGAAGAAAATATCAAGGAGTTAATTGAAAACGGTGAACTGCTTCCCGGTGATTCTCTTCCACCAGAAAGAGAATATGCGGAAAAATATCAAATAAGCCGGATGACAGTTAGACAAGCCTTTACAAAGTTAGTGAATGAAGGATATTTGTATCGCTTACAAGGAAAGGGAACTTTCGTTGCAGAAAGAAAATTCGAACAGCCACTCCAAGGATTAACAAGCTTCACAGAAGATATGAAGGCAAGGGGATTGGAACCAGGGAGCCAATTAATTCATTTTGAAATTATTCCTGCGACAAGACTAATAGCAGGTCAGCTTATGATTTCTGAATATGGTCCTGTATACGAGATCAAGCGGATTCGCATGGCAGATAATGTTCCAATGGCCTTAGAAATTAATTATATTTCAGCAAATCTCATTAAAGGTCTTACAGAACAAATTGTGAATGAATCCCTATATGCATACATTGAAGAGCAGTTAAACTTAAGAATCGATAGTGCTTCTCAGATCATTGAATCTTCTGTCGCTAATCAAAGTGAAGCCAATTATTTAAAAATCAATAAAGGCGCACCGGTTATGCTCATCCAAAGAAATACATTTTTAAAAGACAATACCCCTGTTGAATTCGTTAAATCGATATATCGTGCTGATCGTTATAAGTTTATGATTCAAATGAAACGCTAAAAACAAAGCAAAGGAGGTTATCTATCTGTTCACTCTTTATTTTCAAAAGCTTAAAGATTTATTAAGCTTAATCGAAAAGGATGAAAATGAAAACCTCAAAAAAGCTGCAGAAAAAGTCGCTCAGTGCATCCAAATGGATGGAATCGTGCATGTTTTTGGGTGTGGACACTCTCATATGCTTGGGGAAGAACTATTTTACCGAGCCGGTGGACTTGTGCCAATAAACCCAATTCTAATCGAAGAATTAATGCTTCATAAAGGTGCTGTTCGATCATCCCAACTAGAACAAAAAAATGACTTTGCAAAACAATTCATGACGAAAGTGAAGATTCAACCTCAAGATGTTGTTATTGTTGCATCAACCTCTGGCAGGAATCCCGTGCCCATAGATGTTGCTGAGATTGCTAAAAATAAAGGTGCGTTTGTCATTAGTATCACATCGTACGTTTATACAAAAGCTGTGAAGTCGAGACATAAAAGTGGTAAATATTTGTATCATACGGCTGACCTTTCCATTGATAATCATATTATGGTCGGGGATGCCTTAATGGAGCACGAGTCTCTAGGTGTAAACTTTGGTTCAGGTTCAACGGTTATTGGGACCGCAATTGTTAATGGAATAATGGTTGAAGCAATCAGCCTAATGGCTGAAAATGACTTTGTACCGCCAATCTTTAAAAGTGGTAATACAGATGGTGCAAATGAACATAATCGAGAACTTATTGACAAATATAAAGAACGCATTCCAATGCTGGAAAAATAAATCATGTTAGAGAAGCCGACAATGTATTTGTTGGTTTTTTTTTTTGAAAGTGGCGGTTTTCACTTTCATTATGTTAGGTTTATTTTCCATCGATACTTTCGTTGAAAAATATAAAAACTAAGGAGGCAACAAGAATTTTAGGAGGAGGTATTTCGATTGATAAAAAAACCAATGGGCTTACTTTTAACAGCGGTCTTAACAATGGGGCTTGCTGCTTGTAATAACAATGATAAAAATGATCTAAATGACCAGACGACAAATCGTGTAGGGATGAACACCAGATATACCACCCCTAATATGGATGTCCGTAATGGCAGAGATGATGGGATTGACCACAATGGTCCGTTAACTGAAGATTACACGAACAATAATAACAGTGAATCAGACCTTGATGTAAATTTTTACAATACTAAACGGAAGAACAAGAAAAATGATTACAATAATGATATGATTTCTGCGTATCAGACATCTTTGAACAGTAACCAATATCCACATACAAGAGCCGTATTGATCAGAGATGCAAAATTTCAGTATATTACTGTTGATCCTAGAAATTGGGCGCTTCAGCAGATTCAGCCATATATCCAGCAACAAATGCCGACAGGACAGGCACCTGCTGGGCAGCCAGCACCAACTGGACAGCCAGCCCCTATTCATCAACCAGAACCAAAGCAAACAGCACCTGCACCAAATCAGCCAGCACCAGCACCAGCACCAAGGCAAACAACGCCGGCACCAAAGCAAACAACACCAACACCAGCACCAGCACCAAAACAGCCGGCTCAAACTCAAAATACTCCAACCACTGGAGCTGTTAGTCAGTACGTTCAACAAGTTATTAACTTAACCAATGCACAACGTAGTAAAAATGGACTTCCAGCTTTAAAGGCAGATGCACAACTTAATGGAGTAGCTCAGAAAAAATCACTGGATATGCAGCAAAAGAACTATTTTTCACATACAAGCCCTACTTACGGATCACCATTTGACATGATGAGAGACTTCGGTGTGACCTATAAATCTGCAGGCGAAAATATTGCTCAAGGACAACGTACACCACAAGAAGTAGTAACGGCTTGGATGAATAGTGAAGGTCATCGTAAAAATATCCTAAGTGCTAATTTCACTCATATTGGGGTAGGATATGAAGCAACAGGAAAACATTGGACACAAATGTTTATAGGAAAATAAGGGATTTTGTATAAGTAAACCGACAGAAGCGTTTTCTCCTGTCGGTTTGCTTATTTTTTAGTTTACTCCATATTTAATATGGACGAAATGGTAGGAAATTTAAAATGAAAAATAGTTCCTACCCCGATTTCGCTTTCTGCCCAGACCGTTCCATCCATGGCACGGGCAATGCTATAAACAACCATCATACCTAAGCCTGTTCCATTTTTCCCTTTTGTTGAGTAAAATGGTTCTCCTAGTCGCTCCAGTTGTTCTTGGGTCATGCCGATACCTGTATCCTTTACACTTATAGTTACATAGTTTTTACTAAATTCAGTGATGATCGTTAAATATCCGCCATTAGGCATTGATTCAATTGCGTTTTTGATGACATTCACAAAGCACTGACGAAACTTCTGGCCATCCCCTTTAATAAACCCAATTACGGAGAAATCAGTAATGATTTCTACTGAATTCTGATTAGCTAAAGGCTGAAGAATATTGATTATTTGCCGCAGTTCGCTTTTTACATTAATTTCCTCAAGTGCTTCCAACGATGGCTTCGCGAAAGTCAGATAATCTTGAATAACTCGTTCAGCGGAAATTAATTCTTCCTTTACAATCGATAAGTATTCTTTTCTTTTATGTCTTGAAAGGTAATCATCCTGAAGGAGTTGAACAAAACCACTAGCAGCCGTTAATGGATTACGGATTTCGTGTGAGATAGCAGCTCCCATCTGTTCCACGGCTTTTAATTTTTCAGCTTTAATTAGCTGTTGCTGCATTTCGTTATTTCTTCTGATAAATTCTATCCCATATGAGATGATGCCAATTCCGAGTGTGGGAATGAACAGGAAGGCAAACCAAGCATCCAGCCAATAGGAGTGGTTATCTCCGAAACTCATCCCGATAACAGTTACAATGCCAAGGATCATTCCTATGCATACTGTAACAAAAATACGGCGTCCTGGAACTTGCTTTAAAAACCATGGATATAATCTCCAGAAAATTATTCCGAGAGGTACACAAAGTATGACCGTTTGAAAAAAGCCTAAATCGAAGCCGTAGAAGCCCCGTATGACTATAATGGCGACTGTAAGAATGGGACCAATTCCGATATAAAGTGCCCCCAGCACTAAAGGGATAATCCTTAAATCGTACCTGGCATATGGAGCCGGATTGTATGAGAATTGGATACATAACCAAAGCATGACAATACACAAGATAATTAGTGAGGATTTAGATAGGGTAAATTTTTTTATATGATCAAAAAAAATTAAACTCAAAAACATTAAAATAATAAAAAGTGAGAGGTCTAAAAAAAGATGCTTCGTTATTTCCATTAACGTCACCATCCAAATTGGGCTAATAGGGAAATTTTACATGTAATTTCCACATTATACAACAATATTTGCATAATTTAGAAAAAAGAAAATATGGTGTTTTAAATTATTAAGGCTATTTTCGCAAAGATTGTTGTTTTTCGTATAAGTTAATCAACCCGTATAAATAGATACTTCGTGGCATCTTTTCGTAAGAACATTTGCGAAATTGCCAAGAAACTTAGTAAATGACCCTTATTAAGCTCCAAAAGCAACAAAGTTTACGAACAGAGCCATTATTAAAAAGAAGGCTTGTGTTTTTACAAACCTTCCATGCTTAATTGAGTAGCTGAAATTGTATTTCTCCCTTTTGTCTTTGAGGCATACAGAGCATTATCAGCCATTTGTATTATTTCTTGAGGCATGACAGATTCCGCGGGGACAAGAGAGGCAACCCCAATACTTAATGTAATAATATCAGCAATGTCAGAACTAATATGAGGGATTTCTAGTGACCGAATGGTGTCTTGTATTTGTTTCGCAATGTTCATCCCTTCTTCTAACCTTGTGGAAGGGGAGATAAGGGCAAATTCTTCTCCGCCATAACGGCAAAAAGTATAATCAGAGTTAACTGTAATCTGATTATTAATGGCCTGAGCAATCGATTGTAAACAAAAATCACCAGTAAGATGACCATAAGTGTCATTGTATTTTTTAAAGTAATCAATATCGAACATAATTAAAGTGATGGGAGCATGGTTGGTAGAAGAGTTTGACCATTCTTTCACAAGAACTTCATCAAAATACCTTCTATTGTTTATCCCAGTTAGACCATCCATATAGGAGAGACGATTTAGAAGTTCATTTGCTTCTTGTAACTTTTGTTCTGTTAGTTTTCGGTCGGTTATATTTCTTGATACTATAATGACTTTTTTGCTGCCATCTTCCTCAAAATATACACTTTTTAGTGCAGATTCAATCCAAACATAGTCTCCCATTTTAGTACGGTAACGGTAGGTTGAATTAGAAGAACCTTCTTCTAATGCTTTTTTAAACATATCATATGTAGGGCAAATATCATCAGGATGAATAAACATCTCCATTTTTTTACCTAGAAGTTCGGGATACTCATAATGAATGATCTCTTTAACTGCAGGTGAAATATATTTGTATTCTGCATTTTCATTGTGCATGGTTATCATGTCACTAGAGTATTCGGCTATAAGGCGAAACCTCTCTTCCGTTTCTTTTAGTTTTATTAAACTATGTTTTAATTGATTTTGTGCTTCATAAGAATGTACCACAAAATCAAAGAAGTGATAGGCTAAAAAACCGCCAATGAAAGAAATAAGATAATGGATAGTTAACACAGTTTTAAGGATCTGAACATCTTCAACGCGGATGAAAAAAATGATTGAAACAATCACCAAACCGATTAGGTTCATGAGAAATGCTTTAAGGGTTCTTGAAATGTTTATATTTGAGATATTCCCGCAAAGTACGCCAGTGAGAATTGCTCCGATTGCTCCGAGTATGGATGATTCATTAATGCCAAAAAGAAGAATTCTTCCAGCAGCAATTAGAAAGGCAGACAATAATGCCGGTAACACTCCACCAAAAGTAGCCGCAATAACAATGGCCAAATGGCGTAAATCGGCAATCGTACTTGAATTTATTTGAATGCTAAAAGCCATTAAGACATTTCCCAAAATCCCAAAACAAAGTCCCCAATAGAGTTTTGATGATCGGGGTGAATTAGTATCTATTGGCTTTTCTTTAAATAACACTCCCATAATAGAGAAGGTAGCAATTAATATTGCTGCATTTGAGACAAAATCTTTTAACATGAATACTCTCCTGGTATAGTGTATGAAATTCATAGTACTATTTTAAAATATTAATGATTGAATTAATGCATCCTTCCAATTATACTATGAATTAGATATTTATGACAAAGTAGATAATAAAAAAAGGCTTCCCATAGTAGTAGGAAACCCCAATTTATTAACTAGACCGTGACAGGCTTATGAGTTTGTTGTTCTAATGCTATAAAAGGGATAAGCATATTAAATGATTGCGCTTCTAAATTGGTTAGTTTTAATCTCGTAGGATAAATTTAACATAGGGACATCAAGAAATTTTTTGATAGCAAGTGCACATGCTCCAAGGACACAAGATTTTTTTCCAATTGTAGTGATCATTAATTCACGATAATGACTGATTGAAGAATTCAGATTTCCGCTAATTTTATTGAGTGAGTCAGGATACATCCGCAACAGCTCACTATCAAGCACTAGCAAGTCTGGGTTATACATGTTAATCATATTGTTCAATCCAATGGATAAATAGAAAAGGAATTGTTCCATTAGATCTTGCACTTCCTCATCACCTTCATCAAGCCAGCTTTGAATATGTTCGTATGTTAGACTTTTGATTTGTCTTTTTTCAGATAGATGTTCAAAAAAGCTCGACTCCGAAGCATACTTTTCCAAGCAACCCTTATTTCCGCAATTGCATGGTTTACCATGTGGAACAACAATCATATGACCTATTTCACCAGCAAATCCGTCATGTCCTCGTAAAAATTCATTGTTCATCATCATGCCTAGTCCGATCCCGGAATAGAGGGTCGCAGATAACAAGTTGTCTGTTTCATGATGAACATAAACCCGTTCAGCAAAAGAGCTTAGATTTGCATTGTTTTCAAGGTAAATAGCCGTATCAATTTCTCGTTCTAAATCACTCTTAAGGTTGATATCATGCCAATTAAATCGTGGAACATAGTGGATTACTTCGTCTTTTGTAACTAGACCATGGATTCCAATTACAATTCCCACAATACCATAGCGGCTATTAGTAAAGTCTGTTGTTAACATTTTGATTTGTTGAATGAGTAGATGAAGAATTTCATTATAATCTGTAGTATTTATTTGGATAATATTTGATGTGACAGGACAGCCAAGAAGGTCTGATAATGTAAATGAGATTTGTCCATAATCAAGGTCAATCCCAAGTGCATAGCCAGCTTTTCCGTTTAAAGAGAGCATAATCGGCTTTCTTCCAACTGCGAAATGCTCAAGCTGGGTCTCTATTATTAATCCTTCTTCCAATAGGTCAGCAACCTGTGCTGAGATCGTTGCTCTTGTCAAATTAGTGGCTTTTGATAAATCTGCCCTCGAAATCATTCCTTCTTTAACAATTTTTCTTATGATTAAAGAGCGATTAATTTTCTTTATATATGCCGCATCCCCGGTAACCATTTATATCCTCCATTTCGGGTATTTCCTGTGTGTCTAATCATATTATATCAGTTCTTCCATTAAAAGGCGGTGGGTTTTTGTAAGGGTTTACAGAGTATGTACCGACTGAACTATCAGTTAAGGTTATTAAATATAAAACTAACAAAGGATGGTAAAACTATTGAAATGTATGATCAGCCATTCGGAGTTTATGGTTATGCTAAATGGAGGTGCCAGTAAGATAAGCAGTGGAAGGAACACCAGGCCTTTCCCAACATCATCTGATTAAAACGACAAGAATTAAGCACTTTTTTATTGTATTCATGAAAGAAATATGGTTATCTAAATAGTATTAATTAAGAAAGAGGGATAGTATGTCTAAACAACAAATTGGTGTTATTGGTTTAGCCGTTATGGGTAAAAATCTTGCCTTAAATATTGAAAGTCGCGGTTATTCTGTCGCTGTATTTAATCGTTCATATGACAAAACTGAAGCTTTTTTAAAAAATGAGGCAGAAGGTAAAAATTTTGTTGGGGCCCATTCTGTAGAGGAATTTGTCAATTCCTTAGAAAAACCACGAAAAATTTTATTAATGGTTAAGGCGGGCGCAGCAACGGATGCAACCATTGATTCTTTAAAGCCATATTTAGAAAAAGGGGATATTCTCATTGATGGAGGAAATACCTTTTTCCAAGATACAATTAGACGTAATAAAGAATTAGAAACAGCAGGCTACCACTTTATTGGGACTGGAGTTTCCGGTGGAGAAGAAGGAGCTTTAAAAGGTCCTTCAATCATGCCTGGTGGGAAAAAAGAAGCATATGATCTTGTAAAGCCGATCTTAGAAGCAATTTCTGCTAAAGTGGAAGGCGATCCATGCTGTACTTACATTGGTCCAAATGGTGCTGGTCATTATGTGAAAATGGTTCATAACGGAATCGAATATGGGGATATGCAATTAATTTCTGAGGCTTATTTTATCTTGAAAAATATTCTTGGTTTAGATGCAAAGGAGCTTCACAACGTCTTTTCTGAATGGAATAAAGGCGAATTAGATAGTTACTTAATTGAAATTACTGCCGATATTTTTACAAAAGTTGATGAAGATACTGGTAAACCAATGGTAGATTTAATTCTAGATACAGCGGGTCAAAAGGGAACAGGTAAATGGACAAGTCAAAACGCCTTAGATTTAGGTGTGCCACTTCCAATTATTACTGAATCCGTATTTGCACGTTTTATATCTGCGATGAAGGATGAGCGTGTTAAAGCGAGTAAGGTACTGAATGGTCCAGAGGTTAAACCATTTGAGGGTAATAAAGAAGAGTTGATTGAAGCGGTCCGTAAAGCTCTGTATATGAGCAAAATTTGTTCTTATGCCCAAGGTTTTGCTCAAATGCGTGCGGCATCTGAAGAATACGATTGGAATCTTCGATATGGTGATATTGCGATGATTTTCCGTGGTGGATGTATCATCCGTGCTCAATTCCTACAAAAAATCAAAGATGCATATGACCGTGATTCAGAATTAGCAAACCTGCTGTTAGATCCATACTTTAAAGAAATCGTTGAGAACTATCAGCAAGCGTTACGTCAAGTCCTTGCAGTTGCGATTGAGCGCGGCATTCCTGTACCGTCCTTTGCTAGTGCAATCGCTTATTATGATAGTTACCGTACAGAAACACTTCCAGCGAATTTATTGCAAGCTCAACGTGACTACTTTGGTGCTCACACCTATCAACGTATTGATAAAGAAGGGGTTTTCCATACAAACTGGATGGAATAACTTCAGGAGAATGACTTTTTAGCATAGAAGAAGGCTGCCAAACTGATGGCAGCCTAATTTTATATCCATTTTATCTCTTGAACGATTTGTTGTCTAAACAGCTCGATAATAAATTCATTATAAAAGTCTTTCCTTACGATTATTTGAAACCTATTATTTGGGTGAATATAGAAATGAATATCAGTTAGGATGCTATTTGCATCAAAATGCTCTCGGATTTTCTCCATTTTTTTCTTCCAATTGTTATCAAAAAAGGTTAGTGTAAATTCAAAATCATCTCCGTTAACTGCCTCGTGCAGGTCGAGAAGCTGCTTATTAAATGTATAGGCTACTTTCATCATAGACCTCCTAAATTAGATATCTTAAATATATGTAAACGGTACAGATAAGGATTGATAAAATCATCAATGGAAAGGCGATTAACATGAATTTTCCAAAACTAATTGGATGTCCTTCCTTCGCGGCAAGACCCGCAACAATCACATTGGCACTAGCACCAATTAATGTGCCGTTCCCGCCAAGGCATGCCCCTAAGGATAGACTCCACCAAAGTGGTTCTAAATTAGTAATTCCGAGTTCGCCCATATCTTTAATCATGGGAATCATTGTTGCAACAAATGGAATATTATCAATAAATGCAGATGCAATGGCACTAACCCAGAGAATTAATATTGATGTAGATGCAACATCTCCCCCGGTCAAGTGGACCGAGTAATCTGCTAATAACGAAATTATCCCTGTTTCTATCAATCCTGATACTAATACAAACAATCCGATAAAGAAGAAAATGGTCGTCCATTCTACTTTCAAAAATGCTTTATCTAAATATTTTTCCCCTGTTAAAAGAAGTAACAGAAAGGCACCAGCTAATGCGACTGTAGCAGATTCAATATGAAAAAGCTGATGGAGGAAAAATCCCAATATTGTAAACGAGAGGGCAATTAATGATTTAATTAATAGCTTTGGATCCGTTATTTCTTCCTTTTCATCTAAGTCCATTAAATTGGCCTTTAATTCATCTGTTGTACGAAGTTGCTTCCGATAAATAAATGCTAAGATTCCAATATTTACAAATAAGATGAAGAATGATATCGCCGTAAGATTATTAATAAAGGCCATAAAGGTAAGTTCCTCGACGGCGCTGCCAAGCATGATATTTGGTGGGTCGCCAATCAGAGTGGATGTCCCGCCAATATTAGAAGCAATTACTTCCGTTATTAAAAAGGGGATTGGATTTACGCGTAATTGTCTCGTGATACTGAACGTAACTGGTACCATTAATAATACCGTTGTTACATTATCTAGAAAGGCTGACCCCAATGCAGTAATAATTCCGAGCACCAGCAAAATTTTTAAAGGATTTCCTTTCACTTTTTTTGCTGCCCAAATAGCAATGTATTTGAACAGACCTGTCTCAGAAGTTATGGCAACGATGATCATCATACCGGTCAATAACCCGAGTGTATTAAAGTCGATATGGTGCAGAGCTTTTTCCTGTCCAACAATTCCTAGTAATACCATCATAATTCCGCCGGCCATGGCAATGATCGTACGATGGATCTTTTCTGTGACGATAAAAGCATAGGTAATTAAAAATACACCTAATGCGATTAGTGCTTGTGTTGACATGTGATAACCTCTTCTCCCGAGTTTTAAATGGAACATTTTGTGAAAACGACAAAAAGGAGCCTGTGTGACAGACTCCCCCCAATAAAACCACCATTTATATTTTCTTTATTATTTTATTAAAGTAATCATTGAATGTAAAGAAAATTTTAACTTTTAGAGTCCCAATTTATTGATAAAATCAACTGTTTCCTGATGTTCTTTTTTTATTAACTGATATAGTCGTTTATCCTTCTTAATAAGCGGAGAACCTGAATCATTAGCAATTGGTCTTGTGAAGGAAATCCCATTTAAAACCACCCATTTACCATTGATTTTTTTTAGTTTGAGATCGATTATCCCCAAACGACTACCAAAAGCTCCAGCCATCACGACTGGTTTACCATTGATTTGTCCCTCTTCGATGTTGGTATTTGGATAATTTTTATATACTGGTCCAGGGAAGACGTTATGGGAATGTCCCGCCAATATAGCATCAAGTCCAGGGATTGTTGTTAAATAATAGGCAGCATTTTCCGATTCATCACTATATGGAGCTGAGCTGATACCTGTATGGGCAAGGGCAACAATGATATCTGCTCCTTTTGACTTCATGATCGGGATAAACTCTTTTGCTGTATCCACAATTGGATTAGCAATAACCTTTCCTTCAAGATTTGCCTTATCCCATCTCATAATTTGTGTCGGCATAAAAGCGATTACCCCAATGTTTAGTTTATGTTTTTTTCCGCTCTGGTCAATTACATTTCTTTTCAAAATGACATAGGGAGTAAAGTAGGGCTTTTTCTTTTTAACGGAGAAAACATTCGCATTAAGGACTGGCATCTTTGCTCCCTTTACTACTGTATTTAAGAATCCTAATCCGTAGTTAAATTCGTGATTACCAATAGCGATAGCATCATAATGTAAAAAATTAAAGGCACGATACACAGGATGAATTTTTCCTTTATGGATACCACGGATTCTGGCTAAATACTCACCAAAGGGATTGCCCTTAAGGTGATCTCCATCGTCGAATAGTAATGAATTTTGTACTTCCTTCCTTGCCTTACGGATAAGTGTCGCTGTTTGGACTAGACCTATTCGATTGTCTACTTTTGTTTGATAATAATCATAATTGACTAAGGATGCGTGCAAATCAGTTGTTTCTAGGATACGTAAATCAACGACTCCTGGCTGAACTGGAGTATTCTCCGCTTGAATCGAAAAGATAGGATGAGAGAGCCTAAAAAGTGTGAGAATGATAAGGAAAATAAACGTTTTTCTGTACAATTAGAGTACCTCCTTCATAAACCTGCATTAAAGGTAATCTTAGTATTCGTTTTCCTGCTGGAATTATGATTTAAAGTAAATTAACAGAAAAGTTCATTGAAAACCTCAGTTTTTTGTAAGCACCGATTGTGCGCTGCCCATTCTTTTTGACAATCAAGTGACATGTGACTTTGATCAAAGCGGTTTGATTTCTCTTTATCATATAATGGAAAGAGAGTATTATTGGAAAATTTTTTAGGATTTGATATTGGAAACGCTTACGATTTTTAAGGGGGGATTCTATCGATGAATCCAAAAAGAAAGATTACCATTTTATCAGGTCATTTTGGAAGCGGGAAAACAGAGATTGCTATTAATTTAGCCTTAACTGAAAGACAAAGGTTTGAAAAAGTCGCCATAAATGATTTAGATATTATTAACCCGTACTATCGCTCTCGGGATGTAGCAGGTACTTTTTTGCAACATGATATTGAATTAATTTCACCAAAAAGTCATCTTGCCACATCAGACCTGCCCATAGTATCTGGAGAAATTTATCGTGTTTTGCATGATCATAGATACAGATTAATTGTCGATGCTGGTGGTGATAAAGACGGCGCAACAGCACTTGGACAATACTATCACGAATGGAAGGAATTAAGACCAGAACTTCTTTTTGTCCTAAATAAGAATCGACCGTATGTTAGTACCTTAGATGGGGCGTTGTTTACCGTGGAACAGATTGAAAAGGCTTCTCGACTCCAAGTAACAGGGATTATTAATAATTCAAATATCGGGATTGAAACAAGAATGCAAGATATTCAAACAGGCTTTGAGTTAGCCAATGAACTGGCAGAAAGTCTTAAAATTCCACTTTTGTATACGTCTATTTCAAAACACCTGAAGGATGATGCACAAGAGTTTGCGGCCAACCATAACGTTGTATTTATTGATCGGTATATGAAATCGCCATGGGAAGGATAAAGGAGGAGATCTTTTATGGAAAAAAGGGTCATTTTTAATGAGGATATCTGCAAGTCTTGTAGCCTTTGTGTTCAAGTATGTCCAACAAACGTTATTTTTTTAGCAGACTATTTGAATGGAAAAGGATATCGACCGGCAACGGTTATCGACCAGGAGAATTGTATCAGTTGTGCAAAATGTGCACAAATATGTCCAGATTCTGTTATTGCTGTTTACCGACAGGTAAAAATATTACAGACTGTGTGATTCGAAGGGAGCGTTATCTATGGGGAAAGTGCTAATGAAAGGAAATGAAGTAATTGCTGAAGCTGCAGTTCATGCAGGATGTAAATATTTTTTTGGTTATCCAATTACACCCCAAAGTGAATTGGTTGCCTATATGGCTAGAAGGCTTCCAGAAGTAGGAGGGTTATTTCTTCAGGCAGAAAGTGAAATAGCGGCCATCAACATGGTATATGGTGCAGCGAGTACAGGTGTCAGAGTCATGACTTCTTCCTCAAGTCCAGGCTTTGGCCTAAAACAAGAAGGCATTTCTTATTTAGTCGGTGCCGAACTTCCTGCTGTAATATGTAATATTGTCCGCGGGGGACCGGGCTTAGGCAATATACAGCCTGCTCAATCTGATTATTTCCAAGTTACAAAAGGCGGCGGACACGGTGACTATAATATACCTGTTCTTGCTCCAGCAAGCTTGCAGGAAATCGTCGAATTAACACAACATGCCTTTGATATCGCTGACCGCTACCGAACACCAGTCATTTTGATGGGCGATGGGATGCTAGGCCAGATGATGGAACCGGTTGAGTTTAGGGAACAGTCCAATCGGGAGGAAATAGAAAAGGATTGGGCAACAACAGGAATACGCGGCGATGGCGGTCCGAAAATTATTACCTCACTTGAACTCGACGCGGAGGGTTTAGAGAAGCGAAACTGGAGTCTGCAGCAGAAATTTGCCCGAATTAAAGAAAGCGAAGTACGATATGAAACTTATCTCACGGATGATGCGGACTATATTATGGTTGCCTTCGGAACAGTTGCAAGAATTACAATGAATGCTTTAAATAGAGCAAGACAAAATGGCGTAAAAGTGGGGTTAATACGGCCAATTTCACTTTGGCCATTTCCTGAAAAGCCGTTTATTGAAACTAGGGATCGAGTTAAGGCCTATATTTCCGTAGAAATGAGCGCAGGGCAAATGCTTGAGGATGTAAGACTTGCTGTAAATGGCCATGCTCCGGTGGACTTTTTCGGCAGGACAGGTGGAGTAGTCCCAACTCAAGAAGAAATTTACGAAAAGATTATCACCATTGCAGGAGGGGGATCAGTATGACAATGAAGACTGTGTTTAAAAAAACAAGCGGATTGACTGATAAACCTACACATTACTGTCCTGGCTGTACCCATGGTGTCATCCATCGTCTAGTTGGTGAGGTATTAGAAGAAATGGATATTTTAGAAGATACAATTGGCGTCGCGTCGGTCGGATGTTCAGTGTTATCGTATGAGTATTTTAATTGTGATATGACGCAAGCAGCACACGGCAGGGCCCCTGCAGTAGCAACCGGAGTGAAACGGGTTTTACCTAATCGGTTTGTGTTTACTTACCAGGGAGACGGCGACCTTGCTTCGATCGGTATAAGTGAAGTCATCCATGCGGCTGCAAGAGGGGAAAATATAACAGTAATTTTCGTTAATAATGCCATATATGGCATGACGGGAGGACAAATGGCATAAACAACACTTATTGGCCAAAAAACGGCCACTACACCATTCGGCCGGGATGTCAGCCTCCAAGGATCGCCAATAAAGGTATGTGAGATGATAGCCACACTAGATGGAGCTGCTTATATTGAACGTGTTTCATCCCATGATGTTCAACATATACAAAAGGCAAAAAGTGCAATCCGCAAAGCGTTTGAAACACAGAAAAAAGGGCTAGGGTTCTCTATAATAGAGGTATTATCAACTTGTCCAACCAATTGGGGACTAGACTCTGCTGAATCACTGGAGTGGGTGAAGGAAAGTATGGTTCCCGTATATCCTCTTGGTGTTTTTAAGGGAGGGAAATAACCGATGCTTGAAGAGATTATCATTGCAGGCTTTGGCGGTCAAGGTGTCATGTCTATGGGGCAACTGATTGCTTATGCTGGAATGCTGGAAGGAAAAGGTGTTTCATGGCTACCTTCTTACGGACCCGAACAACGAGGAGGGACAGCCAATTGTGTGGTTATAGTCAGTGATGAGCCAGTGGGTTCACCGCTTGTTACAACTCCATCTGCAGCGATTGTTTTAAATAATCCTTCATTTGATAAATTTGAGCCTAGAGTTCGTCCCGGCGGGCTATTAATTGTCAATTCTTCTATAGTGGTAAGAAATTCAAAACGAAAAGATATAAAGATCATTGAATTGACGGCAACGGATATCGCCAACGATCTTGGAAATGCTCGAGTTGCTAATTTGATTTTATTAGGGGCGTTTTTGGAATCTACCAGAATCGTTTCTCCAGAATCCGTGCTGGAGTCATTAAAAAAGGTTCTTTCTTCAGATAAGCATCATTTACTAGAGATCAATAAAAAAGCACTACAAAAGGGAGCCTCACTTTTAGAAGTGGTTAGAACATAAGCCGAAAAGCCAGCTGAATAATAGCTGGCTTTTGCCTATTTTTATATAAAGTTTGTGACACAATACATTAAGTGATTAGGTTCACTTAATTGAAAATCATTTTCAATTATTATAGAAGTGAACAGAGATTCATAAGGAGGAATTATGAATGGAAAAGAATTCAGTTAAGGCATATATGGAATATAGTGAAGAAAAATTCACAAAAAGGATTATTTATAAAAAAGGTGAAACGACAGCTTTTGTATTGAATTTTTTACCAGGTCAACAATTGCCAACACATAAACATCCAGGAACTGAAGTATATATTTATGTCGTTGCAGGGAATGGAACAATTTTTATTGATGGAAAAGAAGCAGAGGTTTCCGAGGCAGATTTAATCCATGTTAACAGCCATGAAGAAATGTCTTTTAATAATACTGGGAAAGAACCAGTAAGTTTGTACGTGGTTTTAAGCAGAATCCCGAGTGATCTTTATGCAAAGAACATTTAACCAATACAATGTTAACCCTCTGCAATAATGATCGGAAAAAATAGAAAAAAGTCAGCCCTTAGGCTGGCTTTTTTCTATTCATCAGCTGTTTTTTATTTTTTATTCCAAAAAACCACCAGTTCCAATCGCCAAGTAGTTTCATCAGTGCTGGAACTAACACCATCCTCACAATGGTTGCATCAATAAAGATAGCTATGGCAATCCCTACACCTAGCTGCTTAACTGGCATAACACCGGTAAAGGCAAAGGCGCCGGTCACGACGATCATTATAGCTGCAGCTGAAGTAATAATTTTACTAGTATAGGTCAAACCAGAAATTGTCGCTTCACTATTATCTCCGGTTTTTAAATAAAATTCCTGAATTCTCGAGATGAGAAACACTTCGTAATCCATTGAAAGTCCAAAAACCAGCGTGAAAACAAATACAGGTAAAATTAACGCAATATCCACAGGTGTAAGGCCAAAATGACCTTGCTGGAAAATCCAGACAAGGATTCCAAAGGTGCATCCAAGGCTTAATACGTTCATTAGAATTGCTTTCAATGGAATAAGAATGGAGCGAAAAGCTGCTATTAGAATGACCAAAGTAGAAATCACAATCATTAATAGTCCGTCTGGTGCTTTTTGGTATATTTCAGAAAAAATTTCTTGTTCAAATTTAATCGACCCGCCAAATCCAGCCTTTAAGCCTAAATCCCTATTAGACCATTCACTTACCCATCGTCTTGCTTTAGCGGAATGTTCACCTGTTTTTAAATATACCTCTATGAGCATTTTATTATCTCTAATATAGTAGTTCCTGATCGGGGCTGACTTTGTTTTATTCCCGTAGGTGAGTGCTTGATAAAGTTGCTTTTCGTCCTTTAATCCAGTTGCAGAAAAAGGAGAGTTTACCGTTTGCACAAGTGTATCTTTTTCAAAGTTTTTAATCACGTTATTTACTTTTTTAAGATTGTTTTGCTCAAGAATATTACCTTTCGATTCAAGGATGACTATCACTTTTTTCTCCTCTCGTTTTTCTTTCGCAACAAAATGGTCTTTATATATTTCTAAGGCTGTTCTTGAAGGGTAATTTGGCGGCAGGGACTCCGTGCCGGGGATTGTTAAAATCATTTGTTTCACAGGTATCAATCCTGCAAAAAGAATAGCCAGGGCTGCTACTGACATAAGAATTGGGCGCTTCATTACAAATTTTGCAAACTTGTGCCAAAAACTTATTGTTTGCTTGTCCACTACTGGCAAAATACTTAATTTGTTGATTTTAGTTCCCAACACGCCAAGCAGTGCGGGAAGAAAAGTTAATGCACAAACGGCAGAAATTAACACAACGGTCATTCCGCCAAGAGCAACATTCTGAAAAATATCTATTTTAATAAACCACAACGCGGATAGACCAATAAAGACACAGAGTCCTGAAAAGATGATGGACCGACCGGCAGTTGAAACTGTTATTTCAAGTGCATCCTTTATCGACTTTATTTTCAATTCTTCTTTATATCGATTAATAAATAACAAGGCAAAATCAATACTTAACGCCAACCCAATCATTGGAACAATATTTAAAATAAAGATTGATAAATTAGCACCATAGCTAAAAAAGTAAACGGTTCCCATTGTACATAATATGGAAACTACCCCAATGATAATGGGTAGAGATGCAGCAATAAGACCTCCAAAGGCAAGGATAAGAACTACTAAAGCAATAGGCAGACCAATCATTTCCGCTTTCGCTAAATCTTCCTGGCTTGCAGTATTAAGGTCTTGGACAATAATCGGTTCCCCGGTCATTGTTACCTTTAGACCTGTTTTATTTATAAGTAAAGTTTTTAATTCGGTAATTTCTTTCCCTAGGTTTTCAGCATCCTTGTTAAAAGAAAGAAGCCCATAGGCATATTGATCTTTTATCATTCCATCCCGTTCCAAAGGGGAAATAATTTGCTTCGCGTCATCAAAGCCTTTTAATTTTTCAAAATTGGCTGCAATAAATTGTCTGAAATCCTCATCTCTGACGTTTTTGTTTTTTGCAAAGACCAGAATAATGGAGGATTTAGAATGTCCGAACTCTTGTTCGAGAAGTTGACGTGTTTTATTATATTCACCTTTATACTCAAAACCATTTCCACTAAGAACGGTCGGCAGTTTTAATGCAAACGTCCCTAAGAGTAAAATAACGATCACCCAAATTACGAGTACCCACTTACGATTTCGGTAAATATACCCGCCAAATTTCTGCACAGTATCGCCTCCTTATATAAGTATACAGAAGAACGGATGAATAACGGATGACTCTTTCATGTCTATTTCCTCGTGACTAACCCGATAATATCTTAATAAATGTTCCCCATAATAGTTGCTGAAAATTCATTTTCCAGTCTAAGCTTCGTTTATAAATCTGAAATAAAATTCATTATAACTTTTACAAATGTTTAATATCTGTGATATCGTTTGTTTTTTTTGTTACAATAAAGAGAAAATATTATATAAAAGGTGATAACAGTGGATCGTGAAAAATTAACAAAAGTCATTGAAGCCGCCAAGCTCTATTATTTATTGGATTATAATCAAAATGAAATTGCTAAAAAACTAGGCATTTCCCGTCCCACTGTATCGCGTTTATTGCAGCAGGCAAAAAGTGATGGTATTGTCCAAATCAATATATTAGATCCAACACAAGATGTTGAGAACCTTGCAACACAACTTGAAAAAAAGTTCAATCTTAAGAAAGTAATTGTCGCATCGATTCCACAATATGAAGATCACATGATAAAAAATTACCTTGGAGAAAAAGCGGCCATTTACTTAGATCAAATTGTTAAAGATGATGACATCATTGGTGTGACATGGGGTACAACTCTCTATCATATTGCGGTTGAATTAAAGCAGAAATTTGTAAAAGGAGTAAAGGTTGTCCAACTAAAGGGTGGTGTTAGTCACGCTGAAACAAATACCTACGCATCAGAGATTTTATATCTTTTTGGTAAAGCATTTCACACTACACCGCACAACCTTCCGCTTCCTGCAATTGTGGACCATGTGGTTGTAAAACAGGCAATGGAGGCAGATCGTCATATCCGAAAAATCCTTGAGTTAGGAAGTCAGGCGAATATTGCTCTATTTACCATTGGTCCAATTAAAACAGACTCTTTATTATTTCAGTTAGGCTATTTTACTGAGAGTGACCTGGAATCCCTTTATGGTAAAGCGGTTGGTGATATTTGCTCTCGTTTCTTTGATGAAAACGGACAAATATGCAACGAGAGTCTTAATGAGCGAACACTCGGAGTAAATTTAGAGGATTTGAAGAGAAAGGATCAGTCCATTCTTGTAGCAGGCGGGCCCAATAAAATTGAGGGTATATATGGCGCATTAAAAGGCGAATATGCAAACGTGCTTATTACGGATCAGTTTACCGCACAATTCTTGCTTGATAGGAATTAAAAACTAACATTTTTTATGAAGAAAAAATATTTTACATTTGTTCATAAATGTATTTACAAATGTTCAGTGTGTTTGATATAGTTACATTGTGATAATCGACATTAAATTTTTATATATAAATTTTTCATTATTAGGGGGACAAAGAATATGACACAGAAAGTAGTAAGAATGATTGATCATACATTATTAAAGGCAGATGCATCTAAAGAAGAAATTGTAAAATTAGTGGAAGAAGCTAAGGAATATTTATTTGCGTCCGTGTGTGTGAATCCTACTTGGGTTCGTACAGCTTCTGAAATGCTAGCTGATACTCCTGAAGTAAAAGTATGTACAGTAATTGGTTTTCCTCTAGGGGCAGCAACACCAGAAACAAAAGCATTTGAAACTAAAAATGCTATTGAAAATGGAGCCAATGAAATCGATATGGTAATTAATGTTGGTGCCCTAAAAGGTAAGCAAGACGATTTGGTGGAAAGAGATATCCATGCGGTCGTTGAGGCTGCTAAAGGAAAAGCATTAGTAAAGGTAATTATCGAAACGTGCCTGTTAACAACAGAAGAAAAAATTAGAGCATGTGAAATTTCTGTAAAGGCTGGGGCAGACTATGTAAAAACATCAACAGGCTTTTCAACAGGAGGGGCAACTGTTGAGGATATTCGCTTGATGCGTCAAACCGTTGGCCCAGAAATTGGTGTGAAAGCTTCTGGTGGAGTCCGCAGCCGTGAGGATGCACTAGCAATGGTTGAAGCAGGAGCGACTCGGATTGGTGCAAGTTCTGGTGTTTCAATTAGTAAAGGTGAGTTATCTCTAAGCAATTACTAAAAATCTTATTGTGAGGTTAATTCTATGAGAGACGTAATAATGGCATTAATTGCCGGTCTAATAGTGGGTATGTTGTTTAAATTCTTAAAACTTCCTTTACCTGCACCCCCAGTTTTTTCAGCAGTAGTAGGTGTTTTTGGGGTGTACTTTGGCGGTGTAATCCTTGAATGGATAACCAAATTAGTTCAGCATTAAATTTTGGCGAGGGTGAACATGATGGAAACGAACGACCTAATCGTTGAAGCAAATAAAGCAAGAGAGTTTGCTTATGTACCATATTCTAATTTTAAAGTCGGTGCAGCTCTATTATCAAGAGAAGGTCAAGTATTCCATGGCTGCAATATTGAAAATGCAGCATATGGTATGACTAACTGTGCAGAGCGAACTGCTTTGTTTAAAGCGTATTCTGAAGGGATTACACAATTTGATTCACTCGTTGTCGTGGCAGACACCGATCGACCTGTACCTCCTTGTGGTGCCTGTCGCCAAGTGATCTCTGAGCTTTGTGATCCTGAAATGGAAGTAGTGCTTACTAATTTAAAAGGTGATTTACAAAAAGTCCTAGTAAAGGACCTACTTCCAGGAGCTTTTTCACCTCAGGATTTAACTAAATAAGTAGAAGAGAAGTTTATCCAATTGGGATAAACTTCTCTTTTTTATAGGGAGGAAAGTTACCTTGAATTGGCATCTGCAATTTAGAGCATACTATACATAGTAAAAATTAAAAGGATGATATGATGATTTATATTTATAATGATTATGGCGGAACTCATACAACTTCTTTAGCAGCGGCCTACCATTTAAAAAATTTACCACAATCCGAACGAAAACTGACAACAGAAGAAATATTAAATGCGAAGTATTTCAATAAATTGACCAAAGCTGATTTTGGAAAGCTTATTTTCCATGGAATTGATGAAGATGGAAATTCTGTTTATACGATTGGACGGAAAAGAAACAAATATGTGGTTCCTGCATTAAAAGAAATGAGTTTGTTGCTGCAAGAAAAATTTAAATTTGATGAAAAAATCATTTTCTCCAATACTTCACCAACCGTACCTTTTGCCATGTCCATGGGTGGATTTTTCTCCAGGGGGTTAAAAATTGATTTTATTGGTGTGCCTTTATTAGTTGCAGGTGCTAAACAATGTTGTGATAAGGTATACAGGCTAGTGGAAAATACAAAAGACATAGGGAGAACAACTTACAAGGAAAATATCATCGTATTGGAGAATGAAATGTTTAAATAAGTGGGGAGATTGACGTGAAAAAGAACATAGGTTTTATTGGAGCGGGAAAAATGGCTCAGGCAATGATGGAGGGAATGGTTAAGTCATTAACGATTCCCAAAGAAAACATCATGGTAAGTGCCAGGACAGAAGAAACGACAAAGATTATTAATCAAAAGTACGAAATATACACTTCATTAAATAATAGAGATGTTGCAACGTTTGCCGACATTCTTATAATTGCGGTGAAACCTGATCTATATGCAAGTATAATCGAGGAAATCAAGAAAGATATAAAACCAACAGCAATCATAGTAACGATTGCTGCTGGAATTACATTAAAAGATATTGAGCATTCATTTGGTTTCCCAGTAAAGTCCATAAGGACAATGCCTAACACTCCATCTGTAGTTGGTGAAGGTATGAGTGTGATATGTGCGAATGAGTATCTCACCGAACAAGAGATCATTGAGGTGGAGCGTTTGTTCCAGACTTTTAGTAAAACCGAACGGTTGGAAGAAAAGCTAATGGATGCGGTTCCTGCTATCAGTGGTTCCTCTCCCGCATATGTTTATATGCTAATAGAAGCGATGGCTGATGGAGGAGTAAGGCAAGGAATACCTAGGGCTCAAGCGTATCGGCTTGGAGCTCAAGCAGTTCTAGGGGCTGCAAAAATGGTTCTAGAAACAGGGAAACATCCTGGAGAATTGAAGGATAATGTATGTACTCCAGGTGGTGCAACTATTGAGGCTGTTGTTACTCTAGAGGAAAAGCAATTTCGGGGCTCGATTATGGCGGCAATGGACAGCTGTACAAATAAAGTTAAAAGTCTTATATAATAACCATTTCGGGATCCAGTTTACTGGATCCTTTTTTGCACTTTCAACCTAAGAAAATTCGTCGAAAAATATTATTTTTCGACATATTCTGCAATTTTATAGTGACACATGGTTTTATTAATAATAAACTTTAGATACCTTAAAAATGTTAAGAAAAAAGGGAATAGTAAAACCAATCAATCAAACAAAGAGAAAAATCTTTATTCAGCTTTAAACGATTTTCATTCAGGGAGTAGGTCGATTATGGAATTTAATAATGAGTTAAAAGTTGAAAGTGTATCTAAAGAAACCTTATTCGTTTCGATTATTGATGATGATGCGATTATTAGATCCATCCTAATGAAAATACTTAAGGTGATGAATTTTGATCAGTATGAATTAGATCTTGTTGCATATGAAGATGGGTTACAATTTTTTGAATCAAACCGCATTATCGAAAAAGGAGAACACTTTCTTATCCTCGATGGTGTTATGCCTATCATGGATGGGGTCGAAATTCTACAGAAGGTAAAAAAATTAGAAAATAGAACAAATATTCATATCCTTATGTTGACAGGGCGAAAAAGAATGGCGGACATTGAAAAAGCATTAAAGCTTGGGGCAGATGATTATATGACCAAACCTTTTAGTATAAAAGAACTTCAAGCAAGGATAGAACGGTTAATCAAAAGGATGAAATAGCATGCTAAATAATGAGTTATATTTCCTAACCATTCTCACGATAACCATTTTAGGGCTGTTAGTGGTTTTATTAATATATTTAATGGTAAGAAAAACAATAGATATAAAAAATAGAAAAGCGATTGAGCATTTTATCGAAAATTATCAATCCATACTTTTTACAATGCTAATGGAGGGGGGGTATTCTAGGGGACTGTCTCCTAAATCAGTACTTGAACAGAAAGCCATCGAAGAACTATTAAGCAGGTTTAGCAAAATTTTAGAAGGCGAAGATGAAAAGAAACGTTTATCGGAGTTAGCATCCATGTATTTAGCAGAATATTATCAAAAGCAACTTAAAAGTAAGAAGTGGAGTCAACGGATGAATACTCTCTATCATATTGAGGATTTCAAACTAAATCTACTGATTGATGATATCTATTTGCTAACAACGAAAAAGAAGCTTTCCCATGAAGAACTTATTCATTCTTTGAGAATCCTTGCCTTATTTCAATATGAATATTTCTTTGAAATGATAATAACCCACTACCAGTCTTTCTCTGAATTTGAATACCGTACAATTTTAGTCCAGCTTGAGCAGCAACAATTTGAACAATTTATTCTACATTTTCATAAAAGCAGTACGCCATTACAAAAAGCCATTCTTGATGTAATTTCTATAAAAAAAGAAACCAATTATCTTCCGTTTCTTGAAAATATCTTTTCGACATATAAAGGGGAAATTAGACTTCGAGCCTTAAAAGCTTTATCAGAAATAGGATATGTAAAAAATACAGAACCCTACTTAGAACTTCTTTATTCTACTATTTGGGAAGAAAGAATGGTTGCGGCCAAACTTATTGGTGCATTAAAAGAAGTTAAAGGGATATCAAGGTTAATTGAACTTTTGCATGATCAAACGTGGTGGGTTCGTTCACAAGCAGGACAAGCCATTTGCCAATTTCCAAATGGGCACCAGATTTTGCAAGAAGTATACGAAAAATCTAAAGATGCATTTGCTAAGGATATGGCATGGGAATGGCTTCATAAAGGGGTTTAGAAAATGGCGATTTTAGAGTGGGGAAATGTTGTAACCGTATTTGCATGGTTTATCGCTGTATATATGGTGATTGTCATTTCTTTTTACTCTGTTATTATGGTTATCTCTTTTTTCCAGCTGCGGAAGGGGTATCAACTTGACAGAGTTCAAGCATTTGAAGATTATGCGGATGAATTTTATACAAAACCAGTTTCAATTATTGTACCAGCTTACAATGAAGAAGCAGGGATTATTCAGAGTGTCCGTTCATTATTAAGTGTAAATTATCCAACATTTGAAGTGATTGTGGTGAACGATGGTTCAACCGATCAAACACTTGCAAAAGTAATAGAGCACTATGATATGCAGGAAATAAAAAAAGTGATTAGAAAGCAAGTGGATACCAAACCAATTGGCAGGATATATCAATCTGATATTTTATCAAATTTATTTCTCATTGATAAAGAAAATGGTGGAAAGGCGGATGCTCTTAATGTCGGTCTTAACTTTTCCCATTACCCTTATTTTTGTTCGTTAGATGGCGATTCTGTTCTGGAACAGGATGCCTTTTTAAAGGTGATGAAGCCCATTATTGATTCAAATGAAGAGGTAATTGCCTCGGGTGGAAGTGTTCGAATTGCGAACGGCTGCCAAATCAAAAATGGTCATATTCAAAAAATCGGGTTATCAAATAAACCTTTGGTTGTTATGCAAATCATCGAATATTTACGTGCCTTTTTAATGGGGAGAATTGGCTTGAGCAGGCACAATCTTCTATTAATTATCTCAGGTGCATTTGGCGTTTTTTCGAAGCACTGGGTGATTACTGCAGGTGGCTATAAAACAGATACGGTCGGAGAAGATATGGAATTAGTTGTTAGGATCCATCGACTCTTAAAGGAAAAAAAAATAAAGAAAAAGATTGTCTATGTACCGGATCCTGTTTGTTGGACTGAGGTTCCTGAGGACATGATATTCCTCCGCAGACAGAGGAGACGCTGGCATAGAGGATTACTTGAAAGCTTATGGACTCATAGGAAAATTACATTTAACCCTAAATACGGTTCGATTGGTTTAGTATCTTTCCCTTACTTTTGGATTGTCGAATTTTTTGGGCCAGTTATTGAATTCTTAGGCTACCTATTCATGATACTTTGTTTATTTCTTGGAGGCAGCTATATAGAATTTGCAATTTTGTTATTTCTCCTCTCCTGTTTATATGGTTCTGTTTTTTCGATGACATCGGTTCTATTGGAAGAATGGAGTCTAACCAAGTATCCAAAAGTATCAGATATCATGAAGTTATTTTTATATTCCTTAACAGAAACCATTTGGTACAGGCCGCTGACCGTGTATTGGAGATGTGAGGGAATTTGGCAGATGATCATAGGTGATCGCAGTTGGGGAGAAATGAAAAGAAAAGGTGTTTCCGAATGAAAAAACCAGTTAATTTAATCATTTATACCGTTCTTTTTTTAATTATTATTACTTGTCCCTTTTGGCTATGGCAAATTCAACCCGTAAAAAAATTAAACATGTTAATTGTCGATAAGACCGTTCCAAATTCTTCTTATAGAGAACATAAAGGTTTGGTTTGGATTCTAAATAATGCTAAATATTTTATAAACGGGCAAAAACCATATTCGGTTACTGATGATTATAAAGGATTTGAACCAAAGGAAGGGAAGAAATATACGATTGCTCCTTTGCCAAAGGATTTAAAAAAATACGATGTAATCTATTTAACGGATCAATATGGAGTATATAAAGAGGAGTTTTTCGGCGAAAATCCGTTAGGGAAACATTCTTCAATGATTTATGGAGGACTTCAATCCAGTGAAGTTAATCAAATAAAAAAGGAGCTTATTCAATCAACAGGAAAAACATTAATAGCAGAATTTAATACGTTTGCGAGTCCTACATCAGAATCATCAAAGGCTGAGATTTCTAATTTACTTAATGTTGAATGGTCAGGCTGGATCGGACGGTTCTTTTCCGACCTTAAAAGCACAGAAGTACCTGAATGGGTAAAAAAGAATTATGAGAAACAAAATAAGAAATGGTCGTTTACAGGTGAGGGATTTGTTTTTGTTAGTAAAAATAATTATATAGTGGTTGTTGCTGAAAAGGATATTAAGGATGAAGGACTTCTTTTTGAATTGACAAAGAACGGTAGAAAACATTTTACTCACCGTATTGATGGAAAGTATACATATTGGTTCGATATCATTCAGGCCAAAGATGAAAATGAAATTATGGCAGCCTATTCGCTGCCGATAACTTCGCAAGCAAAAGAAAAACTTAAGGGATATGGGATTCCAACTTATTTTCCAGCAGTTATCTATCACCAAAATGCTAAATATTCTTCCTATTACTTTTCAGGAGATTTTGCTGACGAAGCTGAAGTTCCAGGAATTTACCAAACTAAAGGTTTGGATACTTGGAAGAAGACTTTTGGTTCCGGCGGATCTTTTTATTGGGAAACCTATGTGCCTATGATGAAGGACATTTTAAAAAATGGATTACATCATGTTACCCATCAAGAAAAAGTGAATATTGTCGAACGTGATGGGATTAAAGTAAACAGTAAAACAGGAAAATCCTATATACAAATTCAAAAGGGAGGGAAATGGGAAGATTTTTTAATTAAGGGTGTAAACATGGGGATAGGAAAACCCGGTTACTTTCCTGGGGAGACGGCGATTACAAAAGATGAATACTTTCGATGGTTTAAAGAAATAGGAGCAATGAATGCTAATGCAATTAGAATTTACACGCTCCACCCACCACAATTTTACGAATCCTTTTATGAATATAACAAAATCGCTAAAAAGCCGTTATTCTTATTTCATGGGACATGGGTTAATGAAGAGAATCTAATTCAGACACAGGATGCCTTTGCCAAAGTAAATCGAGATGATGCAAAGCTGGAAATTAAAAATATGATTGATATTATCCATGGTAAAGCAGACATTCCGGACCGGCCTGGACATGCGTCAGGTGTCTATAATTATGATATTTCAAAGTATGTTCTGGGATTTATTGTCGGCACTGAATGGGACCCGGCTATGGTGAATAACACAAATGATAAGCACTCGGAAATTAGACAATATACAGGGGATTACTTTAAAACAGAAGCAGCTAATCCTTTTGAAATCTGGCTGGCAGGTTTAATGGACTATGCGGCTGAATATGAAGCAAAGCAATATCAGTGGCAGCATTCAATGAGTTTTACGAACTGGGTTACTACTGATATGTTGAAGCATCCAGTTGAACCATTGGCGAACGAAGATATGGTTTCAGTGAATCCTAATCATATTAAAGCATCACATCAATTTACTTCAGGTTTATTTGCTTCCTATCATATTTACCCATATTATCCTGATTTTCTTAACTTAGAGAAGTCATACCTTAATTATATCGATGCAAAAGGTGAGAAAAATAATTATGCTGGTTACTTAAATGACCTCCGAGCTGCCCATCAAATGCCTGTGCTGGTTGCAGAATTTGGTGTACCAGCTTCCAGAGGGTTAACACATAAGAACGCTTACGGAATGAACCAGGGTTTTCATTCAGAAGAAGAACAAGGGAATATAAATAAGCATCTGTACGAATCGATTGTTAAAGAAGGCTACATGGGGGGACTTGTCTTCTCCTGGCAGGATGAATGGTTTAAGCGAACATGGAATACCATGGATTTTGATAATCCCGATCGAAGACCATTTTGGAATAACTTGCAAACAAATGAACAGCACTTTGGGTTAATAGGATTTGAGCCAGGAAAAAAGGAAACAGAAATCCTTGTTGACGGTAATGCCAAGGATTGGGAGATGGCAGGAGTAAAAAATGGTTTTCATATGACAGATAAGCAGGTCAATTTAAAAGACATACGGTTGTCTTCAGATAATGGATATTTATATTTTCTATTAAAATATAATCGTCCAGTAGATTTCCGTAACCAAGCAACGTACCTGCTGCTTGATTCCATCAACCAACAAGGTCAAAACCATATTCCATTAGAAAATAAACTTTCAATAAATACAGACTTTGGAATTGATTTTTTAGTCAAACTTACAGGGCCAGAGACTTCAAGAATAATGGTCGATAGTTATTATGATACATTTTATTATCAGTACGCTCATTTGCTGAAGATGGTTGAGGAACAGCCATATGTGAAGCAAAAGAATAACGGAGTGTTTCATCCCATTAGACTTGCTCTTAATAAGGAATTAACCATCCCAACCACAAAGGAAATTATTCCATTTGCAAGTTACGAGACAGGAAAATTGAAGTTTGGGAATGCCAATCCAAATAATAAAGAATTCGACTCTTTAACAGATGTTAGCATTAGTAAGGATAGAAAAGTGATTGAAGGAAGGATTCCATGGCAGCTATTAAATGTAAAAGATCCCAGTTTGAAAGAAGTAATGGGAGATCTATGGGAAAGAGGTTTATCTAGCAGCGTTGAAACAAGTGGAATTCGGCTGGCTGTTGTGCTAACAGATCATGGGAAAGTCATGCAGACTTTACCTATCCAAAGGAATAATCAGCTTCATCAAACTGATACATTTTTGTACAGTTGGAAGAAGTGGGAGGAACCAGCCTATTATGAACGGTTGAAAAAATCATATGGAATTATGAAAGAGACCTATCGAACGATTGATAATAAGTGAAGGTAGAATGAGGTAAGTAAAACGCTAGTGAAGATCTAGCGTTTTACTTTTTTATTGCCCTTTTAGGTTAATAGTAAGGAAAATGTTCATTATTGTTTCTGTTAACAGTTAGGGTCGTCATAAAGCCAACACATATGATTGTGAGAAGAGAATAGAAGAACTTTTCTAATCCAACAACCTGAATACCACTTGTTATGACAAGACCATCTATTAAGAAAATGATGATGCCAATATTGATAGAAGTAAATTTAGTTAACAATTGTGCAAGTAAATCTGTCCCACCCGTACTGGTTTCATAACGAAGCATAAGACCTATCCCTATACCGACAAGTAAGCCACCAATGATGGTGCTTGGTAATATCCCTATATTGATTTTGCCATTGATAAAGGAAAAAAAATCGATACAAAAAGAAGAAATAATCAGACCATGGAGGCTATAGTAGAAATAGCGTCTTTCAAAAAACCAAGCTAGAACGTATAAAGGAAGACTTAAAACAATAATACTTAGTCCAGTCGGCCACCCGTAAAAATAATGGATGATTAGTCCTAAGCCGATGACGCCTCCATCAAGAAGGTGGTAGGGAACTAGAAATCCGTTCACGCCAAGGCTTAACAGTATACTCCCAAGCAGCATAGCTGCCATTTTTTCCTTCACATTCCATCACTCCAAAACTTGTCCTCTTACATAAAAATATGAAAGTTCGATACATTTAGAAGTGATATAGTCAAAAAAACAGACTGAATTAAAAGAATGGTAAAAAAAACAACCAGAAAATTTTTCTGGTTGTTACTTTTAAAAGAAGAAATTTAAAATGAAGTAAATGATACTAGCTAAAAGTGCGGTAATTGGTAGTGTAATTACCCATGTAATCAACATCCGTTGAGCTGTATCCCATTTTACTCCTTTAAGCCTATGTGCAGAACCTACCCCTAGTATCCCTGAAGAGATAACGTGAGTGGTACTGACTGGTAGATGGATATAAGTGGCTCCGAAAATGATGGCTGCACCGGTTAAATCTGCAGCAACACCATTGATCGGACGAATCTTCATAATTTTCCCACCCACTGTTTTAATGATCTTCCATCCCCCAATCGAGGTACCTAGTCCCATTGCAATCGCACAAGAGAGTTGTACCCAAAAAGGAACCTCATCAGTATGAAGATAACCATTAGCTAACAGGGCCATGGTGATAATCCCCATGGATTTTTGTGCATCGTTCGTTCCATGTGAATAGGATTGCAATGCCGCGGTTGCAATTTGAATAAAACGAAAGTTTCGATTCGTTTTGGTTAAATTAAAGTTCTTGAAGGCAACTTTAAAAATGCTGTAAACAATGTATCCAACTGTAAAAGCTAAAATAGGTGATAGTATTAATGCTTGGAGAATTTTAATAAAACCATCTGCTTTTATGACTTCGAATCCTTTTGCAGCAATGGCTGCACCAGCAATAGAACCGATAATTGCATGAGAAGAACTACTAGGAATACCGTAATACCATGTAAGTAGGTTCCAGATGATTGCGGAAAGTAATGCTGCAAAAATAACGATGGATCCGGTATGACCACCAGTTAGGGAAAATGGATCAACGATATCCTTTGAGATGGTCTTAGCTACTCCTGTAAATGTCAATGCTCCCACAAAATTCATTACCGCTGCCAAAAGTATTGCTTGGCGTGGTTTTAGAGCTTTTGTTGATACAGAGGTTGCGATTGCATTTGCGGTATCATGGAAACCATTAATAAAGTCAAATGCAAGGGCACCAATTACAATTAATATTGTTAGAATTAATACAACGCTCATATGTTTGCTCCTTAAGCATTTTTCATAATAATGGTTTCGAGAGTATTGGCAACTGTTTGGCAATAGTCGGCAATATCTTCAAGGTTTTCGTAAATCTCTTTGTATTGAATAATCCGGATTGGATCTTTTTCTACCGTAAATAAATTTTTAATCGACTGGCGTAAGATATTATCGCAGTTGGATTCAAAATCTTTTATCTTAATGGCATGTTCTCTTATTTGCTGTAACTTTTTATTTGAAAGAAGTTCAACAGCTTTGTCAATTTCATGAACACTTCCTTGAATAGCATCCACAAATTTCTTCATGAAGTCATCTGCGTTTGTAATAGAGTACATTTCAAATAATGCAGCACATCCCTCAAGTCCATCGAGGACATCATCCATACTCATCGCTAGGTGAAGAATGTCTTCACGTTCAATTGGAGTGATGAAGGCATCATTCAATTCTTTGATTACTTCATGAACATATGTATCTCCTTTTGTTTCAAGTTCCTTCATTTTTTCTGAGAAAATTTTCAAATCACTCACATTTTTTAATTTGTAATCTGTAAAGAAATTTGCACTTTCCTTTAGGTTTGCAGAAATATTACTAAGTAATACTGAGAATTTATCGACTTTTTTGAATGCCATGTGATTACCCCCATTTTCATTTAAACAAGTGTTGTACACCAACCCAAGTAATTTTATCTGAAAAATGTCGAAAAAAGAAACAAAATCTATATAACTTTACAAAAACTTAACATTAGAATTTTTTGAATAGTTCATTTTAACGGAACAAAGTCTATGTATATTTACAAAATCTTAACATTGAATATTTTTGAATAGTTCATTTTAAGGATAGAGGCTTTTTTACTTTTGCCTATATTCGAGGTATTTATGTACCCCTTTGTTACCCTTGCTAAGATTTTTCTTTTCTGAGTATAAAAAGGAAAATAGGGTACTTTATAGGTACAGGTAGCATGAAAATAAGTTACTTTTCCAATACTGCCTGAAACAAATAATTGAATACTAAAAAGGAGTGTACTGAATGAGCTTCATTTGGGCATTAATTATTGGTGGGATTATTGGATGGTTAGCAGGCCTTATCGTTGGAAGAAATATTCCTGGCGGCATAATTGGTAATATCATTGCAGGATTTGTTGGCGCATGGCTTGGAACTGCGATTTTAGGTAATTGGGGACCACAGGTCGCTGGTTTTGCAATAGTTCCTGCAATCATAGGTTCAGCCGTTTTGGTCTTGCTAGTAAGTTTCATTCTACGAGCCTTTAGAAAAACGGATAGATAATAATCCATTGCTTTTAAAAAGCCTCCGATAAGCTCGGAGGCTTTTGATGTTTGCATCAATTTTTATAGTGAATAGATGTCAATATCTTTAAAAATAACAGGCAGATCTATAAATGGCGCACGACATACAATCTTCTCTTGAGTAAAGGGATGAATGAACTCAAGTTTTGCTGCATGGAGTGCTTGTCTTTTCACAATTGAATTCCCTCCATACAATGTATCTCCGACTAAAGGATGTCCCAAATGACTTAAATGAACCCTAATTTGATGTGTTCTCCCAGTATCGAGCCAACATTTTACATAAGTTTGTTGTTTCCCTTTGTCTACCTTTAATACAGTGAAATGGGTAGTTGCAGCTTGCCCTGATGGAGAAACTCTTCTTTTGGTTGCATGATGGCGATCCCGGCCAATTGGTGCGTTAATTGTCCCTGTTCTTTGCTTTAACACCCCATGAACTAAAGCAATGTAGGTTCTTTTAATATTCCTTTTAAGGAGCATATTGTCCAAAATAGCCCCTGCTAGAGCATGTTTAGCAAGGAGGATGGCACCTGATGTGTCCCGGTCTAATCGATGTATTTGTCGAATGTTCCTATTTTCCCCTTTTGCTTGCAGATAAAATTGGGCAGCATTAACAAGTGTATTTTGATCAGCTTTAAGGTCATTTGGATGGGTATTCATAAAGGGTGGCTTGTTAATCACCAAAACATGTTCGTCCTCATATAGAATGTCTATATCAATGAAGTTTGGGAAGATTTCTATATTTTCGTCCTCAAATAGTTTTATTTGTATCTTAGAACCTTTAATAAGAGGCATATTCCAGTTAGCGGGATCCCCATTTACTAAAACTTTATTTTCCATTCTAAAAGAGTGAGTTAACTTTTTGGGGGATTCCCAGACATGCCGGAATATATCTGCAATGGTTTGGCCATTCCATTCTAAAGGGACTGTTATTTGAAACCATTCTCCCATTCGCATTGTGTTAAGCATGTAATTCTCCTTTAGGTTATAATTACCACCGTTAATACGGACTTAGTTATGTTATTCTATCATATATAATACGACAGAAATAAGCGATGGCAAAGGTGGGTTTATAGTGAAAATTGTGTTTGCCTCGACACCAAGTCAAGAAGAGGAAATTAACGGGCTGGTGAGGTACATCTATTCAAATATATTTCCGCTCTATTTTACTGATGAGGAGATTTGTCAGTTTGAGCGATTAAAGGTTCTGCATACTTCTGAAGATTTCAATACATTAAAAGATGCCTTTCAGGTCATGACTTGCATCCAAACTTTAATCTCGATTTTAGAGGCCACTCAACCTGATGGAGAGTACGCTTCACTATTTAATAAGAATGTTGAGACATTAAAGGAGTTTGGCTTGTTATTTCCATTTAAATATGAACATTTTGAAGAGGCGAAAAGTATTAGAGCGTCTATGCTAAGTATCTATACTAAAGCCGATAATGAGTTACTAGTTTAACTAAGGAAAAGTCTGCAGCTGCAGACTTTTATTTTTTTCTACTAATATTAGTTGATTTTGAGGTAATATAGAAAAAGAACTGAATAAATTTGGTTCTGCGAAATTTGTCGGCTAATTTCAGGAGATTTTTAAAGGATTAACAAAGATGGAATTAGAAACAATATACAGTAGACAGAATTTGGAGGGGATCCCGATGGACTGGAAAAAGACAGCTAAGAGTTGGATGGAATTTGAAGAATTGGATACTGAATTAAAGAACCAGTTGAAAGACTTAATGAAGGATGAGAGGCAGTTAGAAGAAGCCTTTTATAAAAATTTAGAATTTGGAACTGGTGGTATGCGTGGAGAAATAGGGGTTGGTACTAACCGTATGAATCTTTATACTGTTCGCAAAGCATCCGCTGGGCTGGCTGCATACATAGAAAACCATGGAATGGAAGCAAAACAACGCGGAGTTGTCATTGCTTTTGACTCACGTCATAAATCTCCAGAATTTGCGCTGGAGGCTGCTAAAACATTAGCCACAAAGGGTATACAAACATATGTGTTTGACGAATTAAGACCTACTCCTGAATTATCATTTGCCTTAAGATATTTAAACGCCTTTTCAGGCATTGTGATTACCGCAAGCCATAATCCACCTGAGTATAACGGTTATAAAGTTTATGGATCGGATGGTGGCCAACTTCCGCCAGACGCCGCAGACAAGGTTATTGCCAAGGTAAATGAGATTGAAAATGAATTATTGATTGAAGTGTATAGTGAAGAAAAATTAAAAACAGCAGGACTCATTAAAACGATTGGTACGGAAATTGACCAGGCCTATACAGAGAAATTAACAACTATATCTGAGAATCCAGCCCTGGCTCAAGAAACGGATCTCAAAATTGTTTTTACTCCATTACATGGTACTGCTAACAAGCCTGTCCGTGCTGCACTTGCTGCATTGGGTTATGAAAATGTAACGATCGTCAAAGAACAGGAACTTCCAGATCCTGAATTTTCAACCGTAAAAAGTCCTAACCCTGAAGAACATGCCGCCTTCGAATTAGCAATTCGGGATGGGAAAAGAGTGGGCGCAGACCTTCTTATTGCAACAGACCCTGATGCCGACCGTTTAGGGATTGCTGTTTTAAATCCTGAAGGAGAATATGTAGTTCTTACCGGTAACCAAACGGGTGCCCTATTACTGGATTATATTATCACTCAAAAAAAGGAAAAAGGAACACTTCCCGAAAATGGCGTTGTTTTAAAAACTATTGTTACATCGGAAATAGGCAGAAAAATTGCTGAGGCGTATCAATTAGAAACTGTCGATGTTTTAACAGGATTTAAATTTATCGCAGAAAAAATCAATCAGTATGAGACAGATGGCAATCGTAAATTTTTATTTGGCTATGAGGAATCCTACGGATATTTAATTGGCGATTTTGCACGGGATAAAGATGCTGTTCAAGCAGCACTTTTAGCAACAGAAGTGTGTGCTTTTTATAAGAAACAAGGCATGTCCCTCTATGAAGGGTTGATACAGGTATTTGAAAAGTATGGATATTACCAAGAGGGCCTGCGCTCGCTAACCTTAAAAGGTAAAGAAGGGGCAGAGACGATTCAACAGTTATTGGCATCGTTCCGAGCAGAGCCGATTACCAGCCTTGGAAAATTGGCTGTATCCACTGCGGAAGATTATTTAACAAGTACTCGCGTAACAGATAAGGGTGAAGAAACGATTGATTTACCAAAATCGAATGTTTTAAAGTATAGTTTCGAGGATGGTTCATGGGTTTGTTTACGACCATCTGGTACGGAACCAAAGGTGAAATTCTATTTTGGTGTTAATAGTAAAAGTTTGGAAGAAAGCACAGCAAAACTAAAAACAATTGAAAATGATTTTATGACGTTAGTTGACAATAAAATGAAAATGGTTCAGGAAATTTAAACAATTTCCGATCAAGTGATTAACATAATCAGCTCGTTTTGAATTTTAAAACACGGCTTCCATTCCGAGGAAGCCGTGTTTTTTTGGTGGTGGAATTCTTTTATCCGGTAGTAAAAAGTTTCTCAATTTAATTTGTATTCACATGTTAATTTAGGAAAGACTATACATCGGTATCTCATTAGGGTCAGGTTCTACGGTTTCATTCGCATGGTCAATGTAGCGAAGTAGGTTATATAGTTTGGTTTCAATTACAGCGTAATCACGTTCAAAATTGTAAGCATGCAGGAATTGTTCAATTCTTTTTGATAAAAATTGGTCTTTTGTTCGTACCATTAAAATCAGCAAATTATCCCACTCAGACCGATGTGTATAGTATAACGCTCGATCATAATCCATTTTATTCATTTGTTTTTATCTCCTCCTTATTAGGAGTTGAGATTATTGTATGATATTTTGACGATAACTTTCGCAGAAAATGTTGGACACCCACTGTTTGCGCTGTTTTCAACATTTACCTGCATATATTTTTTAGATTGAACAAAGTGGAGGTCATATGGCTAAAATTTTTATCTGTATTATCATTTTTTTATCCCTTCAACAGGAAAAGGTGACAAGCGCGAAAATAGTGGAAGTCAATAAACCCTATAGTTATGAAATGTTAGAAGATGACCTTTCGAAAATAAACCAGAGATATAAAGAGAAAATAAAAATCAAATCAATTGGCAAAACTCATTTTGGACGAGACATTTGGGCCATTAGACTCGGAAAAGGAACAAAAAACGTAGTATTGATTGGTTCGCATCATGGCCGAGAATGGTTGACGAGCCTGATGTTAATGAAAATGCTTGAGTCCTATTCAGCCACTTATAATGAGAGCGGGTTTCTCGGATTCAAGTCCCATCAAATTTTCAATGAGGTCTCCCTTTGGTTTGTACCAATGTTAAATCCTGATGGTGTAGCCATCCAACAGAACGATTTTAAAGGTTTTTCATCTCAGCACCAAAAGCTTTTACTAAAAATGAATGATGGGTCAGATAACTTTGAGCGGTGGAAGGCTAATGGTATGGGAATAGACCTAAACAGGCAATATCCAGCAGGATGGGAAAGTCTTGATCAACAACCTGACTCTCCTTGGTATAAATTTTATAAAGGGGAAAAACCACTTGAATCGAAAGAAGTAAAATCCTTAACGAAATTTATCAAGGAAATCAATCCTACGATTGCCGTTGCTTATCATACAGCAGGAAGAGAAATTTTTTGGAATTATAAAAACGGAAAAAATCTGAAACGAGATAAACGGATTGCAAAAAAAATTTCGAAATTAACCGGTTATAAATTAACGATGCCGACAAAAAATGCAATGGGAGGCGGGTTTACAGATTGGTTTATCACAACGTATCACAGGCCAGCGATGACAATTGAAATTAGTTACTTAGTTGGGGAAACCAATCCACCTTTATCTGTTTTTCAAAAGGAATGGAAACGAAATCGTTATGTAGGTATAAAACTCGCGAAAGAGGCTAAAAAAGTCCCAAATTAAAGATACTTGCCTATTGTTTTTTCTATCTTGTTTCATCATTCCCCTTTTTACTTCATACATTGTGGTAAGAGGAAAAGGGGGAATGGCAAATGAATGTGGAAGGCCGTAATTCACTGGAATATGCTATCAGTGAAATCACCGAAATCGCTACCGGGTTTGGTTTGGATTTTTACCCCATGCGCTACGAAATCTGTCCTGCTGAAATAATTTATACATTTGGGGCATATGGTATGCCAACCCGATTTTCACATTGGAGCTTTGGAAAGCAATTTCACAAAATGAAACTCCATTATGATTTAGGTCTTAGTAAAATCTATGAATTAGTTATCAATTCAAACCCATGTTATGCCTTTTTGCTTGACTCTAACACCCTTATTCAAAATAAATTAATTGTTGCCCATGTTTTAGCACACTGTGACTTCTTTAAAAACAATGTTCGTTTTCAGAACACTAAACGGGATATGGTAGAAAGTATGGCAGCTACGGCTGAAAGAATCCATCAATATGAAATTCAATACGGGAAAAAAGAGGTAGAAACCTTCCTTGACGCGGTATTGGCCATTGATGAACATATTGACCCCTCACTGATGAGACCAAAGCTATCTTGGTCCATTGGGGATGACGAGGAAGATGATGACCAAGAAGTTCAAGCTGTAACGCCATACGATGATCTATGGGGATTAGACGAAAAGGATAAAAAGGAAACGAATCACCCACGAAAAAGAAAATTTCCTCCAAAGCCAGAGAAGGATTTATTATTATTTATTGAAACCTACAGCAGAGAGTTAACTGATTGGCAACGAGATATCTTGACAATGATGCGGGAGGAAATGCTGTACTTCTGGCCGCAGCTTGAAACAAAAATCATGAATGAAGGCTGGGCTTCTTATTGGCATCAAAGGATATTAAGGGAAATGGATTTAACAAGTGGTGAAGCAATCGAATTTGCAAAATTAAATGCTGGAGTGGTGCAGCCTTCCAAAACGGGCATCAATCCATATTACTTAGGCATAAAGATTTTTGAGGACATTGAAGAGCGGTACAATAATCCAACAGAGGAGATGAAGCAAAGAGGAGTAGTACCAGGGTCTGGTCGAGAAAAAATATTTGAAGTTCGTGAAGTGGAGTCTGATATTTCCTTCTTGCGGAACTATCTAAATAAGGACCTAGTCATGCGTGAAGATATGTATCTTTTTCAGAAACAAGGCAGGGACTACAAAATTGTTGATAAACAATGGGAACAGGTACGTGATCAACTTGTTAATATGCGCGTAAATGGGGGATTCCCATACATTACAGTCAATGATGGCGATTATTTAAAAAATGGTGAACTTTATTTAAAACACTGGTATGAAGGCGTAGAACTCGATGTTAAGTATCTAGAAAAAGTTCTTCCTTACATCCAGCAAATTTGGGGTAGACCTGTCCATATTGAATCGATGATCGAAGAAAGAAAAATGTTGTTCTCCTATGATGGTAAAGGGGTACATCGTAAATATTTGTAATTCCTTTAGGCTATCTTGTACTATCAAGATAGCCTATATTTTATTTCTCTCGCAAAAAGGTGAGAGGAAATCATTTCATGAATGTCTTGGGCGATGAAGTGAACACTATGCTAAAAAGGGGATAAATACGATGAAACAGACGCTCAGCCCAAATGTTCTTTCTGTGTTAGAAGACAAAATCAAATTAATTAAAACACAAAAGGGAGCGATATACTTAGTCGGTCCGATTCGACTACCAGTTAATTTATATGGAGAAACAGTCGTTTTCCAATGGTACTGTTGGCTGAATTGCGATGAGGTTACGGAAGACTTTGAAAGAATTATTGAAAAATTATCTTCGGTAAACCTAGCAGAGTTTCAACAATCCAGCGTGTTAGTATATGGGGACTTTGAATATGCTGATGATGCCATTATAAGATTTCATTCGATTTGCCATACAGGTGATATATTTGGAAGTAAGCGGTGTGATTGTGGTTACCAATTAAAACAGTCAATGAAGATGATTTCAGATCATGGCACAGGAGCATTGTTTTATTTAGCTAACCATGAAGGAAGAGGAATTGGTTTATTTAGTAAGGCAATGGCATATGTTCTTCAAGAAAACGGTTATGACACGGTCGAAGCAAATGAAGGCCTTGGCTTTGTTGATGATTCTCGAAATTATGGAGATGCGATTTTAGTTCTTAAAGCATTACGATCAAAACCTGTAACACTTATGACAAACAACCCGAAAAAATTAGAAGCCTTAAAAAACTCTGGTTTAGAGGTCTCAAGAAGACAACCATTGTGGGGAGATGTATCTGAGTATAATGAAAAATACCTTCAGACAAAAATAAGACGTTCGGGTCATTTAAAAGATAAGGAGACTTGTCCAAATGACTAACCATGAATTCTATATGGAATTAGCATTAAATAATGCCAAAGCCATGAAAGGCCAAACAGACCCCAATCCACTTGTTGGAGCAGTAATTGTGAATGATAACCGAGTAGTTGGAATTGGTGCTCATTTAAAAGTGGGAGAGCCGCATGCTGAAATTCATGCTTTAAGAATGGCAGGTGAAGCAGCAAAGGGTGGTACTATCTATGTCACATTAGAACCATGTTCCCATTATGGCAGGACAGGCCCTTGTGCTGTCGCCATCGTTGAGGCTGGAATTAAAACAGTTGTTATTGCGACACTTGATCCAAATCCTGTCGTCTCAGGTAATGGTGTCAAAATACTAAAAGATGCTGGAATCGAAGTGATCACTGGAGTGCTTCAAGAGGAATCGCAAAAGATGAATGAAGTTTTCAATAAATTCATTGTCGAGAGAAAGCCTTTTGTCACTTTAAAATCAGGAGTAACATTAGATGGAAAAATTGCCACTTATGCATCAAATAGTAAGTGGATCACTTCGGCAGAATCAAGGACCGATGTCCATCATCTTCGGAATGAGAATATGGCTATCCTCGTCGGAGTTAATACGGTAATTAAAGATAATCCTGAATTAACAACAAGAATTCCTAATGGGCGAAATCCGATTCGAGTAATTCTGGATTCTACTTTAAAGATTCCGTTAGAATCAAAAGTTGTCACCGATAACCTAGCAGAAACGTGGATTTTTACAAGCAAGAATTATGATAGGGACAAGGAAAAAACATTAACGTCTTTAGGGTTAAAAGTTTTTGTCACCAATGGATTAGAAAAAGTAGATCCAAAGGAAGTTGTCCAAATATTAGGTGAGAACTTGGTTTCTTCTGTATTAATTGAAGGAGGAGGGACCATTAATGCCTCTTTTCTAGAAAATAAATGTATTGATAAAGTCATCCTATATTTTGCACCAAAATTAATTGGTGGAAAGGATGCACCTACTTTCCTGGAAGGGACAGGAATAGAGAAAATGGCTGATGCAGTGGATTTAGTAGATACATCGATCATAAAAATTGGAAAAGATTATAAATTTATTGGCTACCCAAGTTATACAAAAGAGGGAATTATGTGATGAGATTTGGTTTTGATATTGATGATACATTGATAAATCTACGAGAGCATGCCTTTAATATATATAATCAGAAGTTGAACCAGAATGTTCCAATTGAGGTTTTTCAAAATTTAAAACGAGTGGAAATACATGAACCTTTTGGATTAACGGATATACAAGGAAAAGAAATGTGGAATAGTTCATTAGAAGAAATATATTATACATCATGTCCAGCTTATCCAAGCGCCGTGGAAGTGTTACAACAATTAGAGAAGAAGGGGCACGAAATTTATTATATAACAGCAAGACCGAAAGAACATGGTGAGCGGACGAAGGTATGGTTAATAAAAAATGGCTTTCCTGTTCATGATGAGAGATTCTATTACGGAATGCAGGACCATGAAAAAGTAGAAATCATTAAAAAATTACATCTCGATTATTACTTTGATGATAAACCAGAAATATTAAATACATTGCTAGACGAATCTATAAACATTTTTCTTCGGGATCAATCTTATAATCGACATACAAATTTCCCACGAATCGTAAATTGGAGTGACCTTGAGGAAATTATTAATGAGAAAGTGAAATAAAGCGAGAATAAAAGGGTGGCAGCTATTTGAATAGCTGCCTTCTTTCCTTATAAGCAAACTAGTTGATCTTTATGTATTCAGCAGGTTCAATCTTATTTTTATTGGTCACATACACTCTTGGAACGCGCTTCCCAATTAAACAGACCACTTCATAATGGATGGTACCCATCTTCCCTGCAATCTGATCGACTGATTGAAAAGAGGAATTGCTGTGACCAAAAATAGTTACTTCATCACCAACAGAGCAGTTGCTAATATCAGTTACATCTATCATTGTTTGATCCATACAAACTCGTCCAGTGATATTTGCTAGGTTGCCATGTACCAGTACTTTTCCTTGATTCGATAAAAGCCGGGAGAGCCCGTCAGCATATCCAAGTGGAAGAGTAGCGATCATACTTTCTCTTTCCGGCTTCCAAGTCCATCCGTAGCTGATTGCCTGCGTGGCAGCTACTTTTTTTATGGCTGCAATTTTCGTTTTAAAGGTCATTGCCTGCTTTAGCTGGATCATATGCTTTTTTAACGAAGAATCTGGATACAAACCATATAAGGCAACTCCAATTCGAACCATATCAAGATGCATATCCGGAAATTTCATTGCTGCTGCACTGTTACAGCAATGCTTTATAGGTATATAAATACCATGGTTCTCCAAATATTCCACGATTGATTGGAATTGATTATACTGTGAATAGGTAAGATGGGTATTTTCGTTATCAGCGTTCGCGAAATGAGTAAATACCCCTTCAAGATAGACATGTAGTGAATTAGTAGCTTTTTGTGCAAGTATTCGCGCATCTTTATGGGAAGAAACACCAATTCTAGACATACCGGTATCAATTTTTAAATGAATAGAAGCTGTTTTGCTTAAGATATTCGATTGGAGGATGACTTCATCCAATACTTCATGTTCAAAGACTGTTAGAGTTATATTCTCTAAAATAGCGGCCTTAACTGAACGTGTCGGAGTATACCCGAGAACGAGAATGGGGTGAGTGATCCCTGACACTCTAAGAGCGATAGCCTCATCTAAAATGGCGACTGCTAAATAATCTGCACCAGCTTCAATGGTTGATTTTGCAATTTCAGTTGCTCCGTGTCCGTATCCATCAGCTTTGACTACAGCCATGATTTTGACGTTAAGGGAGATAAACTGTCTGAATTGATGATAATTTTCTTTAATATGATTTAGTGAAATTTCTGCCCATGTATCGCGGTAACTTAATTGATTCATATGAACATCCCCCATCATCAAAAATCCCCTCAAGAGATTTCTTGAGGGGAAAGAATAGCTATTAAATAGCTGAAAGCTCTTTTTCTAATGCCTTTTCTACTGTTACATAATCATATCCAAGATCTTTTGCTACTGCTTCATATGTGATTTCTCCGTTGGCAACGTTAACGCCAAGATGTAAAGCAGCATTTTCAGAAATGGCTTTGAAAACCCCTTTATTAGCGATTTGCAATGCATATGGAACCGTAACATTTGTAAGTGCAAGAGTTGAAGTTCTAGGAACAGCACCAGGCATATTTGCAACAGAATAGTGGACAACACCATGTTTGATAAATGTTGGATTGTCATGTGTTGTCACATGATCGATGGTTTCAACAATTCCACCTTGGTCAATCGCAACATCAACGATTACAGATCCAGGTTTCATCGATTTAACCATTTCTTCTGTAACTAGCTTAGGTGCCTTTGCACCCGGGATTAAAACCGCACCGATTAGAAGATCAGCTTCTGCTACCGCTTCAGCAATATTGAAAGGATTAGAAATTAATGTTTTGATTTGATTTCCAAAAATATCATCCAACTGACGAAGGCGGTCCGCACTTAAGTCAATAATTGTCACGTCAGCGCCTAAACCGAGGGCCATTTTCGCTGCATTAGTTCCTACAATACCACCACCGACAATTGTAACTTTCCCGCGGTTTACCCCTGGTACACCTGCGAGTAGGATTCCCTGGCCGCCGTTATTTTTCTGTAAGAACTGTGCTCCGATTTGAGCAGCCATACGTCCTGCTACTTCACTCATTGGTGTAAGAAGTGGTAGAGTTCGGTTTGCTGATACTGTTTCATAAGCAACAGCGATGACGCCTGACTCTTTAAGAGCTTGTGCCAATGCTGGCTCAGCAGCAAGGTGTAAATAAGTAAACAAGATTAAACCTTGACGGAAGTACTTATATTCAATTGAAAGCGGCTCTTTTACTTTCATAATCATATCCGCTCTAGTCCATACTTGTTCAGCACTATCGATAATCTCAGCACCAGCTTTAGCATAATCTTCGTTAGTGAAACCGCTTCCAATTCCTGCATCTTTTTCCATTAATACTATGTGGCCGGCATTTAGGAATGAGACAACACCTGCAGGAGTTAGAGCTACACGATTTTCATTATTTTTAATTTCTTTAGGTACACCAATAAACATATTGATATTTCCTCCTCTAGTTACATGTAAGTGTTTTGCTATGGCTAAAGTATAGAATGTTTCCTAGAGAATTTCTTTGTTCAAAAAAGAGAAAGATTTTCACTCTTTTTGGGGATTTTCACAAAACGTTCAAATCCCCTGATATTTTTCGAGCTTTAAATCTAAGTAGAGGATCATTTTTTGATTAGGATCCTTGAAATTAACATCCCCAATTTCCATGATACGTTTAAGCCGATAATTTAAAGTATTAGCATGGACATTAAGTTCCTTGGCTGCATCATTTATGTTGTTATCTTTATTTAAGAAAACCTCTAATGTTTCGATTAAATTACTGTTGTGTTTTTGGTCATATTCATGAAGTCGTTTCAATGAATAATTCTCATATGCTTCTGTTTGTCTTTTTTCTAAAATCAAATCTAAAATTTGATATATCCCCAGCTTTTGATAATTAAAAATATCCTTAGTCTCAAAAGGGAATTTTTCTTTAATTGATAAAACATCCAATGTTTCCTTATAGGCTTTGTTTGTTTGTAAATAGTCCTCATAAATGCTGCTATATCCTGGTTTAATCTCCTTAATTCCATATCTTTCATTCATTTGAAGAACAAAGAATTTTACAAATTGATCAAGTTCATTAAAAGGGTTCTCGATTTTAGTGGTGGATACCAATAGAATGAGTTGATTGCAATCTATTGTGTAAAGAATAATTTTAATCCGTTGATTTGTTTTCAATAAATATGAGATGGATTGCTCTACTTTGTTTGTGATATTTTCTTGGAATTGGAATACAAGAACCGCATAAGACGTTGGCGGTGTTAATTGTAGGGAATGGAAATGGTCGAAAATCTCCTCTTTTACTTTTAAATGACCTGTTAAAAGCTTCCAAAAGAATTCTTGTGAGCGTTCATCTTTTTTGTTCTTTCTCGTCTGAAGTTGTAATAATTTATTTTTTGCGGAATCAGCCGCTTTTTTTAAAAGAATGAAATCTTCATCAGTTAAGGATTTATCAATTTCTATCGCCCAAATAAATCCAATCACTTCATCTTGCTTCCAAATTGAAATAGCGACTCTATTGTTAAGACCAATGTCATTCATGTTTTTCACACGGATCGGCTCTTGGGTCTTAAGTAAAGCAGGAATCGTTCCTTCTTTCCATAATTGATTAATGACCTTTTCCGGCACCCTCCGTCCAATAATGGTAGAAATTCGCGCTGGATCTGTCCGTTCATCATGTGTACTATAGGCAAGCAGGCGGTGGTTTGCATCCTCAATGGTAATAGGGCACATTAGTACCTGACTAATAAGGTCGGCAAATTCATCTAAGCTTTCAAAGGCAGTCTTAAATGGATCATGTAGTCTAGTATTCAAAATGATTACCCCCGATTAATTTATAATGAAATATGGAAGTCATATTAAGTTCTTAAAATGCCTTTGTTTAATTTTACAAAAAATATTTGATAATTTCATGTATTTTTACAAAATAATTAATTCGCAATAATGTTAAAATGATTTCGAGTAATCCTAAAAGAGTAAATATTTTAATAATTATCTTTTTTGAAAGCGTTGCCATATAGGTATAAGGAGGTAAATGTAATAAAAAGCTTAAAAGTGGAGAATAACATTGCTATAGTAATAAAGTAAAGAAATTATTTCAATGGGATGAGAGAAATTCTAAAGTTTATTCATAAAGGGGGATTTATATGAGTAAAAACACTCAAAGTAAAGAGCTTCACCGTGGATTAGAAGAAAGGCATATCACCTTGATGTCTTTAGGGGCAGCCATCGGGGTGGGACTATTTCTTGGTTCTGCAACAGCAATAAAAATGGCGGGACCAGGAATATTGGTTGGATATGCGGTTGCCGGATTAATTATGTTTTTTATTATGCGTGCACTTGGAGAAATGGCGATTCAAAAACCAGTAGCAGGTTCTTTTAGTAAATATGCACGTGATTATTTAGGACCACTTGCTGGATACATTACAGGCTGGAATTATTGGTTTTTATGGGTCGTGACCTGTATGGCTGAGATTACAGCTGTAGGAATTTACATGGAGTATTGGTATCCAGATGTTCCACGTTGGATCTGGGCACTCTCTGCACTAGTCATAATGGCCACAGTCAATTTTCTAGCAGTCAAAGCATATGGAGAATTAGAATTTTGGTTTGCTTTAATTAAAATTGTTACGATTATTGCAATGATCGCTATCGGTGTTGGAATGATTATCTTTGGAATTGGCAACGGCGGTATTGCGACAGGGATTAAAAATTTATGGGAACACGGCGGTATTTTCCCTAATGGGATTAAAGGGGTTTTATTATCCTTGCAAATGGTAATGTTTGCTTATCTTGGAATTGAAATGATTGGGGTTACAGCAGGTGAGGTTAAAAACCCTGAAAAATCTCTTGCAAGAGCAATTGATTCTGTTTTCTGGCGTATTCTTATTTTTTACGTAGGTGCTTTATTCGTAATTATGTCTATTTATCCATGGGAAGAAATTGGTACAAAAGGTAGCCCATTCGTTCTTACCTTTGAACAAATCGGGATCCCAGGAGCAGCAGGTATCATTAACTTCGTCGTACTTACAGCAGCACTGTCATCATGTAATAGTGGGATTTTTAGTACGGCACGGATGTTATTTAACCTAGCCCAGCATGATGAGGCGCCAAAGAATTTCGCAAAAGTAACTAAAAATGGGGTTCCAGGTGTAGCAGTTGTCGCTTCTGCAGGTGCCTTATTGATTGGTGTTATCTTAAATTATATTGTTCCTGCAAAAGTATTTACGTGGGTGACGAGTATTGCAACCTTTGGAGCAATCTGGACTTGGGGAGTCATTCTTTTATCACAAATTCGCTATCGTAAAACTTTAAAGCCGACTGAAGCGCAAGGTCTAAAGTATAAAATGCCACTTTTCCCTTTTACTTCTTATCTTTCATTAGCTTTTTTAGCATTTGTGATTGGGATAATGGCTTATAATCCGGATACGAGAATTGCATTAGTAATTGGACCATTATTCTTAGTCTTCTTGGTTGCGGTTTATTATGCTAAAGGATTTCATAAACGAAACACAAACCAGGATAATGTGGAAGAACGAGTTAGTTAAATAATTATCATGAGACAAGCAAAAGCAGTGGGGTCTCCCACTGCTTTTTTTGATGTGAATTAATTTGCTGAATTACATGTTACCTCTGCCGTGTGCTTTTTTGAAGGCCAAAAAGCCCATTGCCGAGTAAGACGGGTCGTACGATGAAGGTATCTAATAAAACTCCGATGGCTGTGTAATGACAATTGGAATGATAATGTTGCTATCCTGATTGGTTGTCTGTTCGGTATCGTATTGTTCAGCTGTTAGACAAAAGAACAATCCCGATGGATGATTGGAATTGCTACTATTTCACATACTAACACTATAATTAAAAGAGGGATTGGTGTTGGTCTTGAATAAAATTATTACCCTGTTCACAGCAGTAGTTATAACCATTTTTCTATCTAGTGTTGATGCAAATGCAGAAACAGTGGCAAGTTTGTCTGAACAAAATACGATGTCCGTTCTTTGGTTTCAAAAAGCTGGAGAAGCAAAAGGATTATACTATCAAGGCTATAACATAGGAAGAATGAGATTGGACGAGATCATGAGTAAAAAAAGAGGAAAGAATGCTTTAAAGCCGGCAATTGTCCTTGATATCGATGAAACTATATTAAATAACAGCCCTCACCAGGCGTGGTATGTAGTGGCAGGAAGAAGAATTCCTTTTAATTGGAGTAGTTGGTTCAAACGGGCTGAAGCAAAACCACTTCCGGGAGCAATAGAATTTTTGCAGTATGCAAAATCTTTAGGTGTGGAGATTTATTATATTTCCAACCGACACCAATCACAAAAAGATGCAACTTTGAAGAATTTACAGAGTGTGGGTGCACCTCAAGCAGATTCTGATCACGTGTTATTATTGCAACCTGGTGAAATTGGGAAAGAAACACGCCGCCGCCTAGTGGCGAGGACACACGAAATTGTCTTATTATTTGGTGATAACCTTGGGGATTTCAACGGATTTGATGTATTATCATTGTCAGTGAGAAATCAAACGGTGGATAAGTACAGGGAAGAGTTCGGTAAAAAACTGATTCTTTTTCCAAATCCAATGTATGGAGATTGGGAAGGGGCTATTTATAATTATAATAGCAAGTTACCAGATGAAGAAAAAAGTAAACTTAGAATGAAATTTTTAGAAACGTACCATTAGAAAAAAAGACGCCAAAATAGGCGTCTTTTGTCTAACCTGTAAATGCAAAAAATAAAAACTAAAAGTGCCGTTTAACTCCTAACGTTTTTAAGGATATTAATTGCAAAGACAATGATACCTAATACCATTAATGTGCCACCAGTTGCTACTGCGGGTGCAGCACTTTTCGTCCCTGTTACTAAAAAACAAAGTCCAATCATCATAATGGGAAGAGAAATGTTATGAAGCCAAAAGTGAACCTTTGCGAGTGTTGTTTCTGCAGCACTTGGGAAACCAACATAGATGAGACCAGCGACAGCCATAGTCAGCCAACCTAACAAATTAATATGGGCATGGACCGATGTGAAGTCGAAGCTTTCTGTCATTGACATATACATACCCATGCAAACCCCAATGACAAAATACACCACAGAAATTTTTATCAATTTTACTGCCATTTTTCAGCCTCCCTTTTTTACTGAAAAGTTGTGACTACAGTACTAGATATGTAGGAATATTCCGAAAAAGAACCTAATTTCATGAGGACAAAATATGAATTTCATATAGGAAAAAAGGCTGCCTAGTTGGCAGCCTTTCAAAAGTGACTTAAAAAAACGCTTTAATCCCAACTAAGACAAGCCCAATAAGGAATCCACAAACAGCACCATTCACTCGGATCCATTGCAGGTCTTTTCCAACGTTTGTTTCAACCATTTTAATAAGAGTTTTATCATCTAGTTTTTCTAAATTTTCTTTAACAAGAATGCCTATTTTCGAATGATTTTTATCAACTAAATTTGAAATGTGGTTCTTAATCCAAGCATCAATAGAAAGCACTTTTTCTGGATTTGATTTGATTTGATCTATGCCATTTTTAATGATTGGGAGGAGATACTCATCATAAAAGTTTGGTTTATCAATAAAATCATTAGCTTTTTGTTCAATCTGACTTAATAATCCAACAATTTGTTCTTGTAATTCCCATTTTTCAATAAGCTGCGTTTTAAAATTATTCAGTTCATCATAGACCTTTTGATCATTTTTTAACGATTGTAGTTTATTATCAATATGAATCATTAATGTTTGTCGGTTTTGATTTAGTGGGTCTTGGAAGCTAGCTACCCCTTTTAAAATAAGGCTTTGGATAATACTGCCCAATTTATCTTCGTTAACCAGGTTACTAAATGATTTTAATGCAAATTGCATAAAACCATCGGCTTTGATATTTTCCACCGCATCGATAGCCAACCCACCGAGTTTATATTTTGTACTTTCCTTCCTTGCCCATTCATCAATCTCTTTAAGGACATATTCTAGTGCTTTTTCATCATATTCTCTAATCGTAACCTGATCAATAAGCAGGGGGAGAAAATTCTTACTATCAATTTCGTGGATTCGAGATTTGATTTCTTCTTCTAGCAGGGGAGAGAATCTTTTCATATCAAATATTTTTATCAAATGTTTAGACATCATTATGAAATTCTTTTGTACTGCTGGTGAAGGTAATTCATTATCAACTATCTCAAATATTTTTTCAGTAAAATTAATAGTATCAATTTTCTTACGAATGCTCTCTTTTGTCAGCCAATCATTTTCTAACATTGAAATTATACCGGCAATGATTCTATGACGATTTTTTGGAAGGAGAGCTGTATGTGGTATAGGAATACCAAGTGGATGCCGGAATAATGCTGTGACGGCAAACCAGTCGGCTAATCCTCCAACCAGACCTGCTTCAAATCCCCCTTGCAGGATTATTCCCCAGACTGAATCTTTTATTGGAATAGTTGCTAGAAAGCCGATTCCCATCACAGCAAGAAAAATCGTTGCTAAATGCTGTGTTTTTTTATTCTTACGTTTTACCATCTTTGAAACCCCTCATTTTTGAGAAATATTATTGTCTATTGCTATTATCTCAATTTTAATAAAAAAAAAGCAAAAATAATTACTTAAATATGGATTATTTGCTAAATCTAAGGTCTAGTAGTAAAAAACAAGGTTGATAAATTTCTGAAGTGGAAAACACCCCTCAACTATGAGAGGTGTTTTCCACTTTCTTTTTCTGAGGTTTAATATGCGTGATTAAACCATCAAGGTCGGTAATATAAAATTGTATTTTAGGTTCTTCCTTTAGGTATTTCTCCTGTCCTAACTGAAAATAATTTACTTTATGATGAGGGTCAAATTTTAACATTGGGTATTCCTTATGCTCTTTTACAAATAAGTCAACTGCCCTTTGAACTAAATCCATTTCCACTGGAATATGCTTCTCACTTTCCTCAAATAGATCATAGGTTTCTTTAGACATATAGAACATTTTGGGTGGAATTCCACCAAGAAATGGAGCAAGTTGCTTAAAGTCAATGCTATTGTCTTTCTGAACAAGAATCGTCCGATAGACACCCTTAGGTAGATTGTCAGAAAACTCTCTGATTGCCTTTCGAATTTCTTCGATGGAAACATTAATAATGGGGAAATTTTTCTCAGTATTTTGTCCTGTTTTTAACGAATTTTTTATAGACTTATCTTTGTTCATAGATCCTTTAAAATACTTTTGATTCATCGAATAAACAGTTATTGCGCCAATTCCAATCCCAATAAAAACTAAAACAGTAAAAATAACTGATTGGTATTTCATCGTGCCTAATGAAATTGGCAGACCAAATAAAATAAGAACACCCAAAAATATTCAACTCCCTCCATATTATTATGTTAACCGGTGACAAATATTAACCATTGTTAGATACACCTGGATGGCGAAAAAATACAAAATGCTAGCCAGAAATGTTTCAAAAAAATTAACTTTTTGAAACCCTCTAATATTTTTTTCGTCTAATCAAATGTTGTAAAATAAACAAGGTTTTTAAATTAGAAAATTAGGGAGAGTTGGAAATGAAAAAGTTCTTGTTAGTAGTATCAGCGATTATGATGGCATTTGGTCTTACTGCTTGTTCAAGCAATAATGAAGGAAAAACAGATAAGAAGGAAGCAAAAGAAGAGGCTGCTACGAAAGTGGATATTAAAAAGGAATTAGTTAGATTTTATATGGATCTTGGAAATAAAATCAACGCAAAAGATGCTGATTTAAATTCATATGTTGCAATGGCAACGAAAGAAGATGCTAAACCAGAAGAATTACCAACTGCTGAAGATCGGGCAAAAGCAAGTGAATCGGCAGCGGCGGTTGCTTCTGAGCTAAATAATTATCAAATTCCTGCATCATTAAAAGACAAAAAAGCTGACCTTGAAGCGGCAATTAAGGATTTTGCAGCTTCATACCAAGCTAAAGCCGAAGAATTAAAAAAAGATACACCTAATTTTGATGCTGCAACAGCAACCTTCACTCAAGGGGAAGAAAAACTTGGGAAAGTATTTGAAAGTGAAAAATTACTTCCGCCAAGCGTGGATAAACAAGTAAACTAACCTAATCTTTCAAACTTTCATCAGATTCAGCAGCCAAATCATGCAGTTAAAAAACAAGCCAGAGAAACCATACTGGCTTGTTTTTTTTGCTTTTTAAAAGGAATTAATTTACCGCTAAGCTTGAAGGTTCATGGTATTTGACCATTATTTCTTCCAGGCGGTCATCTATAGTTAAGGATGTTTCGGTATCTTCAAAGAACCAAATATCATTAACTTCAACAAAGAAGGTAATTCCATTAATTTCATTAGAATATCCAGCATGAACAGGTGCTTCGGCTGAAAAAGCAAGGCTGAAACCTTTATGCTTTGTTCCAAAACCGGCGTATTGAGGAAACATCCGAATGCAAAATGGTTTGTGAAATTCAAATTCTTTTGTGAACCATGTGGCAGCTCTTTCGTCGATAGAAATGAACATCTTAATGCACCAACCTTTTCCTATTAGGTATTCATTCATAAAGGAAAGAAATGGAGTGATCTTCGATAGTAGAAAAATAATGTCAGTTTTCCATTTCTCTATATTAAAAGGTTATAATTTTTAATCGGTTTTGCATGTGACTTAATTCACGAAGTATTAATGATTTATTAAAATGTTCATTTTTATTTCTTAAAACGTTCACTTGTGTGCAATGAATCACAACTTATTTCTCAAAAAAAGTTTTAATAACTAATAAAAGTAACTTTTATGGAGGAATATATGGATAAAGATTGGACAAAGGATTTAGAGCATGATGAATACGAACTAAATATTGACATGATAATGGCTGATGCACTTCAAGCAGTGGAAGAAACGAAGGCGGGCTGCTATGTAAATCTTGTGACAGCATCTGCGTTCGGAAACCCTACTACTTATTTACAGCCGTTAATAGAGGCCTTGTACGGTGATAAAGTAAAAATTAAATTTATTGATCAGTGTGGATGTGGGGGATATGTATTAAGGGTTTGGAAATATTAACTAATTTTACTCCGAGCAAGTGTTACTGATATTGTAACATATATATAGGGAAAATGATGATAAGATAAGAGCAAAGAAGGGGGTTTTTACAATGGTGCAAGAATTCGATAAGCTAACAGATAATGTTAATGATATAAAAGGTTTATTCCGTACATTAAATGAAACATTAGAAAGTATAGAAAAGCGACTTTCCCGTCTTGAAAAAATGGATAGCATTGAACATAGGGTGGAAGTAAATCAAATTGATCTTTCTGATATAAAAGAATCGCTTCAGCGGATTGAAGAGACACACCATAGCGAAGTACTGCATATCAATCGACGTCTTGATTCTCATTTAGTAAAAATCGCTAAAATTGAAGAAGAATTGCTTATTTTTAAATCTAAATAATCATTTTTTATCAAGAAAGTAAGAAGATCAGATTACTAGCAATCTGATCTCCTTGTTTTTATAGAGAAAACGCTTACAACTCTTTGAATAGTGCTTTAAGTCCAAGGTAAAGCAAGACTAAAGAAAATACTAAAATTGCAAGTGCGCCGACAACATGGAAAAATGATGACAGGCCAGCTAGAAATGAAATGCTTGGCATATGAACTAAAGCGAAGCCTGCTAAGATACAAGCCAAAAATAAATTTGCTAAACGATCCATATTCTTCCCCTCCTTTGAAATTAGAGTATGCTTAAAAGAGGTTGTTTGATTGGTCAAAAGTACTATGATGTCTAATAAAAAAACCAGACCGGAAAAAATCCGTCTGGTTTAGAATCGTTTTAAGAAAGCACTTCTGAATTGGATATTGAAACTTGTTGACTGACTGCCTCTTCATTATTGCTATTTTTTGTTACCTCGATATATTTAATATGATGCTCTTCCATATCGAGAATTTTGAAGGAATATGTTTCATGAAGGAGAATATCGCCTTCTTTTGCTTCGTAATTTTCGGTTAAAATCCAACCGCCTATCGTATCCACATCTTCGTCGTCAATTTCGACACCTAAAAGATCATTAACCTCACTAACTAAAACTTTAGAGTCGATAATATAATGGTTTTCTTTAATTTTTCGAATCTCTGGAATCTCATCCATATCGAATTCGTCACGAATTTCTCCAACAATCTCTTCAAGGATATCTTCAACCGTAACAAGTCCCGAAGTACCGCCATATTCATCCATTAATATAGCCATATGAACACGGTCTTTTTGCATTTTTACTAATAAGTCATGAATTGGAATTGTTTCTATTACTCTAATAATTGGTCGAGTATAGTTTTCTAGAGTCCGTTCTGCAAGTTTTTCATTACCAATTAAATCAGTCATTACTTCTTTTATATTGATAAGACCAATAATATGATCCTTATCCCCATCAATGATCGGATACCGAGTAAATTTTTCTTCACGTAATACCTGAAGAAAAGTCTCTAATGTATCATCTTTTGATAACGAAACGATTTCCGTTCTTGGCACCATAACTTCTTTAGCAATACGGTTATCAAATTCAAAAATTTTATTTACATACTTAAACTCTGATTGGTTAATTTCACCACTTTTGTAGCTTTCAGAAAGGATAATTCGAAGCTCTTCTTCTGTATGGGCAATTTCGTTTTCAGAAACAGGCTTAAGCCCAAAGAATTTAGTTGTAATTCGTGCTGAACCATTAAGCAGCCAAATAACAGGGAACATAACCTTGTAAAAAAGAACAAGCGGACGTGACATCACTAATGTAATCCATTCTGCCTTCTGAATGGCCAATGTTTTTGGAGCAAGTTCACCAACAACTACATGTAAAAAGGTAATTGCTACAAATGAAAAGCCTACAGATAATACTTGGTTAAAGCTCTCGGGAATGTTTAATTCTTCAAACAGCGGATGGAGCAACTTTTCAAAAGTCGATTCACCGAGCCAGCCTAAACCAAGGGCAGTTATCGTTATTCCCAATTGACAGGCAGAAAGATATTCATCCAGATTAGAAATCACTCTTTTAGCAGTTACAGCACTCGAATTTCCTTCTTCAATTAACTGATCAATTCTGGAGCTTCTGACTCGGATAATAGCAAATTCTGAAGCAACAAAAAAAGCAGTTAACGCAATTAAAATGGCTATAATAACCAAGTTAAATATGTCCAAATAAGTTCCCTTATCCTGTTTTAGACAGGTAAGGAGTCACCTCCCAGTTTGATAAAAAAATTAACTTATATTGCCTTGAATTTTTTTTCTTGTTTTCTGCTAATCTCGTCTAATGGTCATTTTACCACCTCGACAATTTTTTAAATTAACAATAATTATAAAGAATTTGAACTATACAGTCAAACGTTCTGGTTAGTATATTAGTTGATAACTATATTTTATGGGAAAACATAGTGAATATGAACAATAAAGACGAAATATTACAAAAATTAACTTTAATAAAGGCTCTTTTCGTAGACTTTGTTGATTTTGGAGCTTATTAATGGTCAATTACTAAGTTTCTGGGCAATTTTCGCAAATGTTCTTACGAAAAGATGCCACGAAGCATATAATTATAAGGGTTGAAGAACTTGTACGAAAAACAACAATCTATGCGAAAATATCCTTAATAAAAGCAGCTCCTATTTTGGAGCCGCTTCTACATCTAATTTTTCGTCTGTTTTTGCTCTACTTACTTCAATATACAAGATATGGTGACCTTCAATCTCATTAATTTGAAATACAAATCCGTCGTTTTCGATGGTATCCCCTTTATGTACATCAAACTTTTGTGTTAAAAACCAACCGCCAATTGTATCGACATCTTCCTCATTCAGAGTTGTGCCGAGGAGATCGTTTACTTCACTGATCAGAACTTTACCATCTAATATATAATGACCATCTGCTTTTTTCTGAATAAGAGGGATCTCATCCAAGTCAAATTCATCCCGTATTTCACCAACAATTTCTTCAAGAATATCTTCAACCGTGACAATTCCTGCTGTCCCGCCATATTCATCAGATAAAACGGCCATATGGGAACGGTTTTTTTGCAGTTTGACCAGAAGTTCCTGAATTGGGATAGTTTCAATGACATGTATGGCTGGCTTTAGATAGGGAAGAAGCGGTTGGTCGCCAGTACATTTTTGCTGGATGCAATCTGTTAAAACCTCTTTAATATTAATAACCCCTAAAATATTGTCTTTGTCCCCATCAATTAAGGGATATCTTGTGTATTTTTCTTCCTTTACTCTTTCAATTATTTCGTCCATAGAGGCATCTTTGGAAAGAGTTACAAGTTCAGTTCTTGGAACCATAATTTCTTTTGCAATCCGATTATCAAATTCAAATATTCGGTTCATATATCGATATTCGGATTGATTTATTTCTCCACTTTCATAGCTTTGTGAAAGAATTAACCTCAATTCTTCTTCTGAAAGGACGATATCATGCTCGGATGCCGGTTTTACGCCGAATAGACCAGTAACAAACCGTGCAGACCGATTTAGAATCCAAATAAAAGGGTACATCAGTTTATAAAACAAAATAAGCGGACGAGCAAAAAACAAGAGAATCTCTTCTGATTTTTGAATTGCAATCGTTTTCGGTGATAATTCACCAATGACAACATGGAAAAAAGTTATGACAATGAAAGCAAAGATAAACGAAATAATGTGTTTAAGTGATAAGGGTATTTGAATCAGGTTAAATACAGGGTTGAGCAGTTCGCGAATAGTGGGCTCACCAAGCCAGCCTAAAACTAAGGAGATTATTGTAATCCCAACCTGTGTAGCGGATAAATAGCCGTCCAAATTAGAAATTACCTTCTTAGCAGCTTCTGCTCTTGGATTTCCCTCGGATAGTAATTGATCAATTCTCGTGGTTCGTACCTTTACCATCGCAAATTCTGAAGCGACAAATAGGGCAGTAAAGGCTATTAGGATAACAATAATAACTACATTCATCCAAATCATCTATCACCTTACAAGAGGTAAGGCATGCCACCTCACTTACGTTGGTCTCTATACATTATTTCAAAAAAAAAATCTATTAGCAAATCGACCTAAAAAATGCTGCCCAAATGGCAGCATTTATAGGAACTAGGTGGTAAGGGGTGTGGTAATATACGGAACTCGATTATTCCAGTCTCGGGCAAGCATGCTATAAATAAAGAGGTCATGAAAGCGTCCATATAATTGTTCGCCTTCCCTAATAATCCCTTCCTTATTAAAACTTAGTCTTTCAGGTATAGCACGGCTTTTTTTGTTTTTGACACCACAGCGAATTTCAACACGATTTAATCCTAATTGGAAAAAGGCGTAGTTTAGTAAGGCATGAACTGATCTTGTTATGATGCCATGACCTTCTGCCTTCTTTGAGAGATAATAACCGATACTTGCCATTCGGTTGTGCCAATCTATTTGATGTAACCCAATTGAGCCGACAAGCTCGCCTTTATAGAGTATCCCCACGTTCATTCCACTATTTTCTGCAAATTGGTTTAGCCAAATCGGTATAATGGATTCAAACTGATGGAGAGAATTCATGCTATCCACCCAGGGCATCCATTCCCGCAGATGTTTGCGGTTCTCTTCAACTAATTTATATAGTCTTAAGGCATGATGCTGCTGAAATAACTGGAGTTCAATTTCATTATCCACTTTTAATGTAAACATTGGTCTAATCTCCCGATAAAAATTTTTAGTTCATCATATGCATAATAGGTTCTTAGCGGGATGATTAAATAAGGCTTTTTTCTAAAGGTGTGTTGTTCTTAAAATAAAAAAATCCCTGCTTTTAAGAAAGTGGGATTGGTCACTCGTGCTATGCAATTTCCTTTTTAAGAAGTTTAAGGGGTTAAGGCGGCTATCGGTAAGAGAATCGAAAATGTAGTCTTTTCAGGAAAAGAGTCACATTCTAAAGTCCCTTTATGCTTTTCAATAATTTCTTTACATACAAACAAGCCTAGCCCCGTACCTAGAGTTTTGGTCGTAAAAAACGGTTCGAAAATTGATTTTCTTAGTTCAGCGGGGATTATGGGTCCATTGTTGGAAATATTGATTTTGATGAACTGATTTTCGAGACTGCTATTAATCTCGATTGTTGGATTGGGATTCTCATCATGATTCAATACATCAATCGCATTAAAGATGATATTGATTAATACCTGTCTAATTTCATCTGCATATCCATTAAGAGTAATATCTTCACTTAGTTCTTTTCTTATTTTTACTTTTCCATCGAGAATGCTTGGATAAAGAAAGTTTAATACTTCTTCAACCAATTTATTTAAATTGAAGTCATCTTTTTCTTTTCCGATTAACTCCTTTTTTGACAAAAGGAGGAATTGCGAAATGCGGAAATTAAGTTGATCTAACTCACTAGAAATGATATCTAAATATTTCATCTCCGGGTAATCAGCTTTCAGCAATTGGATAAATCCTTGAACAGATGTTAATGGGTTCCTAAACTCATGAATAAAGCTTGATGTCATCTGGCCAAGCAATGTCAATCGATCTTGATGGGTAGAATCAATGTGCATGGTTTTTTCTTCAATTATTTTGTTCTTTGCCTCAGAGTAATGGGAAACAGCATAGTATAGAAATTTATCAAAACAAAAATTTATCCTGTTTAATCCTTCTTGCATAGCTTCCCATGGGATCCCAGTATCGCTTAATTGACTGTATAAAACTGACCTGCCAAGATTTACATTATAAACAAAATCCCCAAGGTTAATATCAGCAAGAACTCTTTCCTCCGATACTTCAATGGCAAGTTTTTCAATTATCTCTAATATCTCTTCTTCCTTCATTTTGTGCATATTAAGTAAAACTTCGAGTAATGCCTCGCCGTTATCGTGAATTTTTAATTTAAAAGGATCAGCTTTAGTGGTAACAATGGCATTTTCCCATTTTTGAATTAATTTCTGTCTATTTAGATTAAAAAACTCAATTAAATCTATTTGGTTTTCCGTGAACATGCGGTTTTCCCCCTATGTTATTGACAAAAAACTGCTTACATTGTTTATTCGATGGAGAAATAGAAAATCCTCCTTACTATTATAATAAAAGTCTTAAATTCTATCGAGATACTTTTTTTTACTGTAAATTTCGAACTTTTGACATATTTGTCATCCTTTAAAACTCTTATAAGGTGCTAAAATGACAATATAGAAAGATAATCATTCTCAATTAACTTGAATAGGGTGATATATATGTTTGGTGCTTTAAAAGCAGGAGATAAAGGAAAAATTATTGATATTTCTCATGTGGGTCATCTCGTACAAAGGAGATTACTTGACTTAGGGATCACGGAAGGATCAGAAGTATGTGTAAAGTGTATCATGCCATTTGGCGGGCCTGTGATGATTGAATCTTGTGGACAATGTGTAGGTATTCGCCTTAGTGAAGCAGTTCAAATTGAAGTGGAGAGAGTATAATGGAAATCGCTCTAATTGGAAATCCCAATACAGGCAAAACTTCTTTGTTTAATAATCTAACAGGTTCCTATGAGTATGTTGGTAACTGGAGCGGTGTAACCGTTGAAAAGAAAGTTGGCATTTTTAAAAATAATATTGGTCATTTAATTGATTTACCAGGAGTATACACTCTAAATCCGTTATCAAAGGATGAAGGAGTTGTTACATCCTTCTTTCTAAATGAATCAGTGGATCGCCTGCTAAATATATTAGATGCTTCACAATTAGAACGTAATTTACATCTGACTTTTCAATTGTTAGAGTTTAAAAAGCCAGCACTTATTGGACTTAATATGGTTGATGTGGCAAATAAGCGCGGGATTCAAATAGATGCAACTAAGCTCTCAGATATTCTAGGGGTGCCGGTTATTCCGGTCGTGGCAAGAAGCGGTAAGGGCTGTGATAAATTAGTTGAGGTCATTTCTACTCAATCAATCCAGCCTGCCAAAAAGAACCTTATTTACTATGGAATAGAAGTTGAAGAAGCGATTGGAACATTGACAGCGGAGATTAATGGAAAAACTGGCCTTTCTGCACGATTTCTAGCTCTTCAATATTTTGAAGGAAACGAATACGTAAGAAACTACCTTAAGAGTATAGTTGATGAACAAAGCCTTAATACTCTAACAACTAACTTGGAGTCAAACTTACAAAAAAAATTTAATGCAAAATCATTAGCAAACTTTATTTATCAAAAAAGAAAAGAAATCATCGAGCAAATTGTCGCAGAAGTTGCTAGAAAAAGTAATTTCGAGATTCCACTTTCTGAGAAAATTGATCGAATTGTTACGAATCGCTTTTTAGGAATGCCTATTTTCTTGCTGCTGATGTATGTGATGTTTATGCTGACTTTTGATTGGCTCGGAACGCCATTATCTGATGTTTTGGATGGATTTTTAACAGGGCCAATTACAGAATGGATTGAATCGGCATTAACCGCCATTCATGCCTCAGGATTTATTCATGCATTAATTATTGAAGGGTTGGTTGCAGGGGTAGGCGGCGTACTAGTTTTTGTCCCACAAATCTTTATCCTATTTTTCTTTATTTCTTTATTAGAAGATTCTGGTTACATGGCCCGTGTTGCATTAGTAATGGACCGGATTATGGAATCAGTTGGATTAAATGGGAAGGCGTTTATTCCAATGATGATTGGGTTTGGGTGCAATGTACCAGGAATTATGGCAGCAAGAACCATAGAGACTCCAAGGGAAAGGCTGGTAACCATATTACTTACCCCGTTAATGTCCTGCTCAGCAAGATTGCCCGTTTATGCGTTATTTGTAGGAGCATTTTTTGCAGGAAGTAAGGCATTAGTTGTTCTGAGTCTATATGTACTGGGGATCATAGTTGCATTGGTATTAGCAAAAATCTTTTCCGCTACTTTACTAAAATCAGAAACTTCATTATTTGTCATTGAACTGCCCCCTTACCGGCTCCCTCAATTTCAATCACTTTGGAGGAGTACTTGGGATAAAGGGAAAGGTTTTGTCCGAAAAGCTGGAACATTTATTTTTGCAGGTTCTGTCTTTATCTGGTTGTTATCTTTTGCAGGTCCCCATGGGTTAAAGGTTGACATGGATGATAGTTATTTAGCCATGATTGGGAATGTAATTGCCCCAATATTTGATCCTATTGGATTTGGAACATGGCAGGCATCAGCCTCGTTAATTACAGGGTTCTTGGCAAAAGAGGCAATTATTTCTACTATGAATATTATCTATTTTGTTCCGAATGATGCAGGTTTGCAAGGGTTATTGGCTGACTATTATACTCCGCTTGCTGCCTTTAGTTTCATGGTTTTCATTTTGTTATATATCCCATGCCTTGCGACGGTAGCAACCATCTATAAAGAAACAAATTCAAAGAAATGGACGGCTTTTTCTATGATTTATGCATTTGCGATTGCTTACGTTCTTTCTTTGGTGATTTATCAAGGTGGCAAATTGTTTGGAATTGTGTGATTCTTAAAGGCTATTTTCGTATAGATTGTTGTTTTTCGTAAAAGTTTATCAACCCGTATAACTATATGCTTTGTGACATCTTTTCGTATGAACATTTGCGAAAATTGCCTAGAAACTTAGTAAATGATACTTATAAAGTTCCAATAGCAACAAAGTTTACGAAAAGAGTCTTCTTAAATGAGGTGGAGCAAATGATAGCCAGTATTTTAATAGGGGCAGCTATTTTTGGATATGCAACTTGGTCCTTAGTTAGGTTTATAAACAAATCGAAAAAGGGAAAATGCGGGGCATGTGATTTGAAAGATTCATGTTCCAGCAAATGCGGAATACCATCCAAATTACATTAACTAATGAAAACTGCTATCTATAAAGGTAGCAGTTTTTTTATGCTAAAGTTTGAATGATTCAGTAAACTAGTGTAAAATTACACTAGTTGCAATTGAAGGAAGGGCTTAACGTGACCAGAGATGAAATTATAATGCAGGTTTCAGAAAAGCTTCGCCTAATACGGACAGAAGTCGGCTACACTCAGGATAAAATGGCAGATATTATTGGTGTCTCAAAGAAAACACTTGTTCAAATTGAAAAAGGCAGGGTTCTTGCCAACTGGTCCACCGTGGTTTCGATTTGTGCATTATTTCGTGAGACCGAAACAGTTCAATTTTTATTTGGCAATGAACCACTTGAAGTACTAGAAACGGTAGCCCGTGAAGGAATAGATATTCGAAAATCAAAAACGTTAGGCGGACGAGTTTGGTGGAGAGTGGTATCAAAGAAGAATGGGTATATTCTTCAACAAAATATTCTTAGTAAGCATTTTCGTATTTTGGATGAAGGAAATTATCGAATCTTTAGCAGTATTGATGAAAAGGTATCGAAACAACGGTTTAAAGAATTAGCTAAAAATGAATAAATAACAAAAGATGGGAATCCGGCCCATCTTTTTTCTTTTTTTTGGAATACTAATCGTTGTTGTATTAACTTTTATGATAAATAGTCATAAAAACCAACCGATAATCGAAATTATACCTGTTAAAGATTACAGAAAAGGATGTTTTTCATTTGGTATTTAAAGAGAAAGTAACGGCCATATTTAAAAACTGGAAAAAGTGGCATTTACTCCAGATACTAGTACTTTCAACGTTAATTATCATCTTAAGTTTTTTTGGACTTCTTTATTATTTTTCCAAGGATGCAGATATCTCAGGTCTTAAGAATGAGTTGCCTCAGGCAACGGTTTTTTACGATGTCAATGAGGAAATAGCAAGTAAAGTGTCGGCGAATAAAAATGAGGGTGTCTCCATAAAGCAGGTCCCTGATTCAATGAAAAACGCAATCATTGCAATTGAGGATCGTCGATTTTATCAACATAGCGGTGTGGACCTTATTGGGACATCAAGGGCACTAATGCGTGACCTAAAAGCGGGAGGAATGGTAGAAGGCGGCAGTACCATTACCCAGCAATTGACAAAGAATACCCTGCTCACATCACAAAAAACCTTAAATAGGAAGATGGAGGAGGTTTTTTTAGCACTTCAGATTGAACGAGAATATTCGAAACCACAGATTCTTCAGATGTATTTAAATCAAATTTATTTTGGAAACGGTGCATGGGGAATTAAAACGGCTGCCAGCAAATACTTTGCCAAAGATGTTAACGACCTATCAATCAGTGAATCTGCTTTACTCGCAGGTCTAATTAAAGCGCCATCTGCCCTTAATCCATATGAACATATGGAAAAGGCGACGGAACGGCGAAATCTAGTATTAGCACAAATGAAAAACCAAGGGTATATTTCCAGTCAGCAGTATGAAAAAGCAATTCACGAAAAAGTAATTTTGAATGATGGGGGCGGTGACCCATTCCGGGGCAAATTTCCATACTATGTTGATCAGGTTTTAGATGAGGCAATAAACTTATATGGGTTATCACAGGATGAATTACTAACAGGTGGCTATCAAATTTTTACAGAACTTGAACCAGTGATGCAAACAGCCGTGGAAGAGACGTATCAAAATGATTCCTTATTCCAAGAAGGAAACGATCGTCTAGTTCAGAGCGGTGGTGTCCTAATAGACCCAAAGACAGGCGGAATCAAGGCTATTGTTGGAGGCAGAGGAAAACATACGTTTAGGGGGTATAATCGAGCTTCGCAATTAGAGGCCCAGCCAGGTTCTTCCTTTAAGCCATTAGCTGTTTATACACCAGCACTGGAAGAAGGTTGGCAGATTAGTGATATGTTAAAAGATGAACCAATGTCATTTGGCGATTATCAACCTAGTAATTACGATTATCAATATGCTGGTCAGGTACCAATGTATGAAGCAGTGAAAGAATCAAAAAACGTTTCTGCGGTCTGGCTGCTAAATGAACTTGGGATTGAAAAAGGATTGGATTCAATTAAGCGGTTTGGAATAACATTAGACAAAAATGACCGTAATTTATCCCTTGCTTTAGGTGGTTTGCATAAAGGAGTCTCTCCACTAAATATGGCTGAAGCTTTCTCTGTTTTTCCAAATGGTGGTGTAAGAATGAAGGCCCATGCTATTAAGAAAATCGTTGATGCTGAAGGAAATGTTGTTGCTGTCTGGAAAGCAAAAAAAGAGAGAGTCACAACAAAAGCCGTAACTGACAATATGACAACTATGCTTCTTGGTGTCGTGGAACAAGGTACAGGTACTGCAGCCCAAATACCAGGCCGAGAAACGGCAGGGAAAACTGGTTCCACTCAAGTTCCGATAAAAGGTATAAATGGCCTGAAGGACCAATGGTTTGTTGGTTATACACCACAGCTGGTCGGTGCGATTTGGGTTGGTTATGATAAAACAGATGCGGAGCATTATATAACTCCGACCAGCAATAAAGGGGCGGCAGTTGTTTTTCGGGAAGTGATGACCAATGCTTTAGCGAATGAGGCATCCGAAAGCTTTAATGTCGCTCATATTGCCACATTGATTGAAAAGAAAAAGCAGGAAGAGGCTGCTAAAAATCGTTTTAATTTACCAGGAAGCTTTAATAATGAGGTTCAAAAGTGGGAAGAGAAATGGAATAAACAAAAGGAGAAATGGCAGAAGAAATGGAAGGGGCATTAATGAATTTTCAATATGTCGAAAGATGTTAGAAACAATTCTGAAAAATGGGAATTGACTTTTAAAAGAACTGGTGATAATCTAACAAAGGATGAAAAAAAAGGAAAGGGAGGGTTACCAAATGACTAAATTCAATCAAGTCTTATTAGCAATTGAATATTTGAATGTAACCTGTCCTGAAGAAATTTCCTGTTAATTTTAAAATTGATTAATGGCAAAAACACAGGTTACGTTCTCTTTTGAAACGTACACTGTGTTTTTTTGTCCCTTTTTTAAAAGGAGGCATACTGCACTACTGCGGTATGTCTTTTTTTATAGGTCAAAAACAAATGAGTGGGAGGAAAAGTCGATGAGATATTTGGAAGGATCTTGGACTGGAAACACAACAGGAGCGCTAGAAGGCGGATAGTAAATCATAAGGGGGAAGTCAGCTATGTTTGCGGTTTTAAAAAAATTAAGTTGGTTCTTTAAAGAAAATTGGCAGCGCTATTGTATCGCGATCACACTATTAATTCTAGTTGGTATTTTGGATGTGATGCCGCCTAAATTAATAGGAATGGCGATTGATGATATTCATGTCGGCAGTATAAGTAAAGAGAAAATAATAAAATACCTTGGCATACTTTTGGCAATCATGGTGTCATCCTATGCGATCACCTATGTTTGGATGTATCGCTTGTTTGGAGGCGCTTTCCTCGTTGAAAGGAAACTTAGGTCTCGTTTCGTCAACCATTTATTAAAAATGACTCCAGTATTTTATGAAAAAAATCGGACTGGTGATTTAATGGCACGAGCCACCAATGATTTAAAAGCCATTTCAATTACTGCAGGGTTTGGAATTCTGACTCTCGTGGATTCAAGTGTTTGGATGCTGACATTACTGTTAACGATGGGGATTTTTATTAGCTGGGAATTAACGTTAGCGGCCATTATTCCGCTTCCATTTATGGCCATATTGATGAAAATTTATGGGAACAGAATTCATACTCGCTTCACGGAAGCCCAGGATGCCTTTGGTGAACTGAATGATCGAGTACTTGAATCTGTTGCAGGAGTTAGGGTTATCCGTGCTTATGTTCAAGAAGTAGCTGATAGCGATCGATTTCATCAACTCACGGAAGATGTCTACTATAAGAATATTAAGGTTGCAAAAATAGACGCTTTATTTGACCCTACGATTAAGGTGCTTGTCGGCATTAGTTACTTAATTGGCCTTGGGTATGGTGCCTATTTAGTTTTTCATCAATCAATCACATTGGGCAATCTTGTTTCATTTAATGTGTATTTAGGGATGCTGATCTGGCCAATGTTCGCAATTGGCGAGTTAATCAATGTAATGCAAAGGGGAAATGCTTCACTCGACCGCGTTAATGAAACACTTAGCTATAAGGAAGAAGTCGTCAATCCTACCGCCCCTGTTTCCATAGAAGGTGCAGATCGGATTGATTATCAAAAGGTAACCTTCCGTTATCCATCTTCTAAAAATGATAATCTTAAAAATATTGATGTTAAGCTTCTACAGGGGCAGACATTGGGCATTGTTGGTAAAACAGGGTCAGGAAAGTCCACCCTTATTAAGCAATTATTAAGACAGTATCCTCTAGGCGATGGAGAAGTATCCATATCAGGGGTACCTTTAGAGAGGCAAACCTTGAATCAAGTTCGCAATTGGATTGGTTATGTGCCACAAGATCACGTACTGTTTTCTCGAAGTGTGAAAGAGAATATTCTCTTTGGCAGGATGGATGCGAGCGATGAAGAATTAGCAGAGGCCATTGATTTAGCAGCGTTTCGTAAGGATTTAGAACTGCTCCCAGAGGGATTAAGTACGCTCGTTGGAGAGAAGGGCGTGGCTTTATCAGGCGGGCAAAAACAGCGGATCTCCATTGCGCGAGCGCTTATCAAAAATCCAGAGATCCTTATACTTGATGATTCCCTATCTGCAGTTGATGCCAAAACTGAAAAACGAATCATTGACAATATCAGAAAGGTAAGAAATGACAAGACCACAATCATTACCACCCATCGCATGTCAGCTGTCCAGCATGCCAACCATATTATTGTTTTAGATGAAGGCAAGATTGTCGAAGAAGGGACACATGAGCAACTCCTCGAACATAATGGGTGGTATAAGGAACAATTTATCCGCCAGCAGATTGCGGGGAAGATAGAGGAAGGGGTGCAAGCATGACAACAGGGAAAAGATTGGCAAGATATGCTTTTGCGTATAAGAAAATTATTTTAGCAGCTTTGATCATGCTGACCATTTCTGTCGTAACCGATCTCGCTGGACCGTTTATTGCTAAAAATATTATTGATCAGCATATATTAGGGATTGAATCGGTATGGTATGAAACAACAAGTGGGGATAAAGCAGTAAAGTATGAGGGGAAATTTTACAAAAGAGAAAAGTATATTTTGGGTAATGAACAAAAGGGAAAACAAATTCGGATTTTGCAAGTAGGATCAAAGTTTGTTTTCATTAACCAAAAGCTTGAATTTGATGGAAGGCGAACATTAAAAGATGGAACATTGGTGATAAAAAATGGTGATCGAAGGGCTGAATTACAGGCGAAAATCCTCAAGGGGTCTGAAATATTAGCCTTTTACCAGCCTGAGATCCCAGCTATTTTTAGATTATTGGCCATTTATTTTGGACTCTTGGTGGTTTCAGCCATTTTTCAGTACGGAGAACGCTTTTTATTGCAAAAATCAGCTAATCGTATTATTCAAAAAATGCGTGAAGATGTATACGGTCAGATACAACGTCTACCCATTAATTATTTTGATAATCTGCCTGCAGGGAAAGTTGTAGCAAGAATTACGAATGATACGGAGGCGATCCGTGAGTTATATGTTACGGTTCTCGCTACCTTTTTTACGAGTTCCATTTATATCACAGGTATTTATGTGGCTTTGTTTATTTTGAATGCAAAACTTGCGGCCATTTGTTTATTATTATTGCCTATTCTTTATGTATGGGTGTTAATTTACCGGAAGTATGCGTCTAAATACAACCGTGTAATTCGGTCTAGAAATAGCGAAATTAATGCAATGATTAATGAGTCTATCCAAGGGATGAGTATAATCCAGGCGTTCGGTCGCGAAAAAGAAACAAAAGCAGATTTTGAAAATCTTAACCATGAGTATTTTACGTACCAAAATAGACTGCTAAGTTTAAATTCATTAACCTCTCATAACCTAGTCGGGATATTAAGAAATCTCATTTTTGTGGCATTTATTTGGTATTTTGGGGGTCAGGCACTGAATACTTCTACCATTCTTTCACTAGGAGTGCTATATGCCTTTGTTGATTATATCAACCGACTTTTTCAACCAGTTCAGGGGATTGTCAATCAACTGGCTAATTTAGAACTGGCTCTTGTGGCAGGGGAACGTGTATTTAAGCTGATGGATGAACCAGGCGAAAATGTTAGTAGTGAGAGAATTGCTCGGTTTAAAGGGAATGTATCATTTGATCATGTTTCATTTGGTTACAAAGAAGGAGAATATGTCCTAAAGAATATTGATTTTGAAGCCAAGCACGGTGAAACAGTTGCCTTCGTTGGCCATACGGGATCAGGAAAAAGTTCAATTATGAATTTACTGTTCCGTTTTTATGATTGCCAAAAAGGAAAAATTACGATTGATGGAAGAGATATTGAAACGATACCCCGTCAATCCATCCGTAACCATATGGGGATTGTTTTACAGGATCCTTATTTATTTACAGGGACAATTGCCTCCAATGTAAGTCTTAATGATCCTACGATTACGAAAGAAAAAGTGGAGAAAGCATTAAAGGATGTTGGGGCTGAAAAAGTATTTAAGAACTTAGAAAATGGTTATGATGAACCAGTATTAGAGAAGGGAAGTACGCTTTCGAGCGGGCAGCGGCAGTTAATTTCCTTTGCACGTGCACTTGCATTTAATCCAGCCATTCTGATCCTAGATGAAGCCACCTCAAGTATTGATACAGAGACAGAGGCTTTGATTCAAGAAGCCATGGAAGTTCTGAAAAAAGGGAGAACCACCTTTATCATTGCCCATCGGTTATCAACGATCCGAAATGCCGACCAAATTATTGTTTTGGATCGGGGAATGATTGTTGAAAAAGGGACCCATGATGAATTAATGAAGAATAAAGGTAAATATTATCAAATGTATCAGCTCCAGCAGGGCAGCACGGATTTGGCTGGCTAGAAAAACTTTACTTAAGTTCGGGGGCTTGGGCGCTGGTTGTCCCTATAAGCGACCGTCCTCTCACTTTTGGTCTTCATCATCTTTATGAAAACCATTTTCTCTGGCTGTCCGAAAGAATTTGGTCATCATCACCGTGATGAAGACCATTTTCTCTGGTTTTCCGGAAGAATTTGGTCATCATCGCCCTTATGAAGACCATTTTCTCTGATTTTAAGGAGAGAAGGGTCGATTAGAAGCCTTATAAAAGACCGAACTTACACGGATAAGGAGAGTTCGGTCGCTTAGACAAGTAATCCCTTTAATAAATCATGCTTAGGGGATCTTTTTAATAGGTAAGTCCTACTCGGAAGCCTATAAATTGTTCACTAAATAGCTGACTAAAGGCAAAATCCGCAGTATCATAAATAGAGATCGATGAAGGATCATCTGGCAGAAAGTCTTTTTCATATCTGTAATGCCCTATTCTTTCCCCCACAGGCAAGTAGGTCGGACATACAATAGTCCAATCGAGTCCGGACTCTTTTAATAATAAATAGGCCCGTAAATGTTCCTCCGCATCACGAGTGCTTTTCCGTTTTGACTCGGATGATTGAAACCGATATAAATGGGGAGCTGACCGAGCCTGCAGAATCCCTGCCGTTCCAATCGTAATAATTCGCTGTATGCCTTGCTCTTTCATATGTTTAATGATAAATGGCATTGAATCAGACAGTGTGGTGGTACCTGCGGTATTTAAAGCACTAATCACTGCATCAGTTCCAGTTAAGCTGTTCGCAATGTCCGTTTCATTTAGAACATTTCCTTCCATAACAAGAAGGCCATCTCCTGTATGGTTTAGATTTCTCTTATCTCTCACCAGAACCTGGACGGAATGTTGAGTGGATAAAGCATTTTCTAAAATAATCGTGCCAACTCTGCCTGTTGCTCCAAAAAGGCAAATGTTCACAAAAAATTCACCTCTTAGCCAATAAAGTGTAATATTCATCACTTGCGATACCCACCACTTATGATATTTTGAAAATGTTTAAGCATTTACTAATATAGAGGTGGGATATATATGTCAGAATATTCAGTCGTGTTATTAATCGGTAGTTTTTTAATCCTTTCTTATTATATCGGATATACAATCATTAAACATTAAATCGTTAACTGCAGACAAGTATCTGCAGTCAGGCTGTCGAAAAAAACCTCGGCAGCCTTTTTATTGTATCACTTCAAAAATTCACTGCGTTAATTAGTTACAATATTATTGGTATATAGATATTAAAAATGTCTGTTGATAGGCGCTCCAGGCACTTCGCTTTCCGCGGGCGTGCCGGGGAGCCTCCTCGTCGCTGCGCTCCTGCGGGGTCTCCCCTGACCCGTACTCCCGCAGGAGTCTTCGTGCCTTCCGCACCATTCAACAGAGTGTTTTCAATAAAGACCTTCAGGTCAACTAATAAATAATAAAAATAAGTAGAACTGTACGGGCTTCGCTACTGCTGGCTTGGGGATTGAAGAATGTGAGCGAACAGGCACTTCTTACTGTAGTATGCCAAAATATAAAAAGGAATGTGACACACTTAGCAGGGTTTGAAAAAGTGTGTTGCAATACTTTAGGTTGATTTGCCTCCCTGTTGATTGTAGAGGAGGGCACTCGACTCCTGCGGGATAAAGAGGTCACTGAAGACCCCGCAGGCGCCAAAGCGCCGAGGAGGCTTCAGGACCTCCCCGCGGAAAGCGAGTGCCTGGAGCGGAAATCAACAGGCCCATTTGCAGGGGCCATCATTAAATTTAGTATTTAGATTCTGACAAAATAAAAAATGCCAAGAAAAATGCCCTTTCTCGACTAACTGACTGCAGACAAGTGTCTGCAGTTTTTTTTATAAGTAAATTGTTATTCCTTTAATAAAATGGATAGGAATGGGTATATATATTGAAGTATACGAAATAGTGAGGTGTGGATGAAAAATGGAGAATTATCGAATAGAGAAAGATACGCTTGGTGAGGTTCGTGTACCCATTGATAAATATTGGGGAGCGCAAACACAACGGAGCAAGGAAAATTTTAAAATTGGCTCCGAAAAGATGCCGATGGAATTAATTTATGGTTTGGTTTTTATTAAAAAGGCTGCAGCAATCGTCAATTTTAAATTAGGAAAGATCAGTGAAAGTAAATTAAAGGCGATACAAAAAGTATGTGATTCTATTCTTAACGGAGAACTGGATGAACATTTTCCATTGGTAGTCTGGCAAACTGGCAGTGGAACTCAATCCAACATGAATGTAAATGAAGTCATAGCCAATAAGGCAAATGTATATTTAAAGGACCAAAGTGCTTTAGATGAAAAAATTCATCCAAATGATGATGTTAATATGTCGCAAAGCTCGAATGATACCTTTCCAACTGCCATGCATATTGCTGCCTATAAAAAGATAATCGAAGAACTCCTACCTGCTATATCAGAACTAAAAAATACGTTTCTTGTCAAAGAAAAGGATTTTTCAAAAATCATAAAAATAGGAAGAACTCATTTGCAGGATGCAACACCACTGACGCTGGGACAAGAGATCAGCGGATGGCGGGTAATGCTTGATAAATGTGAGAGGATGATCAAAGAGGCAAGTCAATATCTGCTGGATTTGGCGATAGGAGGAACGGCAGTTGGTACAGGAATCAATGCTCCACCACAGTTTGGTAATATGGTGGCTGAGCAAATTTCCACATTTACTGGATATCCATTTCGTTCCTCAGAAAATAAATTCCATGCTTTAACCAGTCACGATGAGCTTGTACATGTTCACGGGACGCTAAAAGCTTTGGCCGCCGATTTAATGAAAATAGCTAATGATGTCCGCTGGCTCGCAAGTGGACCTCGCAGTGGGATTGGTGAACTTAGTATACCCGCGAATGAGCCTGGGAGTTCAATTATGCCCGGTAAGGTAAATCCAACTCAAAGTGAAGCATTGACAATGATAACATGCCAGGTCTATGGAAATGACACGGCAATCGCCTTTGCGGCAAGTCAAGGGAATTTTGAGTTAAATGTTTTTAAACCAGTTATTATTAATAATTTTATCCAATCGGTTCGTCTCCTTTCAGATGGGATCAGATCTTTTAATAAAAATTGTGCCATCGGGCTTCAGGCTAATGAAGAGATTCTAAAGGATCACTTAAATCGCTCTTTAATGCTTGTTACAGCATTAAACCCCTATATTGGCTATGAAAAGGCAGCAGAAATTGCCAAATTAGCTTTTAAAGAAAATTGTTCGTTAAGGGAGGCTGCTATAAAAATAGGTTATGTTTCTGAAGAACAGTTTTCAAAATGGGTCAAGCCTGAACATATGATCTAACAAAATGAAAGCCCCTTCCAAAGGAAGGGGCTAAGCCATAATATTTATTTGTATTTACTTGGTTTACTAAAGATTAGCGTTGGAATCCGCCAAGTTGAGACTCAGCCATTGCTACTAGACGTTTTGTAATTTCTCCTCCAACAGATCCGTTGGCACGTGAAGTAGTGTCAGCACCAAGATTTACACCAAATTCTGAAGCAATTTCATACTTCATTTGACTAAGAGCTTGTTCGACGCCTGGTACTAGAAGTTGATTAGAGTTGTTGTTAGCTGCCATAGTTGAATAACACTCCTCTTAATAAGTTTGGGGTCAGTATGGAGTTGAACCATAATGGAGATTAAACCATTGCCGCCTTGGCCTAACCCATATTATCAATATTACTTTTGATAAATTTTTACAAGTTGGAGATTCATTCTTAAAACATTGGTTTGGTTGGATGTGTCGGAATTGCACCGGCTATTACCCTTTTTGGTTTCATCCATCGTGTGTAATGGTTGCTTGCTTTGTAATACTTATTATGATTAAAACAAAAAGACTTATTCGAAAATTTAATTGGTAGTTTATTCCACTACATATGGCATGTAAGTTAACACAAACTAAGGTTATAAAAATAAATAAAAAGGGTGAATGGAATGTTAGAATGCCCAGTATGTAATGGTTTCCGGGAAGCCTACTTATTATGTTCAACTTGCGGTGAGCCTATGATGGAAAGTGGTCGTTTGATGGATTTTTATGATGATTACAGTCCATATATGGAAATAGACTTAATGAAAATGGAAGATGGGTATCCCGATACATATTCGGGTCATAAGTGCCCCCATGTATATCGGTGCCCAGCATGCAATATCGAAGAAGTATTTTTTATAAAAGAATAAGCCCCGCTATCGAAGCGGGGCTTAGCTTTCCTTATTTATTACGGGCGGATTCTTGATTCAGTTTCTTCATCAAAGAAATGTGCCTTATTCATATCAAACGCTAGTTCTAAAGAATCACCAGGATGAATATCACCACGTGAATCAACGCGAGCTACAAAGTCTTGTCCGCCAATGCTTGAATAAATCATTAATTCTGCACCAGTTAACTCGGCAACATCGACTTGTGCTTTAATTTTTGATCCAGATGATGCATCAATGAAAACAGGTTCATCATGAATATCTTCCGGACGAGTACCAAGAATAAGTGATTTTCCAACATACCCTTGCTCGCGAAGGTATTTCATTTTTCCTTCCGGAACAACAAGTGAAGCATTTCCAATGACAAATTTTCCATCCTCTAGTTTTCCGTTAAAGAAGTTCATTGCTGGAGATCCAATAAAGCCGCCAACAAAGACATTTTCAGGCTTTTCATATACTTCTTTAGGAGAACCAACTTGTTGAATGACACCATCTTTCATTACGACAAGTCGTGTTGCCATTGTCATCGCTTCTGTTTGGTCATGTGTAACATAGATGGTAGTAGTGTCTAAACGGCGGTGGAGCTTAGCAATTTCGGCGCGCATTTGAACACGAAGCTTGGCATCAAGATTTGATAATGGTTCATCCATTAAGAATACTTTTGCATCACGTACAATCGCACGGCCTAATGCCACACGTTGACGCTGACCTCCGGAAAGAGCTTTAGGTTTACGAGTTAAGTAAGCTTCCAGACCAAGGATTTTAGCTGCGTCTTGTACACGACGGTCAATTTCATCTTTTGGGAACTTGCGCAGTTTTAAGCCAAACGCCATGTTATCATAAACGGTCATGTGTGGGTAAAGGGCATAGTTTTGGAAAACCATCGCGATATCACGATCTTTTGGTGCTACATCGTTCACTCTTTTACCATCAATGTAGAAATCGCCTTTAGAAATATCTTCAAGACCAGCGATCATTCGAAGTGTAGTAGATTTACCGCACCCAGAAGGTCCAACAAACACGATAAATTCTTTATCTTCAATATGTAAATTGAAGTCTTGTACAGCCGTTACTTTATTATCATAAATTTTATAAATGTGATCTAATTTTAACTCTGCCATTTTTAATTCCTCCCTGTAACTTGTTAATAATAGTTTACAATTAGAGGCAGATAATAGGTAGAGACAAACTGCACAAAGAATGAAAACGCTTTTTTGGGCACATTGTTACTTTTTTTGATTTTGTTCAAATAGAAGACAAGCTAAAAAGACTGTAAAGGCACCGTAAAAATCTTTTAATTGAATTCCGGACCGATCGATAAACTTATCGATTCGATATTGAAGTGTATTTCGATGGATGTACAATTTTTTGGACGTTAAACTAGCATTTAAATTATTCTCAAGAAAAACTTTGATAGTAGAATACATTTCAGGATCATCATTAAAAACTTCAAATATTCCCTGACTAACCTTGGGTTTTAAATCCACTGGCAGGTGATAAGCGACATAGGCAGGAAAAACCCGTTCAAATGTAAAAATATTCATTTGGGTTACAAGATTAGTCATGCCAAAGGAAAAGTATTCTTTCTCAAGAAGAAACTTTGAACGAAGTTGCTCGTTAAAGGAAGTGAACTTTCCAATAAAGAAAAAGATTTTGACATAAAAATCACTTTCTAATGTTTCTGACATGGATATTAATTCTTCTTCTGAGAGTGAGACTGTCGTGCACTCTTCAATCACAATCCCTCGACTTTTGTTTTCCCAAATGATGATGACTTCTTCCGTAAAGAATCCTTTTAAGGCAGACTCAATCTCAATTTGGTTCGTATCATCGCCGATAATTTGAAACTGGATGAAACGTAGATTTGTCTCAGCCTTATAAGATGGTGGCGGACCATCCTCTAGTAAAAACTTATCCCATCCCATGGCTGAAGAATTTTTGACAGCATATTGTGTGTCAACTAACTGGTATAAAGTTTGGAGGAGGGTTAATTCCTTCTCAGATACCTCAGATTTAGGAATCCCAATCCACTCCTTTTCCAGCGCGTTGAAAAATATATAAAACTGGTCTGAAAGCTTGTCTGGTTTATCTGGAAACAAAATAGAATTTTCATAAATAGACAATAATTTTCTTAGCATTGTTGTGTTCCCCGTTTATAATAATTTTATTGAAACTACTGATAGTATACCAGTTGTTAAGAATGCGGAAAAATAAGAAAGGCTAGCCATAGTTAATAAAGGCTAGCCTGTTTTATTGGAAGTTGTATTTAATCGCATTCATAAGGTGGTTGTTCTTCTTGAAGGTCACGCGCTTCTTCGATATTAGTTGACTCTTCTCGGAAATGGACAGAACCACCTGACATGCCTTCGTTAATCATACGGTCAACATCCATAAACACCTTATCTCTGCCTTCATTAGCAGATCCTGAATCCGTAACTTTGTCTTTTTCATTGTCCATCACTATCATCCCTTTCCCAAAACTATATTTAGTTTGCGGATAAAGGAAGTTTTCATGCACTATGAACTCTATTTTAGATTATTCATAAACATGATAAAGCATTAACTCATGGATCTGACTGGACAAGGCCTCAATTTCTTCCTGTTCGGGCACATTTGTAGTCCATTCTATTTTCCCTGTTTGGTGGTAAATTCCCGTAACTCTTTGCTTTTTATGATAAAAGGAAAAATTCCAGCCAGGAATATTTTTATTTTCAAATAATGGTTTGAATTGAAAGTGCATTATCAACGTGAATTCCCCCTTTTAATGATCTTACATATAGCTTAACTTGTTTGGGGGAATATTTAAATATGAATTTTCTGTCAGTTATCATAATTGGAGAGTTGGAGGAATAAGCGGCAAAGTTGCTCTATTTTCATTTCTTCTATTTCTACTTCGTCAAAGCTCATTGGTTTGGAATTCACTTCGTAAATATAGTAATGACCAGTCGTGCTTACTCCGGCGTCAATAGAGAATTCTCCGAAATAACCAAATCGGTGAGATAATGCCATCCCAATTTCAGGGACAATTGTTTCAATAAAACGATCATGTTCCTGTGATTTTAAAAGTTCATAGGGCAAGAGTCTGCCGCCGGATGGAATATGTGTAGTAATGTCTTGTTCCTGTGATTGCCGAATCCCAACTCCTGTTACCATGTATCCAGCTTCATTTGCATGGGCAAGGATCCGAAAATCGAAACGGTTTCCCTTATACTGGGCGGACTGTATTTCCTCTTGGGCTAAGTAGTTTTTGATAAGCAATTTTTGGCCCCATTTTTCCCAGAAATGATCAAGGGATTTATATATTTCATGCTGATGAATTCCGTCTAATTGAAGTTTAGAAGCGCCAGTCCACTTTAAGCGAAAAATACCTTTTCCTTTTGAAGATTGGGCAGGCTTTAAATAAATACTTTTATGCTTCTTTTGAAAATTGAACAAGTCCCTTTTCCCTTGGATAAGGATGGTCTGTGGCAGGAAAGTTTGCAGAAGCGGATGGTTTTTAAGCACTTCATATAATTCGTATTTATCGATAAAACATGGATTAAAAAAGGGGATATTTTTCTCCTTTAATAGGGCAAGAAACTGCTGGCATTGCTCGCTTTGTTCAGAGTTACGGAAAGGAATTCGGTTATATACTAGGTCTGGGTAGCGAAATTTTTCCTTTACCCAGTGATTTTGTTCAGGTAAAAAAGTATAGCCTGTAATAAGATCTGTATTTGCTTCTTCTGGTGTAAAAACAAAGCTTACTCCATCTAGTGAAATAAGCTTTTTTTGCAATGCTATAAAAAGCGGGCCATTTCCGGCAATGGAACCATTTGCTTTTCTTACCGTCATAATCCCAATTAGAGGACCTGAATAATGGGTGTTCATTTGAATAACCCCTCTGGGTGTAATAAGGATTGCTCGGTAAGAAAGACCGCAAATGCAATTGATAATTTTCGGGTTAGCAAATCGAAATCTTTTAACTCGGGATGAGTAAAGATGCTTCTTCCAGGTTTGGAATTAGCTTCAAAGAGCCAAACTTCACCTTTTCGATCGATACCTAAATCAAAACCAATTTCACCAATAATGCCTTCTACATGCTGATCCAACGCATCGCTCAGAAGCAATGCGGCATTGGAGAGTCTCTCATTATACAAAATACATTCCTCAGTAGAGAAAATCTCTTCCATTATCTTGATATCTCCACCGTTTCTTGTATGTGTTGTCACGCTGCCTGGTCCTGCAATTTTTGCCGCCATCGCAGACACATGCCAATTGCCCAAATCATCTTTATTGGTGTGGACTCGAAAATCAATGGAACGGGATTCACTTCGGAGTAAATTAATTCCTTGTTGTACAAGCATGTTTTCTAGGGATTGATTCGCAAATACGGTCGCCATTAAGCGTTCTAAACTTGAAAATTTCCTCAATCGATTTACACCACTTGCATCTTGGTATCGGCAGAAATAATCATCACTGTGTTTATCGTAAATAATTTGGTGTACACCTAAACCGAGACTGCCATTTTTAGGTTTGATGAAAACATGACCATGGTTAGATAGCATCGTTTCGATGGAGGAGAAGGATGAAAATGGTAATGTTTCAGGAAGGAAATTAGAAACGGTATCGTCCTGAATAAGCCTTTCATGAATGTCCAGTTTATTGAAAAATCCGGGATTATACCATGGGATAAGATACTCTTTTTGCAATCGTTCCCTCACTTTAATTAATCGTGGGTTGTTTTCGCTTCTTCGATTTGGAAGGCGATCATAAATAACATTAGGAAAGGGAATGTCAACCGACTCCCAACCGCTATTATGATAAAAATACCCTTTAATGGTGCCAAGATCCCAATCAATATGCTGTTCTCCAAACACAAATGGTATGGCACCCACCATTTTATTAACGGATAGGAGTTTTGAAAAAAACTGTGTTCGATCACCAATCGGTTCTAATGGTAAGGAAGTAAATCCTGCTGTAAAAATACCTACAAGTGGACCAATCATAAGAGTTTGCATATCGTAAAAGACATGTAGTGGAATGTTGAAACTAGGAAATTGGAGTGCTTGTTGAATTTTCCGGCTTATGGAAATCCGATCATCATGATCAGGATGTGGGATAAAATCAACCTCTAAAGATCTTGAGCCAAAGGCAAGCCGTGTTAACTCTTTTTCTCGCAGCATTGCCGGAGGAACGAACACCACTAATTGATCATTTTGAGCAACTTCAATGAGATAGTGTTTTCTCATAATAGCTCTTCCTTTCTTTTAAATCCAACTGACTTAAGTGTTTTCCATAAAGCAGTGGGGCAAGGTTTAATGTCTCCTTTATGTCTGGCTGTGTATGAAGGAGGACCTTCCGGCCAGGCTTCGAATTGATATCTAGAATCCAAATAGATCCGTTTTTTGCTATTCCAATATCGATGCCGATCTCAAATAACGGTAAAAAGGCATTTTCAAGAATAGGAGGGAGATTAGAAAGAATGTACTCTATTTCCTGATTGATGTACTCTTTTTTAGCGGGCAGAAAAGAGGATGACCAATCAGCATATGGAAGAATGGAACCACCTGCACTTAAGTTCGAAAGGATCCCTCCAGTACTCCCGATTCGAATACCTCTGCCCATTTCTCCCCATTTTCCATCATGCCTTTTTTGTAAGAGAATGCGAAGGTCAAATGGCTGTAATTCATCATTAGATAATTCTAAATACGGTTGCATTAGGTACGGTCGTTTGCTGATAAGTGGTTGTAGCCATTTAGTGAGCTTAGTTTCATTAGGGAAAATCCGTGAAATTATATTTTTGTGTTTTTCCGTTTTAACATGCCAAGATTTGTTGTTTTTCTTCAAATAATAAATGCCGTTGCCTTGAGAACCATTAATTGGCTTTAAAATAATTCGTTTCTTAATTGTTAATTCATTTAACACGATATTCGTATTGGAAGCCGATTGAGTCAGAGGTAAGTAAGCTGATAATACTGTACTTTTTAATACTTCATAGAGGTCTAGTTTATTTGGGAGCCCATAGCCTAAAAAGGTTATATCGGGTCTGTTCTTTAGCCAAGATACAATCGGGATACATTGCTTTGAGTGGTCATCATCACCATAAAAACAGCGATCATAAACAATCGCAGGAATGGGAAACTCATTGTCGACCCAGGATTTTGTTGATGGAATGAATTTTTTTCCATTTACTTGTAGTGTAAGTGGATTTATGTTGGTAGGGATGAAGCGATAGCATTCCATCCCACAGGATTCTGCAAGGTTAGCGATGTCGGTTATATATGCCGGCTCACTCTCCATGCTTGTTGTCATTATTCCAAATACAATCACTTTACTGATCCTCCTTTTCTATTATCGAATCAAATGCAAGCAACGTACAAAATTGAATGAGCGCTTTTGCTGATGGTCTTATTTTTCCTAATCCATCCTCAAAGTTTTTCGAAGGTTTCGAGTTTACTTCAATGATCCATGGCTTTCCGTATTGGTCCACGCCAATATCAATCCCAAGTTCTCCTGTGATCCCTGTTGAAGAGTTACTAATAATCGAAGCTGTTTCAAGGGCTAATTCCTTCATAAGTGCGAGTACCTCTAATGATTTTTTAGTCCCTACACTTGTACGTAGAACATTTAACGGTCTAAGTATTCTTCCTCCTCTTGCAATGTTGGAAACGAACTCGTCACTTGCTGCGACCCTTGCCACAATAGAGGTAACTTGCCAATGGTTGTTCAGATTTTTATGACATAACACCCTAAAGTCCATCGAACATGATTCATAGCTAGCTAATTCAACACCTTGTTGAATAAGATAAAATCGATTATGGAGAAAAGGCTTAATTAGGTGGTGGATTTCGTCTAAGAAGACTTTATTACTAGAATTGTTGTTAAGTGATGTAATCGAGGATTGTAAGGTGTAGTGGTTTTCATCTTCCTTGGTCAATTTGATAATATTTCTCCCTTGACTGCCATGAACAGGTTTAATAAAAACTGTTTCAAATTCTTGAGCAAGTTCATACAGGTGCTCTTTTGTGTAGATTTTCGTTTTTGGTATATAGGGAAAGAGGTTATTTTCTTGAAATATTTGATTATATACTTCCCATTTTGACAGAAAGCGTTCATTAAACAATGGAATCTGCAAGGTTTCAATTCTGTTACGAAAGTGCCTAAATTGTTCAGAGTGTTCAAGTTTGCGGGAATGGATCCGGTTGTAAATCACATCAGGTATAGGATGCTCAAACGGACTCCATTTCCCGTTAATCAGGTAATAACCTCGATTTAAAAATTCATCATATGAAAAAACGAAAAAAAAGCCACCTGTATCAGTAATACCTTGATGAAGTTCCTCGCAAAAAGCATGAATCGACCGAAAGTGTGGCTCCTCCTGTTTTTTGGAAGGGAAATCAGTTAATAGCCCAATCAAAGGTCCAAGCTCGAGTGTTTGAAAATCAGGACGAAAGATTGCCTGAAATTTATAGCTTTGGATGGGGAGACAAAAATTTATAAGAATATGTTCAGGTATAAGCATCAAATCTTTTTGGTCAAGCTCGACTGTTTGGACAGTTGTTTGTATCGTCTTCTTTCCTAATTTTATATTCAATTGAAAATTCTTTTTTAACCCTAAACTAGTAAACAATTGGTTAGACATTTGCACAAGACTGTCGTTCTTATTCTTAGGTTTTCTTGGCTTGATGGTAACCTGAGTTAATGGAAAAAACATATGCATTCCTCAATTTCAATCAATAATTGGAACCAGTTTTTCTTTATGGGCATTAGTTGATATAGTAATGTATGTTACATGAATCTAGATGGTGATATGAACATTCTCGCAATTTGGTGAATAGTTTGTTATAGTTGATTCGGATTAGAAAAGCGTATTTTTAAAAAGGAGTGGATCCCAATGGCAGTAAATTTATATGATTCCGCCTATGCGTTAGAAACAGCCATTCGTCAAAGTGATGAATATACACAACTACAACAGGCTTACAAAGAAGTAAATGCTGATCCAACAGCAAAACAAATGTTTGATAAGTTCCGTCAAATTCAAATGGACCTGCAACAGAAACAAATGGCGGGGCAGATTATTTCTGAACAAGAGATACAACAAGCACAGTCAACCGTAGGACTCGTTCAGCAAAATGAAAAAATTGCAAGGTTAATGCAAGCGGAACAACGGATGAGCATGGTGATTGAGGAACTAAACAAAGTAATTATGAAACCTTTAGAAGATTTATACGGAAAAATGTAAACTAAAAACAGCAAGCCTTCGGAAAGAATACCGAAGGCTTTTTCTTTTCGAAAACCCTGGTTTTTCGAAAATCGCTTGATTCGAAATGACCAGTAAAGTAAGCACTGCTTTTCTGTTCTACAAATGCCTAAAAAATCATAAAAGTGTTATAAAGGCTATTTCACCAAGAACAGGGGGCAACGTAATGATCTATCGCTTGCTTGCGTTAAATATTGATGGCACACTTCTTCAAACAAACGGAAAAATCCATAAATCAACAAAAGAGGCAATTGAATATGTTCAGCAAAAAGGAATATATGTCACGCTTGTTACATCACGGAGTTTTCCCTCCGCAAGAAAGGTAGCTAAGGCGTTAAGAATAAAATCACCCCTTATTACCCATCAAGGTGCATTTATTGCAAGTTCTGAGGACAAACCAATTTATGTAAAAAGGATAAATGAGGATATCGCCTACGATACAATAAGCTTCTTAGAGGCGCTGCCATGTCAAATTCGTCTTGTTCACGAACAATTTTCATTAGCAAATAAATTAAAACTTAATAATAATTTGTTAAATAAAACTGTTTTTACCTCAGGAGATCCGGTATTCTATTCGCAGCAATTTGTTTCGTCACTTACTGAATATTTACATGACCAGCCAGTGAGCCCTCCAAAGATTGAAGTTTATTTTGAAGAAGAGAGCGATCTTCAAGATGCGAAAAAGGCACTTAGAAAAATGTATACAGAGATTGATTTAATTGAGCTGGATTCTTTAAGGTTAGATATTGTCCCAACGGGTGTTTCAAAGTTATCAGGATTATCATACCTTGCGAGCCAACTAGGAATTCAAAGAAAAGAAATGGTCTATATCGGTGATGGCATAGATGATATTCCCTTGCTTGAAGCTGTTGGTCTGGGAGTATCGATGTGGAATGCTGAGTTCGTAGTGAAGAAAGCATCAGATTGGGTCACAAGGTCACAGAATGAACAAGGTGTTGCGTATATGGTTAAAGAACACTTTAGAAAGCAACAACCAATTGAGTTTTTAAGAAAGATGAATATTATCAAAAAATAAACAAAAAAGGTATCAACGAGATTTGTCGTTGATATCTTTTTCGTTTTTAAGCTTGTCGATTTGTGAATAAGATATTCGACAGATAGAAAATTCACTATTTTTAAAAAACTTTTATATATTTATCTCCTCAATTCCATATATAATGGAATTGATTCAAGAGGATGGGAGGGTTTCACGTGTCGATAAACTTTATAACGGATAAGGTGAATGTTAATATTGTAGGGCGTGTGGCGACAATAGAAATGAACAGACCAGAGTCTTTAAACTCCATGGATTCAGATATGATTAAGGGGCTTGTCTGTAAGCTAAAGGAAATTAGCGAATCGGATGAAATTGATATTGTCGTTATAACAGGAAAAGGAAGAGCCTTTTCAGCAGGCGGCGATATTAAAACCATGCTTTCAAACATGAACGAAAGTGATTTCTATCCAGTTATGGACAGCATTAGCGAACTAATTATTACACTTTACAGCATGCCTAAACTAACAATTAGTGCTGTTACAGGTGCTGCGGCAGGCTTAGGTTTTAGCCTTGCGCTAGCAACTGACCATATTATCGCTGAAAAAAATAGTAAGCTAGCAATGAATTTTATCGGGATCGGTTTGATTCCAGATGGCGGGGCCCATTTCTTTTTAGAGAAAAAATTGGGAGAAACAAAAGCGAAACAGGTAATCTGGGACGGGAAAATGATGAATGCTGAAGAGGCATTTGCTTTAGGTTTAATCGAAGAAGTCGCGACTGGTAAGCTTCAGGAGACATTAGATGCTAGAATCGCAGATTGGTTAAGCCGCCCTGTTCAGGCAATGATTAAAACGAAAAAGATATTAGCAGATATGCATCGTCCATATTTACTGAAAATCTTAGAATTAGAAAAATACTCCCAACAAAAAATGCGTGAAACGATAGATCACCAAGAAGGAATTCAAGCATTTATTGAAAAAAGACCGCCTAGATTTATAGGGAAATAAACAAAGAAGCCGATGGCTTCTTTGTTTTTTTTGTAACTAGGAGTGGAAAAGTATGAGCTTACCGCTTGGTGAAGCGCATCGGTGTGTACGTTCTAATAGGCTTTTTTCTGATAACAGTTTTTCACCGATTTCTTTTGCCTCATCATCATGTTCAGCCTGGAAGGATTCGTCTAATATCTTTTCCCCGTTGCGTTCAAATGCAGTTAATTTATACGTTTTCATTTCAACAACCCCTTAAAAAAATCTTGATACTATTTATTTTCACATAATTTATAAAATTGCGCAAAAATAAAATGAAACCAAAAATTGTTATATTCGTAATAAAATGGAGAGGAGTGTGTAAAATGGTTCTTAAACTTGAACATGTCACGAAACGGTTCGGAAATTTTGCTGCCGTGGATGATTTATCTTTAGTGATTCCTGAAAAAGAAATGTTTGGCTTTTTAGGGGCTAATGGTGCAGGGAAAACAACAACCTTTCGGATGATCTTAGGATTACTCGACACTAGCGGTGGAAGGATTACTTGGGATGGGAAGCCAATTGATTATTCCACCAGTCGCTTGGTCGGCTATCTTCCCGAAGAGAGAGGTTTGTATCCAAAACTAAGGGTTCGTGACCAAATCGTCTATCTTGCCCGGTTAAGAGGGATGAAAAAATCTGAAGTGCTTATAGAATTAAAGTCATGGCTGGAACGATTTAAAATTCCCGAGTATGAAAATAAAAAAGTTGAAGAGCTTTCCAAGGGGAACCAACAAAAAATTCAATTTATTGCGGCTGTCGTCCATAAGCCTAAATTACTAATCTTGGATGAGCCATTTAGCGGACTAGATCCAGTTAATGTGGAAATGTTGAAAGACGCAGTTTTATCCTTGAGAGAAAATGGTGCAACCATCGTATTCTCGAGCCATCGGATGGAGCATGTCGAGGAAATGTGTGAACATCTTTGTATTTTGCATAAAGGGAGCCCAGTAGTGCATGGTTCATTAAAAGAAATAAAGCGTTCCTTTGGTAAAAAGAACCTCGTAATCCATGCAGATTTTCCATTAGATTTCTTAAAAGATTATCCTGGTGTTGTTAAGTATAAAGCTACTATGGAAGGAATTCTTCTGCAAATTGAAGGAGAGTCCATAGCAGAAAATATTCTTAAGGAAATTGTCAATCAAGGTTTTATTCGGAAATTTGCCCTTGAAGAGCCAACATTAAATGATATTTTTATCGAGAAAATAGGTGGCTCATATGAATAATTTTTGGATTATTTTGTTCCACACCTATTTGAATAAATTAAAAACAAAATCGTTTATCATCACAACCCTTTTAACATTGGCAATTGTCTTAGCCTTAACAAATTTACAAAATATCATTGATATCTTTGATAAAAATGGCGGGAAAGAAAATGTGGCAGTCATTGATGAAACGGGCCAACTATACGAACCATTTAAAAAGCAAGTTAGTACAATTAATAAAGATGTAAAACTAACTCTATTTGAAGGCACTGCAGCAGAGGCTGAAAAGGAAGTTAAAGAAGGAAGTTACCAAGGGATGGTACTCCTTAAATTAAATGAGGAAAAACTTCCGTTCGCTACATATAAAGCAATGAGTATTGCAGATTCTCCATTGTTTACAGATCTCCAATCGGGTCTTCAGCAATTAAAAACGGTCCTTGCTGCATCACAGATTCATTTGACACCTGATCAGCTTGAAAAGCTCTATGAACCAATATCTTTTACAAAAATGGCTCTTGAGAAGAATGCTAAAACAGAAGAGGAACTAAATCAGGCGCGTGGTCTAGTTTATGTCTTGCTGTTTATTATTTATTTTTCAGTAATCATGTACGCAAATATGATTGCGATGGAGGTAGCGACAGAAAAGTCGTCTAGGGTAATGGAAATTTTAATTTCAAGTGTTTCGCCCATAAAACAGATGTTTGCAAAAATAATTGGAATAGGTTTATTAAGCCTTACACAGCTGGCTGTATTTCTGTCAGTAGGTTATTTTTCGTTTAAACAAAATATGGAGTCTTTAAAAGAAGGATTCTTCGGTGTATATGGGTTTGGTGATATTCCACTATCAACGATTATTTATGCTGTTATTTTCTTTATTCTAGGCTATTTCCTTTATGCAACACTTGCAGCATTTCTCGGGTCACTGGTCAGCAGAATCGAAGATGTTCAACAAATGATTACGCCGATGACAATGCTTGTGGTAGCCGGGTTTATGATTGCTATGTTTGGCTTAGGGAAGCCTGATGCTCCGTTCATAACGGTGACATCGTTCATCCCGTTCTTTACACCGATGATCATGTTTCTGAGAGTGGGAATGTTGATAATTCCAGCCTGGGAGGCTCTAGTAGGAATTGGAGTCTTAGTTGCGACTATTACATTCTTAGCTATATTTGGTGCTCGAGTATATCGTGGCGGTGTATTAATGTACGGACAATCAAACTCATTTAAAGATATTAAAAAAGCATTACAATTAACAAAGAATAAATAAAGAAGAGAGAAAAGAGTATTTACCAGTCGGTAAATGCTCTTTTTTTCATTAAAAGACAGACAAGAACGTGCATTCGTATTTCAGTGGTGCTACAATGGAGAAAAGATGTGAAAGGAATATTTTATGAAAAAGATATCATTTATCCATGCAGCAGACCTGCATTTGGACAGCCCGATGGTGGGCTTAAAGCACTTGCCGCCAAATATCTTTACTAGAGTGAAAGAGAGTACCTTTACAGCCTTAAAAAAGGTGACTGAGGCTGCAATTAACCATCAGGTTGACTTTGTCATTATAGCTGGCGATTTATTCGATGGTGAGGATCGCAGCCTACGCGCACAATCTCGGTTTCGGATAGAGATGCTTAAGTTGGCTGAAGAGGGTATTCCAGTTTATGTTATCCACGGGAATCATGACCATTTAAATGGAACATGGGTTCACTTGGACCTACCCTCAAATGTTCATGTGTTTAATAGTGAGGTAGAAACCAAAGTTTTACATACCAAGAATGGTGATATCGTTAATCTTTATGGCTTTAGTTATCCGACACGGCATGTCTATGATAGAAAAATTGATGATTATATAAAGAAAGATGGTGCAGACTTTCATATCGGGATTCTGCATGGAAATGTAAGTGCAGGAGTTGAGCACGATAACTATGCGCCTTTTTCCATTAGCGACTTACATCAAAAAGATTTTGATTATTGGGCTTTAGGGCATATCCATAAAAGGGCTGTTCTATCTGAAACTCCGCCGATTATCTATCCAGGTAATATTCAAGGAAGGAATAAGAAAGAAACCGGTGTGAAAGGTATTTATCATATCACATTAACAGATCTTGATAAGGAAATGAATTTTTTAGAAACGTCCGATATTATCTGGGAAGAAATAATGATTGATGCTGCTTCTGCAAAAAACTTCCTCGAGGTTTTACACTTATGCCAAACAACCATCAATAGTGTGCGAAGGGAACAAAAGGGAACGTTATTATCTCTATTCTTGAAAAATATTCAATTAATGGATGAGCGTGAACAAAGAAGCGTGAAGGGCGAACTGTTAGAACTACTACTAGAAGAGGAAAAAGAAGAGGAATCCTTTGTTTGGGTTGTGGACTTAACTATGGTTAAAGGGCAGGAAATAGATAAAGAGAAGTTAAAAAGTGACGCAAACTTTTTTGCTGAACTATTTCAAACAGTTGACCATTATGACAATGTAGAGACAGCCTTGTCCCCCCTATACGAACATCAATTAGGGAGAAAATATATCGCACATTTATCAACTGCTGAGCAAAAAGAGCTGGTTAACAAAGCAGAGAAATTGCTTATCGATTTACTTTATCAATCATAGAGAAAGGAGTGAGGAGATTTGAAAATTATAGAGTTGCATATATATGGCTTTGGCCAATTAGAGAATGTGGAAATAACGGACCTTCATGATTTTCAAGTTTTCTATGGAGAAAACGAAGCTGGAAAGTCCACGATTATGGCCTTTATCCATAGCATCCTTTTCGGTTTCCCCACAAAACAACAAACAGCCGAGCTCCGTTACGAACCAAAACAAAGTACCAAATACGGCGGTAAAATCAGAGTTTCCCATGAAGATTACGGTGGTGCAGTAATTGAACGAGTAAAGGGAAAAGCTGCTGGGGATGTTAAGGTCTTTATGGACAATGGTAAGATGGGTGGTGAAGAACTACTTAAGGAATTAACAGCAAACTTTGATAAAAACTTATTCCAATCTATTTTTTCTTTTAATTTGCATGGGTTACAAAATATACATCAGATGAAAAGTGAGGAGATTGGAAAATTCCTATTTTCCGCGGGGACATTAGGAACAGAAAGGTTGTCAAAAACAGAAGTAGTTCTGCAGAAAGAGCTGGATACTCGTTTTAAGCCGTCTGGCAAGAAACCCATATTGAATGAAAAGTTACAAGCACTTCATGAAATAAATAAAGAATTGAAAATTGCAGAAGGCAAAAATAGAAATTATACAAACTTAGTAGAAAAGAAAGAATGGCTACAACAGGAAATGAACGATGTAAACTGTTCTTTACAGGGGATAAGAGAAAAGATAGAAAAACTAAATGAGTGGAAAAGGATCGAATCCATTGTCAAAGATGAAAAGTGGACAATGAAAGAGCTTAACGAATTAGGAGAAGTGGAATTTCCTGTTCGTGGGATTGAGAGAATCGAAAAAATCAATCAACTTATCCATCCTTATAACGCAGAGATTAATAGCATTTCTGAAAGAATTAGAAATTTGAAAGAAGAAGTAGCAGGGATACAGCCCGACCAAGAATTTCTTAAACATGAACCTGACCTTTTAGCCTTACTTGATCAGGTTCCTGTCTATGACCAATTAAAGCAGGAAAAACTGCAGTGCGAAACAAATCTGTTAGCGTTAGAAGAAGAGCTATCAATTACTAGGGAAAAACTTCATTTAAACATAGATGAAGAAGATATCTTTGCTATTAATACAAATATTTATATGAAAAACCAGGTTGAAGTTGTATCTGGGAAAATACAAAAGCTAAAAGAAGTTAAGGAAGAATTAGAGAATCAATATCAAGAAGAAAAAGGCCGATTGGAGGAAATCGAAAAAGAGGTCCGATCTTCCGAGAGACAGATTCTTACAAAGCAAGAACGGCAAGCTCTTGAGGAGCAGGTAAATTCGGAAAATGATAAGCAAGGCATTGAAGGAGAATTAAGCTCCTTACGAGACAAGATAGACTTCTATCAACAGGTCAGTAAACGAGAAAAAGAGACTATAGTTAGAGAAGGAAAGCAGAAGAAATATCAGTTTTTACTTTTTGAAGTTATTTTAATTGCTGTTTCTCTTTATGGATTGTTTTCAAAGCAATGGGTTTTAGTTACGATAGGGACACTCGGTTGTATATTTTTAATTCTATTAATGACAAGAATTAAGCAGCAGCCGGAAGATGAAGAACTTAATCAAAAGTTAAATCGGTTACGAGAAAAAGAAGAACTGTTAAAGCAAAAATTACAATCAACAAAATATATAGAAATCTCTAGACTAGAAGAACAATTAGCCGTGGATAATCAACGGGGAGAAGAGCTTCAAATTGTAAAAATTAAGTTAAAACACCAACATTCTCAATATGAAAAGATCATTGCAAAATTCGAACAATGGGAGTTAGAGAAAGCCCAAACGAATGAAAAGCTAGTTTCCATTAGCCGTGAACTGAAAATACCTGAGTATATTGCAGAATCCTTTTTACTGGAAGCTTTTAAACTAATTGAACAGTATAAGTTAATTAGCAGAGAGAAAAAACACTGCCATTCCAGACTTCAACAAATAGATCAGCAACAGGAAAAAATAAATAAAGGTCTTCAGCATTTTGTGAATCTTTATTTACATGAAAAAGGCTTAGATTTATACAATGCAGCCTATTTACTGCGCAATAAGTTGAAGGACGAACATGGTAAGCAAATTGTGAATCAGGAGAGACTAGTAAAAATTAGCGATCTTAAAGCAGATCTAGAGCAAAAGACACAAGCATTTAAGCATCTACAAACCGAATTTAACAACCTCCTCTCTTCGGCAATGGTGGAATCAGAGGAACAATTTTATGAACTTGGCGCTAAAGCAGAAAAAAAAGGAAAACTGTGGGAAAGGCTTGAATCGCTACGGAGCCAGCTGCAATATTCAATCCTCTCAGAGTTAGAGAGGGAAACTTTCCTCCAAATGCATCAATGTGAAGAATTAATTGCTGAATGTAATCAACAAGTTCATGAATTGGAAATTAAACTAAAAGAACTTCAGGAAGAACATGCTTCCATCAAGTACGAGATTCAAGTATTAGAAGAGGGCGGTGTGTATTCAGATATTCTCCATCACTTTAAGCAGAAAAAATTTGAGCTTGAAGAGGAAGTAAAGGAGTGGTCTGTCTACTGCATAGCCCAAGATATTCTCTGGAATACGATTGAAAAGTATAAAAACGTACATTTACCAAGGATGATTTCGAAAGCGGAAGAATATTTGTCATTTCTCACTGATGGAAACTATCAAAGAATTCACTTGCAAAATACTGGTTCAGGTTTCTTAGTTGAACGAAAGGATCGGACCATCTTTGAGGCAAATGAACTAAGTCAAGCAACAACCGAACAGTTATACGTAGCCATTCGGCTTTCCTTTGCCGTTACAGTTTACGAGAAATATCAGTTTCCAATTATTATCGATGATAGTTTCGTTAATTTTGATGCGAAAAGAACGGGAAAAGTGCTTGAACTACTTAAAGGAATGGAAACAAATCAACTATTATTTTTTACTTGTCATAAACATTTGCTGGACTTTTTTCAAAGGGAAAATGTGCTTTTTCTAGAAAAAGGTGCTGTTCAGATAATTTCATAGAGTCATAATAGGATATGTTATACTCTTACTAGTGGGAAGGACGTGAATCATATGGGTAAAGGAATATTAAAGCATGAAGTTGGAGAGCAGGTAGAATTATTTCTACTTATTAAAAGTTCAACCAAAGGGATTGCAAGTAACGGTAAACCTTTTTTGACACTTATTCTTCAAGATAAAAGCGGGGAAATAGAGGCAAAACTCTGGGATATTAATGATGAGGATGGAAAGAGCTACGCTCCGCAAAGTATAGTAAAAATATTAGGCGATGTCCAAAATTATCGAGGGAAAAATCAATTGAAAATCCGCCAAATTCGACGGACAGGGCCATCTGATGACGTTAAGTTGGATGACTTTTTAGAGACCGCACCATTGAGCCAAGAAGAAATGGCAGGTAAACTCACTCAATATATTTTTGACATGAAAAACCCTAATATCCAAAGAATAACACGACATTTAATTAAAAAGCACCAGCAGGCCTTTTTAGAATTTCCAGCAGCAACAAAAAATCATCATGAATTTGTATCAGGACTTGCGTTTCATGTTGTTAGTATGCTCGACTTAGCTAAATCAATTGCCAATCTTTATCCTAGTCTTGATAAAGATTTACTCTATGCAGGAGTTATTCTGCATGATATGGGTAAAGTTCTGGAACTTTCAGGTCCGATTTCAACGGTATATACAATTGAAGGGAATTTACTAGGTCATATTACGATAATGATCAATGAAATAGGTAAAGCAGCGGAAGAGCTAGGTATTTCCGGTGAAGAAGTACTTATTCTTCAACACCTTGTACTAAGTCATCATGGAAAGGCTGAATGGGGAAGTCCAAAACCACCAATGATTAAAGAAGCAGAAATTCTGCATTATATCGATAATCTTGACGCGAAAATGAATATGCTTGACCGAGCCTTGGAAAGAGTGAAGCCAGGTGAATTTACAGAAAGAATTTTTGCGTTAGAGAATCGCTCCTTTTATAAGCCGGTGTTTCACAAGTAAAATAACCTCTTTTAGGGGTTATTTTTTTTTGCCCATAAGTTCATAATTTCATATTAAACGAATATGATTTAGTAAAAGTGGACAACCACTATGAAAGGAGCAAGATAAATTGACTATTCCTATTTGGGTATATGCAGTTGTGGTTGGTATTGTAATAAGTGCACTAATGGCTTTAAAAACAGGAAGGGAAGAACGACAGTTAGAAATGGAAAACATTGAGCAGGAAGGCGAAATATATATGAAACGTCTCGAACGTGAAAGAGAAAAACGGGAAGAACTTGAAGTGGCAGGGGAATAAAAAAGCGGAAGCGCCTTTAAAGGCGTTTCCGCTTTTTATGTTTTATTGTGCAGCAGCTGCAGTTCCAGTTTGTGGTTTAAGTGCATCTTTTAAGTCTTTATCACTAACTTTTACATCAGCATCTTTAAGTTCACGCTGCATCGCTTTATTGATTTCTTCTGTAGTCAATTTAGAAGATTTTACTTTAGTTTCGATTTCGTCCTTCATTTCAGCAAATGGTTTTTTTTCTTTTTTATCAGTTAATTGAATAATATGGTAACCAAATTGTGACTTAACAGGACCACTAATTTCATTAACTTTTAATGCATATGCAGCTTTTTCAAAATCAGGATCCATTTTACCAGTACCGAACCAGCCTAAATCTCCACCGTTCTCCTTAGTACCTTCATCAGTTGAATATTTCTTTGCAACATCTTCAAATTTTTCTCCCTTATCAAGCTTGCTCTTCACTTCTTTAGCCGTTTTTTCATCTGCAACAAGAATATGACGAGCCTTAATTTCTGGTTGATAAGTAGCATAGTAATCCTTTAATTCTTTTTCAGTTACCGTAACGCCTTTCATTGCAGCCTTTTCCTGCATCATGCCTAACTTCATGGTTTTCTTCAAATCTTCTTCGCTTTTATAGCCGTACTGCGCAAGAGTAGTTTCAAAATTTGCACCAAGATCTGCCTTTAATTGATCGATTTTTGCATTTAATTCCTTATCAGTGACCTTGTATTTCTTTGACAGTACTTTTTCATACACTAATTGCTGAAGGGCTTGATTACCATACTTTTCCTTCATCGTATTGTAGAGATCCTCTTGTGTAACGTTACCAACTTTGCTCTCTGCCACTGTATCAGAACCATTTTGATTACATGCACTTAATGCAAGTACTCCACCGGTTAATGTAAGGGCTAATATCCATTTTTTCATGATGAAATCTCTCCTAAACAGTAATTTCTTGTCCACAAACTCTACTATAACATAAATGGTAACTACTGCAAAAATAATAACCATGATTATTTTTTGAAATTTTTCACAATAAGGAAGTTGAACTTTTCAAAAAAAAATGGGAAGTGCCTAAACGAATTGACGGCTCGTTGAATAGTATATCGTAGTAAATGAAAAAGGAGGTATTACGATGAGCCATGGATTTGGAGCGGGCTTTGCTCTAATTGTAGTACTTTTCATACTATTAATTATTGTTGGAGCTTCTTGGTTTTAATTAGCACAAAAGTTCATTAATGAATGGAGGTAAATACATGTCTGGTGGTGTAGGTTACGGCGCAGGCTTTGCGTTAGTGGTTGTCCTATTTATCTTATTAATAATCATCGGAGCTTCTTGGGTTTATTAATAAAGTCACAAACTAAAAGCGATGAGAATTCTCTCATCGCTTCTATTTGTTATTTAATACATATCCTTTTTCGGTCGTCGTTCTAATTGGATTATGTATATAAAATTTCCACGTATGAAGATATCAGAAGAATCGTAATGAGGATATTAATGGTACGAAATACCTTATGTTGGTTTTCTTCAGGGATTTCCTTTTGCATACAAAGTGAATTGGTCATTTTATTTACATAAAACAAGATGAAAATAGCGAAGACAATAAAAATGGAGATCATCAATGATTCCCTCCCTGATGTTCGTGTTATGTTTAATACAATATCAAAAATTGCAAAAAAAAGATAGTCAAAAAGAATGGAAGAATGTCAGGCTCATAAGTAAATTGTATGAACCTATTTGATTTGTAAAAGAAGTTCTTTCTTAAAAATTTTCAATGTTATAATGAATAATGGTTTACCCAATGTTTTAAAAGGTTAATAATAAAGATATATAAATGTAAACATTCTGAAAAGAAAGAGGCCTAGTGGATGAATGAACATGAATTGCTCGAAAGAATAAACGTTCTTGAATATCATCAAAAGCTATTATTAAAGTTGCTCAACGATCCGAAGCTCGAATTATATAAACTTATAATTGAAAATGGATTAACTGAACAGGAAGTAAGGAAGTTTTATTCTTTATGTGACAGATTGAACATAAAATATGAAGAACAAAAAGCGGAAGGGTACGTATATTTCCATCCGCTTTTTCATGAATTATCATCATCGTTACCACCAACACTAAAGATTAGGAACGTTATTAATGCATGTTTAACACAGAAATTTTACCTATCACTTTTTCAAGAGTTGGAAAAATACTTATAAAAACTATTATACGAGTTCTTGCTCAGTATTTTGTGATTTCTTTAGCTTCCCATCTTCTTCAACGAATCGACTTTCAATATTATGAAAAGAACGTTCGAAGATTTCCATGAAATCTTCACCATAAATATTACGGACGATCGCCATCATTTCAACAATCTCTGGAAACTTACCGTATAAATCACGGATTGGTAAAGCACCAGTAAATACAGCATTGCCATTCGGCTCATAGGTTTCCATGAGTTGAAGTAAAATACTTTCCCCCTCGTCAGTTAGTTGAATATACGTATTCCGTTTGTCATTTACCTTTTTTGAAAATTGAAGCAAACCTCGCTCTTCTAACTTTTTCGAAAAATTAAATGCTGTTGAAACATGCATAACCCCGAACTTGGCCACATCCGAAATGGAAGCACCATTTAAATGATAGGCGATCCATAGAATATGATGTTCATTAATATTTAAATCAAAAGGCTTTATCCATTGCTGCCAGTCTTTTTCAATCGCTTTCCACAAGGCTTTACTTAATTGTGCAACTCTCTGAGTAAAAATCATAGCTTCCTTCATTGAATATTGTTTTTCAGTCATCCCCATTTTCACCTACTTTTATATTTCTCTATTTTCATTATGCCAATAAAATAAAAATTAATAAAGATATAATTCACAAAATTTTTAAAAATTAGAACAATAATCTATTGTAATTTTCAAAAAAGTCTACTTATGTTTAAACATTCAGACCTTGTTCATAGGAATGGACGGGTAAACATATAAATAGTTACAACAATTGTTCGAACTTTTAAACTAAATAGGGGGAACAGAAAGTTGAAAATTGCTGCCATCATTTTTTTTATTTTTAGTGCTATCCTTTTTCTGGGTGCAATCAAATACTTTTTAGGATTAACAAGACCCGGTGTCTATCCACCTAAACAACTTTTAAAGAAAAGAGCTGCTGCTTTATTTGGATGTGGAGGGGTTTTTCTGCTAATTGCAGTATTAATCACTAAATTTTTATAGAGTTATATTAAGAAAAGAACCCCGCTGGGTTCTTTTCTTAAAAAGGATCCCGTACATTATTTTTGAATGACGGAAGGTGTTGTTAATTTAGTTCGCTTCACTATTGATTGGGCGACAGGATATAAAATAATCATAATAACGGTATTCAGTGCGATAGCCGGCAAAACTCCTGCAGCAAATAATGCAGTGAATGATGCAGGTAAACCCACTAGAAAGAATGCGGCTGTTAAAAAGATTGTACCTGAAACAAGAGTTCCGATGGCAGTTAATACACCAACACTAACAATTGAATTTCGGTGTTTCTTTAAAGCTAAAAATAAACCGAGGAAAACTAAAGCAGTGATAGGTTTATCAATGATATTAGGAATTTGTCCACCTGGGAAACCGGTGGTTAATGCAGACAATATTCCAGTTACAATTGCCAAAAGCATGACACTTTTTATCTCAGGTATAAGGATTATTCCTAAAAACATCATCGCGAGCATCATATCAGGTTTTATTCCAAGAAAACTAGGCATTACCGTGTGCAAAACTACCCCAATCCCCGCCAATAGTGCTAAAACTACAATGTTCTTTGTATTCATTTCTCTTCTCTCCTCTGCTATACTAATCTATTTGTTTCTCCTGCAGTGCACTATTTGCCTGCAGCGAAAAACTTGTTTTCATTATAACATAATAATTTACTAATAATAAAGATATAATTTTCAGATAATTGAAAAAATCTTATTTTTCAACTTGTTTATTAATAGTTGCAGCCATGTCCGCTAACATTTGGAATGTATACTCACTTTGATTACTTTTCCATACTGCGCCAAATCCATCGCCTTTTCCATAACGGGGCAGTAAATGCATATGATAATGAAATACAGATTGACCCGCATGTTCACCATTGTTATTAAGGGTATTCAATCCAATGGGATTAAATTCTTTTTTTAAGGCATTAGCAATGGCGGGGACAACTTCAAACAGGTCTCTGGCGATTTCTGGTGTTAATTCAAATAAATTTTCTTTATGTACTTTCGGAATAACCAAAGTATGTCCTTTTGTTACCTGCGTAATATCTAAAAAGGCTAATACGTGTTCATTCTCAAAAACCTTTGCAGCTGGAATTTCTCCATTAACAATTTTACAAAAAATACAATCGCTCATTCATACACTTTCCCTTCAATATTGTTTGTATTATTTTACCATACAAACTAAAAAAAGAAAAAGGCAGGATCCGCATGGAATCCTGCCCTCTCGAAGGGGAATTGCTTCAAAAGGTACGTTCATTAGGAGTGTTCTTTGATAAACACCTCATTTTTCGTAGAGTGTTTTTATAAAGAAACATTATTGTTCAAGCTGACCATCCCCTATTGTGTTTTTATATGTTTTCCCAACTTATAAAAACAGGTAGCGATCTGCGGTAAACACCTCATTTAATGTTTATTTTTTTAAGATAAACAGTTACTTGGTGTTACTAGAACTCAAAATGGTTACAGTGCACGTTGTACAAAACAACCATCCCCTTATCTGAAACGAATTGGAAGCTCACTTTTATGAAATGTTAATTGTCTTTAACAGACACCTCATCTCAAATTTTGATGAATCACTTCATCGAGTTAAGTTGTTTCCCCTTCGAATATTATAATGTCCGATGATAAAAGAAATATACAAAAAAAATGATAAAAATTTGAATTCCTATTTTTATCAAGGACAATTTGTTAAAATAAAAAGATAATCCTGCTTAGGAAGGACGTTGCAAATGTCTTTATTAATGATCGAAAATCTTGTTGGTGGATATACCAGGAACCCTGTCTTAAAAGATATTTCCTTTGAAGTAAATGAAAAAGAGCTTGTCGGACTTATTGGTTTAAATGGGGCGGGGAAGAGTACAACCATTAAACACATAATTGGATTAATGGAGCCCCACAAAGGTGCAGTAAAAATAAAAGGACAAACCTTTACAGAAAATAAAGAAGCTTATCGTAAATTGTTTACATTTGTACCAGAAACTCCTGTTTTATACGAAGAATTGACACTTGAGGAACATCTAAGACTTACAGCGATGGCGTACGGTCTTGATGAGCCTATGTATAAAGAACGCGTAAGTCCATTATTAAATGAGTTTCGAATGGAAAAGCGATTAAAGTGGTTTCCAGCCCATTTTTCTAAAGGTATGAAACAAAAGGTAATGATTATGTGTGCGTTTTTAATTCAGCCATCATTGTATATTGTTGATGAACCGTTTGTTGGACTGGATCCACTGGGGATTCAATCTCTGCTTGATTTAATGAAGAAAATGAAAGATAACGGTGCAGGCATCCTAATGTCCACTCATATTCTCGCGACGGCTGAAAAGTATTGTGATCGCTTTGTGATCTTGCATGAAGGAAAAATACGTGCAAAAGGGACGTTGGCTGAGTTGAGAGAGGAATTTTCAATGCCGACTGCTTCATTAGATGATCTGTATATTCAATTAACAAAGGAAGAAAATTATGTTTGATGATAAAAAGCTTTGGAAGGAACGAGCTAGTGGTCGTATTAAGGATTTAGGAAAATATTTGCGCTATATTTTTAATGGGCATCTTGTCGTAGTCTTATTGTTTTTACTTGGGACGGCTTCATTTTATTATCAAAATTGGATCGAAAACCTGCCCGCTGGTTTTCCTGTAGAAATAGTTATCGCGGTTATTATAGGATTTTTGTTAACCTACAGTCCAGTTTACAATTTTCTGCTTGATGCTGATCAGATATTTATACTCCCCCTTGAGGATAAATTAAAAGGATATTTCCTTCGTTCTGGGATTGCAAGTCTTGTTTTCCAAGGATACCTTCTCCTCATGGTTTTAGCTGTATTGATGCCAATGTATGCACATATTAGCGGTAATGGCTTCCGTTCATTTTTGCCTTTTTTTATTATTCTCCTCTTGGTAAAGGCATGGAATTTAGCGGCAAGTTGGCGAATTGACTTTTTCGTGCAATCAGTTGTTCATAGATGGGACCTTGTTGTCCGCTATTGTATTAATGCAACTTTTACCTTTTTGTTATTTAAACAAGCTAACCTGTTTATTTTGTTAGTAATTGTGGTGGTTTGTGCACTGTATTATCGAACTTTTTCTGTGCAGTCAAACAAAATGGGACTTAAATGGGATTTATTAATTAATCAAGAAGAGAAAAGAATGGCTTCTTTTTATCGGTTGGCTAACATGTTTACCGATGTTCCGAAATTAAGGGATACGGTTAAAAGAAGAAAGTGGCTAGATTTATTCCTTAACCGGATCGCATTTTCCCGAGAGAATACATATCTTTATTTGTTTTCGAGAGCTTTCTTACGATCATCTGATTATCTGGGTCTCTTTACGCGTTTAACTGTAATTGGCGCGTTTGCGATTTATTTTATTTCTTTTGGAATAGGCCAAATTTTACTAGGAATATTATTTTTATATTTAACAGGTTTTCAACTTCTTCCGCTTTGGAATCATCATCAAAACAAGTTATGGGTGGATTTATATCCCATCGAAAAGAGATATAAAACAGCAGCGTTTTCATCTTTATTAATGACCATCTTAGCTATCCAGACGGTTATCTATGCCCTGTTAATTTTGGTTAAAGGTGAATTAATGATTGCGTTGCTATTTTTACTTGCTGGACTTGTATTCACCTATCTTTTTGTTTATATTTACGCAAAAAATCGGTTAAAAGCATAATCGCCCCCATCCCCTTTTGAATAAAAGGGGATTTTTTTGAAACTAATGGGCGGAAATTTTCGTATATATGCATAAATATTATTGTGGAGGGGTGGCATATGAACGAGTATGAATTAAGAGTATATGAGGAAGTTGAAGAATGGAAGCGGAAATTAACAAGACGTTCGGGAATGATGAATCGCATATCGAAAAAAGCTCAAGGAAAGATAAATGAATTAATCCCTGAAAAGGTTCATGAGGTAATGACAGAAAGTATCAAAGCAATGGTCAAAGCTACTTTATTTGGTTCTCAGATGACAACGAATAAGGATCAAGCACGTGGTTTAACCTTGGAAGAAAGGGATGAATTGGCTGCAAAAAAAATTGCTGCATTTCAGAAGACCGCAATGATCGAAGGAGCGGGGACCGGTGCAGGTGGAATTTTGCTTGGATTGGCTGACTTTCCTTTGCTGCTGTCCATTAAGATGAAATTCCTTTTTGAAGCTGCTTCCATCTATGGTTTTAATACAAAGGAGTATGCAGAAAGACTTTTTATCCTTCATGTTTTTCAACTAGCCTTTTCAAGTGAAGACATCCGTAGGCATACATTCACTGAAATTGAAAACTGGGAGAATCGTAAAGAGACGCTTGTTGAAATGGATTGGCGCAAATTTCAGCAGGAATACCGGGATTATATCGACCTCGCAAAAATGCTTCAACTTGTGCCAGGAATTGGTGCATTTGTCGGTGCATATGCCAATAACAATCTTCTTAAACATTTAGGAGAAACAGCTATGAACGCCTATCGATTAAGAATACTACAAAAATCCCCTGACCCAATTTGAGTCGAGGGGATTTTCCTTAATGGTTACGATGAATGTTAATAGCCGCCACACCTAGTGTTTTTGCTGCAATTAACATTGCTTTTTCATCGATATCAAATTTAGGGTGGTGGTGTGGGTAGCCTGAATCTGTTCCATTAGGTTTTGCGCCAGTAAAGAAGAACGTTCCAGGCACGTTTTGCAAATAATATGCGAAATCTTCACCGCCCATTTGCGGCTCAGTTTCTTCGATTGTTGTGACTTCAGCGATTTGCTGTGCACAGGAGATCAAAAATGCTGTTTCATTTTCATGATTGACCACTGCTGGGTAACCCCGATTATATCTAAAATTATAAGAACTTCTCGTCATAGCACATGTGCCCGCGATGATTCTGTCCATTTCATCCTCAATAAATTGACGGATGTCATCATTGAAGGTCCGGACGGTGCCTATGAGCTGGGCTTTGTCGGCAATAACGTTAAATGCATTTTGAGCTGTGAATGAGCCGATCGTGACAACGGCGGAATCAATCGGATTCACCCTGCGACTGACAATCTGCTGCAGATTTAAAACAAGTTGGGAAGCAATAACGATGGCATCTTGGGTTTTATGTGGCTGCGCTCCATGCCCGCCTTTGCCTTGAATATCAATTTCAAAACGGTCTGCCGCTGCCATGATTGGTCCAGTTCGATATTGTATCGTTCCTGTTGGTTCACTTGCCCATAAATGAGTTCCAAAAATTACATCCACACCTTCTAAACAGCCATCTTCAATCATTGAAATCGCTCCGCCTGGAGCATACTCCTCCGCATGTTGATGGATAAAGACATATGTGCCTTCCAATTCGTCTTTTAGGTGATTTAACGTTTTGGCAAGGACAAGGAGCGTCGCAGTATGGCCGTCATGCCCACAGGCGTGCATTACCCCTGGTACTAAGGATTTGTAAGGAACATCTTTTTCGTCCTGAATGGGTAAAGCATCAAAATCTGCTCGCAATGCCACGGTCTTACCTGGTTTTTTTCCATAAACCTTCGCAACCACACCATTCCCGCCAACATTACCTTTGACTTCGATTTGAAGATTTTCATAAAATGATTGAATGTACTTTGCCGTATTGTACTCTTGAAAAGATAATTCGGGATGCTGATGCATATAGCGGCGAATAGCAACCATTTCTTCATAGGAACCTTCAAGTGCGGTAAACAGTTCATTTAACATATCCTATTCCCCCAAACATTTCAGAAATGAAGAAAGTATTTTCAAACTATTTTAACACTTTTATACTATAAAGTAGATTTTTATATTCATTTTATTTATACTTTTACTAGAATTTTTATTAGATGAGAAGTGTGAAAGGGATTGGCGAATGGAACGAGAAAACAAACGGAATTTTTCCTATCTATTTATTATTATTGCTGTTTTATGGTCTGTGTTTACATGCATTAAGGTTACTATGAACAGTCATTTTTGGATTGATGAAAAGGTAGTAGGGCTATTTTCACACGTGCCTAAATCAGTCATTCCATTTTTCATTCAAGTAACAGAAATGGGCGATAAGAAAGGGATAGGAGTTGCAGCCATACTTGCGCTAGCTTGGCTGTTATTAAAAAAGAGAAATTATCTCGGTGCCGCTGCACTGGCTTTATCAGTGGCAATCGGAAATGAAGTAAGTAAGTTATTAAAAGATTTTTTTGAGCGCCCCAGACCAGACCTTGAGCATCTTGTTCTGGTAAAAAGTTATAGTTTTCCAAGTGGACATGCCATGGTTGGGATGATTGTCTATTTTATGATTGCGTATCTCCTACTGGAAGAAGCAAAAACTAAGGCAGGAAAAATAACTATTGCTGTTATCACAGCTATCTTACTTCTCTTAATTGGTGCCAGCAGGATTATTTTACAGGTTCATTATCCATCGGACGTACTGGGTGGCTATGCAATAGGTTATCTTTGGGTTGTGATTTGGATTCTATTATACAACTATTTTAAAAAACGAATAAAATAAGCAAAGAGGCTGATTAGAGATCAGCCTCTTTGCTTGGTCTAAATGAGGAACATCGCTGCAATGGTTGTCACTACGAGACCAATCACAACTGGGAGTAGGTTTCTTCTTGCAAGTTCAAATGGATCCACATTACAAATAGCGGCAGCAGGGATTAACGCCCATGGGACAAGTGTCCCGCCCCCAACCCAGATGGCAGCAATTTGCCCGAGGGCTGTCAATGTAGCAGCACCCTTGCCGATGGCAACTGCAAAAAGGCTTGCTACAGAGCCGGCAAGAGAAATTCCTGAAAAGCCTGAACCATCTAAACCAGTGATAGCCCCTACTGTAGTCAGAGTAATTGCTCCAACTTCCTTACTTAACGGAACGATACTGGCAAGGGATACACCTAAGTCATTCACAATTCCGTGCGACGCTTTTGGTAAAAAGTCTCCAATAATTTTCCCAAATCCCGCATCACCTAAGTAGAAGAATGCAGCAATTGGGATTACAGGACCGAAAACCTTAAATCCAAATTGGAAACCCTCTATTAGATATTGGGTTGTTTTTTCTAAGCCTTTATTTTTATGACTTGTTAAAGCAATCATTAGAAGAATAAGAATGGAGGTACCACCGATTAATGCAGTGGCATCCCCACCAGCTAAATCAAGGATTGACATAGCGGCAACGTCCGCTGCAAATAATAATGGAACTAAAAAAGCAAAAAAACGTTTTTGCCCAAGTGATAAAAGTGTAGGTTGAGCTGTGGTTTCTTCAACTGGAGAATCCGCGCTGACTGAGGTTGAAGTAGTTAGTACCCCGCGTCTCATGTCCCTTCTTAAGAAGTAGAAGGCAGCAACGGTTGTAACGAGCCCCATGATAAACACTAACGGAATACTTGCATCAATGACATCTTGAATGGGAATACCAGCCGCATCAGCGGTTAGCTTAGGAGCAGCTTGAATAACAAAGTCACCTGATAAAGCAATACCATGACCAAACAAGTTCATTGCCATTGCTACGCCAAGAGCTGGAAGTCCTGCACGAATCGCAACTGGAAGTAGAACTGCCCCTAATAAGGCAACAGCAGGTGAAGGCCAGAAAAACCATGAGATCACCATCATTAAAATCCCGATTGTCCAATACGCTAGTGTTGGATTGCGTATGAGCTTTCGAAAAGGTGATATCATAACATCATTAATTCCGGTTACTGTTAATGTATTGCTCATCGCAACAATTATTGAAATAACAAGAATAGTAGATAATAATTCTGTAATAGCATAACTGAAACTGTTGAAAATACTGCTTATCGAATGACTTAACGAACCCGTTGCTGTAATAGCAATTAGGAAAATACCGACGATACATACAATTGAAGTGTCTCTTCTCATGACCATAAATCCAATAATAAGGATAATAAAGGTCACGTAGATCCAATGAAGAGCAGTAAGCTCGACAATCATATTAGTCCCTCCTTTCATTCACCCAGGGGGCTATAGCCCTGTTGGATGTAATACAGAATATGAAAATTGGCCTAAGTGGTGAGAGGGAAAAGTGAAAAAATCTTTAGGGAAAACCTGCCAAATTCAACAAATTATCAAACGTAAAAACGACTTTTTTTTGACAGTTAATATCGTTAGCTATACACAAATAGGATTAATAGATATAGTAATTACAGTTTAGAAAGAATCTGTAAGTTTTAAATTCATCCTATATATATTAAAATGGACAACAGACAGACATGTCTTTGAAAGGTGGACTATAGTAATGACAAGACCGATTAATGAAACATTTTTACAAGCAGCAAGGGGCGAGAAAACAGACCATGTCCCTGTTTGGTATATGCGTCAGGCGGGCCGATCGCAGCCAGAGTACAGAGCAATTAAAGAAAAGTACTCCCTTTTTGAAATCACTCACCAGCCTGAGTTATGTGCGTATGTAACGCGCTTGCCAGTTGAGCAATATAACGTTGATGCAGCGATTTTATATAAAGATATCATGACACCCCTTCCTGCAATCGGCATGGAAGTAGAAATAAAGGGTGGAATTGGACCAGTTATTGATAATCCAATTCGTTCTTTAGCAGATGTTGAAAAACTAGGAGAAATTAATCCAGAAGAGGATGTTCCTTATGTATTAGATACAATTAGATTATTAACTGAGGAGCAGCTATCCGTGCCATTAATCGGTTTTTCTGGTGCACCATTTACACTTGCCAGTTATATGATCGAAGGAGGACCTTCTAAAAACTATAATAAAACAAAAGCTTTTATGTACACTGAGCCGAAGGCATGGTTTGCATTAATGGACAAACTTGGCGACATGATCATTACATATGTGAAGTCCCAAATCAAAGCGGGGGCTCGTGCTATCCAGATTTTTGATTCATGGGTGGGAGCGTTGAATGTAGAGGATTATCGTTATTTCATTAAGCCTGTTATGAATCGTATCTTTACTTCATTAAAAGAGGAAAATGTTCCGTTAATTATGTTCGGTGTTGGTGCGAGTCATCTTGCCTTAGAATGGAATGACCTGCCACTTGATGTGGTTGGTTTAGATTGGCGTTTGCAGGTCCAACAAGCAAGAGAAATGGGCATCCATAAAACTATCCAAGGGAACCTTGACCCAGCTATTTTGTTAGCTCCATGGGAAGTAATTGAAGAAAGGGCAAAGGCAATTTTAGACCAAGGAATGGCACATGATGGCTACATCTTTAATTTAGGTCACGGTGTATTCCCTTCTGTTAATCCTGAAACGTTGAAAAAATTAGCCTCTTTTGTCCATGAGTATTCAGCATCAAAATTTAGTCGTTAAAGTCCCATCTTAAGTTTTAAAATTGGTAAGGAGTCCAATTTTTTGGCACAATAAAATGGGTTGCTTTATAATGGGTCATTAGGGGCATCCAAGCTTTTAGTGGCCCAAACCCAATCGATTTTTTAAAAATTTGGGAAAAGGCAAACAGATTTGATAATGAGGTGCGGACATGACAAAAAAGAAGATGGGGCTGTTAGTAATGGCATACGGTACCCCATATACATTAGATGATTTAGAAGGATACTATACTCACATTCGACACGGACGGAAGCCTACTCCGGAAATGATCAAAGAACTTCGAAGTCGGTATGAAGCTATTGGCGGAATATCCCCTCTAGCTAAGATTACCCTCGAGCAAGCAGAAAAACTCGAAGAACATTTAAATAAAATTCAACCAGACATAGAATTCAAAATGTATCTTGGGTTAAAACACATCAAACCCTTTATAGAGGATGCAGTGAGACAAATGCATGCTGACGGCATCGAAGAGGCTATTAGTATCGTTCTTGCTCCTCATTTTTCAACTTTCAGCATTAAATCCTATAATGGTAGAGCATTAGAAGAAGCAGAAAAATTGGGCGGCAGACTAAAAATTAGAACTATTGACAGCTGGTATCAGGAACCAAAGTTCATTGGATATTGGGTTGAAAAGCTAAAGGAAGTCTATGCAGGAATGCCTCAAGAGAAAAAGGATCAAGCAGTTCTGATTGTTTCCGCACATAGTCTTCCTGAAAAGATTCTCCAGTTTGGTGATCCTTACCCGAGCCAACTTCGAGAAACAGCGGACTTAATTGCTAAACAGGCAGGTATACAAAATTATGTAGTTGGCTGGCAAAGCGCGGGGCAAACACCAGAGCCATGGCTTGGTCCAGATGTTCAGGATTTAACTCGGGATTTATATAATGAGCATCATTATAAAGCATTTGTATATGCACCTGTGGGGTTTGTGTGTGAACACCTTGAAGTGCTGTATGATAATGATTTTGAATGTAGAAAAGTGACGGAAGAATTAGGTGCAAGTTATTATCGTCCAGAAATGCCTAATGCTAAGGAAGAATTTATTGATGCATTGTCGACCGTCGTTCTTAAAATGACCGCTGAATAAGCTTCAGATAGTTTATTGGAAGAAGGTGACCACCGTGGCGGAAGAAAAACAAAAAATTATCATCATTGGGGGAGGGATTGCTGGGCTAACATCCGCTTTCTATCTTCAAAAAGCGATTCAGGAAGATAATCTCCCAATCGAGATTAAGCTAATCGAAGCTTCACACCGTCTCGGCGGTAAAATGCAAACCGTTATCAGGGATGGTTTTACAATTGAGAGAGGGCCCGATTCTTTTTTAGCCCGGAAGTTGAGTATTAGTAGGCTTGCAAAGGAAGTAGGGATGGATGATCAATTAGTCCATAATTCCACGGGTAAATCATTCGTTTTAGTTAACGAAAAACTGCACTCTATGCCAGGTGGTTCAATTATGGGAATTCCTACTGAAGTTGGACCTTTTATCACAACTGGTCTATTTTCCATTCCCGGGAAACTAAGAGCTGCAGCAGATTTCATTCTACCAAGGTCAGAAAGTGGAAAGGACCAATCTTTGGGTGAGTTCTTCAGAAGAAGACTAGGAAATGAGGTTGTTGAAAATTTAATTGAACCATTATTGTCTGGGATTTATGCTGGAGATATTGATCATTTAAGCCTCATGTCTACTTTTCCGCAATTTTATGAGGTAGAACAGAAATATAGAAGCCTAATCATTGGTATGAAAAAAACCACTCCTTCCCAACCAAAAACGCCTGATCGAAAGGAAAAGGCTAAAGGTGGTTTTTTAACATTTAAAACGGGACTTCAATCGTTCGCTGAAGCGATAGAAGCAAAAATAGATCCTAAATCAATCTTAAAAGGGCATCGTGTTGATAAAATTATAAAAAACGGACATAAATATGATGTTTATCTCAATAATGGGGAGACATTAGTGGCAGATAGCATTATTGCAGCAACTCCTCATAAGATAACCCAATCAATGTTTGCGGATTACCGTTTTTTTGATCCTTTTAAATCTGTCCCTTCGACATCTGTAGCAACTGTGGCTCTAGCCTTTCCAGAAGAAGCAGTCAAAAATGATATTGATGGAACGGGCTTCGTCGTTTCTAGGAACAGTGATTATTCAATCACTGCCTGTACTTGGACGCATAAAAAGTGGGCACATTCAACACCGAAAGGGAAACTATTACTCCGCTGTTATGTCGGAAGGTCAGGGGATGAGACAATCGTCGACCTCTCAGATGACAGGATTATTAAGATTGTTTTAGATGACTTGAAAAAGACCATGGATATCACCATGAGCCCGGATTTTGCAATTATTTCACGTTGGAAAAATTCTATGCCCCAATATACAGTAGGACATAAAAAACGCGTGGCTAACATTTTAGAGCATATGAAGGTTGAGTTACCTGGGGTATTTTTAGCAGGTTCTTCTTATGGCGGTGTTGGACTCCCAGATTGCATTGATCAAGGTGAGGCAGCCGTCCAAAATGTCCTAGATTATTTAAAAAGAGAAAATTTCTAAAAAAGGAGCTGTTTATTGTGATTACAGCTTCTTTTTATTGCTTGCAAACATATGGGAATCGATGTATACTCTAAAAGTATTAAATGACCAATTCGTTCAAACGGTCAATTTAGTTGAATGTTGTTTAGGATTGTCGATGGATAGTCCTTATTTTTTGCAGAAAATTGACCAAATGAACAATATGGTCATAAAGAAAAAGGAGGTATTATAAATGAAAAACCTGCTCGTTAAGGAAGAGCTGCTTGCTATTTTAAGAAATAAAAAAGTATTAATCCCTATTATTGCAGTCATGTTTGTCCCTGTTTTATATGCGGGAATGTTTTTATGGGCATTTTGGGACCCATACGCAAAGCTTGATGAGCTCCCGGTTGCTGTTATAAACGGAGATGCTGGTGCAACACTTGATGGAGACCATCTGAAGCTTGGTGACGATTTAGTATCTAAGTTAAAGGAAAATGAGCAATTTGATTTCTCGTTTGTCGATAAAAAAGAGGGTTATGATAACTTAAAAAATCAAAAATATTATATGGTTATCGAAATCCCCAAGGACTTTTCAAAAAATGCGACAACATTATTGGATGAGCAACCGAAGAAGCTGGAGTTAATCTATACACCTAATGAAAGCTATAACTTCCTATCTGCTCAAATAGGCGGCACAGCAGCAGAAAAAATAAAAACAGCCGTTGCTTCCAAGGTAACAGAGACTTATGCAGAAACCATGTTTGATAAAGTCAGCGAGCTTGCCAATGGTGTAGTGAAGGCGAGCGATGGTGCAGGGCAGTTAAGTGATGGTTCGGTTGAACTAAATAAAGGCTCTAAAGATTTACATGAAGGACTTGCAACCCTTGCTGAAAAGTCAATCCTATTTAACGATGGGATGAAATCGGCTGATGCCGGTTCTGACAAACTTGCAGCGGGTTCCAAAGAACTCTATAACGGACTAGAAACCCTTGCCGAAAAGTCAATTGAATTTGACAATGGTGTTAAAGCTGCAGCTTCAGGTTCTAAACAATTAGAAGCAGGATCATCTGAACTGAAAACCGGCTTAGCTAAGGCAGATGCCAACCTTCCGTTGCTTATTGCCGGTACAAAAGAGGCATCTGCGGGGGCAGAACAATTAAAACGTGACCTTCCCGCAGGGATTGCTTCAGGAATTGAAAAGGAATTGAATGGAAGTGTCGTCGATCTTCATGCAGGCATTGATCAATTTCAAACACAGTTAACCAACAGTTTAGCATCCCAAATTGCTGCGCAAACACTGACTCAGCAAACAGAGAAAATGCAGAAATTAGCCCAAACTTTAATTGAGAACAAAGTAGATCCAGCACTTGTTCAAGGTATAATGGCAAATGAACAAAAAAGTGCCCCAACAAAAGAACAGTTAGAGCAGCAAATTTTATCGGAACTAAAGCCTAAAATAGATGCAGGTTTTAGCCAGTTCAAAACCGGAGTAGATGAAAAATTAGCAGGGTCATCGAAAGGGTTAGAGGATAAAATTACAGCCCAAACAAGCCCTTATTTTGATCAATTGATTTCAGGTATTGGCAAAATAAATGGAGGCCAGCTGGAATTACAGAAAGGGATCCATGCTTTATATGTAGGTTCATCAAAATTAGCAGATGGGTCAAATAATCTTTCTGAAGGAATGAGTCAACTGGCTAATGGTGCTGATCAAATGACCGCAGGAACTGGTCAATTAGCATCAGGTTCTGGTGAGTTAAAAACAGGCGCCTCCGACTTGAATAATGGTTTGAATCAATTAACAACGGGTGCATCAGCACTATCATCTGGTGCAGGGCAATTAGATGATGGTTCTTCGCAGTTAAAAGACGGTACCACCAAGCTTTCTGAGGGTGCAAAGGAATTAGCAGATAAGCTTTCAGATGGTGCTGACGAAGCAGCCAAGGTCCACTCCGATGAAAAGACCTATAATATGATGGCTGACCCGGTAAAACTGGATAATGAAAATATTAACCATGTACCAAACTATGGAACCGGTTTTGCACCATACTTCCTTTCATTAGGGCTGTTTGTGGGTGCATTGCTTCTATCGATTGTCTTTCCACTTCGCGAAACGGCAATCGCTCCTGCAAATGGATTTAACTGGTTTTCAAGTAAGTTTTCAATCATGGCTGGGATTGGAATTTTCCAAGCTCTGCTTGCTGACGTAATTCTCCTTGGAGGACTAGGTCTTGAAGTACAAAGCATTCCAAAGTTTATTCTCTTTTCAATTATAACAAGCTTAACGTTTGTCGCGTTAATTCAACTCCTTGTATCGGTGTTTGCAGATGCGGGACGCTTTATTGCAATTATTATCTTGATCTTACAATTAACCACAAGCGCAGGGACATTCCCGCTTGAATTAATTCCTAACTTCTTACAGCATTTCAATGCTTATCTGCCGATGAGTTATTCGGTTCAAGGCTTTAAGGCTGTAATATCAAGTGGTGACTACAGTTTCATGTGGCAAAATTTCATGATTCTATTAGGATTTATGCTTGCATTCGCTTTAGGAACCATTGCTTATTTTTCAATGAGATTTAATCACAAATTTAAGCATCAGATTACTGAATAAAAAAAGAACGCAAAACCAGCCCATGATTTCAGGCTGGTTTTTTGCTTAAGAATGAAAAGATATTGGTTTTTGAGTATATTAAGAATATAAACATTGATTTGGAGGGGTTATATTGAAACTTACAGTTATCGGGTTTTGGGGTGGATATCCGAAACAAAATGAGGCGAGCTCTGGTTATCTACTTGAACATGATGGCTTTCAATTATTAATCGATTGTGGCAGCGGGGTACTTTCGAAGTTACAAAACATTATCCAGCCTGAAGACCTGGATGCGGTGATCCTTTCGCATTACCACCCTGATCATATCGCAGATATTGGCGTCTTACAGCATGCGAGATTAATTCAAGGATTTTTAGGAAAGGAGATCCAAACCCTGCCTTTATATGGTCACGATTTGGATCGATATGAATTTAGCAAATTAACCTATAAAGAGATTACTAAAGGGGTTGCCTATTATCCTAATGAGGTTCTCACAATTGGTCCATTTCATGTTTCTTTTCTTAGAACAGATCACCCCGCCCCATGCTACGCGATGAGAATAGAAGCGGCTGGAAAAGTCATTGTCTACACTGGTGATAGTTCATTTAAAGATGATTTTATCCAGTTCAGTCAAAATGCTGATTTACTGTTATGTGAATGTAACTTTTATGGACATCAAAATGGAAAGTCGGCTGGACATATGAACAGTATCGACGCTGGTAAGTTCGCACATAAAGCTGAAGTTAAGCAATTAATATTAACTCATTTGCCTCACTATGGATCACTCCCTCAGTTAATTACTGAAGCATCCACTGAATTTACTGGTATAATTAAGCTCGCAGAAGAGTTTCAATCTATTTCACTATAAGAAGGGGCCGAATACTATGTTATTCATCGATAATAAGGGGATCACAGATCCACAAATAAATTTGGCAATTGAGGAGTATGCACTGAAAAATCTTGATATCAATGAAACCTATTTATTATTTTACATAAATGAACCTTCCATCATTATTGGTAAGAATCAAAATACCATTGAAGAAATTAATACCGAATATGTTGAGAGTAATGGCATTAAAGTTGTCCGCAGGCTGTCTGGCGGTGGGGCGGTCTATCATGATCTTGGCAATTTAAATTTTAGTTTTATCACCAAGGATGACGGAGAGAGCTTTCATAACTTTCGTAAATTTACTGAGCCAGTCGTTGAGGCATTAAATAAATTAGGGGTAAAAGCTGAATTAAGTGGTAGAAATGATCTAGAGGTAGGAGGTCGAAAAATCTCTGGAAATGCCCAATTTTCAACTAAGGGCAGAATGTTTAGCCATGGCACGCTAATGCTTAATTCAGAAATAGATAACGTGGTCTCAGCTTTAAAGGTAAAGAAAGATAAAATAGAATCAAAAGGAATTAAATCAGTCCGAAGCCGGGTTGCTAATATTTCTGAGTTTCTTACTGACAAGTTGGAAATTGGTGAATTCCGTTCTTTATTGCTAAAGAATATTTTTGAGGGACAAGAAGAAATACCAGAATATGTTCTTACGGATGAGGATTGGGAAAAGATTCACCAACTATCAAAAGAACGCTACCAAAATTGGGAATGGAATTACGGAAGATCACCTAAGTTCAATTTACAGCACTCTTACCGCTTCCCGGTAGGCAGCATCGATGTCCGTTTAGAGGTGTATAAAGGGGTTATTGAAAATTGTAAAATCTACGGTGACTTTTTTGGCGTGGGTGATGTAAGTGAAATTGAGGAGAAATTAAAGGGCAGGCGCTATGAAAAAAGTGAAATTGACAAGGCACTTACAGATATTGACACGACCCATTACTTTGGAAATATAGCAAAGGATGAGTTTTTAAATTTATTATATTAAGAGGCGAGGCACAGCGTTTTCAAACGCTGTGTTTTATTTTTTTCAGAATTTTCTAGTATTATACTTGAATAGGTTCATTTCTTTTAATATAATATGTTTAGAAAATTGTTGCAATTTTATGAATGAGTATTCATTCATCAAAGGGGGAGAACGATGAATCTTTTATCACGTTTTGAAGAAGCAGCGGAGAACTTTGCCACTAAACCAGCCTATTATTATATGGACCAAACATGTACTTATGCTGAATTGGATGGTGCAATTACGAAATTTGCATCTGGTCTCGAAAAATTAGGAGTCAAACAAGGAGATCATATCGCATTATTGTTAGGTAACTCACCACACTTTGTTATCAGTTTATATGGGGCACTACGGTTAGGAGTAACTGTAATTCCCGTGAACCCCATTTACACTTCAGATGAAATAGGTTACATATTAAATAATGGTGACGTCAAGGTAGTGATCGCACTAGACCTTGCGATCCCATTAGTAGAAAAAATGCATACTTTCTTGCCAAAAATCGAACATTACGTATTTTGTGAAACGTCGCCAACTAGCAGTGTTGAATCAAAAATAGAAGCATTATCAGGCTCCTTAAAAATGAAATCGTTTTCATTGGTGCTTGCTTCTGGTGATCTAACCTTTAAGGGACCTAAACTCAATGACGATGATACAGCTATTATTCTTTATACGTCGGGCACAACAGGCAAACCAAAGGGTGCGATGTTAACCCATAAGAATTTGTATAGTAATGCTAAAGATGTTAGTGAATATTTGAAAATGAATTCCGATGATAAGGTAGTAACCGTTCTTCCGATGTTCCATGTTTTCTGTTTGACAGTTGCCTTAAATGCACCTTTATTAAGTGGGGCCACACTATTAATTGCACCTAAATTTAGTCCTAGAGAAATTTTTGAACTAGTCAAAGAAAATCAGGCCACTGTTTTTGCAGGTGTCCCGACCATGTATAATTTCCTCCTCCAATATCCTGACGGAAATCCTGAAGACCTAAAATCTTTACGCTTATGTATTTCAGGAGGAGCTTCCTTACCTGTTGCCCTCTTAAAGAATTTCGAACAAAAGTTTAATGTAATAGTATCGGAAGGTTATGGCTTGTCTGAGGCTTCTCCTGTTACTTGCTTTAATCCGCTTGATCGCCCGCGTAAGCCTGGATCAATTGGAACATCCATCCTTCGTGTAGAAAATAAAGTCATTAATGAGCTTGGTGAAGAAGTACCCGTTGGTGAGGTGGGAGAACTTATCGTCCGTGGTCCTAATGTAATGAAGGGTTATTATAAACTACCGGAGGAAACGGAAGCGGCGATACGGAATGGCTGGCTTCATACCGGAGACCTTGCCAGAATGGATGAAGATGGCTACTTTTATATTGTTGATCGAAAAAAGGATCTCATCCTAGTTGGCGGCTATAATGTCTACCCGCGTGAAGTGGAAGAGGTTATTTATAATCATACTGATGTTGTAGAGGTCGCTGTTCTCGGCATTCCAGATCCAAATCTTGGTGAGGCTGTTAAAGCCTTTGTTGTCAGCAAGAACCCCGAGCTAACAACGGAGCAATTACTAGATTATTGCAGGGAACATTTGGCCAAATATAAAATTCCATCCTTGATTGAATTCATTGAAGAACTTCCTAAGAATACAACCGGGAAGATATTAAGAAGGGTCCTAAAGTCACAGGTAGCCCAAACTGTCAGTAACTAATATTTACATTGTGGGCAGGTATGTTAACCTGCCCTTTTAAGGGGGAGCATTATGGAACCAATTTTGCTGGAGATAAACAATCATGTGGCAGTTGTTACAATCAATCGGGCCGATTCTCTAAATGCGTTTAATTATGAGACATTACTCGACCTACAGAAAAAGGTTGAAGAAATTCGCAGTAATTCAGAAGTTCGGGCCGTCCTATTTATTGGTGCTGGTGAAAAGGCATTTAGTGTGGGGGCAGACTTGAAGGAAAGAAAAACATTATCGGATGAACAAGTGAAGCGAAATCTTTATAAAATTAATGAGGTCTTTACGGCGATTGATTGTCTGCCCCAACCGACTATTGCCGCAATAAATGGATTTGCGTTTGGCGGAGGAATGGAGCTTGCTTTGGCTTGTGATTTCCGTATTGCAGCAAAAGAAGCACTGATGGGTTTAACGGAAACGAGTCTAGCGATCATTCCAGGTGCAGGAGGGACTCAACGCCTTCCGCGCTTGATTGGTCAGGCTAAGGCCTTAGAGCTCATCTTGACGGCACGTCGCTTGTCTGCTGATGAAGCTTTTACCTTTGGACTTCTAACAAAGGTTGTGGAGCGAAAGGAATTAATGACAGAGTGTTTTGCTTTTTGTTCGCAAATACTGGCTAATGGCCCAATTGCAGTCCAACAGGCCAAGTTTGCAATTAAAAATGGGATGAATACTGACTTAAACACAGGATTACAAATTGAACGTAAGGCATATGAAGTAACACTCCCAACAGAGGATCGAATCGAAGCACTGCATGCCTTCGCTGAAAAAAGAAAACCTGCCTTTAAGGGGAAATAAACAGAACATGGTGCTTGGCGCCATGTTTTTTTTATTTCCCTTTAACAGAAAATTTGCTATTATTTATGTTTATATGAGTGATGCAACAAGGGGGAATCAGGTTGGCGGATCTAGCCTTTAGTAGAGAAACATCTGAATTTAAAAAAGGAATCCAAGCTGGGTTAAGTATCGCGATTGGCTATTTTCCGATTGCGTTGACTTTTGGTCTCCTTGCTAAGACTTCGGGACTATCTATCTATGAAACGGTATTAATGAGTCTGATTGTGTTTGCTGGCGCATCCCAATATATTTCACTTAGCCTCATAGCCTATGGGACAGGAATATTTGAAATCATTCTAACGACCTTCATTGTAAATATCCGGCATTTTCTGATGAGCACATCACTGAATGAAAAGGTAGAAGAGGACCATCTTGTTAATAAGTTAATTTATTCTTTTGGCATTACAGATGAAACATTTTCTGTTGTCGCTACAAAAGACGGCACTGCGGCAACTGGCTTTTTGTTCGGTGTAATTTCCGTTTCATACTCCAGTTGGGTAATTTTTTCCGGGCTTGGGCATTTAATTGGAGCGAGTCTGCCACAAACCTTACAAGAAAGCATGGGAGTTGCACTTTATGCAATGTTTATTGGCCTTCTAGTCCCTTCCATGAAAAAAAGCGTCAAAGTGATTTTCTTGGCGGTACTGGGTGCAGTTTTTAACTCGATTTTTACCATTGGAAATCTCATGGCTCAAGGTTGGGCAATTGTTACGGCGACCCTTCTATCTGCCATTATTATCGAAACAGCTGAAGTTATTAAAATGAGGAATCGGAGTGTAAGACATGAAGACTGAAATAGTATGGATGATCCTTGGAATGGGTTTGGTTACATATATTCCCCGTATGATGCCTTTTGTTTTATTTAAAGGGAAAGAACTCCCGCCTTTTATTCAAGGGGTATTAAAAAATGTTCCGTTTGCCACGCTTGGTGCGTTAATTTTTCCCTCCATTCTTTTAATCCAGAAGAACGATATATGGTACGGGGTGTTAGGAGCCGCTGCTGCCTTTATTGCTGCCTTTTTAGGCGCTAATGTCATTATAGTCGTCCTCGGTTCAATCGCTGTTCTATCCATATATTCCTATCTTATGTAAGCCGGTATTTACTACTGGCTTTTATTTTTTTCTCTATTAATCTTGCTTGTTTATTACCACGAAGGCGCTTGCGCTTTTCTTATTTCCAGTTCTATTTTATACTTTTTTAACTAAACTAAGTATAGAGAGTTTGTACAAAGGGGGACAAATCATGGCGAGAAAAATGGGAGTCTATGCTGTTTTGGGCTACATTCTATATGGATTGCTTATTTATTGGTATTTATTCTACTTTGCTGATACAAGCCTTCCTTTCGAATACGAAGGATCGAAGGCTGACCCGACCACTTTTTTAAATGGACGAGAACTTATGCTGACTGAGGAATATTCCAAAATAAGAAATTTATTATTTTTCTTATCAACTCCGTTGGAATGGCTTTTATATTTCTTAATATTATTATTCGGGTTATCAAAAGCAATCAAACGCTGGGCAGTAGGCTCCTCAAGGTATAAACTGCTTCAAACAGCTATTTATCTAATCTGGCTATCTATTTTCGCTTATGTGGCGACATTTCCGTTAAGTTACATTAGTTATTCTTTAGCTAAAACATATAATATATCAACACAATCCTTTGCTTCCTGGATGAAGGATGAGTTAATTGACTTTTGGATTAATTATGGGACTTGGTTGATAATTGTTCCAGTATTATACTGGCTTATGAAAAAAAGTAAAAAACGATGGTGGCTTTATGGATGGCTATTATCAATTCCGTTTACTTTATTTATGATGTATCTTCAACCAGTAGTGATTGATCCCTTATATAATGACTTTTATCCATTACAAAATAAAGAATTGGAAACAAAAATCTTGGCGTTGGCTAATAAGGCTGAAATTCCAGCACAGCATGTATTTGAAGTGAATATGTCTGATGAAACAAATGCTTTAAATGCGTATGTAACAGGAATAGGCTCTAATGCTAGAATTGTTCTATGGGATACTACCTTAAATAAACTGAATGATAATCAAATATTATTTATCATGGCTCATGAAATGTGCCATTATGTTGAGAAACATATTTATTTTGGGATTGCTGGCTATTTGCTGATTTCATTGCTTGGATTGTATTTGGCCTATAGAATTATGAATTGGGCAACAAGGCGCTGGGGAAAGGAATTAAAAATTTCAGATGTCCGTGATATCAGCTCCTTGCCGTTATTTTTTATGGTCCTTTCGATGCTCCTATTTGCGGCAAGTCCATTTACCAATTTTACTTCTCGTTATCAAGAAACACGCGCAGACAAATATGCGATAGAAATGACCAAAAATCCAGAAGCTGCAATCACTTCTTTCCAGGAACTAACCCGATCTGGTTTAAGTCAAGTAAATCCACCGCTATTAGTCAAAATTTTTAGGTATACCCATCCTTCCATGCTCGACCGAATTTCCATGCTCGAAGAATTTGAACTGAAACAAAGGAATAAATAGATTATTACTAGCAGAAGAATGACTGAAAAGTGCGGATTATCTAATCATAGATATATTCGCCTTTTTTATGGATAAAAATAAAAAAGCCGTCAATTTTTGACGGCTTATCAAAAGTAGTTTACGTCCCAAATTTTTTGTTAATTTCCTTTAGTTGCCCGGATAAATGGAGAAATGACTTTTTGTCTCGACAATCAATGGCCTCATCGATTTTTTGCAGTAATTTTTCTCTCTCGACAGTTAACTGAATTTCAGACAACAGTATTTCGATGTATAAATCCTGGACGAAGTTCTCTTTCAGCCGATTGCGTTTCATGGCACCAAGTTTCATTAATTCCGTGTATGATTTTTCATTCATGAAAATCACCTCTGATGCTTTTTAAAATTATATGGTTTTTTTCGAGGATTATCATTCATTTTATAATTTTAAAATAAATATTTATTTAGCCTAAATTTTGTGAATAATTTAGGAACAATTCAGAAAAGTGACGGAATAAAAAACAGGGAATGGTAAGATATGGTGGATAAGATGGAAAAAGGAGTTGAATGGGTTGAAACAAACTCAAATCGAAGAATATGAAATCAATTCATGCACGATGTATGTAGAACCAGTTGTATATGGAGGGAAAGTTTATTCGCGTTCAGTGGAATTAGAAGATGAATTCTTATCGCCCTTTAAGCCATTGGATATAATCAAAAAGAGTTGCATTTATTTTGGTGTTGATTACGAAAGCAGGAAAAGAGGCACACGGCAATTAATTGGCTATTACCGAAAACTCCCAATCATCATTGAACCAACGAACAACATCTATTTTTTTCCTACGGTTTCGCCGCTAATTCCTGAGTGTATATGGATTTCATTTGAACATGTTGAGAGTTATCGCCGCGTATCCGCTCAAAAAACAATGATCATTTTCCGCAATAAACAATCGCACATATTTCCAGTACCAGTAAGTACAATTGAAGGCCAAATGTTAAGAACTTCATTATTAAAAACAAAGCTCATGCAAAGAATAGAAAGTAATGGGAAAAGATTATTTTATATGGCACGTGGGCCCCAATCAATAAATGCTCTGGAAAAATCCTTTGAATACGATGCTCATTCCAAAAACCTAAAATAAGTCTCGAATTGCTAACCATTAACGGGACAGATGTTTTTTTAACAAATAGGCCTCCATTAATTCCTGAACCTTATTACGGATTCTTGGGTTAAAGTAATTATGGTTTTCTTCATAGCCTTTATAAATAAAACTGTACAGCGTAAAAGCATCGTCCCGTTTTGTTTCAATCACCTGAAGTTTATTTTTTTTCATATATTGTTTTACAATGGCCAATTCCTTCTGTATTTCCTTCATCGTTTCCTCAATTAAATCTAAATATGGTTGTTTTAACTTAAACGGGCTTTTTTCAACAACGGTTAAATCCCTGTTTAAGATAATTAGAACCATTGGTAAATACATAGCCTTTTCCATTATGTCTCGATCATCTTCGGGGATTCTGGTCATTTTTTAGTCACACCTTTCATTCTTAATGGAACAAATGTTCTACTTTATTTTACAAAAAAGAAACATCAAAAGCAATAGGCCTTTACATTAACCAAAACTCGTCATTGGACGAGTTTTATTTATTGAAATTTTCAGTTGTTATATGAGAAAGTTTTTATTAATAGAAGGATATCGGATAGGGGAAAATGAATTAAATGAGGAAACCCCTAAAGAGAAATAACAGTCATTAAATAGGAGAATAAAAAACATGGATGAATAGGTGAGATAACAATGAGATCTGATAAACATCAAGTGAAGAAAAATAGAAGATGGCCATCCGTTTTACTAGTATTTATACTGCTCATTGGGGCAGTGGCAGGGTATGCTTATTATCAATACAGACTGGGTGTTAACCAATCACTAAAAAAAATTGATAAAAAAGCTTCAAATGTTGTCTATACTTTTGAAGGAAAAAAGGATCAGTATGGAGGTACAAATATCCTCGTGCTCGGAAGTGATGCAAGAGGCAAGGAAAAGTCTCGAGCGGATACAATCATGATTGTTCATTATAATGAAGACAAAGGAACCTTTAAGCTAACTTCAATTATGAGGGATAGTTACCTCGAGATTCCGGGGCATGGTAAACATAAAGTGAACTCTGCCTTTGCACGCGGCGGCCCAGAGTTAATGAGACAAACAATCAAGCAAAATTTTGATATTGACCTACAATATTATGTCATTGTGGATTTTCAAGGCTTTGTGCAACTTATTGATGAAGCATTCCCTAATGGGGTAGAGATAGATGTAGAGAAAAAAATGTCTAAAAATATAGATGTAACTTTAGAGCCAGGTCTGCAAAGATTAAATGGAGAGGAAATGCTTGGTTATGTTCGCTACCGTCATGATGCCATCGGTGATTTTGGCAGGGTAGAACGTCAACAAAAGGCGGTAAAGGCCATTGGAGATCAATTAATGGGCTTGCAAACGATTCCAAAACTCCCAAAACTTATTGGAGTAGTGGCGCCGTATGTGAATACAAATATGGACACTTCAGATATAACATTTATGGCTAAAGATTTCTTTTCGAATGATCGCGGAAATATCGATACGTTACGAATTCCTGTCGAAAATAGCTATTCGGATGCACGAATAGCTGGGGAAGGAGCAGTATTAGATATTGATGTCGAAAAAAATAAAGAGGCACTACATCAATTTATTACAAAGTAATCAAAGCACTGCTATTTAGTAAAGGCTCTTTTCGTAAACTTTGTTGCTTTAGGAGCTTTTTAAGGGTCATTTACTAAGTTCCTGGGCAATTTTCACAAATGTTCTTACGAAAAGATGCCACGAGGCATAGAGTTTTACGGGTTGATGAACTTATACGAAAAACAACAATCTATGCGAAAATAGCCTTAGTAAAAAAATGAGGGGAAATCTGATGGACATTGAATCATTAAAAGCATGGTTTACGCTTGAACATATTATGAGTTTGATTCAGGAATATCGTGCCTTAGGTCCCATACCAGGCGTATTGCTTATTGTCATAGAAGCATTCATGCCATTTCTCCCATTGTTTTTATTTGTAATGGCTAATGCAAGTGCTTTTGGACTTTGGTTAGGATTCTTATATTCATGGCTCGGAGCCTGTATCGGGGCAATGCTCGTATTTTTACTAGTCAGAAGGTATGGGCAGCAAAAGTTATTATCTTTTTTGCCCAAGCACCCGCAGGTCCGTAAATTAATGGATTGGGTAGATCGTCATGGATTTGGTCCCCTCTTTTTACTGCTTTGTTTTCCATTTACACCTTCAGCTGTAGTAAATATTGTTGCAGGTCTTTCTAAAATTCGCCTTGCTCAATACATGTTAGCCGTATGTATTGGAAAAATGGTGATGATTTTCACGATTAGTTTTGTTGGCTATGATCTCCAGTCATTGCTGACTAAGCCGCTTCGAACTGTTGTAGTATTGCTTATTATTTTCATTTTGTGGATTGTTGGCAGACGAATTGAAGGTAGAATGAATAAGCATACGGAAACTGACCATAATGGTGAAATAGATAGAAACTATAAGCAGGAGAAACGGAGGAGCGTTAATGAAGATTGAATGGAAAAAGGAAGGCATGGAATGGGCTAAGGCTTTTGCGATTGGAATCATTATTTTTGCTTTTATTCGTACATTTTTCTTTTCGAATTATGTAGTAGAAGGCGAATCAATGATGCCAACGCTGCAGGATGGAAACAAGCTGGTAGTTAACAAGCTTGGTTATCAAGTGGGGGAATTGAATCGATTTGATGTCATTGTATTTCATGCCAATGAAAAAGAAGATTTTGTAAAACGGATTATCGGCTTGCCAGGTGATAAGATTGAATATCGTGATGATCAGTTGTATATCAATGGGCATAAGTTTGAAGAGCCATTTTTAGATGTGTATAAACAAAAAACACCTGGAATAAGGATTACTGGTGATTTCAGTTTAAAGGAAATTACCGGTGAAAATACAGTCCCTGATGGAAAGTTATTTGTGCTTGGTGATAATCGATTAGGTAGTTGGGACAGCCGTCAATTCGGTTTTATTTCAGCAAGTCAAGTGGTAGGTAAAGTGGATTTACGCTACTGGCCATTAAATGAAATGGACGTCCATTTTTAGTTCAAAGATTAAAAGGTTTAACACGATGATAAATCGTGTAAGGCTGTCGAAAAACCTCGGCAGCCTTTTATTTTATTCAATTACTTCAACAATTCACCGCATTAATTCATTAAATATTTATTGGTATATAGACTTTAAAAAGGCTCACATCGTAGAATTTACCAATTATGGCTTGAATCGGCTCTATGATATTCCAAACGTTTGTGCTTATTTTGTGGTAAAATGAGAAATATAATGGTTTTGAATGGTTGGGGAAAGCGAGGTTTTTTCATGTCATTAAGAATGGTAATTGGGCGGTCAGGAAGCGGCAAAACTGCTATGTTCCTTGAAGAAATAAAGGAGCGGCTGCTGGAAGACCCAGAAGGCACACCGATTATTTATATCGTTCCAGAACAGATGACTTTTTTATCTGAATATCGCTTGGCGACAGACCCAGCGATTGGTGGAATGATTCGCGCTCAAGTATATAGTTTTTCTCGAATGGCTTGGCGAATCTTGCAAGAAACAGGTGGGATTAGCCGAATCCATTTAAGCAGTGTAGGGATGAGCATGCTCATTCGCAAAATTATCGAAGAGCAGAAGGAGCAACTAAGGCTTTTTCAGCGTGCTGCCGATAAGACTGGATTTATCAAACAACTTGAGCAAATGATAACTGAATTTAAACGATACTGTATAAGACCAGAGGAGCTAATTCAGGGCTCACTTCAATCGAGTGAAGACACAGCTGCTGGCAATGCCTTACATGATAAAATCAAAGATTTTGAAATTATTTATAAAAAGTTTGAGGACGAAATTTTTGGAAAATATATCGATTCAGAAGACTACTTTACCCTCTTAGCGGAGAAAGTATCCTGCTCAACCTATTTAAAAGATGCAGATATATATATTGATGGGTTTGATAGTTTTTCGCCTCAGGAATATCGTGTCATATTGGAATTGATGAAGCAGTGTAAAACCGTTTCAATCGCACTTACAACAGATCACGTATCCTTTGATACAGCCCCTGATGAACTTGACTTGTTCCGTTTAACAGGTGGAACTTGTTTTGCCATTTATGATTTAGCTAAAGCAAATGGGATCGAAATGGATCAATCTGTCATTTTAAAGGAACAAAAAAAATGGACTCATCTGTCATTAGGTCATCTGGAAGAAAAATTTGATACTCGGCCTGCAGTACCGTATTTTGGCGAGTCGAATATTAATATTTGCCAAGCAGTAAACCGAAGAGCTGAGATTGAAGGAATTGCCAGAGAGATTCGTGATTTTGTTAGGACAAAAGGGTACCGATATCGGGATATTGCTTTATTAATCAGAAATGGAGGGGACTATCATGAAATTGTTGAACCAGTTTTCAACGATTATCAGATTCCCTATTTTATTGATCAAAAAAGGACGATGCTGAACCATCCGCTCATCGAATTCATTCGTTCGAGTCTAGAAGTGATTAATTCTTACTGGCGTTATGAACCAGTATTCAGAGTGATAAAGACAGAATTGTTATATCCGCTTCAGGAAAGTTCCGCTAAAATGCGTGAGAAAATGGACAAACTAGAAAATTATTGTCTAGCTTACGGAATTAACGGAAGTAAATGGACGAAAAAGGATCGGTGGAGCTATCGTCGCATTAGAGGGCTGGAATTAGAGGGTACCTCTCAAACTGATGCGGAAAAAGAAATGGAACAAGAGTTAAATGAATTAAAACTTATGATAACAGCGCCGTTATTACGACTTTCAAGACGTTTGAAAAAAGCTGATTCTGGTCGAAAACTCTGTGAAGCTATCTATTTATTGCTAGAGGAATTGGATGTCCCGGCAAAGCTTGAACAATGGAAAGTTGCCGCCGAAGAAAAGGGTAATCTTGTAAAAATGCGTGAGCACGAACAAGTGTGGAATGCTGTAATCGATCTTCTGGATCAATATGTTGAAATACTGGGGGATGAACCAGTCACGTTAAAGTCATTCGCTGCTGTATTAGAGTCGGGATTTGAGTCCTTACATTTTTCCCTTATTCCCCCTGCACTGGACCAGGTTTTGATTGGGGATTTAGAAAAATCAAGGCTCAATGAAATAAAAGTCGTGTTTGTAGTGGGTGTCAGTGAAGGAATCCTGCCTGCAAAAATTTCTGATGAAGGGATCCTTTCAGATGAAGACAGAGAAATCCTTTTAGCAGCTGGAGTCAATATCGCACCAAGCAGCAGGACACGATTGCTCGATGAAACCTACTTGGCTTATAAGGCTTTTACTGCACCATCAGAAGCCCTTTTTGTTTGTTACCCACTCGCGAATGATGAAGGAAAAGCATTAATTCCTTCGTCGTATATTAAGAGAATAAAAGACATGTTTCCGGGTGCTAATGAGCTTTTCTACGTATCAGATCCATCGCAAGTTTCGGAACGGAGTCAACTGAGTTTTATTTCAAATTTTACAACGACATTGTCATACCTCAATTCCCAACTTCAATGGAAAAAACGAGGGTATCCCATTTCTAATCTTTGGTGGGATGTTTACAACTATTATCTTGAGAGTTCAGGGAAGGCAAAAGCACAAAAAGTGTTTTCAAGCCTGTTTTATTCGAACCAAACCGTTAAGCTTTCAAAAGAGGTTGCAGATGAATTATATGGTGAAGCCATTCAAGCCAGTGTTTCCAGAATGGAATTATATAACTCCTGTGCTTTTTCTCATTTTGCTCAGCATGGTTTAAAGCTCCGGGATCGCCAAGTCTATCGGTTAGAGGCTCCTGATATCGGGGAGCTGTTCCATGCTGCCTTAAAACAGATTGCCGATATTGTTAATGAACAAAATCTTTCTTGGGCTGAGCTTTCAAGGAAACAATGTGAAGACCTCTCAAAGGAAGCAGTCAAGACATTGGCCCCTAAATTGCAAAATGAAATATTATTAAGTTCTGAGCGCCATCATTATATTAAAAGAAAATTGGAACAAATAATTACTCGTGCTTCAGTCGTTTTAAGTGAGCATGCAAAAGTGAGTGGTTTTTCACCTATCGGTTTGGAACTAGGATTCGGACCAAATGGAAAGCTTCCGCCATTATCGTTCTCATTGAAAAACGGGAAAAGAATGGAATTAGCCGGCAGAATAGATAGAGTCGATCAGGCAAAAGCTGCAGATGATAGCGTCTTTTTACGAGTAATTGATTATAAGTCGAGTGAAAAGGATGTCAATTTTAGCGAAGTATATTATGGACTTGCACTGCAAATGTTAACTTACCTTGATATTGTCATGACCCATTCGAATGAATTGGTAGAGATGAAAGCCAGTCCTGCTGGAGTTCTCTATTTCCATGTTCATAATCCCTTTATTAATACAACAAAAATGTTATCAATTGATGAAATAGAAAAGGAAATGATGAAAAAATTTAAAATGAATGGATTAATGGTTAGTGATCAAAATGTGATTCGGCTTATGGACAAAACTCTTGAATCAGGTGATTCGCAAATTATTGCTGCAGGCATTAAAAAAGATGGGAATTTATCTAAAAAATCAAAAGTTGCTAGTCTATCAGAATTTGATGACCTAAAGACTTATGTCCGTAACTTATATCTAAAAACAGGTAACGCTATTATCGATGGACAAATCGATATAGCTCCATATAAGTTAAAGGAAAAAACCCCCTGTACGTTTTGTTCATATAAGTCAGTTTGTCAGTTTGATGAGGCAATTGAAAATAATCAATTTCGGGTTCTCACCCCGCATTCAAAAGAAGATGTATTAGAACTCATTAGGAAGGAGGTACGAGAATCTTGAGTAATGTTGTTATCCCGCCCAAGCCTGAAGATGTAACATGGACAAATGACCAATGGAAAGCAATAATGGCCAAAGATAGAGATATCCTTGTCGCAGCTGCAGCAGGTTCTGGAAAAACTGCTGTACTAGTGGAAAGAATGATCCAAAAGATTCTTTCAAAAGTTGACCCAATTGATGTTGATGAATTATTAGTGGTGACCTTTACGAACGCATCGGCAGCTGAGATGCGACATCGAATTGGGGAAGCCCTCGAAAAAGCCATTGATGCGGACCCCATGTCGCGTCATTTAAGAAAGCAACTCAGCTTACTAAACAAGGCATCCATTTCAACTCTTCACTCCTTTTGTATGGAAGTGATTCGGAAGTATTATTACTTAATCGATGTCGATCCCGGTTTTCGAATTGCCGATGAAACAGAGGCACAATTAATCCGAGATGAAGTAATGGACGAATTATTTGAAGAAGAATATGGAAGAAAAGATAATGAAGCATTTTTTAACTTGGTAGATTCATTCACCAATGACCGCAGTGATGCTGCTTTAATGGATATTGTTCGGTCTATTTACGATTTTGCTAGATCAAATCCATTGCCCAATCAATATTTAAAGTCAATCATTTCGATGTATGATGTTTCGGCGATTCAAAATATAGCGGACCTTTCCTTTATCCAGGCACTTCTTTTTGATATCGAACTTCAATTAGAAGCTGCTAGAGAAATGATTAAGCGCGGCTTGGAAGTAACAAAGCTCCCAGGCGGACCTGCACCTAGAGCTGAAAACTTTTTAGATGATTTAAAGATGATTGATACCCTTCTTCTTGCCAAGAAGGACTCTTGGGAAACACTTTATCAAGCTATGCAGACCTGGTCCTTTTCACGGGCAAAACAAGTGAAAGGTGACAACTTTGATAAAGAACTAACAGAGAAGGCCCAAAAGCTTCGTGATAAAGCGAAGAAAAAAATTCAAGATATAAAAGAAGAACTATTCTCTCGAAAGCCTGAGAGCTTTTTAAGTGATATGAAAGAGATGCTCCCATTAATTGAAACTTTGGTTCATCTTGTAAAAGAATTTTCTCAACGGTTTGAAAAGGTAAAAAGAGAAAAAGGGCTTGTGGATTATGCCGATTTAGAACATTGCTGTCTAGGGATTTTGACAAAAGAAATCTCACCTGCGGGAGAATTTCTCCCATCGGATGCCGCACTTGCTTACCAAGCGCATTTTAAAGAGGTTTATTGTGACGAATATCAAGACACAAATATGGTACAGGAAACAATCTTGAAGCTGGTAACTAAGAAAGATGAGCAGAGTGGAAATATGTTTATGGTCGGAGATGTTAAGCAATCGATTTACCGCTTTCGTTTGGCTGAGCCGAACCTTTTTTTAGGCAAGTATAACCGCTTTAAAGTTGACGGAGAATCGACCGGATTACGTATTGATTTAGCACGAAATTTTCGAAGCCGAAAAGAAGTGCTCGATGCTACCAATTATTTATTTAAACAAATTATGGGAGTCAAGGTTGGCGAAATTGAATACGACGAGGCGGCAGAGTTACGTGCTGGCGCACCTTATCCAGAAGAGGATCCTTATCCGGTTGAACTTCTGCTTATTAATCAAAATGTTGAGGAGAATGGATCATCTGTGGCACTCGATGGTGAAGCAGAGACTGGATCAGAAGAATTTGATGCAGTTGGTCTGGAGCAATCTCAACTTGAAGCTAGGGTTATTGCTTCGAAAGTTAAGGAATTAGTAGCTAGTGGAGCACCTGTCTATAATACAAAAACGAAATCTAATCGGCCGCTTATGTATCGGGATACAGTAATACTGCTCCGTTCAATGACATGGGCTCCACAAATCATTGAGGAATTCAAGCAGCAAGGGATTCCTATTTATGCTAACCTTTCAACAGGGTATTTTAATGCAACGGAAGTCGCTATTATGATTTCTCTTTTACGTGTTATTGATAATCCTTTTCAGGACATCCCACTTGCAGCTGTATTACGGTCACCCATTGTTGGGTTGAATGAGGAAGACCTATCAATAATCCGTATTCATCAGAAGCGAGGTTCTTTTTGGGAGGCGGTTACTGCCTTTTGCAAGAGTAAACAAGCTGAAAATACAGCAGTATTTTACGACAAACTGCGCCGGTTTTATGATTTTCTGACGGAATGGCGCTCTATGGCAAGGCAGGGTTCACTGTCTGAGTTAATCTGGCAACTATACCGAGATACCCAGTTTTATGATTTTGTTGGTGGTTTGCCAGGAGGAAAACAGCGTCAAGCTAACCTTCGAGCATTATACGACAGAGCACGGCAATACGAACAAACTACTTTCCGAGGACTGTTCAGATTCCTTCGGTTTATTGAACGAATGATTGAAAGAGGGGACGATCTCGGGGCAGCAAGGGCCCTTGGTGAGCAAGAGGACGTTGTCCGGATTATGACCATTCATAGCAGCAAAGGTCTTGAATTTCCTGTCGTTTTCATGGCGGGGATGGCACGAACCTTTAATATGGCGGATATTCGTAAACCCTTTATGCTTGATAAAGAATATGGATTTGCTTCTAAATATGTAAATGCAGAAAAAAGAATTTCATACCCATCCTTACCACAAATTGCTTTTAAGCGAAAAAAGAAAATGGAAATGCTAGCCGAAGAAATGCGTATTTTATATGTGGCCATGACTAGGGCAAAAGAAAAGCTTTATTTAACCGCAACACTGAAAGATGCGCTCAAAAAAATTGACCAATGGCAGGACGTTGCATCGAATCCAGAATGGTTGCTAAAGGATTATGAACGGGCAGCTGTTTCAAGCTATATTGATTGGATTGGTCCAGCCCTTGTCCGCCACCAGGACTCTAGGGAATTTAGGAGTGGTGAAGCCGTTCATGCCCTTGTTCCTGAAGAAATCACAAGTCATCCTTCTTTATGGAGAATTTCTCTGATCAGTGCTGAGGAAGTGAAGCAGAAGGAACCAGAAGAAGGAATGGAAGGGGACTATTTTCTTGAAAGTGTCGAAAAAGGTGAACTTGTCCCAACCACTTCACCTTTTGCTGAAGAAATTAAGTCACGCTTAGATTGGGAATATTCCTATTCAAATGCCGCGGTTCATCGCTCGAAACAATCCGTTTCTGAAATAAAACGCCAAAGAGAAATAGCGGATGAGCAAAGCGGGACGGATCTTGTAAATCACTTTAAAAAATCGATTGTCAAACGCCCAAAATTTATGCAGGAAAAGCAATTAAGTCCAGCTGAACGTGGCTCAGCCATGCACATGGTCATGCAGCACGTCGATTTAACTAAATCAATTAGTCCGGAATCTCTTCATGAACAATTAACATGGATGGTCAACAATGAATTGTTGACACCCGAACAGGCTGCAGTAATCGATAAAAACTTGATTGTTCAATTTTTCCATTCAGATTTGGGGCAAAGGTATTTTAATGCTAAAACAATCAACAGAGAAGTTCCATTTACCCTTTCCATGCATGCTCGAGATGTGTATCCTGCTTGGAACGAGGAAGAAGAATCTGTATTTGTACAAGGGATTATTGACTGTATCTTTGAGGATGAAAATGGGCTTGTTTTGGTGGATTATAAGACTGACCGAATTTCTGAACGCTATAAAGGAGGGTTTGAACAAGCAAAACCCATTCTTGAAAATCGCTACAAGATGCAAATTAACTTATATACCCGAGCAATAGAACAAATTTGGAAAAGAAAAGTCACGGAAAGGTATTTGTTTTTCTTTGATGGGGCCCATATTTTGAAGGTTGAAAAAGATTAATAAAGGTTCTTTTCGTAAACTTTGTTGCCATTGGGGCTTAATAAGGGTCATCTACTAAGTTTCTAGGCAATTTTCGCAAATGTTCTTTCGAAAAGATGCCACGAAGAATTTAGTTATTCGGGTTGATGAACTTTTACGAAAAACAACAAACTATGCGAAAATAGCCTTAATACAAGAAAAATGACATAGACCATTTAGGTTGGTTTATGTCATTTTTTAATTATTATCTACAATTGGCTGGTCAACTACTTTCGTATCAAGTACATTCGTACCACTTAATCCTGAATTAGACACAATGAATCCACCAGTATTAAATGCACCTGAACCTGCATTTGTCTTTGAGGCGCTCTTTGGAGAGATATACACAGTATCTCCAAATTGTACAATCCCTCCACTTACGTGAACTATTTGAACGGGGCCGATAATCGCTGGCATGACAAACATCCTTTTTAGTAAACTTACTAATCATCCTTTATAGTAACTTATGCTATTATTTTTGTCCCTGTTCGCCTACATCTACTTCTTTTCTAGGAACTTGGAAGTAACTGCCGAATATGCTTAACTCTCGCCTCCATGGAAATATGGCGGCTGTTCCCAACGTGTAAGAGTGACCCTGCAGCTATTCCAGTAATATCAATCTTACTAACCTTAATGAGTGGGTTTGGATTTTGACGGTAGTATGAGAAAGATTCATTAATTGGGAGAAAAGGAATAGGTTCGGAATAAACCCGATAATTGGCCATATTCCCCTCGTTGCCATAAAAAAATTCGATTTCCCTTTGGACAGCGAGTGCACTTGAAAGTCCATTGATTATACAAGAATCCCCTAGCTGTACTGTAGAGGAAAAAGAGACGATTTTAATAATTATATTATCTACACAAGAGGTTCTCTGCAGCATGATGATCACTCCGGTGAAAGAGGAACAAACGGACCAATGATTAAGGATTCCGCGGGTGTATCAAAAGTTGACGCCAACTGAATTGTTTCCGTATCGCCCACCATTACTAACGATGAACTTGATACCCCAGTAATTTTTATGTTTTCGACAAAGAGTTCACGGTTATAAACTTGAAAGTTCATTCTGTTTTCATCCCTTTCAGATTTTCAGGTAAATTGCTGAAAAAAACATTCACCCCATTTCGAATTTCCTTCTTTAGTTCTTCAATAATAAAATCGTCCGAAGGGGCATTTTCAGAAGAACGGCTGCTAGAGGAATTGGAGGTTAAATGATAATCAATCCTGCTTGGAAGCTGTTTCCTGATGTCTTGTTTTATGAACGATAAATATTCATCATTCGGTTGAACGTTTAATTCCCTCTGGGCAGCCTCAACTATTGGAGGTAAATCCGTTTCTAAATATCTGTAAATCGCTTCCTCGATTTTCATTGATCTTTGCATTTGCAGTTTTGGTGAAATTGGGGTGGTTAAGGACTGATTTTGGATTGCGAAGTCTTCAATTCCGGATAAATCGGACGGGTTTAGACCGATATTCAATGTCCCTTCGAGAGTCTCAACCTTCAATTGATCAAATTTATATTCAATTTTGTCTACATGAATGGACTGTTTTTCATTTAATTTTTTGATATCTTCTTTCATTTTCTGGAGAGCATTCTCTAAAGCTAGAATTCTCTGCTCCTGGGCTTGAATACACATCTGCAGCCATTGAAGATATTGGGAATAATCCTGATACATATAATCACCTCACAATTAATTCGCCAATAATTTTACCCGAATAATATCGATTAGGACGGTCTTACTTATCCTGTTTTCTAACGGCAGCTTGCAGGGGTACTGCTGGTGCTCCTGATAAAGTGCCTGAAGTTTGTGGTGCAGGTTGTGTAAATCCTCCGGTATTATATAAATGAGCCATAGGTTTGATAATCCCAGCACTGCCTATTTGTAAAACCGAGGAATTGGTAATTCCGCCAATTTTAATGAAATTTATTTGAATGGACTGCTGTATATAAAAATTCATTTACACCCACCTACTCATTTATGCATTCAGTGCAATCCCTTGATCGTAAACATCTGGATCATGGGTATTTGTAGAACTAACATTATTATGGAGCTGTAGGCTATCCCCCGTGTTGAAGGATCCAGCGCCGGAAAAGGTTTTTGCAGCCGAGAATGGCATAATTTTATAAACATCTCCAATATGGAAAACAGAACTGCTCCCAAGTGTAATGACCTGTGCAACTCCAACAATTGCTGGCATTTTCAACACCCTTTTTTCATAGTATCTTCTACATCCTATGTTTGGGCAAAAGTAATGTGATTCAATCGCCCAAATAATTAAAACAGGAGCCAAATTGTGCTTATTCATATTTGTTAGTAACTTTATAGGGGTATATTTTAAAGGCGGTTATAATTACCTGTTATTTTCGACGATAAATGATAAATTAGTAGGATATTCGATAAATCGAAAAGGGACTATTATGTGATTAAGAGATCAGTTGGAAAAATAAACACTGAATCTCGATAAAGGCAAAGTTGATGAAAATCAGTGACGCAAAGCTACAGGGGCTAAGGTGCATTTGCATTATGCCAGCCAGTTACCGAAAGATAGGGTGTTTCATATTAGTTATGCTATGTCTGCATAGGTTTCCTATGTCTATATAGTTTTCTTTGATTTTTACCCCCCTATCGGTAATGGCGGGGTTATTTCTATTTTAGAAGGAAAAATCCGTCCATTTGATGCTGGCGGCTTGAGGCTTTTCCCTTGAGGTAAAAACGATTAAAGGTGGGTGGAAAACTTATGGGCTTACTCGATCAAATTCCAGAAAAAGGACAGCTATGTGGGGAGATTCAAATTGATAAACCAATCAATGACCTAAATGGCCTAGGACCCATATTTCCCCTTCTATTAGATGAAGATGTGTCAGAGGTTATGGTGAATGGTCCTAAACAAGTATACTGTGAACGAAAAGGGAAGTTAGTTTTAACCCCAGTCCAATTCCGCGACAATGAACATGTCATGAAGGTGATTGATAAAATTGTCGCCCCGTTAGGTCGGAGAATTGATAAAAGTTTGCCAATTTTAGATGCCAGGCTTCCAGATGGGTCACATGTAAATGCGATGATTCCTCACTTGGCATTAAATGAGCCAACAATCACTATCAGGAAATCTTCAAAGTATCCTCGCCAAATTGACGATTTAATTAACTTTGGAACAGTGACGAAGGAAATGGCTAACTTTCTGGATGCATGTGTGAAAGCTCGATTAAATATTTTTGTTAGTGGTGGCCCGGGTTCTGGGAAAACAACCACGCTAAATGTACTCTCAAACTTTATACCTGAGGGTGAAAGGATTGTAACGATTGAGGATATTGCAGAGATACAATTGGGACAAGCATATGTGATTTCTCTTGAGACACAACCGCCTGCTAATGTGGAAGAAGGGGCAGACTCTATTCACGAGCTTGTGAGGAACACATTACGGATGAGTCCCGATCGGGTCATCATCGGGGAAGTACGCGGTGAAGAAGCATTTGATATTCTCCAGTCTATGAATAGGGGCCAAGGGGGATTATTGGCGACAGGGCATTCAAAAAGTCCAAAGGATATGATTGCACGATTAGAGACAATGGTTCGTTTATCAGGTGTAGACCTTCCGATAAAAGCAATTCGGGAGCATATAGCCAAGGCGATAGATGTAATTATACAGCAAACCCGTTTGAAAGATGGAACAAGGAAAATAGTTAATATAACTGAAATACGAGGAATGGAAGATGAAAATATTGTTCTTCAAGATATCTTCTCCTTTAAACAAGAAGGGCTTAACTCAGAGGGGAAAATTATTGGACAATTAATATCAACTGGTGTCCGCCCTAAATTTTATGATCGTCTGATGGAATCTGGAATTAATATCCCAGCCTCAGTGTTTATAGACAATGAGGAGTAAAAAAATGAAAGGACTCCTCACGAATTTAAAAATAGTAAAGAGCTGATCCCTATTAGTCGGGGATCAGTTTTTTGTGACCCCTTTATATTTGTTCGATTAAAATGTTTATTTTAAAATAATAAGTGTAGTTAATTTAAAACTTGAGGTGAAATCATGAAATTTGTAACAGTCAAATATAAACAGGAATCATTTGTGGGCTTGGTTGACACAAAAGATACAAAAGTGCTTTTACTTAATCCTGCAGAAGAAGTAATGACAGGGCAAAAAAGCTTCCCTTCTTCTTTGCTGGAATGTATTACTGATGGAGAGATCTTTATCAAAAAAGTTAATGGGTTAATCGATTGGGCAGAAACAAGAGAAAATACAGATTCAATTTATATTCCAATCGAAGAGGTAACACTATTAGCACCAATTCCAAAACCAAGTAAGAATATCTTTTGTGTAGGGAAAAATTATGCGGAACACGCGATTGAAATGGGTAGTGAAGCAGATATACCTGAGCATATTATGGTCTTTACGAAAGCACCAACAACAGTTATTGGACCTAATGAAAAGGTGCTAACCCACCAAAATGTAACGAATCAATTGGATTATGAAGGTGAGCTTGCCGTCATCATTGGTAAAAAAGGTCAGGGAATAAAAAAAGAAGAAGCCTTGGATTATATTTTTGGATATACCATTCTTAATGATGTAACCGCACGAGATTTACAATCGCGCCACAAGCAATTTTTTATCGGCAAAAGCCTTGATACGACCTGTCCGATGGGCCCTTGGATTGTCCACAAAAGTATGATTGAAAATCCCAATCAGTTAAGTATTCATACGGTGGTAAATGGGGAGGTAAGGCAGAACTCAAACACAAAGAATTTTATTTTTCCGATTGAAGAGATTATCTCCGTTCTATCAGCAGGAATGACACTAGAACCAGGAGACATTATTGCGACTGGAACACCAGCTGGGGTAGGGAAAGGGTTTAAACCCCCTAAATTTTTATCTCCCGGTGATCAAATGGAAGTCACGATTGAAAAGATTGGAACACTGAAAAATACCATTCAGAAATAAAGATTAGTACCCAATTCTATTATAGTATTCCTATGCTTGTTACTATATTTGATTTACTTTTTTTCGTGTTTATTAACTGTTTATGGTATGATTAGGTTCGAAAACAATGAAATTTTATACATTAGGAGGGGCACTATTGATTCACGGACATATCACGGCTTGGCTTTTAGCACTAATCTTATTTATTGTTGCACTTTTCTTACATAAAGGTGGAAAAGAAAAAGGTGCTAAAATCGTTCATATGATTTTACGAGTATTATATTTGCTAATTATTGCAACAGGGGTAGGGCTTCTATTTTCGGTTTACAAGATTGACGTTTGGTATGTTTTAAAAGCGGTTGTTGGACTATGGGTAATTGGATTATTCGAAATGATCCTTAGCCGTGTAGCGAATAAAAGAAGAACATCTGTATTTTGGATTCAGTTCGTTATCGCATGGGTCCTTGTTTTATATCTAGGCGGGAAATTGCCTATGTCATTTTTACACCCATAAAATGTAATCATAACTAACAAAGGCTGCCTGCGAACACGGCAGTCTTCTTTTATTTGTAAAATATAATAAACATCGTGACAATGATAACTTTTGTGTTTTAATATGGAAATAAGTAGAGGGGAGAGGATCCATATGCTCGTGAAAGTGTTTGCTAATCTCCGTCAAATATGTGGAGGGGTAACGGTAGACGTTCAACCTGATGGTGAACGAGTAATAGATGTACTTGATAAAATGATTGAAATGTTTCCACCATTAAAAGATGAAATCTTTACAGCTGAAAAGGAACTGCTCCCGTTTGTTCATGTCTATGTAAATGGGAGAAATATCATTCATTTGGATGACTTAGAAACGAAAGTAGTTGAGACGGATCAATTTGCTCTATTTCCGCCGGTAGCCGGTGGCTGATATGATAATAAGAGATTTAGAGTTTCGGGGGATAAGGATTGAACATCTTGGCATGTATTTTGAAGAACTTGGTGCTAAGCCAATGACTGCCACGTTCCCTTACATATATGAAGCGGAAAACTGGAGTGGACAAATCATATCGGAGGAAGAAATTTCATTTACTTCAAGTTTTAAAATAAATTCCGTCCAAGTGCGTTTTTGTGCTCCTGACGATCATACTCTCAATGAGGTAATCAAAAATTACCGCTTTAAAACAACGAGAATCGGTGGATAAAAAAACTTCTGCACTTTGTGTGCAGAAGTTTTTTTGATATTTTCTTAGACAGTTTGTTGTGTTTCAGGATCGATAATACCTAATTCACGTAGTTTCTCATCTGTGACGAGACCGTCTTTCCAGCCGCGGACTTGATAGTACTCTTCAAGCATGATGTCCATATGGCTGACATGTCCTGCACTGTTTCCAGATGCCGGTTCTTCTGTAAACCGTTTTGGAAGGAAGTCATCCTCCCGCTTATTAAATCCAGCAAGGTTATTATAATAACGTTCAAGATTATAAATTCTCTCCCCGGCCTTCATAACGTCTTCTGCTGTCAGCTGATTCCCTGTCATTGCACTATATTGTTCAGCATAATGTTCCGCGCTTTCTGAGAAGGAGGAGAACTTACATATATTCATAGAATCGGAGAAGGCGAGCATGTCTTGGAATACTTTTAATAATTCGCCTTTTCCTTCTGGTTTTAAGCGGTCAGTTGGTTCAGGTATACCGGCAATTTCACTGGCAACAGTGTATCCGCGCAGGTGGCAGGCCCCGCGGTTACTTGTTGCATAACCCAGTCCAATACCTTGAATTCCACGTGGATCATAAGCTGGGATAGACTGACCCTTAACAGACATGGATAATTCAGGCGCTCCCCAAGATTCCGCCGCACGTGCTGGTCCTTCAGCAAGAATCCCTCCGAACCCTTCGCGGTATGCGATTTTCTTGGTTAATTCAATCATGGAATCTGCATCGCCCCAGTTTAACTCTTCTGAAATGATCCCTTTCTCAAAGGCTTCCATTGTAACAGAGAAACAGTGGCCAAGCTCGATTGTATCAAGACCATATTCATTACAGCGATCGATCATATATGAAATTGCTTCCGCATCACTTAATAAACAGTTAGAACCAAGTGACCAGGCAGATTCAAATTCAATGCTTTCTACACGTGTTTTGTATTTGCCATCCTTTACTTCTACTTCAATTTTACAACCAACAGGGCAGGCATGGCAGGTATTGTTTGCCACACGTAAATTCGTGTTGTAATATTCGCCACTGTGCTTTTCTGCTTCATCCCAGTGTGTTAGTTGGGAGTTTTTAGTTGGAAGCGCTCCCACTTCATTGATTAAGTTAGTTAACACATTTGTGCCATAGACGGATAATCCGCCTTTGTTTGGAGCAGTTAAGCCGCCATCAAGGATTGCTTTTACTGCTTTTTTATTGGCATCTTTGTAATCAGTTTCTAATTTTGGCTGCGGCATATTGCCTTTTTGAGGTGCTTTAATGACAATCGCCTTTAATTTTTTAAAGCCTGCAACTGCGGCTGTACCACCTCGACCAGCTGCCCGGTCATGCTCATTAATAAATGAGGCAAAGCGTACAGTGTTTTCGCCCGCTTGACCAATTGTCATAACACTAAGGTCATCTGCTCCATGTTCATCTTTCATTGCTTGGATAAAGGCTCTAGTGCTAGTTCCCCATAAGTTAGAAGCATCGCGAAGTTCTGCTTTACTATCTTCTACATAGAGGTATACGGGCTTGTCACTTTTTCCTGAAAAAATAATATTATCGACCCCTGCCCACTTAAGACGTGCAGCCGTCCATCCGCCAATATGGGAATCCGTAACGGTGCCAGTTAGCGGAGATTTGGTGACAACACAAAGGCGTCCGCTCATGGAAGAACGTGATCCGGTGACAGGACCTGTCATAATACATAAAATGTTTTCAGCAGATAAAGGCTCGACTTCAGGACCGTTATCTAATACATACTTAACCCCTAGGCCACGACCGCCTATGTATTTTGCTGCATCTTCTTCGTTGATGGCTCGGTAAACAACTACTCCATTTGTTAAATTGACCAGGATTTCCTTGTTTTTAAAACCACCTAGATTCAAAGTTTTCCCCTCACTTTCTTATTTTAAAAAATAGATACAAATCTCTTACACTATTAGATATTGAGAAAAGAGATTCCTTCCAAAATTATACTTTAACCTATTTTTTATTATATCTCTTTTTCATTATTTTTAAAATTATAATTATTTCTAAACGACAATAATAAATAATTTGTTAAGATGATAGTAATATAACTTTTCCTTTTGTTAAGCATAAGTTCAGTTTTGTTAAGAAAAGAGGTATATCATGAGTAATTTAGAGCGCTATTCAAGACAGATTCTTTTTCAACCGGTTGGGGAGTCAGGTCAATTAAAATTGTTGAATAGTAAAGTGGCAATTGTCGGTGTTGGAGCTCTTGGTACGGTAATTGCAAACCATCTCGTCCGTTCAGGGGTTGGCTATTTACGTTTAATTGATCGGGATTTGGTTGAATTATCAAATCTGCAGCGGCAGTCACTTTTCGATGAAGAGGATGCAAAATTACAGCTTCCAAAGGTGATCGCCGCACAAAAAAGGTTAAATAAAATTAATTCAACTGTTACAATCGATGCACATATCGCTGATATAAACCTGGATAATGCCGAAGAATTATTAACAGGAATGGATTGTATCGTGGATGGCACCGATAATTTTATGACACGCTTTTTAATCAATGATGTAGCTGTTAAGTACGGAATTCCTTGGGTTCATGGTGCTGCTGTCAGTTCTAGAGGTATGTTTACTTCAATCATCCCAGGAAAAACTCCTTGCTATCGCTGTCTTTTCCCACATGTTCCTACTGGGACAGGGGAGACTTGCGATACAGTAGGTGTATTGTCACCGTTAACAGATATTATTGGTTCCTTTCAAACCCTGGAAACTGTCAAAATATTAATAGGGGAAAAGACTACACCTCATTTAGAACAAATTGATATTTGGGATTATTCCACCATGCAAATGGATATTTCCGAGGGGAGAAATCCTAATTGTCCAACATGTGTAAACCATCAATTTGATTTTCTAGACCGATCCTCACAACAACAGATTGCATATACAACGTTATGCGGACGCAATACTGTCCAGATCAATCCGAGAAATAAACGCGAATTGGACGTAAAAAAGTTAGCTGAGTTACTTGAAAAAAGTGGCAATGTATCTGGTAATGACTATTTGCTTCAATTTTCTCCTGATGAAGATACTTCTATCGTTGTGTTTAGGGATGCACGTGTATTGATTCATGGTACGAATGATATTATCCAAGCAAAATTGCTTTATTCAAAATACATTGGGAACTAAATTTGTTTCCAAAAGAAAAAGGCGTGGAAGCCCATGCCTTTTTCTATGTATAGAAGATTATAAAATAATTAATTGTGGAAAAATTAAAATGGTTCTCTGAATCCAGCTCCAGCACCCAGCGGCTAGTGTACTTCGCTCTCCACGTAAAAATTCTAAAGAATTTTTACTGCCTACGATAAGTCAACATCGAATCGCTAACGCTCTTCGTGTTTCCTTTATCTCGGTTGGAGAGCTCCAGTCCATACGCCGCTAAATGGGCGCTTGCGCTTTTTGCTCATGAAATCATTTTCTCAATCACTAATCGTTTTCCGGTATTTAATGTAAATTCAAATCGATCATTAACCTTTTCAAAATAACAAAAATGGTGTTGGACATTACAAATTTGCTCCTGATTATCAAAAACTAAAAAATTTACGCCATCCTTACGATTTTCATCCGATAAGAAGGATAAATGGTTATAACAATAGATACAATCATAAATGGAAAAGTTTAAGGAGTTTAAGGTAGTAACAAATTGAAAAAAGGCATCATCATTTATTCCATCTAACAGCCTCTCAAGCGAGTATACTAAATGTTTCCTAATCCTAACTAAATCATGATTACGCAGCATAGTGGCTTCGTTTCCAATTCGGACTTTGCCTGTTTCATACAATTTACCTTTCTTCCAACGATTCATTCGGAAGACTTCTATTTCTTGCTGAAGGTAATCATCTAACATTTCAGCTTCCTCCGTTTCCTCATCAAAGAAGATCCATTGATCATTAATCTGTTCAACTGTTCCTTCTGTGTAGGCCCTTTCCTGAAAATCATATAGTCTCATTCGTTGTTGTCGATTCATTATTAACCTCCGTGCCAGATGATATCATATTCTTTTTAGACATCTTCATGGAATTTTATAACTGAAAATAAAGTTTTATTTTTTCAACCTAATAAACTGACTAACTGACGTTGCCTTCCGCTTTTCGATTTGGACAATTAACCATTTCCTCTGGGCTGAATACTATAAAAACATGAATTCATGAACAGTAGTTTTGGTAAGGCTCTTTTCGTAAACTTTGTTGCTTATGGAACTTAATAAGGGTCAATTGGTTTCTAGGCGATTTTCGCAAATGTTCTTACGAAAAGATGCCACGAAGCACATTGTTGTACGGGTTGATGAACTTATACGAAAAACAGCAATAAATGCGAAATTAGCCTTTGTTAATGAGGAGTGTGAAAGGAAATGTGTGGCATTACAGGCTGGATTAATTTTGAAAAATCCATCAAGAATGAAGTAGATATATTGACGAAAATGACAACTACCCTGGCCAAAAGAGGTCCTGATGAAACAAACATCTGGTCTGAGGCAAATGTTGCCTTTGGCCATAAAAGACTTATAGTTGTTGACCCTGAAGGGGGAAGACAGCCAATGACCAAACAAAAAGACGGATGTAATTACACAATTTGCTACAATGGGGAATTATATAATACAGAAGATATCCGCAAAGTTCTCCATACTAAAGGATATTCATTTAAAGGTCATTCTGATACAGAAGTTCTATTATCTGCCTATATAGAATGGGCGGAAGAGTGTGTAAATCATTTGAACGGAATTTATGCATTTGCAATCTGGGATAGCAAGAAGGAACAACTCTTTATAGGACGTGATCGTTTAGGGGTAAAACCATTATTCTTCAAAGAACACCAAAAAGGACTTTTATTTGCATCAGAGATCAAGGCTATTTTATCCCATCCAGAAGTGAAAACTGAAATCGATCGAGAGGGTCTTGCTGAGATCTTTGGAATTGGCCCTTCAAGATCACCTGGTTCCGGTGTGTTTAAAGGAATAAATGAATTAAGACCAGCTCATGCTTTGACGTTTTCCAAGAATGGTCTAAAAATTTGGCGCTATTGGAATGTTAAAAGTGAAGAACATAAGGACACCGTGGAGGAGACAGCTGAGAAGGTCCGCTATTTAGTAACAGATGCTGTAACAAGACAGCTTGTTTCCGATGTTCCACTAAGTACCTTTTTGTCTGGCGGTTTGGATTCAAGTATTATCACAGCGATTGCCGCTAAGGGTTTCCAAGAGCAAAACAAAGGACAGCTCCACACCTATTCCATTGATTATGAAGGAAATGACAAATACTTTTCTTCAACTGAATTCCAACCAGATGCTGATGGGAAATTTATTCAGATGATTACGGATAAATTTAAGACCATGCACCACAACAAAATCATTTCTCAACAACAATTGGTCAATGATTTGGTGGAAGCGACCCATGTTAGGGATTTGCCAGGGATGGCTGATGTTGATTCCTCGTTACTTTGGTTTTGTAAAGAAATAAAACAGAATTTTGTTGTCAGCCTGTCCGGTGAATGTGCAGATGAAATATTCGGGGGGTACCCATGGTTTCATCGAAAACAAGATTTAGAACGTCCAGGGTTTCCGTGGATGCGTTCTCTATCAGAACGACATAAATTGTTGAAATCACATTGGCAGGAAAAACTAAAATTAAATGATTACGTATTGGAAAAGTACCATCAGGTGATTGCTGAAACCCCAAGGTTAGAGGGTGAAAGCGAAGAAGAATCAAAGCGTAGAGAATTATTTTATATTAATATGATTAGCTTTATGACTACCCTGCTTGATCGTAAGGACCGAATGAGCATGGGTGCCAGTTTGGAAGTTAGGGTTCCTTTTGCTGACCATCGCCTCGTTGAATATGTGTGGAATATCCCGTGGGAAATTAAAATGTATCGTGGGAGGGAAAAGGGCATCCTCCGAAAAGCATTTGAAGGTATTTTACCTGAAGAAGTATTGTATCGTAAAAAAAGCCCGTATCCAAAAACACACAATCCTGCCTATACCATTGCTGTTCAAAAACTGGTAGAGGATATTTTACAGGATCGGTCCTCAGTATTGCATGAATTTTTTAATAAAGAGCAACTTGAAGATATCGTGAAGTCTGGTGGAAATTCATTTCAAGAACCTTGGTTTGGCCAATTGATGACAGGACCTCAATTATTGGCGTATCTTGTGCAACTACACACTTGGTTTAAGGATTACAATATTAATATAGTGAATTAAGTGTGAATTTTTGATGGATTAAGAACTTAAATTTGGAATAAAAACTTGATTAGATTAAAATGGTGTAGGGAAGAGGATATCCTCTTCCCTTTTTAGAGGAGGATATTATGAAATGAAAAAAATTACACTTATTTTAATCTTGTTATTACTTAATTCATCTCTTTCTGCATATGCAGCGGTAGAAAAGGAAGACCGCTTATGGCAGGATGAATCTGTTTATTCTATCATGATCGATCGTTTCAACAATGGGGATCAGAATAATGACATGGATGTAAATGCAAAAGATCCTTTAGCATATAATGGCGGGGATATTCAAGGAATTATTGATAAGTTAGATTACATACATGATATGGGTTTTACTGCGATCCGACTAACTCCCATTTTTGACAATGACAAAAATGGGTACCATGGCTTTTGGGTAAAGGATTTTTACAAAGTTGATGAACATTTTGGCACTTTGAAGTCTTTCCAAACATTAGTAAAAGAAGCACATAAGCGAAAGATGAAGGTAGTGATTGATTTTGTAACGAATAATGTGGCCGCAGACCATCCTTGGCTCAGTGATTCCAGCAAGAAGGATTGGTTTCATCAAAAACAGGAGCTCACATCTGGAAATGCGAATCAGAAGGATATAGAGGAAGGCTGGATTGATGGATTGCCTGACCTTAATCAGGACAATCCAGAGGTAAAAAAGTACTTAATCGATGCTGCAACATGGTGGATTAATAAAACAAATATTGATGGGCTAAGCTTACCAGGAGTAAACTATGTTCCGATAAGCTTTTGGACTAATTTTTCAACTGAAGTAAAAAAGGAAAAGAAAGACTTCTTCCTTTTAGGGGTATCATCAAATAATGCTTCCTTAGATATACAAGAATATAAAGCTGCCGGGATAGACAGTGTAGTAAATTATCAGTACAGTGAAAAGTTAAGAAAGACATTTGCTGGTACGGATCAGTCATTTACCACACTTTACTCTGATGCTGATACAATTCAGAATTCCTTTTTACGGGCTAATTTTATGGATAACGAATATGCGTCAAGATTTACGAGTGATATTGTGGCGAAGAAACAATTCCCAGGCTCACGCTGGAAAACGGCATTATTGTACCTTTATACCACCCCTGGAATTCCCGTCATTTACTATGGTACGGAAATTGCTTTAAATGGGGAAGGAATTCCTGATAACCGCGGGCAAATGAGTTTCAGGGCTGAAAAGGAACTAATTGATTATATAACCAAGGTGGGTGAATTAAGGAATCAACTCCCTTCCTTAACAAGAGGAACAATGGAAATGCTTTATGATCAAAAGGGAATGGTTGTTTATAAGCGAGTTTATAAAGGCGAAACTTCAATTATTGCCATCAATAATTCGAGCAAGTCTCAAAGTGTTACGTTAACCAATGACCAGATTAAAGGCGGGAAAGAACTGAGGGGCTTGCTTGGTGGAGATAAAGTTAAAAGTGATGATAATAAATATATGATTATTCTAGATCGGGATAATTCGGAAGTATATGTCGCAGCTGAAAAAAGCGGTATCAATTTTCCATTAATTGCTGGACTAGTTGTTGTTTACTTATTATTTTTCTTATTTCTAATTAAATTAAGAAAAAACAAACGATAAAATGTCGGGGGCTTTCCCCGACATTTTTTTAAGTGATAAGTAAGTATAAGTTTTTGAACTTAGATACTGTCTAGCTCCAGCGCCCTAGCGGCTAGTGTCCTTCGCTCTCCGCCCTACGATAAGTCAAGCACGAATGCGCCTTCGGCTCTTCGTGTTTCCTTTATCTCAGTTGGAGCGCTCCAGGCCATACGCCGCTGAACAGGGCGCTTCCGCTTTTCTTTATCCATTGATAATTTCTCCGCCATTTACATGAATCATTTGTCCACTGACATAGGAGGAGTCATCTGATGCTAGGAAAACATAACTTGCAGCTAATTCATATGGTTGTCCTGCTCTACCCATCGCAGTATTCGAACCAAACGTAGCAACTTGGTTTGCTGGAAAAGTGGATGGGATCAGCGGGGTCCAAATGGGACCTGGTGCCACACCATTAACGCGAATGCCTTGAGGCGCAAGAGACAATGCTAAAGAGCGGGTGAAGGAAACGATCGCCCCCTTGGTTGCGGAATAATCTAATAACTGTTCGTGCCCCTTATAGGCCGTAATGGAAGCAGTATTAATAATGGATGCCCCTTGTTTTAAAAAGGGGAGGACCATTTTCGTCATATAGAAAAAGGAGAAAATATTTGTTCGGAACGTCTTTTCTAATTGGTGCGCAGTAATCGATAATATGCTTTTTTGTGGATGTTGTTCCGCCGCATTATTGACAAGGATATCTACCCTCCCAAATTCAGATTGAATCTTATGGACGGTATCCTTACAAAAATCCTCACTGCCGATGTCACCCGAATAAAGTAGACATCTTCGTCCTTCGGCCTCAATCATTTGCTTTGTTTCTTCAGCATCTTGATGCTCTTCTAAATAGACAATCGCTACGTCTGCTCCTTCTTTGGCAAAATAAATGGCTACAGATTTGCCTATTCCACTGTCGCCTCCAGTAATAATCGCTGTTTTACCAGCTAATTTCCCCCCTGATTTATAATTGGGATCTACTGAAATGGGACGAGGATTCATTTCACTTTCTATTCCAGGCTGATGATTTTGATGCTGGGGTGGAAAGGTTTGCTTTTGTTTATTTTGATTATTGCTCATTTCCTAAAACCTCCATGTGTTTACTCCATATTAGTTTTAGATAAATAGGTTAAATTATGAAAAATAAAGATAATAAAGGCTATTTTCGCATAGATTGTTGTTTTTCGTATAAGTTTATCAACCCGTTTAACTAGATGCTTCGTGGCATCTTTTCGTAAGAACATATGCGAAAATTGCCAGGAAACTTAGTAAATGAATCTTATATAGCTCAAAAAGCAACAAAGTTTACTAAAAGAGCCATAATAAAAAAGCGAAAGGATTTTTATCCTTTCGCCATTTCCATTATCGATAATTAATAAACTGGACATCCACAGTTAAGTCCGCTTCACGGACGAGTGAGATAATTTTTTGTAAATCATCCCGGTTCTTTCCACTAACACGCACTTGGTCGTCTTGAACCTGGCTTTTGACCTTGACACCGCTATTTTTAATAATGGTATTAATTTTTTTTGCATTTTCTTTATCAATACCTTGAACCAGTTTAGCTCGTTGACGGACTGTTCCGCCGGATGCTTTTTCAATTTTCCCGTAATCAAGGTTTCTAACTGGAACGCTGCGTTTCATTAATTTACTAAATAAAACATCTTTTAGCTGGTCCATTTTATATTCATCATCGGACACAAGAACAAGCTCTTCTTTATCTTTATCAAGTGATACTTCACTTTTACTGCCTTTAAAATCATAGCGAGTGCCAATTTCCTTCATTGTTTGGGCAATCGCATTTGATACTTCAGATAAGTCTACTTGAGATACAATATCAAATGAGCTATCTTTTGACATAACAAAACCTCCATTTTATAACGATATCTTAAAACCACACCTGCTAAAGTTTCCCTTTATGGGTACATTATAGTAAAATATAGCAGTTCAAACAACTATTTAACGTGGAAGCGCCTGTTAGCAAGGGGTAGACTGGAACGCTTCGAATAATAAACTAATTCTCCGTGAAAAGAAAAGAGGAGTTATATATGTCTTTATATGAACTAATCGGTCAAACAACCACATTAACTGTAGCCCGCAAAGCTTCATTTGGCTATTTTTTAACAGACGGGAATGAAGATGTTTTACTGCATTTTAATCAAGCCCATCAAGAATTTGAAGAAAATGATGAGGTAGAGGTTTTCCTTTATGTTGATTCGGAAGGTCGAATCTCTGCTTCAACCAATATTCCAGAAATAGCGATTGGACGTTATGCTTGGGTAAAGGTAACAGACTCAAATCCGCGAATTGGTGTCTTTATAAATATTGGACTTCCAAAGGATATATTGTTAGGGATTGATGATTTGCCCGTTCATAAATCTGTCTGGCCAAAGCCTGGAGATTTAGTCTATATTACTTTAAAGTTAAGCAGTAATTATCTGCTCTATGCGAAGCTCGCCAGTGACCCGGTGATTGAATCCATCTCTGTAAAAGCTACAAGAGCAAATTTCAATAAAAATGTGCAAGGACATATTTATCGAACAGCCAAAGTCGGCAGTTGGATTTACACAATTGAAGGTTTTAAAGGTTTCATTCACGAGTCACAACGACAACAAGAGCCTCGTATTGGTGAAAAAGTCGAAGGGCGCATTATTGATGTTAAAGAAGATGGAACGATCAACGTTTCCTTACTGGCAAGAAAAGAAGAAACACAGGATTTAGATGCAGAACGGATATATGAGTATATGATGAGCAGAAACGGTGCCATGCCATATAACGATAAAAGCATGCCTGAAGATATTAAAGATCGGTTTAATTTAAGCAAAGGTGCTTTTAAACGTGCTCTTGGAAAGCTTTTGAAGGATGGAAGGGTATACCAGGAAGGCAACTGGACATATGTGAAGAAAGATTAAGTTGTATTTACATACTCTTTTCAAATTGACAGAAACTAAGTGTGAATCTATTTGAAAGGGGTAAGGTTATGCCGCATACTTCAGACAACGATAAAAAAGCGAAAGACAACAATGCCCTTCGCCATGAAAAGAATATGATGCTTGAAAAAAATCGTCAAGCTGGAAAAAATCAATACTCCAAGAAGACAGACCATAAATGAATAATAAAAAATGAGTGAGGTGTAAACCCCACTCATTTTTTATTTTACGATGGAATTTTATTTAAGAAGAAAATTGAAATCGTACCAGCACCAGTATGGGAGCCGATGGCAGAACCAATCGAGGTAATCAAAACCTCAACCGGATGGAATTCTTCTTCAATCATTGCTTTCATTTCTGATGCAGTTTCTACACAATCTGCATGGCTAATTCCAATTACTTGGTTATCCATATCATCTCCGCGGTCCTTCATGATTTCGATGATGCGCCTCATTACTTTTTTCTTCCCGCGTATTTTTTCAATCGGGACCAGTCTCCCATCTTCTACATTTAGAATGGGTTTAATGTTCAATAATCCCCCTAGGAAAGCTGATGCTTTTGAGACTCGGCCACCTTTTGCTAAATAATCTAAATCTTCAACAGTAAAGAGATGCTCCATATGTTGGCTTCTAAACAAAACATCTTCTAAAATCTTTTCTTTTCCTACATTTTTTAAAGCAAGAGCCGCTGCCTCTTTAACGACTAGTCCAAATCCTAATGATGCACATTTTGTATCGACAATTGTTAAATTAAAATTTGGATATTTTTCCTTCACTTGGTCAAGAATCATAACAGCAGTAGAATATGTACCAGATAATTCGGAAGAAAATGCAATGTAAATCCCATCTTCATCCTTTTCTGCCATTTCGGTAAAAACTTCCTCGAACAGATGCGGAGAGACCTGAGATGTTTTTGGAACAATTCCTGTTCGAATTGCCTCATATACGGTGATTGGATCAATGTTTTTTACATCTTCATATTCATTGCCATTAATCTCAACTTTTAAAGGTAATAATGTGACATGATGCTCTTCATAAAAACTTTTGGGTAAATCGCATGCGCTATCAGCTAGTATTCGTACCTGCATGTAGCTCACCTGCTTTCAAACAATTTATAGTTTCAGTTTATCGGTTTCACCGTAAAAATACAATTATCTATCACAGAAAACAACAAAGGGTGCATAATTTCTTAAAAAAGGGGTAATTGAAATGATATGGCTCCAGACAAAGAAACTAGGAGTGGTTGCAGCGGGGGCATTGTTAGCTGCCCTAGCAATGAATTTATTTTTAATTCCGGCAAATATTTATTCAAGTGGATTTACAGGGATTGCCCAACTACTTTCAAAAGTGTTAAGTGACTATACTCCTATCCATGTTTCGCTGGGATTTTTACTATTATTGCTGAATATTCCTGTGGCTATTTTAGGTTGGAGAAAAGTTGGAAAATCTTTTACAATATACAGTTTTATTAGTGTTGTTCTTTCTTCGTTATTTTTAACATTAATACCTATTAATCAAGTTTCGAAGGACATCCTTCTAAATGCTGTATTTGGAGGTGTTATACTAGCCGTTGGTGTCGGGATCACGTTAAAATGGGGGGCGTCAACAGGCGGGGTCGACATTATTGCCATGGTTTTATCTAGAATGAAAGACAAGCCGATTGGACCCTATATGCTTGTGATGAATGGGGTAATTATAATTACTGCAGGATTTCTGTATGGTTGGGAAAAAGCCCTCTATACCCTAGTTACTTTATACACCTCAACAAGAGTAATTGATGCCATTCATACTAGGCATGCAAAGCTAACCGCGATTATTATTACTAAAAAATCTGATGACATGAAAAAAGCTATACAGGAGCGACTAGTACGAGGAATTACGATCCTCCCTGCAAAAGGGGCTTTTTCAAACGAAGCTAGAGAAATGTTAATGGTTGTCATTACACGCTATGAACTCTTTGATTTGGAAAGAATTCTTAAAGAAGTGGACCCGAATGCATTTACAAATATCATACAAACCACAAATATCTATGGGTTCTTTAGAAAGGAATAACAAGAAAAGCGGAGGCCCAAAGGGCGCTTCCGCTTTTCTAGTTAAGAAAGTTGATCAAGCTCTTGTTGCATTTGTTGGAGCTGGGCTTGCTCTGCCACAGTGGAATTTGCATAAGCAGAGCTTAATGCATTTTTTGCTTTCGCTATAGCAGAATCAAGATCAGCAGGGTTGGCAGCTTTCGCCGTCTCAACAAATCTTCGTGCTTCTTGGAACAATTGGTTTCCCATGTTTATATTCCTCCAAGCGAGGATTCTTGCACATTGGCCATCTTCTGAGCTTCCGCTTCAGCATAGGTCATGTGATAGGGAATACGTTCAGCATGTTTACTAACCGTATCCACTCCTTGCTGGACAAAGCGTTTTGATTTGTTTCGTTTACCCATTCGAATCCCTCCAATATGCTCAAGGCTCTTATTGAAACAGCATCGCTGCCTCAAAAAATAGTATGTACCAAAATGGGGATGTTCATTTAGGTAAACACTGGCGAAAAGAGGTTAAAATTTTATATTTAACAAATCTGCCAAATATTGTCCCACTCCATCTTCTTCGTTGCTTAAAGTAACATCATTGGCAATATTTTTCACTTTATCAATGGCATTTCCCATTGCAATCCCGTGACCAGCATATTCAAGCATTTCTAGATCGTTGTCTTCGTCTCCAAAGGCAATAACTCTTTCAGCAGGGATATCAAAGTAAGCAGCCGCTTTTTTTAATCCAACAGCCTTATTTAAGCCAACTTTAATAATCTCAACCACATGCCACGGTGCAGCCCAACTTCGATGATCAATTACTTCCGCATGAACCGACGATAAATGGTCCCGAATGATCTTTAATTGATCTTCCTCTGTATGGATTAACATGCTTGTAGGTGATTCCTTTAAAAAATCAGCTAAATCGCCTGTGGTGATTTTGGGATTTCCAAAACTAAAAATGTCTAAAAGCTTTTCATCATGATAGTGGAAATACACATCATCGATTACTTCTGCGATGATATTATGAAAATGAAAACTTCTGCACGCTTCAACTATTTCTTTAGCTACTCGTATATCAAGTGGTTCGTGATAACCCCAATCGGGAATTCCAGGGTAATGCATAAACGCTCCATTGAAATTGACTATCGGTGTATCTAAATTCAATTCACGATAATACATCTCACAGGAACGATAAGGCCTGCCTGTTGCGATCATTACGATATGACCTAGTTCTCTTGCCTTTTTAATGATCTCTTTTGTTTTTAAAGAAATAGTTTTATCATCTTTTAATAAAGTTCCGTCTAAATCTAATGCAATTAAGTGTTTATCTGCCATAATAACTCCTTCTAATGATAAATTTCATCACTAATTTATGATTGTCACTTTAGGAAAAAATTCATTTACATGTTACACTGCGAATATAAATGTTGCATTCTGCTTAGAACTTTTATTATTTCTATATTCACTATGTTAACAATTTTATATCAAGACTGTAAAAAAATTCACACCAAAAGGTTTAAAAAAACTATATACTTTTTTTAACGAAGTCTCAATCTAGAAAGGAATTCCTAGATATTTGCTATAATAAAATTGGTACAAAGATATTTAAGGAGTGAAACTAAAATGAATGAAGAACTAAAAGAAAATATATTAGGTGCTTTAGAGTTAGTAATTGACCCTGAACTAGGGGTGGATATCGTAAATTTGGGATTAGTATATAATACAGAAATGGATGATGAAGGCAATGCAACGATTACGATGACATTAACTTCAATGGGCTGTCCGCTTGCTGGCACGATTGTGGACCAAGTTAAGCGAGCATTGGCTGATATTCCAGAAATCAAAGAGGTAGATGTTAATATTGTTTTCAATCCTCCTTGGAATAAAGATATGATGTCACGCTATGCGAAAATTGCTTTAGGAATTCGCTAAAATTAAATAAAAGTTCTTAGGTTCCGAACAATGTACGAAGATATTAACAAAAACAGCAGAATTTCTGCTGTTTTTTTTTATACTTCACTTTTCAGACATATCTTTTGTCAGGAATGTGAGATAGTTCACTTTTTTCGAATATAAACACCTTTATAATACAGGTTAATAAGGCTGTTTGATTGAAAGAGCCGTTATTAGGAGGCGTTTCCATATGGCTTTTAGCCGAGATTTTAATAAAGACCCATTTATTGTTATTTGGGAACTGACAAGAGCTTGCCAATTAAAATGCCTGCACTGCCGTGCGGATGCACAGTATAGAAGGGACCCACGAGAACTATCGTTTGAAGAAGGAAAAAATTTAATTGATCAAATATATGAAATGAACAATCCGATGCTTGTTTTCACCGGCGGGGATCCGTTGATGAGAGAAGATGTGTTTGAAATTGCAAAATATGCTGTTGAAAAAGGTGTTCGAGTATCAATGACGCCAAGCGCGACACCTAATGTTACAAAAGAGGCAATTGAAAAAGCAAAAGAAGTAGGTCTATCTCGGTGGGCATTTAGTATTGATGGTCCTAAAGCGGAAATTCATGATCATTTTAGGGGAACAGCGGGCTCATTTGACCTGACGATGGAAAAAATAAAATATTTACATGAAGTTGGATTACCTATTCAGATAAATACGGTGATTTCTCGTTACAATATTGACTATCTTGATGAGATGGCAAAAATGGTTGAGAGTTTAGGATGTGTGTTATGGAGTGTCTTTTTCCTAGTTCCAACTGGAAGAGGTCAAGAATCAGATATGATATCTCCCGTACAACATGAAAAAGTATTCAGATGGTTGTATGATTTAAGCAAACGTGTTTCATTTGATATCAAAACAACAGAAGCAATGCATTACCGACGTGTTGTGATTCAACAAAAAATGCGTGAAGCCAAGGAAACAACGGATGAAATTGAGTATTTAAGTGCATTAACAGAAAAAGGGCTAACAGGCTCCATTGACGGGCTGGGACGTGCCCCTAAAGGTGTTAATGATGGGAACGGTTTTGTGTTCATCTCCCATATTGGGGATGTATATCCAAGTGGACTATTACCAGTGAAAGCAGGGAATATCCGTGAAACGCCGTTAGCAGAAATTTACCGCGAATCACCCATATTCAAATCACTGAGGAACCCAGATCTCTTTAAAGGAAAATGTGGTGTCTGTGAATTCCGCTATGTATGCGGAGGATCAAGGTCAAGAGCTTATGCAATGACAGGAGATTATCTAGAAAGCGAGCCATTCTGCGTGTATATTCCCAAAGCATTAAGAGAGAAGCAAGTACAGGAAAAGTAGAAAAATTTTACAAGGCTGTCTCATTTTTGTGAGACAGCCTTGTGTGAAGTATAAAAAGAAAATAAAAAGGATGATTGCCCATCCTATTCAATACTGCAATAGACTGCAGAACAATTTTCACAATCAATTTCCCTTTTTAAATATTGTAAATCCAAAATCGATATTTTTCCTTTTTTAACAGAAATAATGTTATCCCTTTTTAGATCACTTAAGATTCTGTTGGTACTTTCACGTGATGTACCGCAGAAATTAGCCAGTTCTTGGTTGGTTAACGGCAAATCAATTAGGATTCCATTATCTTTTTGAATCCCATAACTATTTGACATACGAATAAGAGTTGAAAAAAGTGCACCGCGTTTTCCATTTAAGACTAGGTCACGAAATTTTGTTTGCGTTTTACGGAAATGATCACTCATCCATTTCATGAATTCAAATGCAAGCTTACTATTTTGAAATATTTCACTTTCAATTACATCTTTTTTAATTGCAACAACTTCTCCTTCCTCAAGAACCATTGCACTTAATAAATATCTTGGATTATCTGTAAAAAGGGTTAGTTCCCCACAAATATCATTTTCGCTGCAAATTCTTAATGAAAGTTCACGACCATCTGATGTGATTTTACTAATTTGAACTTTTCCGGAAATGATAATGTAAAGTTCTTCGGCAACCATTCCTTCTTGAAAAAGAAAGCTTCCTTTTTCACTTTTAAATTTTCGATCTGCAAATCTAAGTAGTTCTTTTATTTCAATTGAATGAGTTGGTTTCATTGTCATTGACATCGGATTCACCTCTACGTGTCATATTCACATTATTTTCCTAATAAACATGATTTACTTGTTAGTATTATTTTATCTCACAAGAAGCCATTAATATTAAGTAAACAATGACAATATAGTGAAAACTTATGCTAACAAAAAAATACTATTTTCCTAATGGTTAGCTGAAATATTGTATAATTGAATAAAAAACTTCAGAAGGAACTCTTTCCCAAAACAATTATATATAGATTGCCAAACATCTGGTAAGATAAGCCTTAAAGTAATAAGTATTGTAATAGTGAATAAAGTAACAGTCTTTTCTAAGAATTATTGATACACTTAAAATAGGTTCTTCAAATAATGGAGTTGAGATAAATGGAAAAAACCATTATTAAAGATAAATTAAACAGACCCTTGCATGATTTAAGGATTTCCGTGATTGATCGCTGCAATTTCCGCTGCCAGTACTGTATGCCTGCAGATCAATTTGGTCCAGATTTTGAATTTCTTCCGAAAAGCGCGTTGCTTTCTTACGAAGAGATTGAACGCCTTGCGAAAATATTTGTCAGTTTGGGTGTCGAGAAAATCCGCTTAACGGGAGGAGAGCCCCTTCTTCGGAAAGATTTGCCTATTCTTGTTAAGAAACTGTCAGTTATAGAGGATTTACTTGATATTGGATTAACTACAAATGGTGTGCTCCTGCCGAAATTTGCAAAACAGTTAAAGGACGCTGGTCTCAAACGTGTTAATGTCAGCCTTGATACCTTAAACGATGAACTGTTTGGGGAAATTAACGGACGCGGGGTAGGAACTGGACCCGTATTGGAGGGCATTGAAGCGGCTAAACAAGCTGGACTTGGTGTTAAAATTAATATGGTTGTAAAAAAGGGTCTAAATGATACTGAGATTATTCCAATGGCCGAATATTGCAAAGAGAACGGACTAGAGCTGCGCTATATCGAATTTATGGATGTTGGCTCTACAAACGGATGGAAGATGGATGATGTCATTACAAAAAAACAGATATATTATCTATTGAAAGAACAATTCGAACTCGAGCCTGTAGATCCGGCCTATTATGGGGAAGTGGCGAAACTGTACCGCTATAAAGATAAAGATGTGAATGTTGGCTTTATTACATCTGTATCCGAATCATTTTGCACAAGTTGTACACGGTCGCGCCTTTCAGCGAATGGTCAGATTTTTACCTGTTTGTTCAATGGGAATGGGCATGATATTCGCAACTTTATGAGAAATGGAGCCTCTGATGAAGAAATACGTGAACGGGTGAGTGCCATTTGGAATGGGCGAGATGATCGGTATTCAGACGAAAGAACCGCAGAAACATACAAAAACCGTAAAAAAATAGAAATGTCTTATATTGGCGGTTAAACCCTCTTTATAAGAAGAGGGTTTTTTGTAAACAAAAAAGCAGCCTGGGATAACAGGCTGTTTTAATTATTATAGATATCTTGGAAATAAGATGTTGTTTTCAAGATGGACATGCATAAAGGTTAATCCTTCTAAAGCCTCTAAACGCGCATACACTAAACGATACGTTCCACAAGCATCTAGAGGAAGTGTATAGTCAGAGGTAACTGCACGGATTTTTCTTAAAATCTCTCCTGCATGGTCATGCTCTTTTTCTAATTCAACGATCATTGCAATTGCTTCTTCACGGTTTTCAACCGTTCCATCTGCCAGCTGCTTAATTAATGGGAAAACAACGGCTTCCTCTTTTGCCATATGTTCCATCAATTCTTTTTTGAATTCATAAAAGAGTTCATTTACCTGTAATAATTCTGGGTGGTTATCTCCATGGACACGAGATACTTTTGTTATATAGGGACTAAGCATGGTTAGTTCCTCTTCAGATACACGATGGTAATTGGAGATGACATGATTAATAATAGTAGTTGAGTCAGAGGTAGTCCAAACTTCAACATCTTTCTCAGCGTTTTCGTATGTTTCAAAGACTACGTTTAATTCCTCTAATAATGTATCGAGGTTAAGATTATTTTGAATAACCGCATCCGATAACGGAATGTTACCACCACAGCAAAAATCAATCCGATTTTTTTTGAAAACATCACTTGTTTTTGGTAATTCGTTTACAATATCTTTAACTAATGTATCTGCAGTAATCGTGAAACTCATAGTATATTTCCTCCTTAAAAAATAATCCTGTTTATTAACGCTAAACTAATCATAAATTAAACTGGATAAAAACTAGGTGACGTGAATCACACATTCGCTATGATTTTCATTTTTATAGATGTATTCCTTTATTTTGTGACTTTTGATATGTTACTAAGTTTTTAATAAGTTTATAATGAAAATTAATCATTGATAAATGGTACATATCAAAATTAATACATATAAGTTTATGGTAGGAGCTGATAATTTTGTTCGAAAGAAGAAGACCGATACCCATTGGGGAAGCGGTCGAAAAAATTATGAAATATCAATTACAAGGTGTTACCGAACATGTTTCAATAAATGAAAGCTATGGGCGCTTTTTATCAGAGGATTTAGTAGCAACAAGTGATGTGCCTCATTTTGATCGGGCACCCTACGATGGCTTTGCCGTCAGGTCAATAGATACATGTGATGCCTCATTATCCAATATTGTTGAATTTGAAGTAGTCGATCATATTGGTGCTGGAATGGTGTCAAAAAAAGTAATTAGAGCGTTCCAAGCGGTAAGAATTATGACTGGTGCGATGATGCCTGAAGGTACAGATGCAGTGGTAATGTTCGAACTTGCACAGATATATGAAAAGAATGGGATCCCCTATATGTCAATTAAACGCAGGTTTAAAAAAGGTGACAATGTTTCGTTTAGAGGCGAGGATGCGAAGCAAGGTGAAGTTTTGGTGAAAAAAGGGACCTTAATAAATCCCGGGATACAAGCCATGCTTGCGACGTTTGGATACGAACGTGTGGCCGTGGCGAAAAAACCTCTGGTTGGATTATTTGCTACAGGGACGGAGCTATTAGAGGTCAACGAGGCTCTAGTTCCAGGGAAAATTCGTAACAGTAATTCCCATATGATCGCAGCTCAAATAGAAAGAGCAGGTGGGATTGTCCTTTATTTAGGCAAGCTTCCGGATGAGTTTGACACTTGTTTTGAAGCAGTGAAAAATGCTTTAAACGAAGTGGATTTGTTAATTACAACCGGCGGGGTTTCAGTTGGGGATTTTGATTATCTGCCAGCAATTTATGAAAAGCTTGGTGCGGAGGTTTTCTTTAATAAAGTGGCCATGCGACCTGGAAGTGTGACGACTGTGGCACAGTATAATGGGAAACTTCTATTTGGACTTTCGGGGAATCCTTCCGCATGTTATGTTGGGTTTGAATTGTTTGCCCGCCCAATCATTAGAAGAATGCTTTTTTCTGAAAAACCGCATCTTCGTAAAGAAAAAGCTCTTTTAGATGCGGATTTTCCTAAAGCTAATCCGTTTACAAGATTTGTACGAAGTTCTTCGTTTATCGATGCCGGAAGACTTAAGGCAACACCGAGTGGTCTCGATAAGTCAAACATCATTATGAGCCTCTCTGGAGCTAATTCGTTGATGATTCTTCCAGGCGGAACTAGAGGCTATTCAGCAGGCAATGAGGTAGATGTCCTTCTTCTCGAAGACCAAGTGGGCAGCGAGTGGCCTTGGTAACGCCGGTCATTTTTCAAGTGGTGGGTTATCAAAATAGTGGAAAGACCACAATTACTACAAAGTTGATTAAAATGTTAGCTGAAAAAGGAGTAAAAACAGTTACCATTAAACATCACGGTCATGGTGGCAAGCCAGAGAACATACCGATTAAAGATACAGAAAAACATGTAAATGCTGGCGCGCTTGCTTCCATTGTTGAGGGAGACGGGAGTATCCTCCTTCAAACAGGGAACGATTATTACTCACTACACGATCAGATAGAATTGATGAAATTTTTTCAGCCAGATGTGATTTTAATCGAAGGTTATAAACTTGAGACTTTTCCGAAGTTGCTGTTATTAAGAAATGAAAATGACCTTTCTTTATTAAATAAGGTATCTAATGTGGCAGCAATTATTTATTGGAAAGAAGAAATGGAAATGGAACTCACATCGAAAACGAAGGTTCCTTGCTTTCAGATTGATGATAAAAAGGCAATAATCTGGACTTTGAAATTTCTAAACGAACTTGTTCATAAAATTGATAAAAAAAGTTAATAGAATTGTCAAATCTGTTACTTTTATCACAGCTTGAAATATGGATATCCTCTATAATACAAATTAGGGGATATCATGTTTGTTAAATAAATAATAGGCTGGTTAATGGAAATGTAGCAATCGCTCATGGGTTAACCGAACTAGAGATGCTGATAGTTACCTAGTAGATGAAAAGATTGCTGCACTCCATTCAAACCTATACAAAATTGTCACAAAAAGAAGGCGATGGCCTTCTTTTTTCATGTAATTATGTGATGTGTTTCACTTATTTTTCCGCTATGCTAGCTTATATTTAGGGTAGGCAGGGAAAAGGAGTGAAAATGATGAAGTTATTTCTACCGAAACAACATGGTGCATGGGCAATGCTAATCATCCCTTTTTGGCTTGGTGTCATTGAAGGGGGCTTCCTTTGGAAGCATATTCCGTTTTTCATCGGCTGGCTCTTATTGTACTTGGCAACCTATCCGATGCTCCTTTTATTTAAAAGAAAAAAGATCCCTTTTTATATAAAATGGACGGTTATATATATGATTCCGTCGCTGTTACTTTTACTTATTCCACTGTTCGAAAGACCATCAATCATTTATTTTGGTCTTCTGATGCTTCCGTGTTTTGTGATTAATGCGTACTATACTTCAAAGAATCAAGATCGCGCGTTTATGAATGATCTCAGTGCTATTTTTGCCTTTTCCATTGCGGGCTTAGCAAGCAGTTATTTAGCCCATGGTGGGATAACCATTGAGACTATTGTTTTCCCTTTTTTAATTTCGGTCTTATTTTTTGTTGGTTGTACCTTTTATGTCAAAACAATGATTAGGGAGAGAAAGAATAACCAATTTAAATGGATTTCATGGATTTACCATATATTGTTAGTGGTCGCTTGCTTCAGTTTTGGAACTTGGATTGTTGCCTTAGCTTTGATCCCTAGTTTACTACGAGCAATCATTTTTTATAGGAAACCGTTAACCCCAAAACAAATTGGTATTTACGAAATCATCAATTCTGCGCTATTTTTTACAATAGTCGCCATTCAAATAGTCTTATTAACATAAAAAAATCGGTCATAATGACCGATTTTTTTTATCTAATCTAATCCACTTTACAGATTTCTACTGGACATTCTTCACAATCAATTTCCCTTTTTAAATAGTCTAAATCATGTATCGTAATTGTGCCCTTATCAATAGATAGAATTCCTGTCTTCCGTAAATCACTCAACAAGCGGTTGACAACTTCCCGTGAAGTACCGCAAAAATTTGCTAACTCTTGATTGGTTAGTGGTAATTCGATCAAAATTCCTTTATTCGTTTTAATTCCATAACTATTAGTAATTCGAATAAGCGTAGAGTAGAGAGCTCCTTTTTTACCATGGAGAACCAAATCACGAAACTTGGTTTGGGTTTTTCGATATTGTTGGCTCATCCACTTAATGAATTCAAATGAAAGCGACAGATTTTGCGATAGTTTTTCTTCGAGCGTATCTTTCATAATAACGGCAACCTCACCACTTTCAATAACCCGCGCACTTAATAAATATCGAGAAGAAGGGGAGAATAAGTTTAATTCGCCAACAAAATCACCTCGCGAGCACAATCGTAGTGTGAGCTCTCTTCCATCAGGAATGATCTTGCTGATTTGCAAAATTCCGCTTTGAACAATGTACAATTCATCGGCAGGAGATCCTTCCTGGAATAAAAAAGTACCTTTTTCCACTTTCTTTATATGGTGAACTGTATCAAAAAGATGGGACAGTGTTACCGGCATTTCTTTTACTGACTGCATACTCATAACCACCTTTAAAGGTACGAAAATTTGATATAAAAAAATTGACAGTCAAGGTTGGATTTACAAGATAATACTATAATTATATTGTTAACAAAGAATAATTAGCAATAAATGAGCAATAAGTTCATACAATCGTCATAAGTTCGATCCGGCTTGGCATATTTCTTAGGAAATAATGTCGATATATAAATGAATTTGTAAGAAATGCCAATAATGACAGAGCTTCAAAAGGAAATAATAACAATGTGAAGAAAAGGAGGGAAAAGAATGGGACAAAATCATCAGTTTAAATCCGGAAAAAAAGCGCCTAATAATGGTGTTTACGTTGAAGTAGGAGATACGGGAAGTAATGTAAATAATCCCAAAAAGATCAGGTTAAAAGCAGGGGATGCATTTCCCGAGACATCTAATGATGAACGCGTTTGGACATATCAGCGAAAACCATAAATTTAATATGGAAAAGGTCATCCATTGGGTGGCTTTTTCTTTTGTCTAATCTCAACAATAGAAAGGCTGGAAGGTTTCTACACTGAGAAAATTTACTTTTTAGACAGGTTTGTTTTATAATGAAGACAAAGGTCAAATTTGGTCAAAGAAGGTGTAGGAAAATGGACATGAACCGGATGACGGAACGATTACAGAAAGGTTTGATGGATGCCCAGTCATTGGCAGTAAAGAAAAATCATCAAGAAATTGATGAACCTCATTTATTTATATCGTTAATGGAGCAAGAAGATAGTCTCATATCTGCCATTTTAGAAAGAACGGGTTTGTCTTCCGAAAAAACAAAAAAGGACCTCCTTGAATTTTTAACAAAGAAACCAGTGGTTACCGGCAGTGGGGTGGAACAAGGAAAACTATATATAACGGCGAGGCTTCAAAAATTACTTGTAAAGGCTGAGGATTTTGCGAAAAAATTTTCGGATGAGTATTTATCTGTCGAGCATACTTTGTTGGCTGCAGTATATTCTGATGACTCCGATTTGCACAAGATATTACGAACTTTTGGGAAACAACCAGATCATGTTTTACAAGCAATTAAAGAAATAAGGGGGAACCAAAGAGTGACATCACAAAATCCAGAGGCAGGATATGATGCCTTAAAAAAATATGGGCGGGATCTTGTTGCTGAGGTTAGAGAAGGAAAAATGGATCCTGTAATTGGACGTGATTCTGAAATTCGAAATGTTATTCGAATTTTATCAAGAAAAACCAAGAATAATCCGGTGTTAATCGGTGAACCTGGCGTAGGAAAGACCGCAATTGTCGAGGGTCTTGCACAGAGGATAGTTAGAAAAGATGTTCCAGAAGGTTTAAAGGATAAGACTATTTTTTCATTAGATATGAGTGCGTTAATTGCGGGTGCAAAATTTAGAGGTGAGTTTGAAGAACGTTTAAAGGCAGTATTAAATGAGGTTAAAAAGAGTGAAGGGAGGATCTTATTATTTATCGATGAAATTCATACAATTGTGGGTGCTGGGAAAACAGAAGGTGCTATGGATGCAGGAAATATGTTAAAACCGATGCTTGCACGAGGCGAACTTCATTGTATTGGAGCAACTACTCTGGATGAACACCGAAAGTATATTGAGAAAGATCCTGCACTAGAACGGAGATTTCAGCAGGTCCTAGTCCAAGAACCTAACGTTGAAGACACGATATCCATTCTAAGAGGCTTAAAAGAACGGTATGAGGTTCATCATGGAGTTAAAATACATGATCACGCCTTGGTAGCAGCGGCAACATTATCGGATCGTTATATCACTGATCGCTTCTTGCCTGATAAAGCCATTGATCTTGTCGATGAAGCTTGTGCACTAATCCGCACTGAAATAGATTCGATGCCCACAGAGTTAGATGAAGTAACTCGCAGGGTTATGCAACTAGAAATTGAAGAGGCAGCATTAAGTAAAGAGGTTGATGAAGGGAGCAAGCTAAGGCTGGATGCACTTCTAAAAGAACTTGCTGAACTTAAAGAAACGGCTAATGAAATGAAGGCAAAATGGCTTCATGAGAAACAAAGTATCCAAAAATTGCAGGAGAAAAGGGAGCAACTGGAAAGACTTCGCAGAGAACTTCAACAAGCAGAGGATAAATATGATTTAAACCGTGCTGCAGAACTTCGACACGGTCAAATCCCGTTAGCCGAAAAAGAACTGAAAGAACTTGAAACGGCAACCGCTAAGGATGAAAGATTATTGCGTGAAGAAGTTACTGGAGAAGAAATTTCGAACATTGTATCCAGATGGACTGGAATTCCGCTTTCTAAGCTAGTCGAAGGCGAGAGAGAGAAATTGCTCAAATTAGAATCAATCCTGCACGAAAGGGTAATCGGGCAGAATGAAGCAGTAAATTTGGTAGCAGATGCAGTTTTAAGGGCAAGAGCGGGAATTAAAGACCCTAACCGACCAATTGGATCGTTTTTATTTTTGGGCCCAACTGGAGTCGGGAAAACAGAATTAGCCAAAGCTTTGGCCGAGTCTTTATTCGACAGTGAAGAACATATCATTCGCATTGATATGTCTGAATATATGGAAAAGCATGCAGTTTCCCGCTTAATTGGTGCCCCTCCAGGATATATAGGCTATGAAGAGGGCGGACAATTAACCGAAGCAGTTAGGAGAAGACCATATTCAGTGATCTTAATGGACGAAATAGAAAAGGCTCATCCTGAGGTCTTTAATATCCTTCTTCAAGCACTCGATGACGGAAGAATTACAGACTCCCAAGGGCGTGTAGTTGACTTTAAAAATACGGTGATTATTATGACCTCTAATATTGGCTCACAATTTTTACTAGAACGAAATGAAACAGAAAATGAAATCTCTGAAACGGTTCGGGAAAAAGTGATGGGTCAATTAAGGGTACATTTTCGACCAGAGTTTTTAAATCGAATAGACGAAACAATCCTTTTTAAGCCATTATCATTAGATGAGATTAAGAATATCGTGGCCAAAATGATGAGAGAATTACAAAATCGCTTAAGACATCAACATATAGATATTATCATCAATGAGGATGCAAAAGAATTTATTGCTGTCAATGGATTTGATCCTATTTATGGAGCCAGACCCTTAAAAAGATTCATCCAAAGAAATATCGAGACTAAAATTGCACGTGAAATTATTAGTGGTAAACTACATGATCAGTCAAAAGTGGAGATAAGTATCAATAAAGGGGAAATTAATTTAGGAGTTATATAATGAATCCTATAAAAAAAGGTCATCCATTTGGATGACTTTTTTTTAATGTTTTGAGACAGGCTCGTTTGGAATCAATGCAGTGATAGCGTAAATCAAAATCGTTACACCAACTGCAGCAATAGTACCAGTAGCGAAATCATATTCAGCACCTGCAGTCATTGAGCTCACTACGTATGTAAGCATTTGCACTAATAGAAATGACCAGAAAAGGGTCCAAAAAAAACGCATTATTCTTCACCTCGAACAACCTATTTTACATCTTTATTAATATTATCATATGATTCTGAAATGATAAAGTGAAACTTCTGCCTGTGGTAAGTTGTACCATTCGTTTTTTCATGTGGCTCGATACTTAATGGTTAGATTTACTTGATTTTATCATGTTCCATACAAAAAATAGGCAAACCCCCTTTCATCTTTAATAAGACGGCATACAATACTGTGAGGAAATATGGAAAAGGAGATTTATCGATGGAGAATCGCAATTTTCAGATGGATACCCAATGGAATATTATTCACTACCCAGAAAAGCCTACAGGATTTGGGATCTTGATTATTGGGGATGAAAGGCATTTTGTTGATGACAGTAAATGCTTTTGGACTCAAAATGAAGGTAAGTTAGCAATTATCGACGAGTTAAAAGAAAAAGGGTACACCATTTTTTCCTCGAATCTTTATGGGCGAAACTGGGGGAGCGAAAATGCTGTTGAACTTGCAGAGAGATTATATCAGCATGTAATACGGAGCGAAATCCTTAATAACAAAATTCATATTTTGGCTGAAGGTATGGGGGCATTGGTGGCATTGAAATTAATGGAAAAAATGAAACACACAATAAGATCGGTTGTTTTGCTTAATCCGATTCTTTCCTTAAAAAGTCATCTTGAACAAGAAAAGGAACATAAATTTTTTTATAAAAAGTTACTAGGAGAATTAGCATTAGCGTATCAAATGGACCAGAAGGTACTTGAAAACACTATTATCAGTATGAAAGAATCCATTATTTATCCATTTGAATGTCCAGTTAAAATAATCCATGTCCTGTCTGGGGGGAGAGCGTACAATCAGACTAAATTGTATCAACAACTTTTTAGTAAAACAGAAATGAATCCAACGTTTATTCTTCCGGAAAAAAAACAACAGCTAGGGAAAATTATGATAAGGTTTTTCAACAGCCATGAGTCGGTCTTGTAATCCACATCCTCTTCACAAGAAATAATTCTTTCGTGATGCGCATAGGATTCATTAAGGATAGTGTGGGGAGGAAGAGTTTATGGACAGGGCAATACTTTTCGGTTTGTTTGATTTTGTAAATTTTCATATTTGCAAGAGGTTATTAAATAAAGGGATCGAGGTTGAGGGCATTCATCTAGAAGAGACGGATAATAGTCCATTTCTTGAAGAAAAAAGACTTGAAGTGGGCCGGAATGCAAATTTATTAGAGCGCTCATTATTCCAGTGGAAAAGCGTTAAAGAGAAAGTTACGAATAATACAAGTCTTATCATATCAATATATGACCTTTTTATGAGCAAAAAAGAAGAAATCTTAGAGGATGGAACCGTAACCAAGCCAATGATTCAATATCTGGAGGGGAATAAGGACAAAGTCAATATTGTTTTTATTCTCCCCATTCAGATGCTAACAAGTACATTTAGGGGGAAAGAGATTGAGAAATTCCTCTCTTTAATAAAAGGATTCGGAAAAAATACTCAGTTTATTTACTTACCCTCCATTTATGGTCCATGGCAAATGCCAGCTTTTTTGTTTCAAAAAGTGTTGGTTTCAAAATACAAAGAAATAAGTACTACAAATGATGAACGTGAATGGACATTGGATGCCCTTTTTATCGATGATGCTATAGAGTCGATCGAAGAGCTTATTGAAACAGGAAAATCAGGCAGTTATATCCTTGAAAGTGGAAAGAAAAATCATTGGGTGAGATGTGCTGAATGTCTAAATATCAGTGAAAATCATGCGATGAAAAATAGTGATGAATCTTTATTATTGAAGCCTGACATTGTAACCATAACGGTAAAAAAAATTACCCCTTTGAAAACATCAATTCAACAACAAATAGAACATGTTCGACGGTTGTATGCAAATCGTTTGTAAAGTGTTGTGATTTTCGTATAGAATATGTTGGAAATAGGGATGATGAAATAAAGGGATTCATTTAGCTAATGACATTTAAAGGAGTAAATATGACTAGTCAAGAGAAAACGTTAGAATTTATGCAGATTGCGATGAAATACTTACCTGAAGCGAAAGAACAATTGGACAAGGCGGGCGTGGAATTATCGATGGAATTAATCGAGCCGTTTATGAATCTTTTTACAAAGGTCATGCAAGACGCATACGAACTCGGGTTAGCCGATGGGCGAAAAGAAATCTAAAAGAAATAAGCTCTCGAACTCGTCGAGAGCTTATTTCTTTTTTAAAATTTGTCCTAGTACAGATTGAACGACCGGTTTTAAACTACTTACTGATTCCATAATGCTATCAATTGTATTTATAAGCTGCTCATAATCAATTGATGATGAATTGGTTGAAGATTCTTGGGAATGATAATCCTTTCGATGATTTAAGCCGCGGGTTCCAAACATGAAATCATTAAAACGCTCAAGATTATTCTGTTCATTTTGACTTTTTTCTTCCATTAATAGCACATCTCCTTTCAACTACCTCTTTAAGATAGAATATGAATAAACGAATAAAAGGAATGTACATTAGCGGAGGAATAAATAAGAAGAAACAGTTGCTTAAAATACGCTTTATTTGATAAAATTAGTACCAAGTCATAATAATTGATATTAAACAATAGGATATAGAGAATCTTGTCAAAAATAAAGGAGATGGAACGCGTGAAAGCAGGGATCGTAGGGATCGGTAGATATTTACCAGAAAAAATTGTTACCAATAAAGATTTAGAAAAGATAATGGATACATCTGATGAATGGATTCGCACGATGACTGGAATCGAAGAAAGGAGAATTGCAGCCGATGATGTTGATACTTCAGACATGGCTTTTGAAGCAGCCCAAAAAGCGATTCAAGCTGCAGGTATTACCGCTGAAGAGATTGATTTAATCTTGGTAGCTACGGTTACTCCTGATACTCCTTTTCCATCGGTTGCCTGCAGAATTCAAGAAAGGCTCGGAGCCAAAAAGGCGGCAGCAATGGATGTCAGTGCAGCTTGTGCTGGATTTATGTACGGAATTGTGACAGCGAAACAATTCATTGAAACCGAGGTTTATAAATATGTCCTAGTCGTTGGAGTGGAAAAGCTTTCGAAAGTTACTGACTGGTCTGACCGTAATACGGCAGTATTATTTGGGGACGGGGCTGGCGCCACAATTATCGGTCCTGTTTCAGAAGATCGTGGCATTCTTTCCTTCGAACTTGGCGCTGATGGAACAGGATCTAAGCACTTGTACCAGGATGAATATATTATTATGAATGGCAGGGAAGTTTTTAAATTTGCTGTAAGGCAAATGGGGGAGAGCTGTATTAATGTTCTCGAAAAAGCAGGTTTGACAAAAGATGATGTCGATTTCCTGATTCCTCATCAAGCCAATATTCGAATCATGGAAGCATCTAGACAAAGATTGGAATTGCCTGTTGAAAAAATGTCAAAAACTATTAATAAATATGGTAATACTTCTGCTGCATCGATTCCAATTTCGATTGTGGAGGATTTGGAAGAAGGAAGAATTAAGGATGATGACATCATTGTCATGGTAGGTTTCGGTGGAGGCTTAACCTGGGGTGCGATTGCCATCAAATGGGGAAAATAAGGATACCGTTTTGTAAAAAAGATAAGAATGAAGGAGATAGATAATATGGAAAAGCGCAGGGTTGTAGTAACAGGCATAGGTGCAGTAACGCCGCTTGGAAATGATGCCGAAACTACTTGGAAAAACATATTAGCAGGGAAATCTGGAATTGGGCCGTTGACGAGAGTCAATGCTGATGAATATCCAGCAAAAGTTGCAGCAGAATCAACTGATTTTGATCCTGAAGCATTTATGGATCGAAAAGATGCACGCAAAATGGATCGTTTTACACAATTTGCTGTGGCAGCGGCATTAATGGCAGTGAAAGATGCTAATTTACCAATTAACGAAGATAACTCACATCGAATTGGCGTTTGGATTGGTTCTGGAATTGGTGGTATGGAAACCTTTGAACAGCAGTTCGAGATATTTCAAAAGAGAGGCTATAAGAGGGTAAGTCCATTTTTCGTACCAATGTTAATTCCTGATATGGCTACTGGACAAGTTTCAATTACATTAGGTGCACGAGGCTTCAACTCATGTACGGTAACTGCTTGTGCAACAGGTACAAATTCAATTGGTGATGCCTTTAAAGTAATTCAACGTGGCGATGCCGATGCAATGATATCAGGTGGAGCGGAAGCACCGATTACAAAAATGTCTGTCGCAGGTTTTTGTGCGAATACTGCCCTTTCTACAAATCCAGATCCAAAGACGGCTAGCAGACCATTCGATAAAAATCGTGATGGATTTGTCATTGGGGAAGGTGCAGGGATTATTGTCTTGGAAGAACTTGAGCATGCCTTAGCGCGTGGTGCTAAAATTTACGCTGAAATCGTCGGCTATGGGGCAACGGGTGATGCCTATCATATTACTGCACCAGCACCAGGTGGTGAAGGGGGTGCCCGTGCAATGAAAATGGCCATCAATGATGGCGGGCTTAACCCTGAGGAAATTGATTATGTTAACGCCCATGGGACTAGTACAGGATATAATGACAAGTTTGAGACCCTTGCCGTTAAAGAGGTATTCGGTGAGCATGCTTATAAATTAGCTATTAGCTCAACTAAATCTATGACGGGGCATCTTCTTGGTGCTGCAGGAGGTGTAGAAGCAATCTTTTCGGTATTAGCGATAAGAGACGGCATGCTTCCACCAACCATTAACTATGAAACACCAGATCCTGAATGTGACTTAGATTATGTAGCAAATGAAGCACGACCAAAGGAAATTAACACAGCAATGAGTAATTCGCTAGGCTTTGGCGGGCACAATGCAACGATCGTGTTCAAAAAATATGAATAAGCCAATTAATCGACCAGACTACTGTCTGGTCGTATTTTTTTGTTATTTGGTTTATCCATTTTTTTCTATGAACCACTTTCCATTACCTTCATAAACTGTTCAGAGAGCTAATGTTAATGGGGTGAAGGTATGGGCATTATCCGGACAGATCAATGGTTGGAGGAGGAGTTTGACAGACCAGTAAAGATTTGTGAAAAACTAGAACCATTTTTTAAAGTGGAAACTCCGAAGGAAATATACAATCAATTAAAGAATTTTGGGATGTACCGGCCGTCTAGGTCCACAAAGGTTATCTTCGATCGACTAAAGGAAGAAACAGCATGGAATAAAGTAGAACAACTCTTTCATCATTATAAAGAGAAATGGAATGGCCCTGAAATACCAGTATTTCTCTTTCCCGTAGCACAAGCTGGCGGATTCTTTTTTAAAGAAGGGACTAGTAAAGCAGGTGTTTCGTTTCCTGATAAAATGTTCCTTTTCCTCTCGCAAATGAAAGATCCGAAAGAGGTAGAGGCACTATTGGTCCATGAATACCACCACGTCTGCAGGCTAACACAGTTAAATAAAAGAATGGAAGACTATACCTTGCTAGATTCCATAATCATTGAAGGTCTAGCCGAATATGCAGTTTTAAAATATTGCGGTTCGGAATATTTAGCTTCATGGTGCCGTATGTATAATGAAAAGGAGCTAATTATGTTTTGGGATAAATATTTAAAAAAACATCTAGATACGAAAAAAAATGAAAGAGGACACGATGAATTACTTTACGGAGAGGGGAGGCTCCCTAAGTTACTCGGTTATGCAGTTGGATTTAATATTGTTAAACATTTTTACCAAACTAAACATTATTCTGCAAAACTATCATTTGCAAATCCCGCAATAAAATACCTAGATTACTATAATAACTACATCGAAAAAAAGCCAATAAAATAGGCTTTTTTTCAAAATAATAAATAGTAAATATTAGAAAATATGCAAAAAAGTGTTGCGTTTGTAACAATTTTGTAATAGAATTTTTCTAATAGTGTGAATAAACAGAATAATTTAAAAAGTTAGAGGGTGTACTATGAGCACAAAAAAATCGCTGCAAAAAGAGGCACCACTGCTCGAGGTGAAAAATTTAGAGACGGCATTTGATATTGACGGAACTGATTACAATGCAGTAGATAACGTTTCGTTTATTGTAAAGCCAAGTCAAATAGTTGGTATTGTTGGAGAGTCTGGTTGTGGTAAATCAGTTATGAGTCTCTCAATTATGAAGTTACTGCCTCAGGGAAGCGGGAAAATTCATTCAGGAGAGGTTATTTTTGATGGAATAAATCTAGAGAAAATGTCTGACTCTCAAATAAATAAAATCCGAGGAAAAAATGTCTCAATGATTTTCCAAGAGCCAATGACATCATTAAATCCAGTCTTTACCATTGGCTACCAGCTACAGGAAGTCCTTTTTAATCATTTTAAAATGACTAAGAAAGAGGCAAGGCAAAAATCAATCGCACTATTAAAAAGTGTTGGAATTTCAAGACCCGAAAAAATTGTTGATGAATATCCACATCAACTATCTGGCGGGATGAGGCAAAGAGTGATGATTGCAATTGCAATTGCATGTCAGCCGAAATTATTAATTGCAGATGAACCTACGACTGCGCTAGATGTAACGGTTCAAGCTCAAATATTAGAACTTCTAAAAGAAATTCAATCAGTAAACGATATGTCCGTTATTTTAATAACACATGATTTGGGTGTTATTGCTGAAATGTGTGATGAAGTAATGGTGATGTATGCTGGTAGAATGGTAGAACGCACAGATGTAGATACGCTTTTCCATAATCCAAAACATCCATATACTAGTTTACTATTGGGGGCAATCCCAAAAATGGATGGACAAGAAGAAAGGTTAAGCTCGATTAAAGGAATCGTCCCCTCGCTAATAAATATGCCCAAAGCAGGCTGCCGTTTTGCGAACCGGTGTCCTAAAGCAATGCCGGAATGCACGGCAATTACCCCATTACTTGAAGAGGTAGAACAAGGCCATGAAGTTGCCTGTCTGCTCTTTGAAACAAGTAAACCAAAAGAAGGGGTGAGATCATGAGTACCGTTTCAATACATAAACAGGGCGACCTAACTTCCTTACAATCTGAAAATCTATTAGAAATTAAAAATCTTAAAACCTATTACCCTGTTAAAGGCGGTTTTTTAAAGCGGGCTATTGGGAATGTAAAAGCAGTGGATAATATTTCTTTTGAGATTAAAAAGGGAGAAACACTTGGGCTTGTTGGTGAATCTGGCTGTGGTAAATCAACTGCAGGAAAAACCATCCTTCGATTATTAAAACCAACGGAGGGCAAAATTCTTTTTAATGGTAAAGACATCACCAAAGTATCTGGTAAATCACTTCGAGAGATTCGAAAGGATATGCAAATGGTGTTTCAGGACCCGTATGCCTCTTTGAATCCTATGCAAATGGTTGGAGATATTATCGCAGAGCCAATTTATAACTTTTCCAAAAAATCAAAGGTTAAATTAAAACAAGAAGTCATGGATTTATTAAATAAAGTTGGGTTACCTCCAGATGCTTACTATAAATATGCGCATGAATTTTCTGGGGGGCAGCGCCAAAGAATTGGAATTGCTAGAGCTTTAGCACTAAAGCCAAAACTAATTATTGCTGATGAACCTGTGTCAGCACTCGATGTATCAGTCCAATCACAGGTTTTAAATTTGTTAAAAGACTTACAGGAAGAATTTAACCTTACTTTTCTCTTTATTGCTCATGACTTAAGTGTGGTTAAACACATGAGTGACCGAATTGGTGTCATGTACCTAGGTAATATGGTGGAGGTTGCGGATAAAGGCAGCTTATACGCAGAGCCTCTCCATCCCTATACTCAAGCCTTAATCTCAGCCATTCCGTCTCCTGATCCGAGGGTAAAAAAAGAGCGGATTATCTTAAAAGGGGACGTGCCAAGCCCAATCAATCCTCCAACGGGATGCACATTCCATCCACGCTGCCCAATGGCAATGGAGGAATGCTCTAAAAGTAAGCCAGTATTAAAGGAGGTGAAGCCCTCTCATCGAGTTGCTTGCCACCTTTACTAGAAAAGCGGTAAAAAATACAAACTTTATAGGGGGGAAACAAATGAAGAAAAGAAGTATGCTTATGTTGGCAGCATTGATGCTGGTTCTATCAGCATTTTTAGCAGCTTGCAGCGGCGGAGACAAAGCGGGTACAACGAAAAATGAAAATGATGGTAAAACTGATGAATCAACTGAAAAACCACAGGATGGCGGAACACTAGTTTATGCATTGGATTCTGCACCTGAGGGTAAATTTAACTACACTTTTTATGAGAATGCATCAGATCAATATGTAATTGACTTCTTTGATGAAAACTTAATTGATTATGACGAAAACCTAAAGGCACAGCCGCATATCGCTTCATGGAAAACAACTGACAATAAAGTGTTTGATTTCGAAATCAAGCAAGGTGTGAAGTGGCACAATGGCGATGAATTATCTGTTAAAGACTGGGAATTCGCATTGAAGGTTATTGCTGATAAGGATTATGAAGGTGCACGTTTTGATAACGTAAGAAATATCGTGGGTGCACAAGAATATCATGATGGAAAAGCGAAAGAAATAGCGGGTATTAAAATCATTGACGATTACCACATCCAAATTACTTTTGATAAAGCGCGTGTAAACAACTTGGATAATCTTTGGACATACCCTATGAACCGTACTGAATTTCAAGGCGTTGCAATCAAAGATATGCTGGGATCTGAACAAGTTCGGACAAAGCCTGTGGGTTTAGGGCCATTTAAAGTAACGAAAGTTATTCCTGGTGAATCCGTGGAATTAGAACGATTTGATGATTACTTTGGCGGCAAGCCACATATCGAAAAAGTTGTTATTAAAGTTATCGATCCATCCCTTTCTGTTGGAGAACTGAAAAATGGAACGCTTGATATGACATCTTTCCATCCAAGTATAATTGATCAAGTGAAAGCACTTGATAATGTAAATGCTGTAACATATCCTGGGGTCAGCTATTACTATGTTGGTTTCAGATTAGGTACATGGGATGGCGAGAAAAACGTCATGAATGAACCAAAATACCAAGAGAAAAAGCTTCGTGAAGCAATGTACTATGCAATCAATCGTGAAGAATGGGTAAAGGCATTCTTCTTTGGGGTAGGTAAGCCGGTAAACCGTCCAATTCCTACAAACCATTGGATCGCTGCCCCTAATGAAGATTTAGAACAATACAAATATGATCCTGAAAAAGCTAAAGCATTATTAGATGAAGCAGGCTACAAAGATGTTGATGGGGATGGCTTCCGTGAAGATCCAAAGGGTAAGAAATTCGTTGTTAACTTTAGCCACTATGCAACTGATAATCCGACATTTGAATCTCGGGCCAAGGCATTAACTCAATATTGGGAAGCAGTAGGTTTAAAAACTAAATTAACGATGACAGATGTTAACCTATACTATGAAATGCTTGATAAAGCTGATAAATCAATGGAAGTATTCTTCGGTGGCTGGTCAACTGGTGCCGATCCAGATCCGACTCCACTTTGGGGATCAAAAGCAATTTGGAACTATCCACGCTGGGTAAATGCTGAAAGTGATAAATTGTTAGATCAAGCACTTGATATCAAAGTTGTTGGAACAGATAACGATAAACGTAAGGATCTTTATGTTCAATGGCAAAAGTTATTCATGCAGGATCTACCTGCATTACCAATTGCTGAGCTAGAAGAAACAATGGCTGTAAGTAAACGAGTTCAGAACGTTAAATTTGATGTATCTGGTATGAACCGTTCAAATGAATGGTGGATTCAGCAATAGTTACAGTTTTATTAAGAGGAAATAAAATATGTTCTAGGGCTTAAAAAGACCAACTCAATCTTGAATATCAAATGGGAGTAGACTTTCTTCTCCCATTTGAACAAGATGGGTATGAGGTTTACACGGTTTGTGGTTACCATAGCCTATTAGATAAGGAGAATGCACATGTTGAAATATGCATTTCGAAGAATATTGGGAATGATTCCAATGTTACTCCTTACCTCCATTGTAATATTTACCTTGGCAAAACTAATGCCGGGTGATTCTCTAAGCGGAGAAATTGATCCAAGAAATACAAATCCAGAGTATATCGCAGAAATGCGTGAGAAATTGGGTTATAATGACCCTCTGCCTCAGCAGTATTTCCGTTGGATTAGTGGTTTCGTGGAGGGGGATTTTGGAAAATCAACTCGTTTCAAAATAGATGTATCCGAGGTTATTGGAGAACGTCTCCCAAACACCATACTTTTAGGTTTTTCATCTATATTAATAACCTATATCCTCGCGTTTATAATGGGTTCCTACGCAGGACGAAAGCCGTATACCTTAACAGATAACCTAATTGGAGGCTTGAACTACATAGGGTTGGCCATTCCGTCATTTATTGCAGGGGTATTCGCCATCTTTTTCTTTTCATTTACGTTAGGCTGGTTTCCATCTAATGGTTCAGTGGATATAGGTGTTACAGAAGGAACATTGGAATGGTGGTTAAGTCGTTTTCATCATGTTTTTTTACCAGCAGTTGTTCTAGGATTATTAAGTACAGCAAGTTATACCCAATTTTTACGGAATGATATTATTGAAAATAGCCGTAAGGATTATGTTCGCACAGCACGAGCAAAAGGCACGCCAGAAAGTAAGATTTATAATGTTCATATTTTAAGAAACTCAATTATTCCTCTTATAACATTTTTAGGCTTTGATATTGTCGCAATTATTAGCGGCGCCATCATTACTGAGACCATTTTTACTTATCCTGGTCTTGGACAACTATTCCTTCAATCTGTCGGGACAAGGGATTATCCAGTACTACTGACGTTGACAATGTTATTCTCTTTCTTAACACTAATCGGCAACTTAATAGCTGATGTATTATATGGTGTTGTAGATCCGAGAATTAGGCTAGATTAAGGGGGAGAAAAAATGGAAATAGCAACACAAAATGAGAAAAATGTTTTAGTAACGCCCCCCAAAAAAAGTTTATCTCCTTTTGCTATTGCTCGTAAGAAATTTGTGAAAAATAAATTGGCAATGATTAGTCTTCTCTTTTTATTAATTGTTACTATTATTTCAATCCTTGCACCTTATATTACTACCGCGGATATTACGAGAATTAACATCGGCCAGATGTCGTTAGAGCCATCTGGTAAACATTGGCTAGGAACGGATAAGTCTGGGCGTGATGTATTTACAAGATTACTGTATGGTGGACGGATATCATTGCTAGTAGGGATAAGTTGTACATTATTTGTTATTTTCCTTGGAACGTTAATCGGCTCTATCTCAGGTTATTTCGGTGGTGCCGTAGATAGCTTATTAATGAGATTTACCGATTTTATCTTAAACTTTCCATTCCTTGTATTTGTAATTGTCTTAAATGCTATTCTTTTTGGAAAAGTAAACGGGTTATGGGTCTTAATCGGAACAATTAGTTTGCTAAGCTGGGGCGGAATTGCTCGGATTGTCCGTAGTAAGATCCTCGCCGAAAAAGAAAATGAATATATTACAGCAGCCATTTCTATTGGGTGTTCACCAGCTAAAGTAATTATAAAACATCTTCTGCCCAATATTTTATCTACAATTATTGTTCAAGCAACGATTACATTTGCAACGATGATTGTTGCTGAAACAGGTTTAAGTTTTCTTGGCTTTGGTGTGCCACAAGAAATACCAAGTTGGGGAAATATGTTGAATTCGGCAAATGAGCCGGATGTTCTCCAATTTAAACTTTGGATTTGGGTCCCACCCGCATTAATAATCACGATTACCATCTTATCAATTAACTTTATCGGTGAAGGCCTAAAGGATGCCTTTAATCCAAAATCAAAACGTTAAAGATCTGCCATTAACATGGTGGATTTTTTTTTTGCTTCTATAATAGTCAAATCTCTAAGTCCAATATCAAAACTAATATATATGAAGGTAAATAAAAAACATGTTCAAATAATCTGAGGTACATAAATGTAATTGGAGCAAAATATATATAAAGGAATAATTTAACTAAGGTCTGCCCATACTGATTTACAAACAGTTTCTTGAAGTGAGGGGTTGTACAATGTTGTATCTTCATGATGTATGGGTTAATTGGTTTGAAGGGGAAGAAAACGGTTATAATGTATGCCACTTCCATGAATGGCGGAAGGATGACGGGGTGGAACTGTTAGACCAAGTGCCACTGTTGAAAGTTGAACCAATTTTGTTTAATTACATTGAAAATGATTTATCTGAGTTACCTCAACAACTACTAGATGATATCTATCAGAAAGCTTATTTGAGAAAAAACCATGAAAGAGTTCAACTTGATTATTGCTTCGTGGTAACAGATGGGATTGGAATTTTAGCTATTGATACAATTGGCTATAATATCCCGATACGCAAAAGTAGATTAATACCTAGACAAGAGCAGTTGGTATACGAAATGATTGGACAACATGAAGCTAATAAATATCACTTTTATGAGCAGCCAAAGATAAAGGACTACCACATTCTCTCACCTGAACCAGAATTAATGAGAGGTTTAACCAGAAAAGAACGTCAATTAAAACAACTGTTATTTATGGCACTTGACCAATTACTCTCATCAAGTAATGAAGCGGAGGTTAGGTATTGGTATACCGAATGGTGCCCAGAGAATTATTCAACGATTCAAGAATTAAATTTTGAAGCAGCATGGGAACAGTTATTTGAGGAAACAAAGGATGGCTGGTCGAAGAGGCATGAAACTTTTTGTGAGAATCTAATAAAAGGTCAGCCATTTTTTGAAAAGCTATGGGAAATGGAGCACGGTCCGAAAGTAAACTAAAAGCCTGACCCAAAAGATATGCACAACATATCTTTTGGGGTTCAGGCTTTTTTTTACTTTCTCTTTTTTCTACCGAGTCCCATGGCGGTTTCCATTTTTTTTAGGGTCTTATTCGCCACTAAATTTGCTTTTTCTGCACCTTCGTCTAAAATCCGGTCAAGTTCTGGTGATTCAAGTAACTCATAGTATCTATCTTGAATTGGTTTAAAGACATTGACTACGACATCTGCTAGGTCACTCTTAAAATCTCCGTAGCCTTTTCCTTCATACATTGCTTCAATTTCAGATATAGATTTTCCACCCAAGATCGAATAAATTGATAATAAGTTTGAAATACCAGGCTTGTTTTCTTTATCGAATTTAACAATCCCTTCGGAATCAGTGACAGCACTCTTAATCTTTTTTACCATTTGCTTTGGATCGTCCAAAGGTGTGATATTGGCTTTTTGATTTGGATCAGACTTGCTCATTTTTTTCGTTGGTTCTTGCAGTGACATGATTCTAGCACCGATCTTAGGAATACTAATTTCGGGAATGGTTAAAATGTCACTGTATTTTTTATTAAATCTTTCTGCTAAATCTCGTGTTAATTCCATATGTTGCTTTTGATCTTCTCCTACAGGTACAAGATCTGTGTTATATAAGAGAATATCAGCAGCCATTAGCGGGGGATAGGTTAATAAACTTGCTTGTACTGCCTCTTTCCCGGTAGATTTATCCTTAAATTGAGTCATTCTTTCTAATTCGCCTATATAGGCTACACATTGCATCATCCAACCCGCTTGTGCATGAGCAGGAACCTCTGATTGAACAAATAATGTGGCTTTGTTAGGATCAATTCCAACTGCTAGATATAATGCAGCTAGGCTTCGGATATTTTTTCGAAGTGTCTGTGGATCCTGTGGAACTGTAATTGCGTGCTGGTCAACAATACAAAAGTAACAATTGTATTCATTTTGCATTTCTACAAATTGTTTCAATGCACCGATATAGTTGCCAAGTGTTATTGTTCCGCTTGGCTGAATACCAGAAAAAATCGTTTTCATAATCAACTTCCTCCTAAAAAAATATATAAAAAAACCATTCATCCCCAAAAACGAATAGGGACGAATGGTTCGCGGTACCACCCTAAATTACTCAAAAAAGAGTCACTCAATGCCAATTTATCTCGAAGATAGTTTGGACCCCTTTTAACGCAAGGATAACGTCTAATCCTACTTTTAATCCATAATACTATTTGTTCGGACAGAGGCTCCAAAGTCCATTCGGTATTTATTCGTGTTTGTTTTCACCACCCACAAACTCTCTGATACGAAGGAAAATACGTACTATTCTTTATCATCGCCTTTAAAGTAACTATACAATTGCTCTTATTATAATGAAACGAATAATTAATTTCAAGTTGTTAAAAATAATATATGACTAGTGCCAAAGTCATTAACAGTCCATTCATCAGCCCGTAAAAGACAAGTGGTTTTTGGTTGAATGTAACAAGTTCTGATAAAGGAGGGATTTCTTCAAAGCGTCTTTTATTGGGCCCTCTTTCAAATGCAAGACTAAATGACCTTGAAATAACATCAAAAAAACCTGAATGGATAGTATAGACGAGTAAAGAGGTTAGTAGTAGTACTGCAGTGAAATAAAAAGATATATTGATATAGATTAACAAAGAAACTTTGTGATAAGTAATGAAAGATATAGCAATGATCACAAGTTGTGTTAATACAACTATTAAGAGTCGTTTCTTAAGCTGATAATTCACTGAATAACCTCCAAAAGATTGATGTAGTAGGGAGTCACTAAGTATATTATACAAAAATTCTGTAGAAGTCTAGGTTGTAACACAGTAAAATGTAACACTAACGTAAAGATTGTTGCTATTCTGTAAATTAAATTCAAAAAAATAATGTACAATTAAAAGAAAATATGTATAATAGGGAATGTAGTAATTTTTCAGAATAATAGAAAAGGGAGGTCTACTAGTGAAGAAATCAAAACTTTCACTACTTTTAGTACTATCACTAGTTCTAAGCATGTTCTTAGCGGCGTGTTCAGGCGGAGACAAGAATGAAGGCAAGAAAGAGAATGAAGGCAAAACTGGCACTAAAGAAACCGCTTTAGCTGATGAGCAAGTTCTAAATGTTCTTGAGTCTGCAGAAATTCCTTCTATGGATAGTGTAATGTCTCAAGACACTTTAAGTTTTACAACACTTAATGCTACAAACGAAGGTTTATATCGTTTAGATCCAGACCAAAAAGTTATTCCTGGAGTTGCTGAAGGTGCGCCAACTTATAATGATGACAAAACTGTTATCACTATTAAATTAAAACAAGATACAAAATGGTCTAATGGTGATCCTGTTACTGCACATGACTTTGTGTTTGCATGGCAACGTGCAATTGATCCAAAAGTTGCTGCTCCATACGGTGCATACTTCATGGAAGGCAAAATCAAAAATGCATCTGAAATTGTTGCTGGTAAAGCAAAAGTTGAAGATCTAGGTATTAAGGCACTAGATGATTATACTTTGGAAATTACATTAGTAAGAGCACTTCCATATATTGAGTCTTACCTAACTTTCCCATTGTTCTATCCACAAAACAAAAAGTTTGTTGAAGCTGAAGGCAATAACTATGCTAAAGATGCTTCTCACTTACTTTTCAATGGTCCATTTAAAATGACTAAATGGGATGGTCCTACTGGTACTGAGTGGGTATTAGAAAAGAATGCTGATTATATCAATGCAAAAGACGTTACATTAGAAAAAATTAACTTTAACGTTTCTAAAGATCCACAAGCATCTGCTAACGCATATACTGCTGGCGAAGCTGATATCACACCGAAGCTTGCACAAGCTGCGATCCTTTCTCAATTTGAAGGACAAAAAGATTTACTTCGCTACCAAGAACCATCTATCTGGTGGTTGAAGATGAACGAAAAGAACCCAGCATTAAAGAATGTTAATATCCGTAAAGCAATTGCTCTATCTGTAGACAAGAAAGCTTTAGTAGAGGATGTTTTAGCAAACGGATCAATCGCTGCTGATTTCCTTGTACCAAAAGGTTTCTCTTTCTTAGATAATAAAGATTTCCGCGATACTGCTGGAACTTACTTAAGCACTAACAAAGAAGAAGCTAAAAAGCTTTGGGAACAAGGTCTTAAAGAAACTGGACTTAAAGAAGTTAAGTTTACTTATGTAGGTCAAGATACTGAAACTTCAAAAGTAACTGATGCATTCATTAAAGACCAGTTAGAGAAAAACTTACCAGGACTAAAAATTACAATCGAAGCAGTTCCTTTCAAAATTCGTATCGCTCGTGAAGATGCAATGGATTATGATTTATTAATGGGTGGTTGGGGACCAGACTACGCTGACCCAATGACTTACATGGATCTATGGGTTACTGGCGGCGGACAAAACCATATGGACTATAGCAATCCTGAATTTGATAAGTTAATCAAATCAGCTAGTGAAGAACTTGTAGCTAAGCCACAAGATCGTTGGAAAGCTCTTCAAGATGCAGAAAAAATCTTGTTAGAAGATGATGCGGCAATCGCACCACTTTACCAACGTTCAGTTAATCTTTTAATCAATCCTAAGGTTCAAGGTTTTGCTCACCATGCATTTGGTCCTGACTATAGTTACCAGTGGATTAAAATCACAAAATAGTAACTTTACCTAATCAAAAAAAAAGAGAGTATATTATACCAATATACTCTCTTTTTACCTGTACGAGAATTGTCACAATATGTCGAAAATTTAACTAATTAGGAGGTGTAGGCATGGTCAAATATATACTAAAACGTGTTGGCTATATGATTATTACACTTTTTGTCGTAACATCGCTTACCTTTTTCCTCATGAAGCTAATTCCAGGTAGTCCTTTTAATAACTTCGAAAAGCTATCTGAAGTTCAGCGTGCTATTTTGCTGGATAAATATGGCTTGAACGACCCCCTGCCTGTTCAATATTTTAACTATATGGTGAGCTTGGTAAAAGGGGATTTAGGAGTTTCCTTCCAATTTGATAATACCCCTGTGACAGAACTTATTGCTAATCGACTTGGACCTTCTGCACAATTAGGTTTTCAAGCAATGGTTGTAGGTTCAATTTTAGGTATCTTATTAGGTGTAGTTGCTGCTCTAAAGCAAAACACTTGGATAGATTACGGTTCTACTTTTATCGCAGTTGTTGGTAAATCTGTACCATCATTTATTTTTGCTGGATTAATGCAATATTATATTTCGGTTAAATTAGGATGGCTTCCGGTAATGTTATGGAAGGGACCTGAATATACGATCCTTCCTACTATTGCACTTGCGATGTTCCCAATCTCAATTGCAGCGCGTTTTATGCGTACAGAAATGGTTGAGGTTTTAGGAACTGATTATATTACTTTAGCGAGAGCTAAAGGTGCGAGCCGCTGGCAGATTAGCTTTAAGCATGCCTTGAGAAATGCCTTAATTCCTGTTGTAACTGTCTTAGGACCATTAGCGGTTAGCTTAATGACTGGGTCACTTGTTATTGAGCAAATTTTTGGAATCCCAGGAATTGGTGAGCAGTTTGTTAAATCAATTAACATGAATGATTATCCTGTTATTATGGGAACGAACATTTTATTTGCTGTATTATTTATTGTAGTTATCTTAATTGTTGATATTCTTTATGGAATCATCGACCCACGTATTCGTGTATCGGGGGGGAAAACTAAATGAGCAACAAAGACATAACAATTTCAAAGGATATGTTTGCTCCTGTCCATATTGATCCATCAAAAAGTGAAAAAATTTCTAAACCAAGTTTGAATTTCTGGCAGGATTCATGGCTAAGAGTCCGGAAAAATAAAGGTGCTGTAGTCAGCATGATCATCCTAGTTATTATGATTATCATGGCCTTTGTTGGACCAATGATTACGCCATATTCCTACGATACACAAAATACTAAACATAATAATTTGCCACCGCGAATCCAAGGTTTAGAGGATGTTCACTGGCTTCCGTTTGATGGTACCTTGTCAAGAAGAGATGGTACCGAATATAACGCTTATGAAGTTCGAAAGGTGGATGCCTATTATTGGTTTGGTACCGATAATTTAGGACGAGACCAATTTGCACGTGTGTGGAAAGGTACACAAGTATCGTTATTTATCGCTTTTATGGCTGCGTTAATTGATATGGCTATTGGGGTTGCATATGGCGCAATATCAGGTTATCTAGGTGGACGTATAGATAGTGTAATGCAGAGGATCATTGAGGTTATAGTTGGTATTCCGAATCTTATCGTTGTTGTATTGATGATTCTCGTGTTAAAACCTGGTATTATCCCAATTATTCTTGCCTTAACCATTACGGGATGGACAAGTATGGCTCGTGTCGTACGGGCGCAAGTATTAAAATTTAAAGGTCAAGAATTTGTTTTGGCAGCTAAAACCCTGGGTGCTTCAAATTCGTCTATTATTTTTAAACACATGATTCCGAATATGTTTGGTGTAATTATTATAAATACGATGTTCTCCATCCCGAATGCAATTTTCTTTGAAGCATTTCTAAGTTTTATCGGGTTAGGATTACAGGAACCTCATGCATCTTTAGGAACATTAGTAAATTCAGGATTTAAATCAATGATTGCTTTTCCGTATCAAATGATTATTCCTTCTATTATGATTGCATTAATCATGGTATGCTTCAACCTTGTTGCAGACGGATTACGTGATGCATTGGATCCAAAAATGCGTGATTAGAAGGCAGGTGGATGTAAATGGAGAAAATTCTAGAAGTAAAAGATTTAAATATTTCGTTTCATACGTTTTCGGGTGAAGTTAAAGCAATTCGTGGCGTAAGTTTTGATTTATATAATGGTGAAACACTAGCTATTGTGGGTGAATCTGGTTCCGGTAAATCTGTAACCACCAAATCAATCATGCGTTTACTTCCTGAGCAAAATTCAGAAATTAAAAGCGGACAGATTCTATTTGAAGGTAAGGATTTAACCAAATTAAAAGATAAAGAAATGCAAAAAATCCGTGGAAAAGATATTTCGATGATCTTCCAGGATCCGATGACTTCCCTAAATCCAACAATGAAAATTGGCAATCAGATTATGGAACCGCTTATAAAACACCAGAATATGAGCAGACATGCTGCCAAGGAAAGAGCAATTGAATTATTAAAACTCGTTGGTATTCCTAAGGCAGAGTTACGTGTAGATCAATACCCGCATCAGTTCTCCGGTGGTATGAGGCAAAGGGTGGTAATCGCGATAGCTTTGGCCTGTAACCCGAAAGTTCTCATAGCTGATGAACCGACAACAGCGCTTGACGTTACTATTCAAGCACAAATTCTTGAATTAATGAAAGATCTACAAAAGAAAATCGATACATCGATTATCTTTATTACGCATGATCTTGGTGTTGTTGCTAATGTAGCCGACCGTGTTGCAGTTATGTATGGAGGAAAAATAGTTGAAATTGGGACTGCTGATGAGATTTTCTATAATCCGAAGCATCCATATACATGGGGATTAATTAGTTCAATGCCTGATATGGATACCCAAGATGATGAATTATTTTCGATTCCTGGAACACCACCAGATTTATTAGATCCACCAAAAGGGGATGCGTTCGCCCCACGTAATCCATTTGTTATGAAGATTGATTTAGAGCAAGAACCACCATTCTTCAAAGTGTCTGATACTCATTATGCAGCAACTTGGCTGTTGCATCCGGATGCACCAAAAGTGGAACCGCCAGCTGCTGTTTTAAGACGCCAAAGTCAATTTTCTGGTAATCAAGCTCAATTCCCTGGAAAAAAGGAGGGGATATAAATGGCTGAAAGAGAAAAATTACTTGAGATCAAAAATCTCAAGCAATATTTTAATGAAGGTAAAATAAATGAAGTAAAAGCAGTTGATAATGTATCATTTGATATCTATAAGGGCGAAGTAATGGGACTAGTAGGTGAGTCAGGTTGTGGTAAGTCCACAACAGGGCGCACAATTATCCGGTTATATGATGCTACTGGGGGAGAAGTATTATACGATGGAGTTAACGTTCATGGGAAAAAGTCTAAGAAGCAATTAAAAGATTTTAACCGGAAAATGCAAATGATCTTCCAAGACCCTTATGCATCATTAAATCCAAGATTAAAAATAGCTGATGTTATTGCCGAGGGAATCGATATTCATGGGTTAGCCAAATCTAAGCAAGATCGGATGGAGCAAGTATATGAGCTCCTAGAAACCGTGGGCTTAAATAGAGAACATGCAAACCGCTATCCACATGAATTTAGTGGTGGTCAGCGTCAGCGGATTGGTATTGCACGTGCACTTGCGGTTCAACCTGAATTTATCATTGCCGATGAACCGATTTCAGCACTGGATGTTTCAATCCAAGCTCAGGTAGTAAACTTAATGAGAAAACTACAAAAAGAGAAAAGCTTGACCTATCTTTTTATTGCTCATGATCTTTCCATGGTTAAATACATTAGTGATCGGATCGGGGTTATGTATTTTGGTAAAATGGTTGAGCTTGCACCTGCGGATGAACTGTATAAAAACCCACTTCACCCGTACACTCAATCTCTTTTATCAGCAATTCCATCTCCAGATCCAATCAGTGAACGAACTCGTAAACGGAGATCCTATGACCCAGCTAGTCATAACTACGAGCCTAATGAACCAGTGGAATTTAGAGAAGTTACTCCAGGTCATTTTGTCCTATGTTCTGAGAAAGAATTTAAACAATATAAAGCACAATCTAAATAATAAAAAAAACGATCTCACGTTGAGATCGTTTTTTTATGAACCCTATTCCTTAAAAATGCCATTAACTTATTTCCGTTTTCCCCCAACTGCTTTCCAGCCAGTCTGGTATTTGGCACTTTCATCAACAAATTCACTACGATTTTTACCACCGAACACTTTTTCCCCAAAACTGTTCGTAATAACACCCATTAAGGCAGTGATTCCCACGATTAGTAAAGCAACAATCGTTAAATCCATTATGTATGCTCCCAAGGTAATAATCCCTCCGTTTGTCAGCAGCTTAGAATATTTGTTGTGCAAAATTAAATATCCACTACTTTATTGTAAAAGAACTTACCGTTGAATTAAAGAGGAAATTAAATATCAATGGTAAGTTTTCTAAAATCAATGAATGCGTTTTCATTTTGGATTTATAATTGAGAATGGGTCTTTCATATATTTTCATTAAACATAGAATGAAGGAAATTTTTTCATGAAGACCCTCATTTATTCACACAATGTTTACGAACATTATTAGAAACGGATAATTATGATTGCGAATTTTTAAGTTAAATTTATTAAAAAATATGAAACTTTTAGGACAATTATTCGTCTAATATAGTGTAATAAATATTTTTGAATGTTTTGGTCTAACATTTTTTTTTTGGAAAAGGGATACCCTTTTAAGAAACAGTGGTGTATAATCAATGATATAAATTCCTAATTTATAATTATTATCGAATTTGCTGCAACCTGATTATAACCAAATCGTTTGCTTCAATATACTTGATTTATTAATAGTCTTAATAAAAGAGGAGTGTGAAGATCGGATGGTAACACTATACACTTCACCAAGTTGTACATCATGCAGAAAAGCAAAATCATGGTTAGAAGAACATGAAATTCCATACACAGAAAGAAATATTTTTTCAGAGCCATTAACCATGGAAGAAATTAAAGAAATTCTTCGAATGACAGAAGATGGTACAGATGAAATTATTTCTACAAGATCAAAGACATTTCAAAAATTAGATGTAAACCTTGATGCAATGCCGCTTCAAGATCTATTTGGTTTAATAAAGGAAAATCCAGGGCTATTACGCCGCCCGATAATCATTGATGAAAAACGATTACAGGTTGGGTATAACGAGGATGAAATCAGACGATTCCTTCCAAGAAGAGTTAGAACGTTCCAGCTGCGCGAAGCTCAGCGAATGGTTAATTAAATAAATAGGCCTTCTTTTTGGAGGTCTTTTTTTGTATATAAAAAAAGATTTGAATTATTTGTAGTTTTAGTTCCACTTTGCTACAATATAAAGAATTATTGTAATGTTGATAATTAGGCATTATCACGGTTTTTTAGATTTCAGCCTTTTTTATTTCCCTTATTAGTACTTTTGTCATAAAATGAAAGTACACGAGTATTTACTTTTTCACCCTATGAAGAATCTTTGGATTTAAGTAAATACTAAGGCGGTATCTGCTTGGGGGTATTTTGTCCCTTCAATCTGGAAAACGGAAGGGAGATGTTTAGATGGAGATTGAACGCATTAATGAAAACACAGTTAAATTCTACATTTCATATGGTGATATAGAAGAAAGAGGCTTTGACCGTGAAGAGATCTGGTACAATCGGGAACGAAGTGAAGAACTCTTTTGGGAAATGATGGATGAGGTTCATGATGAGGAAGAGTTTGTTATTGAAGGTCCTCTTTGGATTCAAGTCCAAGCACTTGATAAAGGGTTGGAAATTCTTGTAACAAAAGCACAAATATCAAAAGATGGACAAAAGTTTGAACTACCGATTCCTAATGAAAAAATAAATCAGTTTCCTGTTGATGATAAAATGGAAGAAATACTCGATCATCATTTTAATCCAAATCATACTGATGAGGAGGATATCCTACTTGAGGAAGAGACATTAGAATTCCTCATAGGTTTTAAAGATTTCGAGGATGTCATTAGTTTATCAAATCGTTCAGGATTAGATGATTTAGTGACAAAGCTTTATCATTTTGAGGGAAGGTACTATTTATTTACAGAATTTCCTGAAGACTTATTTGAAGAAGATGAAATTGATGATATATTAAGTATTTTACTTGAGTACGGTTATGAAACACAGCTTACGATTCATCGTATTCAAGAATATGGAAAAGAAATAATTTCTGCCAATGTTTTTGCAGAATTACGGAAATATTTTCGCTAATTAATGTACCGATTTCAATATTGAAATCGGTATTTTTAGCATGAATTATTTTTTGAAATAAAATCTGGCAGGTGAGGACACTGAAAAACACAGTAAGGGTTATTTTATTTTTATTGGTATTATCCGTACTCTTGTTTTTCTTTAAGGAACAATTAGCTAGTGGGATATTTGGTATCTTAAGTGTATTGGTTACACTGTCTGTCATTTTCATTAGCTTTGTAATATTCTTTGAAAATCGCCATCCAACACAAACGATAACTTGGTTAGTTGTCCTTGGTAGTTTTCCTTTAGTTGGTTTTATTTTTTACCTCCTTTTTGGTAGGAATTATCGTAAAGAAAAAATGTTTAGAAAAAAATATTTTTTAGATAAACAAGCTTTTTTGACGGTAGAAGGGGATGAAGACCCAAGAAATGATGAAAAGATTAGTTTATTGGGTGAACATCAAGGGAAATTATTTACCCTGGCTCAAAAACTAGGGAATAGCCCCATTTCCTTTGACACAGCCACAAAAATATTAACAAACGGTGAGGAAACCTTTCAGCATATTATAGAGCAGTTAAAAAGAGCTAGGCATCATATCCATCTTGAATATTATATTGTTAGACATGACCATATTGGACAGGAAATTAAAAATATCCTGATTGAAAAAGTGCGTCAAGGTGTTAGAGTTCGTTTTTTATATGACGCAGTGGGTTCTTGGCAACTTTCAAATTCATATATTAATGAACTAAAAAATGAAGGGATTGAAATGGTTACTTTTGGACCAGTTAAACTTCCTTTTTTAAATAATAAATTTAATTTCCGAAATCACCGTAAAATGATCATAATTGATGGAAGTATTGGCTTTGTTGGTGGGCTTAATATTGGGGATGAATATCTGGGAAGAAATAAACATATTGGATTTTGGCGTGACACTCATTTAATGCTCCGGGGAGAAGCTGTTAGAACCCTCCAATTAATTTTTTTACAAGACTGGTATTATATGACGAATCACAGTTTTTTAACAGCCGAATACCTATCACCCCAGAATGATGATGAAAGTCATGGCGGAGTACAGCTAATTGCTGGAGGACCTGATAATGAGTGGAGTGTTATTAAAAATATATTTTTCTCCATGATTGCAAGTGCAGAGAAATCAGTTTGGATTGCATCCCCTTATTTTATTCCAGATGAAGATATTTTTTCAGCCATAAAAGTAGCTGCACTGAGTGGTATTGATGTCCGGCTTTTAGTACCTAACAAACCAGATAAACGAATCGTCTTTCATGCTTCAAGGTCATACTTTCCTGAACTTTTAGATGCAGGGGTGAAGGTTTATGAATACCAGCGAGGCTTTATGCACAGTAAGATAGTTATTGTTGATCATGAACTGGCCTCGATAGGGACATCGAATATGGATATGAGAAGCTTCCATTTAAATTTCGAGGTAAATGCATTCTTGTTCCGTACAAAAAGTACACAAAAACTAGTTGAGGAATATTTAAATGACCTTGAATTTTCCAAACAGTTGGATAAAGCAACCTTCCATGACAGACACCTTGGCTTTAAGGTGCTTGAATCGACAGCAAGGCTGCTCTCTCCCTTACTCTAAATAAATAGTTAACAAACTCGTCAAATTTGGCGAGTTTTTTTTGTGGGTTAAAAGGTATTCTTAAAGATTATGACGAATTATCCTCGTAAAAGGAGGAGAGAAATAATTGTTAACTGCACAAACAAAAATGGGGATCAGTATCTGTCTCGGACTCGATTACAATAAAGCCGCTCTTTTAGAACTTCGAAGCAAAGAAGAATTTATTTGCCCTATTTGTGGGGAAGGTGTTTTGCTAAAACTAGGGGATCAGCGCATTTTTCATTTTGCCCATAAGCAAGGGGGAGTTTGCCGTGATTTTTTTGAAAATGAAACAATTTACCATATGGAGGGCAAACGTCAGCTCTATCAGTGGTTAATAAAACAAAAGATCCCTTCTATTTTGGAGTACTATGATAGAGAAATACAGCAGCGACCTGATATAATGTTCAAGATTAATGGGAAAAAATATGCATTAGAGTACCAATGTTCAACGATTCCAGAAAGCATATTTATTAAGAGAACCCATTCATATCTTCAGAATGGCTATCAGCCAATATGGATTTTATCTAGTAATCAAATACGTCATAAACGAAATAGTATGGTTGCTTTATCAAACTTTCAATACCTATTCATACGGAAGACTGCTTCAGGAAAGTTTTATATACCATCTTATTGCCCCGAAAAACATCAATTTCATTTTGTTGAATCAATTACCCCTTACTCTATAAAAAATGCCTTCTCCCATCATTCTTTTTACCCAATAAAGGAAATGGACTTGAATGGTTTATTAGAACCAAACATAAACAACCCATTTGATTTATCAAGCTGGAACAGGGAAATTGAAAAAATGAATCTGAATTGGACTCTTCATCCTAATAAACAACATAAATCATTCCTCAATGAAATTTATAACAGAAATATGAATCTCTTCTTATTGCCGCCAGAAATTGGACTCCCGCTTCCTCATTCACTAGTTATTCAAACAGCCCCGATTATTTGGCAAACCTATTTATTTTTGGATATCATTGCTGCCAAAAATATTGATGATGTAATAACCCTTCAAGAAATAATGATCCATTTTAATAAACGGATTTATAGTAAAGATATTGTTGTAAGACATTTACCACAATTTGAAACGGTATATCCGTTAGTAGCTATTCTTGAGTATCTTTTAATATTAGAGAAATTGGGGATTATTACGAAAAAAGGAGAAACAATATTTCAATTAAAACGGAAAATATTTATCCCGAGGTCAAATCGAGAAAAAGAGGAAGCAAAGGTGATATTTTTTCAAAAATATCAGCAAATCCTATTGAATAGATAAATGAAAATGTACAGAAGGGCATACTATTATTGAAGTATAAATAGTTTCTGTACTGTCAATTTTTAAAAGGAAATTGGTAAGATAAGGAGAATATTAGTAATGATACTTTCTTTTCGAAGAAAATAGAATGGAGGATGAAGGATGGCGAATGAAACAGCAATAAAATCGCTACCAGCAAGAAAAGAGATCCCTGAGCAAGATACATGGAAATTAGAAGATATATTCTCGAATGACCAAGCATGGGAACAAGAGTTTCAAGAAGTAAAAAACCAAATCCCTGGAATTAAAGAATTTGAAGGTAAATTAGGAGTAAGTGCGGAGACACTATATAAAGCGCTCCAGTTTCAAGATAAACTGTTGGAACGAATTGGAAAGCTTTATACATATTCACATATGCGTTATGACCAAGACACCACGAACTCTTTTTACCAAGGCTTAGATGACAGAATGAAAAATATGTATTCACAAGCGGCCAGTCAATTAGCATTTATTGTCCCTGAAATTCTTTCATTAGATGAAAGCCAAGTAACAGGTTTCTTAAATGAGAAACCGGAATTAAAGCTATATGAGCATGCTCTAGCTGAAATTAATCTACAAAGGCCGCATGTCCTCTCAGCAGAACAGGAAGCATTACTAGCGGAAGCAAGCGAAGTTATGGATGCTTCTAGCAATACATTTGGGATGTTGAATAATGCAGACCTTGAATTTCCATCTATTAAAGATGAAAATGGTGCTGAGGTTGAAATTACACATGGCCGCTATATTCGCTTTTTGGAAAGTAAAGATCCACGGGTGAGACGAGATGCATTTAAGGCTGTATATAAAACGTATGGTCATTTTAAAAATACATTTTCAAGCACATTAAGTGGAAATGTGAAGAAGGATAATTTTAACGCAAGGGTAAGAAAGTATAACTCAGCAAGACACGCTGCCCTTTCTGCAAACAATATACCAGAGAGCGTGTACGATAACCTTGTGAATACGGTTACCGATAATCTTCATTTATTACATCGTTATGTGAAGCTTCGTAAAAAAGTCCTTGGTCTTGATGAGATTCATATGTATGATTTATTTACTCCACTTGTCAAAGATGTGAAAATGGAAATCAAATACGAAGAGGCGAAGGATTTAGTCCTTAAAGGGTTATCTCCATTAGGAGAGGAATATTCGAAAATATTATCAGAGGGCTTTGAAAATCGCTGGGTCGATGTGCATGAAAATAAAGGAAAGCGAAGTGGCGCTTACTCCTCAGGAGCATACGGCACTCATCCATATATCCTCATGAATTGGCAGGATAATGTAAATAATTTATTTACACTTGCTCATGAATTTGGCCATTCCGTGCACAGTTACTATACTCGGAAATCACAGCCATATCCATATGGCAATTATTCTATTTTCGTAGCAGAAGTGGCTTCGACCTGTAATGAAGCACTCTTAAACGACTATTTATTAAAAACAATTGATGATGAACAAAAACGAATTTACTTGCTCAACCATTATTTAGAAGGCTTTAGAGGTACCGTGTTCCGTCAAACGATGTTTGCTGAGTTTGAACATATGATCCATCAAAAGGCACAAAACAACGAGGCATTAACGGCAGAAGCATTAACAGAGAGCTATTATGCATTAAATAAAAAATATTTTGGCGAGGAAGATATTGTGATAGATGAGGAAATCGGATTAGAATGGGCGAGAATTCCGCATTTTTATTACAATTATTATGTTTACCAGTATGCAACTGGTTTTAGTGCGGCTACTGCCCTTAGCAAGCAAATTTTAGAAGAAGGCGAACCGGCAGTAAAAAGATACATTGACTTCCTAAGTGCAGGAAGCTCAAATTATCCGATTGAAGTGCTGAAAAAAGCTGGTGTCGATATGACAAGTGCTGAGCCAATTAAAGATGCTTGTAAGGTATTTGAAGAAAAGTTGAATGAATTAGAGCAATTGTTATCGCAAGCATAATTAAAAGGGATGGTGCCCTAAATGGCAACCATCCCTTTTTAAAATCCTCTGAATCGTTTTCTGTCATTAAGGTAATTAACGAAGATAAATATCGAAACAAACAATATAGGTATACTGAGAAAAAGCGGGAAGATCTTTAATAGTGCAAGTATTTGGAGAAAAAAAGCAATCAAAATAAACAGAACCATAATCGTTAAAGGGAATTTTCTCATAATTTTAATGCCACCCTCGTAAAAGTGAGTTTTCATTCCTCGTACTACTATGTCTATTGTCCATTCTCTGAATTTATGATAATTTGACAATTATGTGAAATAAAGCACAAACTTATTGCCTCACTCAGAAATAGCATGCTATATTATATACGTGAAGTTGATCACAACAAACATATACCCCTTTGTTTGACCGTGAAAAATTTCTCCCATCCCCTTTGTTCGTATAAAAGAAAAATGCCTTGCAGTGTGGAAACTGCAAGGCATTTTCATTTTTTGTAAAGGCTCTTTTCGCAAATGTTTTTACGAAAAGATGCCACGATGCAAATAATTATACGGGTTGATGAAACTTATACGAAAAATAACAATCCATGCGAAAATAGCCTTTGTAAAATAAGTGGAAGCGCCAAGTATAAAAAATGAACTTCTTTTTTCCTTGGCGCTTCCGTCTTATTTACTCTTCGATATATCTCCAAAACGTTCCATATTTAGCGGGGATCTGTTCAACCACTTGCTTTAACAGTAGTTTTTTCATTTCCCGTTCAATTTGCGAAATAGACATATTATAAACCACTGCAATTTCTTTTGAGGCGACAAATTTAAAAAATTTCATAAACGCTTCTAATGGAGGTGGAGGAGATTGAATAGGTTTTTCAGAAAGCATTTCCTCTAGTATTTGGACATATACCTCATATGGGTAAGAGCCCGTTATCTTAATTCCTTCATCCTCAACATTCTCATTAAAAAATACTAAGGTAGGAATCTCCTTTACATCCATTTCAGAAGTAATTTTCAGATCACATTGGAAGGCTTTCGCTGCACTTTCGGAATGGATATCATACATGAATTCCTCCACGTCCAAACCTAAACTCCTTGCACAATCTTTTAACACCTCTAGATTTGAAACATTTTGTTTTTCTAAAAATAATCCCTCTTGGATTCTCCGTAGAAAACGAAGTCCAGCCCGTCTACCTTGTAATTCAGCTGCTTTTAAAGCAATGGAAACAGTATAGGGAGTATCGACTGGATTCTCTAACCATAGGCTTCCATCACATGACATTCCTGACCTGCTTGCAGTCTTCTCCCACACTTGAGCGATATTCTCAAAATTCTTTTTCTTGCTTAAATTTAAATCGGCTAATCGTCCACTTAAAATATGCTTTATAGAAAAATAACGTCCATATTCGATTTGCAACTTTTTTAATATAGGCTCTAATGCCCAACATTCAGGACATAAAGGGTCAATAAACATATAAATCTCAATCGGCTTTTTATCACTGCAATGCTGTTTGGCGCTTGAAGACTTTGATCTATTCACTTTCTTCACCCGAGATTCCGCCGTCATCAGGCGTGTTAATCATGTGTTGGGCCGTAAGATAAAGTCGTGAATAAAACTCATCCCTTAATGGGCCCTCTAAGCCTATTTGGTCCATCGCTTGTTCCATACATGATAGCCATGCTTTGGCGCGTGTTGGGGTAACAGGAAATGGCAAATGACGAGCACGCATCATAGGATGACCATGTTCTTCCGTATACAGAGAAGGACCGCCTAAATATTGAGTTAAAAATTGCTTCTGTTTCCGAGCAATTTCTGTAAATTGATTTGGGAATATTGGTGCTAGATCAGGATGTTGCGCAACAAGCCCATAAAAAGTGTCCACAAGACGGTGTAAAGTTTCCTCACCAATGGATTCAAATGGTGAAAGCTTTCTTTCAATCATGTTGCCAACTCCCTTAAATGTATTATGTAGATTTATTTTATCAATGCCTATTTCATATCTCAAATGAATTGCTTTAAAAATGTAAATTTGTCACTTGAACACATTATTAATGTATGCCAAGTGAGCAATTCTTAATAGGAAAAACAGGAATTAGTATGTTGGAAATAACTCCAATCAATTTCAATCTACATTTGAAATACATTTAAGATTCATTGTGAAAAGATTGCTCGTATTTTCGGTTATAGAATCGGCGAATTTTATTTTCCGTTTTACGTACAGGAATCTTAAATAATTCAAGTAGTTCGTAAAAGATCTTCTCTCCATCCTGAAAGTTTTGTGCCTCATATTCTAATTCATAATCTTCTGTACTTAGATAAATACTATGGTCTAAAACTAGTAATCCTTTCTGATATTCGAATTCAACTCGTTTCGTTAGTAATGAACCAAAATATTCAAGCGTTGAAAAGGAAATCTCGCATTCTTCAATAAGACGTTGAATAATGCCCAGTGGAAGTTTACCACTGTGAATGGCTATTTGTGCTTCAGCTTCACTGATAGATTGATTTGTCTCTAATAGGCCGACCGCAGCTGGTTGTTTTAATGTCATTTCGTAGTTTGTGCCCTTTTTGCGAATTCTTAGTGCAGTTTCTTTACTCTTTAAGGAGAAATTGGGAGTGTCAAAGTAATGGTTTTCCTGTGTGAAAATTAGATTTTTGCCTACGTTAAAAGATTCAAGGAAGTGTTCATATTCTTTTTTTGATAGTATATTTTTAAATTCAATTTCAATATTTTGCGACAAAAGTTCGTCATCCTTCCAGAAGGGAATTTTCTTTATTATCTCATTTCTAAACTAAACATCAATCCTTGGGAGAAATCGTTGTATTATGCTAAAATAGGGAGTGGATATGGAGGTAAAGAGATGAAGAAAAGAATTACAATCGAAAAGGCATACATAACTGAAGAGAAATTAATGTTAGAAACGAATGAGACCATCACTGAGTTGGTTCCAGGAGAACAGATTCTTGTAGATTCTGACCACTATTCTTTCATATATTTAATGGAGGATATGAATGATTATACATATATCATTTTACATGAACAAATCTGGCCACTCTTAAAAACGGCAGAAGAAAAAAAATTACCCGTATGGATTACTTTTAACGAAGAGCAAAAAGAACTGAATAACTTCCATGATGAATTTAATTATGTTCTAAATAATATAAAGGGTAATAGTAATTATGGGAAAGAAATGGTTACAAAAGTAGAGAGTATTTTCTTAACATAATTCGTTTTTGAGGTGACATTATGAAGCATTGGGACCAATTTCTAGCCCCATATAAACAAGCTGTTGCAGAATTAAAGGTGAAATTAAAGGGGATGAGAGGTCAATTTGACCTTGATGCTACTCATTCACCGATTGAATTTGTTACGGGAAGAGTTAAACCGATTGCAAGTATTCTTGATAAGGCAAATCAAAAAGGTATTCCACTTGAACGATTAGAAGAAGAAGTGCAGGATATTGCAGGAATGCGTATTATGTGTCAATTTGTTGATGACATTCATACAGTCGTCGATTTATTACGAAACCGCAATGATTTTGAAATTGTTGAAGTTAGAGATTATATTTCCCATAAAAAAACAAGCGGGTATCGGTCATATCATGTTGTTATTCGCTACCCGGTTCAAACAATACATGGGGAAAAGAATATCTTAGCGGAAATTCAAATACGAACGCTTGCAATGAATTTTTGGGCGACAATTGAACATACCTTAAACTATAAGTACAAGGGGTTATTTCCAAGTGATATTCAAATGAGACTGCAAAGAGCATCTGAAGCTGCATTTCGTTTAGATGAGGAAATGTCATTGATTCGCGGTGAAATACAGGATGCTCAGGCCTTTTTTACAAGAAAAAAAGAATTCAAACAAGAAGAGAAGAATTAATTTGCCATGACCGTCTATTGATAAGCCATTCAGCACAAGGAGCCAAAAATATATGAAATTTGCGATTACGTCAAAAGGGGATCAAAAATCAAATATATTAATGCACAAAATGAGGACGTATTTACTTGATTTTGATCTTACGTACGATGAAGACCAACCTGATATTGTTGTTTCCATTGGTGGTGACGGCACGCTGCTTTATGCCTTTCATCGCTATAGCAGCCGCTTAGATAAAACGGCTTTTGTTGGAATTCATACGGGACATCTTGGGTTTTATGCAGATTGGATTCCGGATGAAATTGAGAAACTAGTGATTGCAATTGCTAAAACACCTTATCAGGTTGTTGAATACCCGCTTTTAGAGGTCATAATCCGTTATTCTCATGCTGGGAAGGAGTCTAGGTATCTCGCCTTAAATGAATCTACAGTAAAAAGTGTCGAGGGAACGCTTGTTATGGATGTGGAGATTCGCGGACAACATTTCGAACGGTTCCGTGGTGACGGCTTATGTGTTTCAACTCCCTCGGGCAGTACCGCCTATAATAAGGCACTTGGCGGAGCGATTATCCATCCATCGATTTCTGCCCTTCAAATTGCTGAGATGGCATCAATTAATAACAAGGTCTTTAGGACAATAGGATCACCATTAATTCTTCCAGCCCACCATACATGTATGCTTAAACCAGTCAATCGTTCTGATTTTCAAGTGACAATTGACCACCTGACATTGCTTCATAAGGATGTAAAGTCAATTCAATTTAGGGTGCCAGAAGAAAAAATCCGCTTTGCTCGCTTCCGGCCGTTTCCGTTTTGGAAAAGAGTTCATGATTCGTTTATTTCGGACTAAGAGGCGGGGATCGTTGTAATGTCTCAGCAGTTTCAAATGAAGTGGGTCATTGGTGAGAGCGATGCAGGCAAGTTGGTAAGGGGATTTTTAAAAGAGCAAGAGATTTCTCGTACGGCATTAACAGATATAAAGTTCAAGGGCGGAAATATCCTAGTAAATGGAGACGAAGTTAATGTCCGATATCGGTTAGAATTGAGCGATGAATTAACGGTTATTTTTCCCAGAGAATGTCCAAGTGAGGGTCTATTAGGCGAAGACATTCCCTTATCGATTCTTTATGAAGATGAGTATTTGCTGGTGGTCAATAAACCAGCAGGTATGAACACGATTCCGTCTCGAGAACACCCTGATGGCAGTCTGGCGAATGCGCTAGTTGGTTATTATCAGCACTGTGGTCTGCAGGCTACTTCTCACATTGTTACTCGGCTTGATAGGGATACGTCAGGAATTGTTTTAATTGCTAAACATCGCCATGTCCATCATTTGTTTAGTATGATGCAGCGAAGCGGGCAAGTTAAGCGGACATATGAGGCATTTGCTGAGGGCAGGATGTCCTTAGACAATGGTACGATAAGGGCCCCAATCGGCCGTAAAGAAGATAGTATTATTGAAAGGGAAGTTCGTGAGGATGGACAATTTGCCTGTACTCATTATCACGTCCTTAAGAGACATCGGACTTTTACATATTTGGAACTTGCGCTAGAAACGGGACGGACACATCAAATTAGAGTTCATATGTCATATTTAAAACATCCCTTGCTCGGTGACGATTTGTATGGAGGAGATGTCTCGTTAATAGAACGGCAGGCACTCCATTGTAAGAAGATAGTATTTGTTCACCCATTTTTAGGCGAAGAAATGATGTTTACCGCCCTACTGCCTAAAGATATGGGGGAATTATTAAAGGCTGACCTACTTTGATGATAAAGTGGCAGCCTTTTTTATTTTTGGTTCTGTTGAGCTAGGCTGTTGGTTACAGCGAAAGGCGCTCGCTTTCCTTCTTCAATCAAATTGTTTAAATTTTTCCTCCACATGTGGCATAGTAGATTTAACCGAAACCAATTCCATTTCAGGATATCTTAATGCTGTAAGTTTCCCGCCAAAGACTGCGCCTGTATCAATATTATAAGTATTATTTATGATCCTAGGCTCGTTCACAGGAGTATGTCCATAAATGATACATGGTTCACCATGATACTCTTTCGCCCAATCTCTTCTAATTGGAGAACCATCAGGGTGCTTTTTGCCTGTGATATCTCCGTAAAGGACAAATTCTTTAACTTTTCCATGGGATTGTCCGATAAATTCTTCTTTAATTCCTGCATGTGCGATAACAAGCTTCTTGTTGTCTAATACTAAATAAAGTGGAGCCCTTTCGTATAGTTCAATAAATTTTTTTCGAATGGATTGCTGATCTTCTTTATATAATGATTCATATTCGGCAACAGTTGTTTCAAGTCCATGTGCAATCTGAACTTTGTTGCCAAGGAAGAAGCGATATAACTTATTACAATGGTTTCCAGGCGTATAATAAGCTTTTTTTTCTTTAAAAACTAACTGCCATACAATTTCGATTACATCAAGTGAGGCGGGTCCGCGGTCGGTTAAATCACCAAGAAATCCGAGCACTCTAGATTCATGTCTAGGTAATCCGTTATCCCATCTATAGCCGAGTTTCAAGGTGAGTTCCTTTAATTCAGTTAAACACCCATGTATATCACCGATTACATCAATTTTCATTGGATCAACTCCTTATCTCTTATATTTTTAGTCGAAGTGTTTGTTTTTATAAAGGTTATTTTCGCATAGATTGTTGTTTTTCGTATAAGTTCATCAACCCGTATACCTATATGCTTCGTGTCATCTTTTCGTAAGAACCTGTGCGAAAATTACCTAGAAACTTAGTAATTGACTCTTATAAAGCTCCAATAGCAACAAAGTTTACGAAAAGAGCCTTTATAAAAGTTTCTATTCTAATGTATAAAAGGAGGAGTATTTTCTATGGAGCAGCATGTTTCAGTCATTTCGTTATTAATTGTTGTTACGATGGCATTTATTACTCCCATTCTTTTACATCGATTTAAATTAAATTATATCCCTGTGGTCGTCGCTGAAATTATCATGGGACTTGTCATTGGAAAGAGTGGTTTCGATGTGGTCCATGAAGATATTTGGCTCTCAACTTTATCGACCCTTGGTTTTATCTTTCTCATGTTTTTAAGTGGGCTTGAAATTGACTTTAAGGCCTTTTCTGGAGAGAAGAAGCGTAAGGTACTTCCGAATGGGAAAAGAGAGCCCAATTCATTTATCGTCGCGTCACTGGTCTTTGCAGGTATATTTATATTCTCACTTGGTTTATCCATTTTATTTGTCTTTGCAGGTTTCATTGATAATGCCTTTTTAATGACGCTAATTATTTCGACCATATCATTAGGGGTAGTTGTACCAACCTTAAAAGAAGCCCATTTGATGAAAACAGTTATTGGGCAAATCATCTTATTGATTGCGGTTATAGCAGATTTAGTGACCATGATCTTACTCGCCGTCTTTGTGTCGTTAAATGAATCAGGGCATGGGAATACATGGCTGTTACTTATTTTGTTTGCAGCAGGAATTGTGCTTTATTTTCTCGGCAAACGATTTAAAAACCGTACATTTATCGAATCATTATCAACAGGGACAGTCCAAATTGGAACAAGGGCTGTTTTTACACTGATCATCGTTTTAGTTGGGCTGTCTGAAACAGTGGGTGCTGAAAACATCTTAGGGGCGTTTCTAGCCGGTGTACTCGTTTCGTTGTTAGCCCCGAACCAAGAGCTTGTACATAAGTTAGATTCTTTTGGTTATGGATTTTTGATTCCCATCTTTTTTGTAATGGTAGGAGTAAATCTTGATATTTGGTCTCTTTTTAATGAAAAAAAGCTTTTGTTATTAATACCGCTTTTACTTGCCGGATTACTCTTATCCAAACTTGTACCAGTGTACCTCTTGAAAATTTGGTATGATTTGAAAACAGTTCTTGCATCTGGATTTTTACTCACCTCTACGCTTTCACTTGTCATTGCGGCAGCGACAATTGGAGAAAGACTAGAAATCATAACTGCGGAGATGAGTGGAACACTAATACTTGTTGCAGTCCTCACGTCTATTTTTACACCGATTGTTTTTAAAAAGTTATTCCCAAGAGAAGAGGTTGCTAATAAAAAGGTTAGTGTTGCATTCTTAGGTGCCAATCAAACTACTTTGCCTGTTTCTCGAGAATTAAAATCAGGCCTATATGATCCAATTCTTTATCATACCCAAATGGAGAAATCAGAAAAGCAAATTGCCAATTCTTTATTTGAAATCGTTGAAATTCCAGATTATTCAATCGAGACGCTGGAGAATACAAAAGTATTTCAATCAGAGGTTGTTGTCATTTCAACAGGTGATGAGAACGTAAACGCAGCATTGTCGATCGCTTCGAAAGAAAAAGGAGTATCTAGGATCATTGCTCGAATTGAAAGTCCCGATTTAGAGGAGACCTTACGTGAACATAATATAGAAGTGTTTTCTGCATTTATGTCTACGAAAGTATTACTTCGTGCGTTAATTGAATCACCAACCGTGATAAATATACTCACAAATCAAGAGACAGGTCTTTATGAAATTGTTATGATGAATAGCCAATTTGATGGGATGTCTTTACGGAAATTTCCTTTTACAGGCGATATCATTTTTGTCCGTATCTTTCGGGGCAAGGATTCCATCGTCCCACATGGAGATACAGAGTTGGAGATGAATGATCGGTTGATCGTTACTGGCTCCAAGGAGTATGTAGATGAGTTGAAAAGGGAGCTGGAATTTTGCGAAATCTGTTAAATTATTTATAAAAAGGATGTTGATTGTTGAACTTTTCATTTCTCGTAAATTAGTGTAAAATTAGTACCAAGTACTAATATCATGTGTAACTGTAGGAGGACTTTTTCAATATGAATTTTTCTTTATCTGGAAAAACATACGTAGTAATGGGTGTGGCCAATAAACGCAGTATTGCGTGGGGGATTGCCCGCTCCCTTCACAATGCAGGAGCAAGATTAATTTTCACCTATGCAGGAGAAAGGTTAGAAAGCAGTGTCCGTGAACTAGCAGGTTCTCTAGAAGCTGAAGGGACACTTGTATTACCTTGTGATGTGACAAGTGATGAAGAAGTTGCAAAATGCTTTGCTGAAATCAAAGAATCAGTTGGGGCCATTCATGGGGTTGCCCACTGCATCGCATTTGCAAATAAAGAAGAACTAAGCGGAGAATATTTGAACACCACTAGAGAGGGCTTCTTGCTCGCTCACAATATCAGCTCATATTCCTTAACAGCCGTAGCGAAAGAAGCACGCGGATTAATGACTGAAGGTGGAAGCATTGTCACGTTAACATACTTAGGTGGAGAACGTGCTATCCAAAACTATAATGTAATGGGTGTAGCCAAAGCTTCTCTCGATGCTAGTGTACGTTACTTAGCTGCAGACCTTGGAAAAGAAAACATTCGTGTCAACTCGATTTCTGCAGGTCCAATTCGAACATTATCTGCTAAAGGAATCAGTGATTTTAACTCTATCTTAAAAGAAATTGAAGAAAGAGCTCCATTACGCAGAGCAACCACACCAGAAGAAGTGGGAGATACAGCTGTATTCTTATTCAGTGACCTTTCCCGTGGTATTACTGGTGAAAACATCCACGTTGATTCCGGATACCATATCCTATAATTTTGAAGCCCGCAATTATTGCGGGCTGTTTTTATGTAGAAATTTCTTATTTTTTTATGAACGTGTATAGGCATTTCGCATAAATATGATTGTAGGATTTCGTAAATGGAGGTGCTGAGCATGTCGACCAAAAAGAGAAAAGGACCATTACTTTATATACATCAGCCGTTTGCTAGAACTCCTGCCACAAACATGCAGGACACATATACAATCAGGCAGGAACTAGTGGACCCTGACGAAGAAATGCCGAGCGAGGATGATAGTAAAAAGACAATCTCTCTTGCTAAAAAGCAACTAGTACAAGAGCAAATAACACAAGATATGACTAAGTTTCAGAAAAAGAAACAAACATCATTAAATCGGGTAAAACCTTTTAAAGAAATGAATTTAGAAGAGCGCTTAGATTATTTAATAAATTATCCAAAGGTCCTCCCACCTGCTCCTTGTGTTTTTGTTACTGAGGAAAAAAACTATCAAGGTTATCTGATCGAATACGATAGTGAAGATGTAACAATTCGATTTCATGATCAAACCACAAAAATCATGCCAGTACATGCACTAAAAAATGTTCTTCTGATTGGGTTAAAGAAATAGTTGGTAATTAAAAAAGCCAGCCGTTTTACCGACTGGCTCGATTTTTAATTACAAATTCCTAAGTTAACATCCGCAATACATTGCACTGCGCAGAAGCAGCCTAGATCAACAGTAATGCAGTCGTTACTTGCGCGGAATCGTTCAACCTGACAAACTTTTTCAAGGTTGATGCAGCACTTATCTCCGCCAGAAACCAAGTTTACTGGACAGAAAGTTCCACCTTCGCGACGTCCTGGTACTAATACACGAAGTGTAGCACAGCAGTTGTCAAATACATCCTCTACGCGGAAGTAGATCGATACACATGCATTGTTTTCGTTACTAAAGAATGCATGGAATGGAGAACCATCTGCATTACTTAATACAAAGACGCGAGTATCGACAGGATCTCTCCTCACCGGTGATACCAATGAACCGAGAGGCTCAGCGAAACAACTGGAACACTCTGGGCATTCGTTTTCTTCTACAGCATTATCCTGTATATCTTTAATGGCTCTAACGACTTCGCAAACGCAATTACCATTACGAAAATCATGATTACTATTTCCACAACCCATTTATTTTTCCTCCTTATCCGATATATCTCTTACATTACTAACATATTTAACAGAGCCCTTTTGGGTAACGGACAATAGCCTTATTTGAACAAATTAGGCTGGTAAAATGTTTTTGAAAGGAAGAAAGGATATTACATCATGAAAATAACCTTATTAAACCTGCTTCTACTCTCACTGGCGAGCTTTAGGCTGACAAGGTTAATTGTTTTTGATAAAATAACCGAATTTATTCGGGTTCCTTTTTTTAATGAAATAAAAGAAGAAACTGAGGATGGAGAAATTGAAGTTTATTACCTTCCGAAGGAAAAGGGGCTCAAAAAGTTTTTCGGAGAGCTTCTTAGCTGTTATTGGTGTACAGGGATATGGACTACCACTGGAATTATTAGTATATCACTGCTTTACCCAGACTTTTCGTTCCCAATTATCTTAATTTTAGGGGTTGCGGGATTTGCTTCAATCATCGAGTCCATTGTGCAGTTTTTTATCGAAAAATAGTGGTGTCCGCTGAGACTAGGCTTGGAGGTTGTTCATATTCTATAATCAATTAACAAAGAATTAACAGCGAAGGAGAGATAATAATGAGTCAAAAGAAAAGGAGAACTCAATCCATTGAGTATTCACAATCAACACAATCAACACAATTATCCCAATCGACTCAAATGTATCAACCATCAAAATCCATAAAGCAAAAGGGATCAGGTTGTGGCTGCGGTAAAAAAACTTCAAGATAAGTTTAGAGAAACTGTCAGATTAGCTGGCAGTTTTTTGTTTTTCTGCTAAACCATAAATAAATATTGCAAGATACTACTCATAATTTTTATCAATGTCGAAAAAACTACATAGTAGTGGTATTTAAAAATGGAACAAGGGATGGGAATCATATGAGAACTATTCATCGATGGGTATTATTCGCGTGTTTATTATTTCTTTCCTCCTGTAGTCAAAACCCACAGGTTAAGGATAGCCAATTAACCCTTATGAAAACAACGAATCCTAGCCCGATTGTGACACAGAAAAATAAAAGTAAAGATCACGTAAAAGAAATTGAACAGGATGTAAGCGCGTTTCCAGAATTATATGATGTGGCAGTTGTGAAAGGGAAAAAAGATACACTGGTTGTTTATAAGGTTAAGCATCTATACCGATTTAAAATGAAAAAAATTGAAAAAGACATCAACAAAATGCTTGAAGAAAAATATCCAGATGAAAACTTTACAATCTCAAGTGACTATAAAATTTTTCTAGAAACAGTCAGACTTGATGAGAAAATGAAATCCTCTAAACTTACACATCAGAAAGCTGAAAAACGTTTTAACGAAATCGTTAAAATGACCAAAGATATGAAGTAAGAAAGGAAGAAAAAAGATGGCAACGAGTAAGCAAAAAAACATGACGCCCCAGCAGCGCAAATATCAACAACTTCAACAGAAGCATGAAATTAAACGGCCTGTTCTGAAGAACTGTATTAAGGCATTTTTTGTTGGAGGAATTATTTGTGTGATCGGTCAAGCCATCAGTTATTTTTATATTTATTATTTTGATTTTACTGAACAGAGTGTAGGTAATCCTACTGTGGCAACTATGGTCTTTTTATCAATGTTATTAACTGGGCTTGGAGTTTACGATCGACTTGGACAGTTTGCCGGAGCAGGAAGTGCTGTGCCCGTTACAGGTTTTGGTAATGCTGTAATCTCGGCATGTATTGAACATCGAACGGAAGGCTTTGTTTTAGGTGTAGGTGGAAATATGTTTAAGCTCGCAGGATCGGTCGTTCTCTTCGGTGTTTTCTCAGCCTTTATTGTCGCACTTATTAAAACGCTGTTGGTTATGTGGGGGGTTTTGTAATTGTTAAAAGGACATCAATCATGGGTTTTCGCCAACCGGCCAATGATTACAGCAACAGGCGTGACTGGCGGACCATTTGAAGCAAATGGAAACTTAGCAAATGATTTTGATTTATTATATGAAGACTTATGGATGGGGAAGGAAACTTATGAAAAAGCGCATCGGCAACTGTTAGAACAGGCAATTAGAACGGCATTAAATAAAAGGAATATTGAAAAAGAACAGATTCAATTTTTATTTGCTGGTGATTTAATCAATCAAATAACTCCAACAAGTTTTGCGGCAAGGACCATGCAAATTCCATATTTTGGTCTTTTTGGGGCATGTTCAACATCAATGGAAGGGTTGGCTCTAGCCTCCTTCGTTGTCAATTACCAAGGAGCCAATTATGTCCTGACAGGTGCATCAAGTCATAATGCTGCAGTGGAGAAGCAGTTTCGCTATCCAACAGAATATGGAGGACAAAAACCGCCAACTGCACAATGGACGGTAACAGGAGCGGGCGTGGCAATTGTTCAGCCTAATGTGCCAGGGCAGGTACATCCGGTTACAACCTCGGCAACGATTGGAAAAGTGATCGATATGGGACTTACAGATCCGTTTAATATGGGCGGTGCGATGGCACCAGCAGCAGCCGATACGATTATTGCTCATTTCCGCGACCTTCAACTAGATCCCTCTTATTACGATTTGATTGTGACAGGGGACCTAGGCAGGGTAGGTCATGATACAGCATTTGAGTTAATTAACAAAAGTGGTCTTGAATTAGAACGAAAACAATTCCAGGATTGCGGGTTACTAATGTACAAGGATGATCAGCCTGTCCAATCGGGGGGGAGTGGTGCAGGATGCTCTGCAACAGCCTTGTATGGACATTTATTGAACCAATTAAAAAAGGGTACATATAAACGGATCTTAGTAGTCGCAACTGGCGCATTGCTGTCCCCGCTCAGCTTTCAGCAGAACGAATCGATACCATGTATTGCACATGCTGTAGCCATTGAAATGAATGGAGATAAGGGGTGATCCTATGTTAGCTATGTTTTTTTGGGCATTTGTGATTGGCGGGATTATTTGTGTTATTGGGCAGCTTTTGTTTGATATCGCAAAGCTTACCCCTGGTCATACACTGAGTTTGCTTGTTGTTATTGGTGCTATATTGGACGGTTTCGGTCTATATGAACCATTAGTTGACTTTGCGGGGGCAGGAGCTACCATTCCAATTACCAGTTTTGGCAACTCCTTAGTTCACGGGGCACTGCAGGATGCAGAGAAACATGGACTGATAGGGGTATTGACAGGGATGTTCCAGGTGACAAGCTCTGGAATCTCAGCCGCGATTATTTTTGGATTTATTGGGGCACTAATTTTTAAACCTAAGGGGTAAATTACACAATATTGAAATTTACTGAAATAGATGTCGAGCCTACACACAGTATAAAGTAATTTCATATGTTATTAATGAGATTACAGAAGTGAGGTGACATTCTATGTTTGGATATGGCGGATGCGGTTACGGCTACGGCGGTTTTTATGGCGGTTCAACTTTTGTATTAATCGTCGTATTATTCATCCTTTTAATCATTGTTGGTGCAAGCTTCTATTAATAATTAGTGCTTGCTTAATGGAAGGGGTTGGCCTAAAAAAATGGCCAGCCCTTTCATCTTTTTTCTTAAAAAGTGCCCAGGGGGGCGCGTACGCTTTTCCTATTTCATTCACCAATTTACTCTTCCTTCATACAATAAAGTAGTTTATGAAGGAGCGTGATCTTTGAATATGGATAATGGTTTTTTTAAAAACATTGAAAAGAAAACGGGCGTTAATATGAAAGACATTTTTGAATTAGCGAATTCATTACAAAATGCTAATTTTAAAGATGAAAAAACAGTCCGTAATGTGATTCGTCGAGTTTCTCAAATTGCCAATAAACCGGTGAATAAAGAAATGGAAGACCAAATTGTTAAATCCATTGTTAATGATGGCAAGCAGCTTGATCTTAATACGATTTCCAATATGATTAATAAAAAATAAAAAGAAGGAGACCGCATTCCTAAATTAGGAATCGGTCTTCTTCTTTTTAGTTAGTGGTGCTATAAACCTCGAGCGATGAGCTTTTTTTCCGCGTCTGTTTTCTGGAACGGAGATAAACAGCTGCTCCTTAGCTCGAGTCATTGCCACGTAAAATAATCTTCTTTCTTCTTCAATCGCTGTAAAGTCACCATTCCGATAGGCGTCAAGTGCAAAATCATGGGGCAGACTGCCATCGACGGCACCGATTATATAAACCGTTTTGTATTCAAGGCCTTTCGAGCGGTGAATGGTACTAAGACTAATGGCTTCATGAAAATGTTTGCTTAAACTTTTGATTTCTTTGTTCATAGCAGACATATGCTCTGCGTGAGCTAGAAACGCCTCAATATTATCGAAACTTTTGGCTGCCACTTTTAAGTCCTTAAGATCGTCAGAGCCCTTTTCAAGCTTATTAGACTCGTTACCGCGTTTTTTCAGAAAATCAAGAAAGCCAATATCTTTTTCTACTTTTTCTAGTGCAGAGTGAGGTGAAGAATGCTTCAGCCCCCGAATAATCGTGACCGCTTTTTTTAGTTTCTTTTCCTGAAAGGCATGGGCGGTGGTTAAGTGGGAAAGAGCCTCAAGCAGACTGCAATCCTTTAAGATGCTTTGAGCTTTTAATTCTTTAAGGATGGTTTGCTTAAGAAACAACAAAGGTAAAATATCAGACATTGCCTGTGGGTCGTCCTCATTTAAGCTCACCTTTAAAAATGAAAGAGCACTTCTAACTATATAACGATCGTAAAAAGCATCTGCATCCATATCAATCTTAAAAGGAAGGTTGGAGCCGGCCAGTCTTTCAAATACCGCTCGTGACCCGGCATTGGTCCGGTAGAGAATGGCAAAGTCTGAAGGGTTTGCGCCAAGGAATATCCGCTCTTGTATATCTGTAACGATCATCGTTGCCTCTTCCTCTTCATCATAGGGAAAAATTAACTGTGGAAGTGCTCCAGAAGAAAACTGTGCCTTCATCTTTTTGGTTCTTCTTATTTTATTGGCTGCAATCATTTGGTTTGCAGACGAAACGATTTCATGAGAGGATCGATAATTTTGATCAAGTGTGACCATCTTTGCATACGGAAAATCTTTTTCAAACTCTAACAAATAGCTTGGGTCACTACCTCTAAACGAATAAATGGCTTGATCATCATCTCCAACTGCACAAACATTTTTATGTTTTCCAGATAATAGTTTGATAAGTTCGTATTGGACCTTATTGATATCCTGAAACTCGTCAATTAAAAAATAATGAAAACGATTTTGATACTGCTCAAGTAATGAAGGGGTTGAGGCAAACAGGTGATAGCAGCCAATCAGCATATCGTCAAAATCAAACAGACCCTCGTTTTTCTTATAGTCTTCATACCTTTTATATAAAAAGACTGTTTTTTCTTCCCATTCGGAAGCGGGCTTCACTTCATTTGGCATTAGCAGAGAGTTTTTCCAGAGGCCGATTTGCTGAAGAGCCACATCATAAGCGAACTCTTTTTCAGATAAGTCGAGTTCTCTACCTGCTTCTTTCAGGATTTTGTCTCGCTGCCATTCTTTTTTTAATAGTTTGCTTGATGACCAATTATGTGAGTCGTGGAACATCAGAATACGATAAAAAATGCTATGAAAGGTACCAGTTACAAGTTGATTAATTTTATCTCGTTTCATTTGTGGATATGAGAGCAATCGGTTCTTCATTTCTGCAGCAGCTTTTGATGTGAAAGTAACAAGCAAAATCGTCCTCGGGTCGATGAGTTTGTCTGCAAGCATATAGGCTGTACGTGCTGTTAACACCCGAGTTTTACCACTCCCGGCACCGGCAAGTACCAATAGAGAACCTTCTGTCTCTTTGACAGCGGCAGCCTGACTGTCATCAAGAACAACTCCATGATCTGCAAGTTGCTGTAAAAAGGGTGAAAGTTCCATCTGTTTATCGTTACTTGTCGTAGTAAACGGAACAGTGTATTCAATCGTTTTGGCGGCTTTGAAATGATCAATGCTTTGCGGGGTCTTTGTAATAGTTCTACCCTTTGGGATGCTAAATCCATTTAATTCTGAAGATGGTTGTGAATCTATTTTTTCCAGTATAACAGAGGGATCTGGGCAATGTATCTCAGGTGAATTTGTATGGAAAAAATGTGGTTCCTTGTGGATACCTAAAAACAATCGGACGGATTCGTTACAAATGGGACAATTCAACTGACCACTTTTTCCGACAAGAAATATTTTCTGATATTGGTCCCTGCTTAATTGCTCAAGAACAATATTCTGATTTTGATAAATAGCTGTTTTCATAATTTATTATCCTCTATATCTAAAAATCAAGACATGTTCTATCATATCAAAACCAAGAGGGAACTGAAAGGGGTTCAACAACATTGCTGGAATTACCAAAGAAGGCACTTGCCGCAAAAGCGTCAAGTGCTTCTTCCTTAGGTTATATTTTCTTTACCATCGTTTTATGAGGAATTCCTGCATCCATAAATTCCTCTGAGACAACCTCATAACCAAGTCCAGCATAAAAAGGAATGGCATGTGTTTGGGCATTGAGCTTTAATTTATGAATATCGTTTTTAAGAGCAAAGTCTTCAATCGCATTCATTATGGCTTTTCCTGCACCCGTATTTCTTGCCTCTTTCATGACACAAATCCGTTCGACTTTTCCAAAGCCGTCAACAAGACGAAAGCGGCCAGCACCAACAGGGGAACCATCTTGGTACATAATAAAATGTTTTGCTTCTTCCTCGTAGGCATCTATTTCCTCTTCTAAGGGAACCGCTTGTTCTTCAACGAAAACGGTTTTCCTTACTGAATAGGCATCTTCAAGTTCTTTTTGATTTTCAACAATCTTTACTGTCACTTAAACTATTCCTTTCCAAGACGAAATGTTTCATAAACGGTCCAGGATCCATTTTCTAATTGATAAAGAAGATGGAAGCGGTCAATCGTTTCCTCATGATCAATTTTGGTCATCCTGAGTGAGCCAAATACATCCGAATGCTCATCATTGGATAGTTTTTGACCAATCGTGATATGTGGAACAAATGCATATTCTAAGTTTTGTTCTGTAAATTCTTGATTGACCTCGTTATGCAATGCAGTTAGTTCGTCAGTCTTGTCCACTTTAAAATAAATAACATTATTAACGGGCTGAAATGAGCTGATTTTTGAAGTTTTTAACGTAAAGGCCTTGTGGCTGGCAGCAACTCTTCGTAATTTATCAGCATATTCTTGCGCTTCTACTTCGGCCGCCTCAAATGCAGTTTTCAATGTAAGATGTGGCGTAATTAAAGCATAATGCGGGTCATAACGTTTTCGATAGGAATTAGCTAAATCCTGAAGTTTTTTTGATGGAAAAATAACAACTCCAAATTTCATACGTATACCTCCATTTAGATGAACTTACCTTTTAATATACAAAAATTTTACCTTCTTAATATTATAGCAAATTTTCAAAATATATTAAATAACTAAACACGATGTTGATATTAATTAGTTTAGAACAACATTTTCAGTGCCCGTCTTAAATCAGGCTGCCAGTACGTCCATGTATGATTTCCGCTAAACTCTTCATAAAAATATGTAAATGGTTTTTCTGAAATAATTTTTGAAAGCGCCCTGTTCGGGGACAGGAAATCTTTTATGCGACCATCCGTTGTTGAAACTTCAGTTTCTTGATTCCCAATCACATGATAGAGTTGTAATAGCTGTCCCTCCGAGAAGTTCTTGACCGAATCTAATACTTTTTCATCCACGTATGGAGATTGGAGCAGGACTTTTCCAAATGTATGTGGGTATTGAAGCGCTGTCATTAAAGAAACAGCACCGCCAAGAGAGTCGCCAATAAGTGCTCGTGTCGAGCCCATATGATAGGTAGGAAACTCTTGATCAAGGAAAGGAACTAATTCATGAGCAAGGAAACGGATGTATTGTTGATTTTGTGAGCCGCTAGGATGGTATTTCTTGCGGCGGTCTTCTACATCCTTATATGGGACTCCAACAATTATTAAATTTTCAATTTCTCTTTGAAAAAGAAACTCGTCTGCTAATCGCGCAATTCTGCCGAGCCGGAAATAGTCTTGGCCGTCCTGGGCAATTAACAGCGAGTATTTATAAAGCGGTGAAAAGTTTGCTGGCAGATAGACAAGAAGCTGGATATCCTCTCCAAGTTCACCACTATGAATAGTAAGTTCTTTGATTGTTCCTTTTGGAAACTCCATATGATAATACCCCCCATGATTCAATCTTTACCACTGCATTATAACAAAACTATAGTGGAAATGCTTTTAATAATAAGGGGGCTGTATGAAAAGTGAATATATGCGTGGATTTAGTGAAGGAAGCGGGATTTGGAACGGGATTCAGGCATAATGGATAAAATATTTTCACGTTTAAAGGTACGTATTTGTTTTCGAAGCAGACAATAGGCACGAATGTATTCGTCATTAACTTCTTTCACAATTAAACTCCGTTGTGATAATTCTTGGTTGTCGGCTAAATAAATCATTTCTAATGGAATATTTTCCTCAATTGAACGATTGAAAAGCCCATCCATGTAGATCTCTCCTTTCTTTTTTATAATATTATTATATCCAAACATTTGTTCTTTATTCAAGGAAATTAGAACTGGTGTTCTAGTTTTTGATTAGCATTGAAAGGGTGGAGCAATTGATATGGGGTCTGCTTATGTTCCGATCAGTTGTAATTGCAACAAAAATATTTATGCAACAGTGAAAGGGTTAATATCTGTAGCGACTTTTAGTTGATGGCCTAGCGGACAATTTTTTTTCTGGCGCTTGGAGTTATTGTAGTGATGAGGATGTTTTTAAAAAAAGGTAAAAATGGTATTGACATTTTTGGTCTTTTTACTATAATTAGATTTGTAGTTAAATAAGAGATCTGTTAGCTCAGCTGGGAGAGCGCAACCTTGACAGGGTTGAGGTCGGGGGTTCGAACCCCTCACAGGTCATCGATACAGACGCCACTTTGAGGAGTAGCGTCTTTTTTTTGTGCATTAAAAAGTAACGAAAAAGTAACGGGCATTCTTTTTAAATTAAAAAGTAACAATGTAAGTAACCTACACATTAATTCATAAGTCTGATAAAAATAAATAGGAAATATTTACCTTATAATCCATATTTTTAATCTGTAAACTAATACTTAGTTGATAAGATTATTTTTTAGGGAGAAAAAGAGAAAAAATGAATTTATCCCTCAAGGAATTATAAGAGCTGTTTCTGTTTATTTTATGCTCTTCAATGCTTTTTGCATTTTCGCCACAGTCTAAGGACCAAAAAGCATCATCCCCCTAGCACGTTTCAAATTAACGGTTGGGGAGCGAAACGGGATTCATTCATTGGTTTACAGTCCGAAAATATATTATGTCAAAGATTTATTTATGTTCGGTAAATTTAAAAAGACAAGACACTTAAATATTAGGTGTCTTTCTGATTTAATGATTTTTCAGAAAATTCAGTAATTATATTGTTTGGGATATATTACCACATATACTTTTGATAGCTACCAACTAGTTGCTATTAGAAAAATAACACTTGTAAAGGAGTCGATTTAATGACATTATCTTAAGGATTTTGACAATATTTATTTGGATGGGAACCACTATATCGTATGCTTCGATCATTAAACCACATAAGTTTTATAAGTATCCACCATAGTAAATGCATGCAGCTTCTCTCAATATCGTTATATTTTTATAGGTTAAATTAATATTTTTATAGAGGAGATTTTCATTTTGAAAAATAAAATAAAAAGTATGCTGAGTATTTTATTGAGCTTTGCAATTGTTTTTGGCGGAATTGGGCAAACAGTGGTGGCAAAGGGTATTAACGATGCTAATCAAGGACAACAAAAGAATTCTAGTGTGGAAAATGTAAAACAGTGGTTAAGTGAATATGAATTCTATGAGGATACCAGAGATGGATTAATCTATGAGAAGGTTGCAATAAATGAATTAAAGCGTTTCGTAACAGTCATAAAAGATTCTAATGCTAAGTTAGATTCTAATGCACTAGATAATCTGATTGGGGAATTTGATAAAACCGGAGACTTTAAGCAAACAGATATGAATGAACTTGAAATGTTTGAACAATTGATTAACCAATATGAACAAGCAGTTCAAGAAGAGTATATAAAAGAGGTAGTTCTAAAAAGTGATCTGCTCTTGAATATCAAACATAAGTTAACAATATATCTATGGGGCTATGCATCAAATAACGATTTTAATAAACCAACTGAAGTATTACTTGCAGATATACTCTTTAATTTTTATTTATCGGATAAAATTGTCAATAAAAATGCTATCGGCATCTTAAAAGATATCTCTGATCAATCGGATCAAAATGGAAATAAAATAAAAGCTCATTTGGCTAACGCTGTGAAAATGTCTGAAAAAGGTAATGAGTTTCTAGAAAAAGATCTAGGTATCCCTGCATCAAAGTCCTATCAAAATGCATATAAACAAGTGTTATTCGGACTTGAAAAAGCAGGCTATACATTTAACACAGAATTCTTTGAATCTACCTCTGACACGGACGGTGACACGATAACAGATGGAATAGAATTCCAAGAGGGAATGAATCCATTTAAAATGGATACAGATGGGGATGGTTTAAAGGACAATATTGAATATGAGATTAAATCATCTATTTCCCCAACAAAATATGATACAGATCATAATGGCATAAGTGACGCAGATCAAGATAGCGATGGAGACGGCCTGAATAATAAAGACGAGCAGGTTTATCAAACAGCTATAATGAAGAAAGATTCCGACCAAGATAGCTTAACTGACGGATTTGAAGTACAACAGTTTGATTCATTACCTAATAAGGATGATACAGATAGCGATGGATTAAGTGATGGAGATGAATTTGCTTTAAAGACAAATCCGAATACTGCAGACAGTGATAATGACGAGATCACGGATTCACAAGAACTCCATAAACAATCTATTCGTAAATCATTGAATCAGCCTGATCAATCAGAAATTACTAGTGTAGAAGTTAGTTTTAGTGCAACGGATAATATAAATAAAACGACTAGAATTACAGCAAACAAAGGCAATATTAAAACAGCTAATTTATACGGTCTGATTGGTTTTCCTGTAGGGATCAATACTCAATCAGAATTTGATAAAGCAAGCATTACGTTTACTTATGATGAAGCGAAGCTAGGAGACACAGTGGAACATGATTTAGGCATCATTTGGTATAATGAAGATGAGGAAATGTTTGAAAGCCTTAACGCTGTGTTAGATACAAGTAAGAATACAATAAGTGTGGAAACTACTCAGCTTAGTGAATTTATGATTGTTGATAAGAAAAAATGGCTGGAGCTTTGGAGTAAGAAAACTGACTCCTCAAAGAAGCTTGGGGTAAAAAGCGATGGTTCAAGTGGCGAAGAGATAGATTCAGATGGGGATGGCTTATACGATACCTATGAAACGGAAGGAATGAAAACACCATACGGTATAATCTACACTAATCCTGACATGAAAGATAGTGACGAAGATGGATTAACCGATGGGCAAGAAATGGGTCCATTCAGAACATTCACGTTTGAGATTTTTGGAATTACGATTCATTTTGAAGGTTTCTTTCCAACCAGTTTACCAGACCAAAAAGATAGTGATGGAGATGGAATTTTTGATAATGAGGATTCAAAACCGTTGTACGCTAATTTATCCAATTTAGTCATTTTTCAATCAGATCGACCAGAAGGTTATGATGAAAATGGAAATGTAGCGAATGATATGACAACAAATGATTATACAGGAGATGAAATGACTGACATTAGCTGGATGTTCCATCTTCAATTACTAGAATCATATTTCCCAGGTATTCTCTTTGATGAGTTCGAGACAATGTCCACAAGCTTATTTTCTACGGGAGAAATGGAAGATGTTGTTTTAGATATGATTGATCATTTTGAGGAGGGAACTGGTACAGCGTATAGTAATCAGACTTTAACTAAAAAAGCGAGTGAGCATGAGACAACAAAAGAATATGTTGAATTTGTCAAAAATGCTATAGTTGATGAGATAAAGAAAAATGGAGGAAATTTGGGAGCACTTCGGTTTGATGAAAGTACAAAAGCAACTAATACATTTTATCAAAATATACAGGATAATGCTTCTTACCCGACGTTTAGCAGCTGGAGTGATAGAATAGGCGGACTTACCATTACGGTAAATGATACGTGGGGGAATACGATATCCGTAAAAGATTTTTCAGTAGAGAACAATCACTTTGAAGGTGTCATGCATGTTCGTTTATATGATCATTTTGGGCTAGATCAGCCAGATGTGGAGAAAATGTATGTCAACTTAGCAGGATTTCGTTCTTGGTTTGTCTTACAGCATTATGAAGATTATGATGGGGAATATAAACCCTTTGTTACTTTAATGGAAATGGATATCCCATTCGAGGGGGAATTGAGCAATTAAAGTTAATTTAAAAATTCTAGTTTTGATTATTGGTATATTCTTCATTCCATTATACTTAATTGGATGTACAAAGAATGAGGAATCAAGCGGGGAAACAAAGATTTTCGAAATTGCCAATACAGAACAAAACGTTGGTAAAAAGGATGAAGAAGTGGTAACTCTTAGAAAGCATTACATGATTCTGAATCCACCTAAAGATTTAAAAGATTTGAAAGAATTAGTTAAAAAATACAGTAAGAATCATCCAGTTGAAGGTGAAATGAAAGTAATAGAAGGAAAAAATAGGATTTTTTATATGTCCTTCTATAGGGAAAGTGACGATTTGCCAAGAGACTGGCAGCCTGATGAAAGTTACATGAATACGGATCGGATGGAACATCATAAACATGATCTCATTGCATCGATCATTTGGTCAGATGCTGAACCACAAAAAGAATACAATGTTTATGATAAAAGTAAGGAAGGAAAGGTAATTAAGAGGATGCGTTTTATTGATGATCAGCTTGTTGAGTGATACACTAAAAAATAAGAAATGGAAATTGTTAGAAACTAAAACAGGAACACTACATGATAGACTAGGGATCACTATGAATATTTTCCATTTTTATTACATCGTTAATTTATACCATTGTTACCTTTGCCGCAATGCTTTACAGATACAGGAGATCTAACTGTTTCCAATAACAAAAATTCAATCATATTAAGATTTATTAAAATTCTTGTTATAACAATACTTTCATAAAGCTCAAAGTGTTCCATTTTCTGAATCTCTTGCTCATGAGTTGAAAGAACCGCTAGACTTGAATTACCAACCATTTTAATGATTTCAAATAAAGTTCTAAGTAGCTTTCCCTTGGTGGAGAGCTTTTTGTTTTAGGCATAATAACAAAAAAGGAGTTAAATGCTATAGCAGTAAATATTAGTGGACAATGGCTTTTATTCGTACTTTTTTCAGGAAGGAAGAAAACGGATTCCCTTTATTTTCTGTATATTTTTAAAATGATTGGTTGACAATTGTATGTAAACGTTTTACTATGAAATAGAAATCGATTACTATAAACGCGTTTTTTTATGAAAGAGGAGGAATAATATCATGTTAACAATCGATTGTATCCATCCAAAAATATTAGAAGTTGTTGCTTCGTGCGGACATGGGGATAAAATATTAATAGCTGATGGGAATTACCCTCTAAATTCCTGTACTAATGAAAATACAACGAAGGTTTTTCTTGGGTTAACCCCAGGTTTACCCACTGTAACGGATGTTCTAAAGTCATTAAACAGTACGATGAATTTTGAAAAAGCTGAAGTAATGGATCCGGAAAATGGAGAAGAACCAGAGATATTTAAAGAATTTCTTGATATACTAAATATAAATGAATTGCAAAAGTTAGGACGTTTTGAGTTTTATCAAGAAGCTCAAGCGAAAAATATTATTCTTGGAATTAATACAGGAGAAACCCGTACTTTTGCAAATATCTTGCTCACGGTTGGTGTGAGATAGGAATCTTGATGATTGGAAAAGGGTGAGTCTGGGTGGATTTAAAGAATGTCACAATGAAAGATATTGCTAAATATACTGGTGTATCAACTGCGACCGTTTCTAGGGTGCTTAATGATAACTACCCTGTGAATATTGAAACAAAGAAAAAAGTACTGAAGGCAATAGAAGAATTAAATTATGAGCCGAACTTGGTAGCTAAAAATTTAAGATCTAGAAAATCAAATTTGGTTGCAATTATTGTGGCAGATATAAAAAATCCCTATTATGTCAGTATTGCGAAGGAAATTGATGACTACCTTTTTGAGGAAGGGTATAGCTTAATTACATGCAGCACGGACGAATCAATTGAAAAAGAAGCAGATATTATTCGTCTATTATTAAGCAAGCATATCGATGGCATTGTTATAGCTCCTAGTGATAGTGAAAACTCAAAATTAACGGGACTGATAGAGCAACATGTACCTATTGTTCTCGTGGATAGAAAAATAAATGTTCTGCCTATACCATTTGTTGGGACTAATAACTTTAAAGAGGCGTATAACCTTACCGAGTACTTAATTAAAAAGGGTCATGAGAAGGTTGGAGTTATGACCGGTAAACTTAATACTAGTACTGGGAAAGAGAGACTTGAAGGCTTTAAGATGGCAATGGGGAATTATGGATTGCCAATTGATGAAAAGTGGATTTTTTACGGGGATTTTGATGAAAAACAAGCATATGAAGTGCTTTCACTTTTCCTAAAAAACAATAAAGATTTACCGACTGCGTTATTAAGCTGTAATAACTTAATGACAAAAGGAACTATAATAGCATTAAACGAGGAAAATATAAAAATTCCAGAAGATATCTCAATCGTTTCTTTTGGTGCAATGGAAAACCAAGAGTTTTTTAAAACGAGAATTACCTGCATTGAGCAAGATACAAGCTATATGGGGAAAAAAGTTGCAGAACTATTATTGGCACAGCTAAAAAATGGGCAGAAATTGAAAAGTATAATAGTAGAAAGTACTTTTATCGAAGGGAATTCGGTAAGAGAATGGAATTAAATGGTTATTTATGAAAATTCTTTTGACGGCTGTTGGTAATCGGGACAGCCGATAAATTAACCATTATAGAAATCGATTACTATAAAAATCCAATCAACTAAATATAAAATTAGATCTAATCAGGATTAAGATATAAAATAAGCATTATTTATGATAATTTATTACGTAATATAAAGGATTTTTCGATAATTATATTTTTTGTAGTAATAGTAATCGATTACTATAAAATGTTTACTAAGGAAAAGGATGAGGAGAATGATGATGAATATTACAGAGATGTTAAATAAAGTAATGGATTCCGAAATTAATTCCATATTGGAAGTTAAAAGCAGTATTGATGACGCTTATGTGCAAGCGGTAGAGAAGATATTTCATTGTAGAGGGAAAGTAATTTTTCTAGGTGTTGGGAAATCAGGTCATATTGGAAAGAAATTAGCTGCTTCATTTGCAAGTACTGGAACACCTGCATTCTTTGTTCATGCTACAGAAGCTGTACATGGTGATTTGGGCATGATTGAAAAAGATGATATAGTGATTGCTATTTCGAATAGTGGAGAGACAAAAGAAGTACTAGATACTCTTCCCTCCATTAAAATGATTGGCTCGACCATTATATCTATTACAGGAAACAATGATTCTACTTTAGCTAAATCCAGTGAAATTTCTCTTGAAGTTCAAGTGAATGGGGAAGCGGATCCACTAAACTTAGCACCAACAAATAGCTCAACGGCAACATTAGTAGTTGGTGATGCAATGGCAATAACTTTATCGCAAATGAAAGGGTTTCAAAAGGAGGATTTTGGTTTATTCCATCCAGGTGGAAGCTTAGGAAAACAATTATTAGAAGCGGGATTAATTAAGGAATAGTAAAAGGGGAACATGACATATGAAAAAAATATTAGTTATAGGAAGCTTTATGACAGATTTAGTAGTACAGACGCCAAAGGTACCAGTAGAAGGTGAGACGATAATTGGAAATACATTTAATCGCTTCACCGGTGGAAAGGGAGCTAACCAAGCAGTTGCCGCTGCAAGATTAGGCGGAGATGTGACTATGATTGGAAAGCTTGGAGAAGATGACTTCGGGAGAGAACATATTGATGCATTAAAATCCGAAAATATTAATCACCATTCCATTTTATTTGACTCTCAGGCTAGTACTGGTGTCGGCAATGTTGTTATTGATAGTAACGGGAATAATCGAATTATTGTTGTTCCAGGAGCAAATTTAAAACTATCGGAAAAAGATATTGAGGCTTTTGAAAACGTCATCATCAATTCTGATATTGTCGTTTTACAATTAGAAGTTCCAATGGAAACGGTCTATAAATCTATTGAACTGGCAAATAAACATGGAAAAACGATTATTCTTAATCCAGCGCCAGCACAACCTATTGATCCGAAATATATGGATAAAGTGGATTACTTCGTTCCCAATGAAACAGAAGCCAGTTTATTGACCAATATAGAAGTAAGCAACCTTGAAACAGCAGAAAAGGCAGCTGAAGTATTATTATTGCAAGGATATAAAAATGTGATTATTACATTGGGAAATAAAGGAGTCATTTTTAAAAATAACACTGAAATGAAATTCGTAAAAGCATATACAGTAAAAGCGGTAGATACGACTGCAGCAGGTGATTCTTTTATTGGCAGCTTTGCATACGGCCTATCGAATAATATGACCATTGAACAATCTCTGAATTTAGCAGTTGCTGCATCTGCACTCACCGTTACGAAGCTTGGTGCACAACCATCATTACCGAAGATTGACGATGTAAATGAACTATTGCTCGTGGCACAAAAATGATGAAAAGAAGGGATAAATCATGAACAACAAAAAAATTATTCAATTCTCTGATGGGTATTTAAGTCGTGTGCCGATTTTGCAGTTCGTGTTGGTAACATTGCTATTTCCACTGTGGGGGGCAGCGTCAAGTTTAAATGATGTTTTAATTACGCAATTTAAAGCAGTATTTGATTTAAGTGATACGGCAACTGCATTTGTACAAAGTGCATTTTATGGGGGATATTTCCTAATAGCTATCCCAGCAGCAACCATTATTAAAAAAACAAGCTATAAGGTAGCAATTATTATTGGGTTACTTTTTTACATTGTTGGGTGTTCCATATTCTTTCCAGCATCACACATGGCAACCTACGGAATGTTTCTAGTCGCAATTTTTGGAATTGCCATTGGATTAAGTTTTTTAGAAACATCAGCGAATACGTATACAACGATGTTAGGACCAAAAGAAACTGCAACAAGACGTATCAATTTGGCCCAGTTATTTAATCCTATTGGTAATATTACTGGTATCATGCTTGGTAAATATTTTGTTTTTACAAATGGGGAAAGCATGAAATCCCAGCTTGCAAATATGACTCCAGCAGAAGCAGAGGCATATAGCTTAGAAATGCTACAACGGACATTACTTCCTTATAAAGTAATTTTGGTTATTCTATTAGTTGTACTCGTAATGTTTCTTATTGTGAAATTTCCAAAGGCCAAACCAGAAATTCCTAAAGAGATCAAGAAAAAGGTTAGCCTCGGAGAAACATTAAAATATTTATCTAAAAATAATCCATTCAAAAAAGGAATTTTGGCTCAATTTATTTATGTGGCATTACAAACAACTGTATGGTCCTTTACGATTCGTTTAGCTTTGGAGTTAAATCCAAATATTAATGAACGTTTTGCCTCGAACTTTATGATTTTCAGCTTTATCGCTTTTTTTGTAGGTCGACTAATTGCTAATATTTTAATGACTAAATTCAAGCCAACGTTCGTATTATCACTGTATAGTATTATTGGTGTCATTGTATTGGCATATACAGCACTAGTTCCAAATATGACGGCAGTATATGGTGCAATTTTTGTAAGCGTTCTATTTGGCCCGTGCTGGCCAACAATTTATGGAAGAACTTTGGAAACGGTTGAAGATAAATATCGTGAAACTGCAGGTGGAGTTGTAGTTATGGCAATCTTAGGAGGAGCGGTTGGACCAGTCGTTCAAGGGTTTTTCTCAGATTTGGTTGGGTCATTACAGTTATCATTTATAGCACCTATGATATTCTTCCTATATCTTGCTTTTTATTTCTATAAAGAAAACAAAACAGCAGCAAACTATGTGAAAGAAGAATCAAATATTGCTTAATTCATTTAGCAGTTTGGATAGGGTAAGTCATCAATAAGGGAAAAAAGCTCGTCACATTTCCTAACGCAGAAGAATTCCTATTTATAGAATAGAAATTAATGAACTATGAAAATAAGTATGTACCATAGTTCACTAAATGACAAAGAGAGGGAATCCCCCTCTCTTTTAACATTTTGGCTGTGTTAAACATGTCTGTTGATTTCCGCTCCAGGTGCTTCGCTTTCCGCGGGCGTTGCGGGGAGCCTCCTCGGCGCTTTTAGCGCCTGCGGGGTCTCTCCTGCTCCGTACTCCCGCAGGAGTCTTCGCACCTTCCTCTCCAATCAACAGAGTGGCTAAATCAACATTAACTTTTAACACAGCCAACATTTTAAAAAGAAATACCAATAATTTTATATCTAAGATCTTTTTATTTAATATTGACAATAATAAAAACATTAAATAAAATGAAAACAACCCATCAGACAGGTAAGACATGTAAGACGCATAGGACAAGTAAGTTACATAAGAAAAGTAAAACGAATGGGGTGCTGATCATGTCGAAAAAAGTCAGTAGTATTGTAACTGAATATATACTGGAGGAAATTAAAAAGGGGACATTTAAGGTAGGTGATAAACTGCATTCGGAACGTGAGCTAATGGAAACATTGAAGGTAGGCAGATCATCTGTGAGAGAAGCCTTAAATAGCCTGGTGGATATGGAGATTTTAGAGAAGCGCATGGGGATTGGCGTATTTGTAAAAAAAACTGATATGAGTGGGTTGGTTCACACGCATGTTGTGTCCGCACTGCTCGATCCGAAAAATTCCCGAGAACTCATGGAATTTCGTTTGATGCTTGAAGTTGAAATTTGCGGGAAAGCAGCGGAAGTTGCAATAGACGAGGACTTTGTTCAGATGGAGCAATCCTTAGAAATGATGAAGAAAGCGATTCAATTCAATTTACCAATTATTGAAGCGGACCAAAGATTTCACCAGGCCATTGTCCAAGCAACAAGAAATCAGGTCTTAATGAAAGTCTATGAATCTATTGCAGATTTTCTTTCCTCCGCCAAAACAGAAATGGTTTTGATTTCGGATAAGCTATCTACTATTCAATTCCACGAGAAAATTTATAAGGCGATCAAAGATCATAATGTCGAACTAGCGAGACAAATGATGAGGGAACATTTGTATGACGTAGCCATTCGATATGAAAAGCTACATGAAAAATGGGAGAAAGAAGAACAGCAGCGGGAGAAAAACGGACAACCATAAGAACTTTCTTCCAATGGCTGTATAGATAGTGAATTTTTTTTGAGTTGAAATTTCAGAAAATAAATATTTTTCAGATTTGTAAAATCGTTTAAAAATTAATACTAATCATAAATGGGGGTTGAAAGTATGTTAAGTAAAAAGGCTCGATTTACATTTGCTACTGCTATTATCGGATCGATGATTGCGATGACAGGATGCACTGGGGGGAATCAATCTGCATCGACTGAAAATTCTGCTCAAAAGCCTGCGGCTTCCACACCTGCAGGCAAAAAAGTGATTAACATTAGTCTTAAGGCTGACCCGCCAAGCTTAGATCCAAGCCAATCCAATGCTTTAGTAGATCGCCAAGTTCAAAACAGCATCTATGACAAACTGTTTGACCTGGACAAGGATGGAAAAATTGTACCTGTCTTAGTCGAATCTTATGACGTTTCTCCAGATGGAAAGGTGTATACCCTTAAATTGAAGCAAGGGATTAAGTTCCATGACGGTACTGAATTTAATGCCAATGCTGTAAAGTTCAACATCGAGCGTGATAAAGCAGACAATTCGCGTCGAAAGAATGAAATGAATTTTGTACAAAAAGTAGATGCAGTAGATCCGCAAACGGTGAAGATTGAACTGTCTGAACCCTTCTCTCCTTTTATTTCTATCCTTACCGACCGATCTGGAATGATGGTATCTCCAGATGCGGTGAAGAAGTATGGCGATGATTACTTGAATCATCCTGTAGGAACAGGTGCATATGTTTTCGTGGAACATGTGAATGGCGACCATGTCACCTTGAAAAAGAATGATAACTATTGGAATGGTAAAGTCAAAATTGATGAATTAAATTACAAAGTGTTTACGAACGGTACAGCAGCGGTTCAAAACCTAAAATCCGGCCAACTTGATTTTGTAGATGAAGTTCCGACTAAGGAAATCAAAGGGTTGGATAACAATCCTAATGCAAAAGTGGTTGCTGAATCCGGAATGGCCTACCAAGGGTTCTATCTGAACACAAAACAAGAGCCATTCACCAATAAGTACCTTCGCCAAGCTGTAAATATGGCCGTCGACCGTGAAGCGTTCATCAAGGTAGTACTAGATGGATATGGAGCACCTGCAAACTCTCCGTTCGCACCAGGTAACCTAGCATATGGAGATTCGGATAAAGTGAGCAAGTCGAATAAACAAGAAATTAAGGCCTTGTTAGCCAAGGGCGGAAAGCCGAATGGATTCAGCTTTAAATTTCAAATCGGCACCTCACCTGTCAATGAACAATTCGGGGCTGTTATTCAGAATATGTTAAAGCCTTACGGAATCAAGGTAGAACTAGAGAAGGTCGAGTTTGGTACGATGCTGGAAAATGGGGCTAATCATAAGTTCCAAGCCCTTCAACTCGGATGGTCAGGACGTCCCGACCCAGACCAAAGCTTCTTCGATTTTGTCGTAACCGGTCAGCCAAACAACTATTCAGCTGTATCAAACCCGGAATTGGACAAACTGGCTAAGCAGGCTCGAATCGAATTGGATCCGAAGAAGCGTAAGGTGCTCTATGATCAAGCGATGGAAATTGTTCATGATGAATCCGAGTACGTGCATATTTACCATGATTTCAACCGTTTTGGTGTATCTAAGAAAGTTACTGGTTTTGAATATGTACCAGACGGCATCATCCATACACAAAAATTAGACAAGCAATAAGATCATTTAGAAATCATATTGAGGAGGAGAAGGATATGAAATTTCTTTTAAGGCGATTGCTGTTAACCATTCCGATTCTCTTCCTAGTGTCGGTTCTGACATTTTCTCTTATCCATTTGATTCCGGGTGATCCTGCCCGGGTCATTCTTGGCCAAGAGGCAACACCAGAAGCCTATCAATCACTTCGGGCAGAATTAGGATTGGATAAACCAATTATTGTTCAGTACTTTACCTGGCTTGGGCATGTTATAACAGGAAATCTGGGAATATCGATTACTGATCGGGTTCCAGTTACTGAATTAATCTCCCAACGATTGCCTGCTACTGTTGAATTAACGATTGGAACTTTTGTGGTAGCCTTACTGATTGCTTTTCCTGCAGGAATCCTTGCTGCCGTTAGAAGAGGAACATTCATCGACTATACTAGTACATTTGTTGCTTTAGGCGGGATGAGTATCCCAAGCTTTTGGCTAGCTATGATGGCTATAATTTATTTTTCCGTTAATTTAGGATGGCTTCCAGCCTCTGGGTATGTTCCTATTACAGAAAATCCAGTACAGAATTTGATGGCCATGATCTTACCCTGTTTGGCCACTGGTCTTCGAGAATCGGCGGTTCTTATGAGAATGCTTCGCTCTTCTTTGCTCGAGGTAGTCAATATGGATTTTGTCCGTACAGCTAAAGCCAAAGGGCTTAATGAAGTGAAGACAATTTTAGGGCATGTTCTCCGCAATGCCATGATTCCGGTTGTTACTACCTCTGGTTTGATGATTGCCGGACTTCTTGGAGGATTGGTTATTACCGAATCGATTTTCTCCATTCCCGGCTTTGGTCGACTCATTGTAGAATCCGTTTTTAAACGTGATTATGTAACCGTACAGGGAGCGATCTTAGTATCTGCTGTATTAGTTGTTGGTGTAAATCTAGTAGTTGATCTGCTTTATGCAGTGATAGATCCTCGAATCAAAGCGGGGAAGGGGGTTTCCTAATGAAGACAGTCAAAAAGTTTTTGCGAACAGGATTAGGGGTTATAGGTGCGCTTATTATTCTAACTTTGATTTTGATGGCCATTTTTGCCCACCAGTTGGCCCCTTTTGATCCGAACGCCCAAGACTATAACTCTATTCTTTTGCCGCCAGGCGGGGAGCATCTATTTGGAACGGATGATTTAGGAAGGGATATTTACTCCCGTGTCGTTTATGGTGCACAAGTATCGATTAAAGCGGCTTTAGTATCCGTAGGCATTGCCATCCTCATTGGGGTTCCGATTGGACTTCTTTCCGGATACTTTGGCGGATTCTGGGATGAATGGGTGGTCATGCGTTCCGTTGATGCCATGCAGGCTTTCCCTTTCCTGATCTTGGCACTGGCGATTGCCGCCGTGTTGGGAAATGGATTCGGAAATGCGATGATTGCAATTGGGATTGGTTTTGCCCCCGCCTTTATCCGGATTACACGAGGACAGGTGCTGCAGCTTCGGAATATGGAATATATTCATGCGGCCAAAGCGACAGGCGTCAAGGATCTTCGCATTATTTTCAGTCATATCCTGCCTAATGCACTTAATCCGATTATTATTCAATCCACTCTTGCTATGGCATCAGGGATTTTAGCAGAAGCCTCCTTATCTTATTTAGGATTAGGGGTGCAACCGCCGACTCCATCATGGGGAAGCATGCTAAACCAGGCCCAAACCATAATGACCGAATCTCCCTATGCTACTATTTTTCCTGGTATGGCCATCTTTTTTGTTGTACTCGGGTTTAATCTACTAGGTGATGGATTACAGCAAACCTTGGACCCTAGAATTCGTAAATAATGGAAAGGAGAGGTGAACATGAGTGCCATCTTGGAGGTTAAGAATCTGAAAACAAAGTTTAAAACAGACAAGGGTACCGTTTCGGTTGTCGATGGTGTAGATTTCTCCATTAAGCCGGGTGAAACGCTAGGCGTGATTGGGGAATCCGGATGCGGTAAAAGTGTGACTAGCCTTTCCGTTATGCGACTTCTGCCGGCCAATGCCAGCAATGAAGGAAGCATAACCTTCCAAGGTAAGGAGCTGATATCCCTTGCGGAGAAGCAGATGCAGAAAGTTCGAGGAAATGATATCGCGATGATCTTCCAGGAACCTATGACTTCCCTCAATCCATTGCATACGGTAGGGAAGCAAATCGAAGAAGCCATTATTCTCCATATGAATATTTCCAAGCTAGAGGCCAAAGAACGAGCCATTAAGATGCTAAAGGCGGTTGGAATGCCTAGAGCAGAAGAGATTTATGGTGAACATCCCCATCAGTTGTCAGGTGGAATGCGTCAACGTGTTATGATTGCCATTGCGATGGCGTGTGATCCTAAATTAATTATTGCCGATGAACCAACCACGGCCCTTGATGTAACCATTCAGGCACAAATTTTAGACTTAATGAAAGATTTAAAAAAGAAAACAGGAACTTCCATCATGCTGATTACTCACGATTTAGGGGTTGTAGCCGAAATGTGCGACCGCGTGATCGTCATGTACGCTGGTCAAGTTGTTGAGGAAACAGACGTAGATACTTTGTTTGAAAATCCGAAGCATCCCTATACGATGGGGCTTATGGACTCCATTCCATCCTTTGAGGATGAGCAGGAATATCTGAATACCATTCCTGGATCTGTTCCGCTTCCCTATGAAATGCCGAATGGATGCCGGTTTGCTCCCCGTTGTAGCTGGGCAAAGGAGATTTGTCATCAACAGGCACCTAAGCTGGTGGAAATCGAAAGCCAGCATAAATGCCGCTGTTGGCTGGTTACGGAGGAGGAGGATGCGTCATGAACGAAAAGCAGCCAATTTTAGAGATTAAAGGGTTAAAAAAACACTTCCCGATCAAAACGGGTTTTTTCAATAAAGTAACCGGTCATGTTCGAGCTGTCGATGGAGTGGATTTTAAAGTGATGCCAGGTGAGACCTTAGGGATTGTGGGGGAATCTGGCTGTGGAAAATCGACAACCGGACGTACAATTCTGCGGTTATTGGATCCTTCTGCTGGGGAAGTGTTGTTCAATGGCAAGGATCTGGCGAAACTGTCCAAGGAAGAAATGCGCCAAATGCGAAAGGATATTCAAATGGTCTTTCAGGATCCCTATGCTTCTCTCAATCCACGTAAAACGATTAGGCAGATTCTGCTTGAGCCGCTGAAAGTGCATGGGATTGGGTCATCCCGTGAGGAACGGATGAAGAGAATGGAGGAAATTATTGAAGTGGTAGGGCTTCGGAAAGAGCATTTAGATCGTCATCCACATGACTTTTCGGGTGGTCAGCGTCAGCGGATTGGAATCGCCCGGGCCCTTATCCTTAAGCCGAGAGTGATTATTGCGGATGAACCGGTTTCTGCTCTTGATGTCTCCATCCAATCACAGGTCTTGAATTTATTAAAGGATTTGAAGAAGGAGTTTAATCTTACGCTCATCTTCATTTCTCACGATCTATCAGTGGTCAGGCACTTATGTGATCGGATTGCCGTGATGTATTTGGGGCGTGTGGTGGAGATTGCCGATAAAAAGCAGCTCTTCAACAACCCAAGCCATCCATATTCGAGAGCTTTATTATCGGCAGTACCTATCGCTAATCCAAAGGCCAAGCGGGAGCGGGTCATTCTTAAGGGAGATTTGCCAAGTCCGGCTAACCCGCCGTCAGGATGTACATTCCATCCTCGTTGTCCGGTCGCGAATGAAAGCTGTAAAACGAAAATTCCCATTCTCCAAGACATTGATAGCGGACATCAGGTTTCCTGCCATCTCTTTGCGGAGGGGAAGTTAAAAGAAACCAAAGAAGAAATGATTGGATAAATCATCCAAATGCTAGAGAATGGAGAGGGAATAAAACATGAATTTTGATGCTTTGCATTATCCATATACATCACAACGCAATGTCGTATATGCCAAGAATGGAATGGTCGCTACGTCCCAGCCTTTGGCTGCACAGGCAGGGTTAGATATTTTGAAAAAAGGCGGAAATGCGATTGACGCAGCTATTGCAACAGCTGCTTGTTTGACAGTGGTCGAGCCTACCTCGAACGGAATTGGTGGGGACGCTTTTGCGCTTGTTTGGACAAAAGGACAATTACACGGTCTAAATTCAAGCGGTCCAGCACCAATGAATATCTCCATAGAGAAGGTAAAAGAAGATGGACATGAAAGTATGCCAAAGTACGGCTGGCTGCCGGTAACCGTACCTGGGGCTCCGGCAGCTTGGGTAGAATTATCAAAACGCTTTGGCCGTCTACCTCTATTAGAAGTTATGAAGCCAGCAATTGATTATGCTGCAAACGGCTTTCCTGTTTCACCTACACTTGGTCGCTTTTGGAAAAAGGCATTCGAAAAATACAAACAAGAATGTACAGGGACAGAGTTCGAAGCTTGGTTTGAGACGTTTGCACCAAAGGGAAGAGCACCTGAAGTCGGAGAAATATGGTCGTCTCTTGACCACGCGGACACACTAGAAGAAATAGCAAGGACAAGCGGTGAAAGCTTTTACAATGGAGCAATCGCTGAAAAAATTGTAGCAGATTCTCAAGCTTATGGAGGTCATTTAACAAAAGATGATTTAGCGGCCTTTAAACCTGAGTGGGTTGATCCTATTAAGGTAAACTATCGGGGCTATGATGTTTGGGAAATCCCACCAAACGGGCAAGGTATTGTAGCTCTAATGGCTCTGAACATCTTAAAAGGATTTGATTTCACAGTAAAAGAAACAACAGACACATACCACAAACAACTCGAAGCCATGAAACTTGCCTATTCTTGCGGCAAGCAATACATTACAGATCCTAAGCATATGGGGGTAACTGCTAAAGAGCTATTAAGCCCTTCGTATGGACGGCAGCGTCAAGCACTGATTGGAAGTGAAGCATGCACGCCTGCACCAGGTGTACCACCTCGCGGAGGAACAGTGTACCTGGCAACAGCAGACGGAGAGGGCAACATGGTATCATTCATCCAAAGTAATTATATGGGCTTTGGTTCTGGGGTTGTCGTACCAGGGACAGGAATTGCCTTACAAAACCGAGGACATGATTTCAGCCTTGACCCTGCTCATTACAACTCCCTTAAGGGGGGGAAGAAAACGTACCATACGATCATTCCAGGATTTTTAACGAAGGATGACCAAGCTGTTGGACCATTCGGTGTAATGGGTGGATATATGCAGCCGCAAGGTCATGTTCAAGTCATTATGAATACGATCGATTTTCATTTAAATCCTCAAGCTGCTTTAGATGCCCCAAGATGGCAGTGGAAGAATGATAAAACCGTAGAAATAGAAAAAACATTCCCATCCCATATTGCTGAAGAATTGGTACGAAAAGGACATGACATCCAAGTGGCGGTAGACTCAGGTTCTTTTGGCCGCGGGCAAATTATTTGGCGAAATCCTGAAACAGGCGTACTGATGGGTGGCACAGAATCAAGGACAGATGGGACAATTGCCAGTTGGTAATCCATAGTAAAGGATTGATTCTATGAAACAGCGAGACATTTTTATCGCATTTTTTCGCAGCAGTATGCTTGGATATGGTGGGGGACCTACAACGATTCCTCTCGTTCAAAAAGAGGTAGTCGAACGGTTTAAATGGATGAATATTGAAGAATTTGGCGATGTGTTAGCGATTGCAAATACATTGCCCGGTCCTATCGCAACAAAGATGGCAGGCTATATCGGATTCCGCATTGGCGGCGTACCTGGAATGATGAATGCCATCATTTCTACCATTTTACCTACTATCATTTTAATGATTATATTACTTAGTACATTAATACAGTTCAAGGATTTGAAATGGGTTCAAGGCATGACAAAGGCAGTTGTTCCGGTTGTAGCAGTGATGCTTGCAGTCTTAACGTGGGAATTCGTACAGAGTGCTATTAAAGGGCTCAAGTGGTTTTTTACTACATTGCACATCCTTGGCGCATTAGTCCTTATCGAATTCTTCGGCATTCATCCCGGCTTTGTAATAGGAGCCCTTTTAGTCATTGCTGTTGTAAAACCTTCCAAAAAATCTGAGAAAAGGGTCCAGCAGAAGGGACTGTCCATATGATGATTTACTTGCATGTCTTTTGGGTCTTTTTCTTAACGAACATTTTAGGGTATGGTGGGGGGCCAGCCACCATACCTCTCATTCAAAAAGAAGTAGTAGACCACTATCATTGGATTACTACACAAGAATTTAATGAGGCATTGGCAATGGGGAATGCCCTGCCCGGTCCAATTGCAACAAAGATGGGAGGCTACATCGGATTTCAAGTAGGAGGGTACATTGGTTCAGGGTTGGCAATATTTGCGACAGTCGCCCCGTCTCTTATCCTCATGCTTACTCTAATGGGCCTTCTGTATAAGTTTAGGACATCTCCGCAAGTCAAACGTATGACACTTTACGTCAAACCGACAATTGCGGTTCTACTAGGAGTGATGACATTTCAATCATTCTATGAATCTTACTTTCAAATAGGGATAGGGCACGTTCTATTTTTAGGAATAGGCAGTTATTTATTAATGGAAAAAGTAAAAGTGCACCCCGGATTAATCGTATTTGCTTCACTTATATACGGTGCAATCAATTTGTAGAGATTAGTCGAAGCATTCAATGTGCTATGGTAATGCATTTGTACTGGATTTTTCAATGGTGGGGTTAAGTAGTATAATAGAAGAAAATTTGTTCTTAAGGAGTTGACCTTTCATGACATTAAGACTAACCCCCTGTATAGTTATGGACGGAAACGCAAAGGAGGCCGTTCGTTTTTATGAGAAGGTATTGGAAGCAAAAGTTCTAAATCTTCAAACTTACGGGGATATGCCAATTCCTTGCCCAGAGGCATTAAAGGAACGTGTGGCAAATGCAATCCTACGAATCGGAGAAAGTGAACTCATGTTATTCGATGCGCCAAATCTACCTGTTCCTGATGGGAATAACGAAAGCGACCAAGAGCAAGTGCTTACAACTCATCACAACGGTAACTCTGTTGTTACCATAAATATTTCAATAAATGACGTGGGAAAAACGAAACAAATCTTTGGTATCTTGCAGCAAGGCGGTAAGGTAATTGCTCCTTTAGAAGAAGTTCCATTTAGCCCAGCATTCGGCACCGTAAAGGACAAGTTTGGTGTAACCTTCATTCTTGTCACTCAAGTGTAAAACCAATAAATCGAGTGCTAAGTTTCAATCGAGCACTCCATTTTTTTAACGGTCAATGGAATTCTCGACTAATACCCGTGCTTCCTTATTTTTAAGTAAAAGGAGAACTAGTGGCCCTGACTAATGCCCATAATACCAGATTTTTCGGACTAACGGGAACTAGTGGTCTCGACTAATTCCCACAACCCCAGATTTTTAAAACAGATGGGAACTAGCTTAAGATCGTCCCCTATTTATATTTTAACTTACCGGAGGAACACCTGTGTGGGCTTAAATTTATTCTGTTTTGTCATTTGTGAGTTAATAGAGAACACGCCATAAATAAAAGGTTGCATAGGATTCCCAATTTGCCCATGGAATCGATAATGCATGGATTTCTTCTTTAGTCGGTTTTCTATCCATATGTAGTAATGTTTTTATCGAATTAATTAGACCGACATCATCAATTGGGAAGGCGGTCGGAAAGCGAAGGCAGCGCATCAGCACATAATTGGCTGTCCATGGACCAATTCCGCGTATTTTTATTAAGCTTTTTTCGACATCTTTAAAGCAGCCATAGTCCATTAATTTTTCTTTGGATAACTCGCCATTCGCCATTAATTGCGCAATGCCAATAATATATTCACTCTTTTTCACGGTCATTTTAATATCAGCCAGATCATTTGGTGTGAGCTGGGCAATTTGTTCAAAAGATGGGAAGATCCAATATTTTTTTCCATTCCATTCGATCGAATCGCCAAACCTTTCAACAAACTGTTTTTTTAAGGTATAGGCGAAGGCTAAGTTAATTTGCTGCCCTAAGACTCCCCAACAGAGCGCCTCAAACAAATCGGGAATGCCGATGAGGCGTAATCCATAAAATTTTTCTACGGGTATTTTAAGTAATGGGTCAGCTTTCGCCAGTTTATAAAAGGGGGTTAAGTCTTTATCGAGGTCAAACCATTCTAGAATATATCGGACCACCCTAGTAGTATCGCACGGTTTACCTTCTAAAAAGTGAACAATCATTTGGTTGTTATCGTTTACTTTTATTTGTACAAGAGTTCGAATTTCGTCAATAGCGATAACCCTTGTAATAGTTTCATTTTCAATTTCATACATACATTCATTTTTATTCCGCTCTAAATAACCAAGATTTATTTTCATATCAAACTCTTCTGGGAGTGGAATAATAATATCTTCTTCAACTTTATCAGGCTGATCTTCTAATGTATTTTTAGTATTGAACACTTTATCTCCCCCGGTTATTTGCTATATTCTATTATTATCACAAGAGTATAAAAAATAACTCCTTTATCTTGCTGTTTCAGTCAAAAATCTATTATTTTTCCTTCAATAAGATGTATATTGATTAAGTAATTATGTTAGTCGATAGAATGAAGGATTTGAAGGTGAGGAATCTTTGATGAAACCAAAAGTTATTGTCTATAAAAAAGTCGATTCAACTGTTTTAGATTATGTTCGTAATACTTGTGAAGTAATTTATTTTGAAAACTTAGATTCGCAGACACTTTCTTACTTCTATCAAGAAATAAAGGAGGCAGAGGGAATTCTTGGCTCTGGATTAAGAATCGATGAGAAGTTTTTAAAACAGGCTCCTAAACTAAAAGTGATAAGCAATATTTCAGTTGGCTACGATAATTTAGATCTTCCTCAAATAACGATGCGAAAAATTATGGCAACCAATACTCCTGGGGTTTTATATGATAGTGTTGCCGATACAATTTTTGGTTTATTATTGGCAACCGCAAGAAGAATGCCAGAATTAAATCAGATGGTAAAGTCAGGGAAGTGGACACAGAATATCAGTGAAGAACAATTTGGCGTAGACGTTCATCATAAGAAATTAGGAATTATCGGAATGGGTGGGGTTGGCGCGGCTATTGCTAAACGAGCGCATTTTGGCTTTGATATGTCCATTTTGTATCACAACCGCTCACGAAATTTAAAAGCTGAACAAACCTATCAAGCAACCTATTGTTCCCTTGAAGAAATATGTCAGCAAGCTGATTTCATTTGCTTAATGACGCCACTAACTCCAAACACAGTTAAGCTTATCGGGGAAAAGGAATTTAAATTAATGAAGAAATCGGCCATATTTGTGAATGGCTCACGTGGTGCAACGGTGGATGAAGATGCCTTAGTTTGGGCCCTTCAAAATAGGGAGATTTTGGCTGCAGGACTAGACGTGTATACCCAGGAACCAATAAGTCCGGATCATCCACTATTAACTATGGATAATGTAGTCACATTGCCGCATATTGGTTCTGCTACCTACGAAACTCGTTTGAAGATGGCCCAACTTGCCGCAGAAAATCTAGTGCTTGGGCTGCAGGGGAAACAGCCGCCATCAATAATTAAGGCTATTTTCGCATAGATTGTTGTTTTTCGTTTAAGTTCATCAACCCGTATAACTATATGCTTCGTGGCATCTTTTCGTAAGAACCTTTGCGAAAATTGCCTAGAAACTTAGTAAATGCCCCTTATAAAGCTCCAATAGCAACAAAGTTTACGAAAAGAGCCTTAATTAATCAAGATGTATTAACCGAAATTAGATAAATTAAAAAGGCGTGGAGAATCTTCTTAAAAAAGAGATTCTCCATGCCTTTTTTGTTGATCTACAAGATGAAATGCAGCCTATTGGGAATAGGCAACAGTCATTTCCAGGTGCCTGACACCAATTAATGTGATAATCTAAATAAGGTATGATAGAATTATATTTGTTTTGTACTACTTCTTAGGAGAGGATATTAAATGAGTACTAATGAGATACCTTCTCTACAGAAGGATGGGAGCTCTATGCTATCAAATCAACGAAATATCTCTAACATAATAACTGATCTAAAATTACTTTTTAAAGCCAATGTTTTAATCGCTAATGTCCTTCCAGTTTTTGCGGGATTTTGGTTAGCGTTATATTTTACGAATGGTTCTCTTTCAGCCAATTTGGATGTCTTACTTTTGACAATCTTCGGAAGTACAATGGTCATTGCTGGGGCACTTACGCTCAATAATTGGTACGATGTTGATATTGATACCGTAATGGATCGAACAAAGAATCGTCCAACGGTAACTGGGAATTTTTCGCTTCTGCAAGTATTAACAATAGGCATTTCCCTTACTGGAATTGGCTTTATTCTCTTATTTTTTACGACCTTCGAAGCGACTTTATATGCTTTTGTAGGCTGGTTTACCTATTGTTTTCCATATACCATGTGGTCAAAACGGCGGTATGCCTTTAATACCGTAATTGGCAGTGTTTCTGGTGCAGTGACACCATTAATTGGTTGGACAGCTATTGCACCTGGATTTCAAAAAGTTCCAATGATCTTATTTTTAATCTTATTTATTTTTCAAATGCCCCATACCTTTGCAATTGCTGTTAAGAAATATGATGAATATAAAGCGGCTGGAGTGGCCATGCTTCCCGTTGTTCGTGGATTAGCGGTGACCAAGCGGCAAATGGTTATGTATATTGCCTGCTTATGTCCATTACCATTCTTTTTAGCACCACTAGGGACTACCTTTATGGTCATAGCTACCTTGCTTAACGTGGGATGGTTGGTTGTCAGCATTAGTGGATTTTTTAGTAAAGATAATTATAAATGGGCACATGTGAATTTTTTGTATTCCGTAAATTATATAACCATTATCTTCCTGACGATGATTGTGGTTACCTTGCCGATATTCAATCACTAAGGGTACATTTTAGATAAAGTCTGATTCCTGTAGGCAAATTGTTGCCTTACAAGGGATCAGACTTTTTTTTTTCAAATGCAAAGATGTGTGATTCGGTTCACTACACTGAGAATTGTTCCCAATTATGATATAAGTATGAAAATAAAAAAAGGGGTTGGTTTTGGATGGGACCTACAAAAGTAAATAACAAAAAGAAGTCTGGCGAGGTTCAAGAAGCACCGTTAAAAGGTACATGGATCTCTGTCAGTGTGGTAGGTGTGGTCATCTTACTAACGTATTTCTTATTGTTTGGACTATATATGGCTAGAGTATAGGGGGGAAAAACGATGAAGATGCATCTTGATGAAAAGATTTGGCTGACCTTAAGTTTTGGGATAATCATGATATTCATGTTTATCACCGGCTACCAAGCATTTGCTTTAGATATGGCTCCACCAAGTAATAAAGAAATTATTGATCCCCAGAAGGTAGACCAATCAGCACCATTCGATCAACCAGGTGTAAAGCAAATTGGTGAAAATGAATATGAGGTTGTGATGACTTTACAAGTATTCAGTTTTAATCCTGGAAATTTTGAAATCCCCGCTGGGTCAACCGTGCATTTTACACTAACGTCAAAGGATGTTGTCCACGGATTTGAAATTGCGGGAACAAATGTGAATGCAATGGTTATGCCAGGACATATTCAAAAAATCACTCAAAAATTTGATAAACCAGGTACTTATTTAGTGCTATGTAATGAATATTGTGGGGCCGGTCACCAAGCCATGAGTACAACTATTACGGTGAAATAAAGGGGGGAAACAAAGTGCAAACAGTAAATTCTTTTACACTTAAAGATAAAGCAAATAAAGCGATGGGAATAAGCAAGGAAGATGCCTTATTAACAAAGTCCTATATATTTGTAGCATTTGCGGCACTCCTTCTGGGCGGAATATTAGGACTGGTGCAAGGACTAAATCGATCCGGACTACTAGAATTGCCATCATGGCTTAACTACTATCAAGTCCTAACAGCACATGGTTTATTACTAGTGGTTGTCTTAACTGCCTTTTTCACGATTGGTTATTTTTATGCATCACTTTCCCATACCTTAGGCGGCCTGCTGCCAAAAGTAAGAAAGATCGCATGGATTGGTTTTGGAATGAAGATTGTCGGTTTCGTATTATGCGTCGTACCAATCCTAATGAACGAAGCATCTGTAATGTATACATTTTATCCACCGATGGCCGCCCATCCGGCTTTCTATATCGGATTAGTATTCATCGCATTAGGCGTTTGGATGTGCTGTATTGGGGCATTTATCAATGTGGCTAATTGGAGAAAAAACAATAAAGGACTGCATGTTCCAATCCTTGCTTACTTTGCAACTGGAGTGTTTATCCTTTTGTTCTTTGCTCTTATCCCAGTTGCCATTGAAGTTTTAACGATTATTCCATGGGCTTTTGGCTGGGTTAAAACCATCAATGTCATGGTTGCTAGAACATTATTTTGGGCTTTTGGTCACACGTTGGTTAATATTTGGTATTTAACCGCCGTGTCCGCATGGTATGTAGTTGTACCAAAGATTATCGGAGGAAAACGGTGGAGTGATACACTAACTCGCGTCGTTATTATTGCCTTAGTTATTATGAACATTACTGGTGGATTCCATCATCAGATTATTGATCCAGGAATTGCAGAAGCAGTTAAATTTATGCACGTATTTATGAGTTTAGCGATTGGATTCCCTTCATTAATGACGGCGTTCGCCATGTTTGCTGTATTTGAACGGACAGCAAGAAAGCAAGGGGGGAAAGGCTTAATAGGCTGGTATAAGAAAATGCCTTGGGGTGATGTTCGGTTCTTAGCACCATTTATAGCAATGGTTGCCTTTATTCCAGCCGGTGCGGGTGGTATTGCCCAAAGTACCAATCAATTAGACCAGGTGGTTCATAATACGATGTGGATTGTTGGACATTTCCATCTAACATTAGGGATGTCGGTAGTAATGACCTTCTTTGGGATTAGTTATTGGTTAGTTCCATATATTTCAAAACGTGTTTTAACTCCGCAAATAAATAAGTTAGGTGTTATTCAAACTTGGATCTGGACAGTCGGTATGATATTCATGGCAGGTGCGATGCATTGGGTTGGATTACTCGGTTCTCCGCGCAGAACTTCCTATACAACCTATGGTGATAATGCCACAGCGTTAAGCTGGGATCCGTATTTAATGTGTTTGGCGGTCGGAGGAACATTGTTAATTATCGGCGTTATTCTTCAAGTCTATGCCGTTGTCAATATGATGTTCTTTGCTCCAAAAGGGGAAACAGTCTTCCCAATAGCGGAAGAAGAGGAAGATGCCGCTAAAACTCCATATTGGACAGAACGATGGGGCCTTTGGATTGTTGTGATGCTTTTAGTTGTGGCTATGGCCTATGTCATTCCATTAACGGAATTTATCGTCAATGCTCCTCCAGGTTCACCACCATTTAAAACTTGGTAATAGTAAAAAAAGAGATAGCTCTTTGTGGATTTGGGCTATCTCTTTATCCTTCCTGTTACTAATACCTCATGTGGAAAAAAACAAATGATTTGGGAAGTGGTCTTCCGTGATCAAACATTGGCATACTACATTTGCGTGTTTACTAGTCATCACCTTTGGTTTTACGTTATTCTTCTTTGGAACGGATGGATTCCAGGCATATACCGCCGAAAAAGCGCGGGTAAATAAACTTATTGACGATAAACCAAAATTTCCAAATGTAACGTTAGAGGATAGTAAGGGACGAGAGTATTCCATTTCTGAATTTGAAGATAAATATGTATTTATTACATTTCTATATACATCCTGTACAACCGTTTGCCCGCAATTGGAAATGAACATGTCGAAGGTTTATGAAAAAATCCCAAGCAAGTATATGGGCAAAGATCTTGTCTTTTTAAGTATCAGCTTTGATCCTTCTAGGGATGCACCTGCCACATTAGCAAAATATCAGGGATATTTTAATAGTGATGGTGAAACATGGAGAATGGTAAGAATTGCAAATAAAGCAGAATTAAATTCGTTATTAAAAGCGTTTGGTGTTATTGTGATTCCCGATGGGAACGGTAATTTTGCTCATAATTCCGCTTTTTATGTAGTTGATAAAAAAGGCAGACTGCTTGATGTCTTAGACTACAAAAAAATTGATGAAGCAGCGAAAAAACTCATAGATATTCTTGACAAGAAAGCGGGGGAATAATCATGAAGCAATCATTATATGGCCTATTGGTCCTGCTATTCCTTGCGCTGCCACCTGTGGCGAACTTAATGGAATCAGTCATGATTATTCACATGCACATGCAAATGCCGTTGTTGATTTTTACGGGATTTCTCCTGGCTCGTTTCTTTCAGCTCCGGGTCCCGCGCTTTTTTGAAAAGTGGAATCGTAATGGGATCCCAGGAATTATATTGTTTGTTATTATCGTCGCCTATTGGACACTGCCGAGGTCAATGGACGAAGCCCTAACGACCCAGAGTATGGAAGGATTTAAATTTATCAGTTTACCACTCTTTGCAGGAATACCACTTAGAGATAGTTGGAAAAAACTTAAACCAATTATTAAAAATATTATTTTTTATTTTTTTATTATCCTGTTTTCCGGAATGGGTTGGTTATATATCGATTCTCCCGTACAATTATGTAACAACTATTTAATTATTGATCAGATTACACTTGGCTGGGGATTTCTGACAACAGCGATTTGTATGGTCATTTATTTAGTTTATACAGCTTTTGTTGACCCAACAAAATACGAATAATTGGTTAGATCAACCCAATCGTATCCAGATTGGGCTTTTTATTGTAGAGACGATGGTAAGGCTCTTCTTTTCGGCCTAAAAAAACTGTTAGGAAACATTTCCTAACAGTTTTTTTTCACTATTCAACGATTCTTAAGGCTCGTTAGATAAGGTTGCTCTTTTTCGTGCCTGCAGAAACTTTATTATATTTAAAACAATAGTCTTAACTACAGCATAAAATGGTACTGCTAAAACCATCCCCAAAATGCCGGCTAAATTTCCGGCAGCAAGCAAGACGATAATAATTGTTGCGGGGTGGGTGTCAAGTGATTTTCCAAGGATGAGTGGTGATAATACATTTCCTTCCACTTGCTGGGCAATAACGATAATCACAACAACCAATAATGCCTTTGTCGGTGAATCAAATAATGCAACAATCACCGCAGGAGCTCCTCCGAGAATAGGGCCCACATAAGGAATTATGTTGGTAAAAGCGACAATTAATGCCATAACGAGCGCAAATGGCAAATCAATAATTAGATAACCAACAAAAGCAAGTATACCTACTGACAGGGCCACAATGACTTGTCCTTGAATATAGGAGGATAGTGTTTCACCTGTCTCTTTTAACATCAATAACCCTGCTTCTCTATAGGTAACAGGTAGGAATTTTGATACAGCCTTAGGGAACTTATATCCGTCCTTAAACATATAGAACAATAAAAATGGAACGGTCGCTAAAATGACAGCAATATTGGCAAACACGCCAAGGATATTCGTTATACCGCCAGTAATCCTGTCCGGTAAGGTATTAGCGTAGGCAATTAGTTTTTCTTTACCGGTTTCCAAAAGATCGTTTTGTTCTTCCATGATCCATTTGAATTCAGAGCTTTGAGATAGCCTATCAAAATACTGCAAGGTCTTGTTGGCATAATCAGGAAGTGCATTCGCAAGGGCGGTAAATTGCTCTGTGATGGCAGGAACCAAATTGCCAATCGCTAAAACTAGAATACCAATAAACACTACATAAATGATTAGAATTGCAAGAATTCTTGGCACTTTCTGACGCTGAAGAAAATTAACGACTGGATTAAGTAAGAAATATAGAAATCCAGTAATCAGAATTGGAAAAAAAAGAGTGGAGAAAAAGATCCCAATTGGCATAAATAAAAATGAAATCTTTGTTGAGACAAAGATAATGGTTAATATCAATAGAATTTGGATTAACCCGTATTGAAATTTTCTTTTTGACATTATTTTCCCCTTTTTTAAATTAGTATAACTAAAATTATATCAAAAACCTGGAATAGAAGACAAATTATAGTATGTCTTATGGTGTCAGGCACCACAATGGAACATTAAAAAAAATGAAACTTTCGACTTATAATATCGTATAATTAATAGGAATATTTTACAGAAGTGGAAAGAAGGGGTGTTTATTATGGAATTGCAAAAAGAAGTAAATTCACTGACTGAGAATCCAAAGTTATTAGGAATGTTTACAAGTCCAAGTGTACAGTTTGAGCGGATTAAGCAAAGTCCGAAAATTTGGGTACCGCTAATCATTATTAGTATTCTCTATGTCGTTGGAACAGCATTTATGGCACTATCTTTGGACGCTTCTACTTTAATTGAACAGGGAGTGCCAGAAGACCAAGCTGATTTGGTGTTAACCATTTCAAAAGTAACAGTTGCTTTAACAGGCATCATTACACCTATTTTTGGTGTGTTAATTAGCAGTGCTATTCATTTAGCGATTGCAAGAATTGCTAGTTCTACAGTTACTTTTAAACAATTATTTTCAATGAATACCTTTATCATGATTATCGGGGCAGCAGGTCTTATATTGAATATGGGAATCAGGTATGCCATCGGCGGGGATCCAGAAATATATATTACTAGTTTAGCAGGACTTCTCAATCAGGATAAAGCAGGGGTGTTGGGGTCAATCGAGGTATTTGGAATCTGGTCAGCTGTATTGACTGCAATTGGGCTTCATAAAACAGCGCAATTATCTAAAGGGCTTGCCTGGACGATTGCGATCATCTTCTTCTTCATTAGTATTGGTTTTGCTTTGGTCGGTACCCTATTACAAGGAGCGCCGAAGTTATAATGAAAAAGAAAACGTGGATTATGCTAGGTGTAATTAGTTTAATTATTATGATGATTTCTGTAAGTGTCTATCGTCAGGTTCTTGCTAAGGGTCCTACCGTTCAAACAACAGAAATCAGCCAAGAGGAAATCTCCTCCCTTTTGATGATTCCTGGTACAGTGAAACTCTCAGAAGAACAAATGGTGTATGCGACTCCTGACAAAGGGGAAATCAAAAAACTGCTAGTCAAGGAGGGACAGACGGTCAACAAAGGTGCTGTCTTGGCTAAACTAGAAAATCCTCAGCTTGAGTTGGAAATCGAGCAAAATAAATTAGCAGTTGAATCAGCTAATTTAAAAATAAGCCAAATAGAAATGAAACTAGATCAACTCGAAGACAAAGAGAAGGCGTTAAGTGATCAGGTTGGAAAAAAGGAGGCGGAAAAGCAGCTTTCTCCTGAATTTGAACAACTTGAGATGGAGAAAAAGTTTGCTAACATCGACCTTAAGCAAACAGAACTTCAAAAAGATCTGATTAACAAACGTCAGGATGAATTAGAGATCAAGAGTACAATCGCTGGAATCGTCTTAGCGGCAAAAAAGCCAGCAGCATCAACGATCGATGCAGCAAACGAACCTATTATACATATTGGTAAGTTAGAAGGAATGACAGCATCGGGACTACTTTCTGAATATGACACACTTAAAGTGAGTAAAGGTCAAAGAGTGATAATCCGATCAGATGCAGCGCCAGGAAAAGAATGGCAGGGTGAAATCACCAAGACTGCTATTTTACCAGAGCAGAACCAAGCAAGTTTGCAAAATAGCACCCAAGCCGTGCAGTACCCTGTCACTGTAAAAATTTCCGGTGATACAAAAACGTTAAAACCAGGTTTCCAAGTCATTATGGAGATAGAAACGGAGAAAAAAACAGCGATGGTCCTGCCGCTTGATACATTATTTGATGATGGGGGTAAGCCTTATGTATATCTCGTCAAGGATGGAAAAGCCCATAAACAGAATGTCAAAACCGGCATAACATCTGGAAAGAAGATTGAGATCCTTGGAGGTGTTTCAAAAGGAGACAAAGTCATCGAGAACGGACCCGACAAAATTAAGGATGGGCTGGAAGTGACAGTTAAATGATCCGACTAGAATCCATCACAAGATCTTTTTTATTGGGAAAAGAAACTGTGCCAGTCTTAAATGGGATCAGTCTATCCATTCATGAAGGTGAATTTACAGCCATTATGGGTCCTTCTGGATCAGGGAAATCCACCTTAATGAATATTATCGGCTGTTTGGATAAACCGACTGAGGGAGATTATTACCTTGGTGGGGAAAATGTGTCGCATTATAATGACAAGGAATTGGCGCGGGTTAGAAACCAATCGATTGGCTTTGTGTTTCAGCAGTTTCATTTGCTCCCACGCTTGACGGCCCTAAAAAATGTTGAATTACCGATGATTTATGCAGGAATCTCCAAAAAAGAGCGACAGGCCCGTGCAGCAGAGGCATTAACGAAAGTAGGTTTAGCAGATCGAATGAATCATCTTCCCAATGCCCTATCTGGGGGACAAAAACAACGTGTTGCCATTGCAAGAGCTATTGTCAATACACCAAAGATTATCCTAGCGGACGAACCTACAGGTGCCCTTGATTCGAAAACAAGTAAAGACATTATGGAACAATTTAGAGGACTTAATGATGAAGGAGTTACTATTATAATCGTTACTCATGAATCAGAAGTAGCCGAATACGCGAACAGAACGATTTTGGTTAGAGATGGAATGATTCAGTCTTCCTCTGAGGGTGTTAGGGGGCCAGCCGTATGAGTTTTATGGAAAATCTTTTTATGGCATTAAGCTCCCTCAAGGCCCATAAGATGCGGAGTATTCTAACGATGCTTGGGATAATTATTGGGGTAGGAGCTGTTATCATCGTAGTAGCCATCGGACAAGGCGGAGAAGCGATGCTAAAATCTCAAATTACCGGTCCAGGGAATACGATTGAGTTATTTTATCAGCCCTCCGATGAAGAAATCCGAGCTAACCCTAATATACTTCAGCAAGCCCCGTTCAATCAGGAAGATATTAGAGCACTTGAACAAATTCCGGAAATTAATAGTGTAGTAGCATCAAGCACCAAATTGTCTTCAGTTAAATTTCAAAAGGATAACGTGGATGCGTCTACGACCGGAATTAATCAGGCCTATATAAAATTAAATGAGTGGAAGGTTGCCAAGGGAAGAAATTTTTCAGCCTCAGATTTCCTAGGTGGCCGACGGGCGGCTTTAGTAAGTAACAAATTGCAAGCGGAACTATTTAAAGGGAAAAATCCTGTCGGAAAGGTTATTATGGTTGCCAATCAACCCATCGAAATTATTGGGGTATTAGAAAAACCAACGGGACTTTTTTCATTTGGATCCATGGAGGTTTATCTGCCTTTTCAGACTTGGAAAACCATTTACGGAAGTAGTGATTTTACGCAGGTAACCCTGCAAGTAGCGTCTGCGGAACAGTTGCAGGTTGCAGGTAAAAAAGCTGCTAAGTTATTAAATAATCTGCATAATACGGAAAAATCCTACCAAGTTATCAATATGGAAGAAATCGCTCAAGGGGTGGGGCAGATTACCAAAATCATGACCTTAATCATCGGGAGTATAGCCGGAATCTCCTTATTTGTAGGCGGGATTGGTGTCATGAATATTATGCTCGTTTCCGTGACGGAAAGAACTAGGGAAATAGGAATTCGCATGGCACTAGGTGCAACACGAGGACAGGTGCTGACTCAATTTTTAATTGAATCGATGACACTTACCTTTATAGGCGGTATCCTTGGAATATTACTCGGCTGGGGGACATCGACAGTTGTAAGTTTCTTTGCAGGTTGGCCATCCTTAGTGTCTTGGCAAGTGGTACTAGGCGGAGTCTTGTTTTCTATGGTTATTGGTGTAGTCTTTGGACTTCTACCAGCAAATAAGGCCTCAAAGCTTGATCCAATTGACTCTCTTAGATATGAATAAAGATTTATTAAGAAATCTAGATCAAGGGTCTACACGCAGGTGTAGACTTTTTCCTATTATTGCTGAATAGTTATCTGTTTGCAGATATTGGACAATGTGATAGAATAATTATAGGAATATTCAGTTAATTTTTAGTGATGAGGCTGAATTAGAATAATAGATATAAAGGAGTCGAGCTGAGAGAATGGAGAGAGTTAGTGTTGAGAGTAAGGGCTTTTTTGGGGAGTTTGGGGGAAGTTTTGTTCCTGAGGATTTGCAAGTCGTAATGAACGAATTAGAGGAACAATTTAATCGTTATAAGGATGACCCGGAATTCATTGCGGAATTCAAATATTATTTAAAGGAATATGTAGGCAGGGAGAATCCATTAACGTATGCAGAAAATTTAACCAAGCAAAATCAAGGGGCAAAAATTTATCTGAAAAGAGAAGATTTAAACCATACTGGTGCACACAAAATTAATAATGCAATCGGCCAAATTCTTTTAGCAAAACGAATGGGAGTGAAAAGAATAATCGCGGAAACGGGGGCAGGACAACACGGCGTGGCAACAGCAACAGCATGCGCGATGTTTGGGATGGAATGCATTATTTATATGGGTAAATTGGATACGGAACGCCAAGCCCTCAACGTTTTTCGAATGGAATTGTTAGGTGCAAAAGTCGTTCCTGTTGACAAAGGACAAGGCCGCTTAAAGGATGCCGTCGATGAAGCCTTGGGTGACTTGGTACAAAACTATAAAAATACCTTTTATTTATTAGGTTCGGCCGTTGGACCACATCCATACCCTTCAATGGTCAAACATTTCCAGGCAATTATTAGTGAAGAATCGAAGCGTCAGATTCTTGAAAAAGAAGGCAAGCTGCCTACAGCAGTGGTTGCTTGTGCGGGAGGCGGCAGTAATGCCATCGGCGCCTTTGCCCATTATATTGATGAAAAAGATGTACGATTAATTGGAGTTGAACCAGCTGAGGCACCAACTCTGACGGAAGGAGTACCAGCAGTTATCCATGGTTTTAAATGTTTAACATTATTAGATGATAAGGGCGACCCGAAACCAACGTACTCCATTGCTGCAGGATTGGATTATCCAGGAGTCGGGCCAGAGCACAGCTATTTGAAAACCAGCGGACGAGCAGAGTATGTAACTGTAACTGGACAAGAGGCTCTGGAGGCTTTTCAAACGTTAAGCAAGACTGAGGGAATCATTCCTGCGTTAGAAAGTTCTCATGCAGTGGCTTACGCTATTAAACTAGCAAAAGAATTACCAAAGGACGATGTTCTAATCGTAAATCTTTCAGGGCGCGGGGATAAGGATGTTGAGCAGGTATTTAGAATGTTAAAGAATTAATCTAATCTATTGTGGAAGGACGATTCGTGCTTAGCGATTCGTCCTTTGTTATTCCCATAAAGAGCCGCCAGCAACAAATCTATTTTTTGTTGCTGGCGGCTCTTTTATTTTTGCAATTGGTGTCATAATGAATTTTTATTTTTTAACAGAATATATTTAAAGTACATGTCACGGAATTTATGGCCAAAAGGGGACAAGTATGTATAGAAAAAGGAAAAAATTCTATATTGATTTTAGTAGATCGGCTGCCATTTCTTTTTATAAACGGGTTTTGATAATCTTTATGGGGGCAACGTTTGTAGCCATTTCATTACAATTATTTTTGGTTAAAAATCATGTGATTGACGGGGGAATCATAGGGATTAGCATCCTTCTTTCACATATTACAGGTCAAGAAATAGGATTGTTTTTGTTGATATTAAATACACCTTTTTTCTTGATTGCCTATACATTTCTCGGGCGAAGGTTTCTCATGCTTAGCATTTATGCCATCCTTACGCTTTCGCTTGAAACCTATTTATTAGAGCCGATTCCTGTTATTTCTGAAAATCCCATCATCGTCATCGTATTTGGCGGTATTATCTTAGGTTTGGGAGTCGGAATAACCATTCGGTTTGGCGGCTGTTTTGATGGAACGGAGGTATTGGCCATATTGTTTAGCGAACGGTCTTCACTATCCATTGGACAATTTATTTTATTATTTAATTTTTTCATTTTTGGAAGTTCGATTTTCATCTTTGGGTTGGGTGAGGCAATATACTCATTAGCAACCTTTCTCATCGCTTATAAGACTATTGATATTTCTATTCAAGTTCACTAAATTCTAGTTTTATTTTTTATCCACAGGTAATGAAGGGTTACTGGAATCGTCCAAAGGATACAGAAGAAGTATTAAAGGATGGATGGCTGTTTACTGGTGATATTGCAAAGATGGATGAAGAGGGCTATTTCTATATCCTTGACCGCCAAAAGGATATGATTATTGCAAGCGGATACAATGTTTATCCACGAGAAGTAGAGGAAGTCCTTTATATGCTTGAAGGGGTAGAAGAGGCGATTGTTATTGGCGTACCTGATACTTACCGTGGGGAAACCGTCAAGGCCTTTATCAAACCTAAAGAAGGTTATACACTTTCCGTGGAAGAAGTCATTCAGTTTGCAAAAGATAACCTAGCTCCGTACAAGGCGCCAAAAGAAGTCGAAATTCTTTCAGAATTACCAAAGTCATCGGTGGGGAAATTGCTTAGAAGAGTACTTCGAGATGAAGAAATGGCTAAGGTAAAAGCTTAATTGAGAGTAGGAAAAGCTTTATGAAATTTCCAGACTTATTTTCTATTGCTTCTATATAATAAAAGTGGATATATGGAGAACTATATAAAAATGCCCGTTCAATAGATGATCGGGCATTTTTTTAATGTATGGATTTTATAAATTAACAAAGTAAACGGGCTCTTGCGCCTTTTGTTCATGTATGGAAGTTATAAAATTAACTTATTGTTTTTAAAAAATCTATCACTCTTTCATTTACTAAATCATTTGCTTCTGTTACATAGATATGACCAGCACCTTGAATGGTTAAAAATTCAGCATTCGGAATTTTCTCTGCTAAGGTTACCCCATTTTGGTAGGGAACCAATTTATCTTCATCGCCATGAATAACTAAGGTTGGCACCTTAATTTGATCAATGTCATTGTAGGTATCATGGGCTAAACAGGCCTGGAGCTGAAGTATATAGGCATAAGGAAGAACAGGTATCTCTATTCTTCTTTGGATGTCCTCTGCTATGAATTCCCGTTGATTTTCTATAAATGATTGACTGTAAAGGATTGGAGCTGTGGCCCACGCCATTTCTTCGGGTGTTGCAACAGAAGAGCCTCTTGAAAGCATTAGCATGGATACCTCTGCACTAGGTTGTACATGACTTGCTCCCCCAGAGGTTGTACAACCCAAGATCAGTGAACGGACTCGAGATGGATACAAAAGAGCCAATCTTTGAGCTATCATCCCACCCATTGAAATGCCATATACATGGGCTGATTCTACTCCGGCTGCATCTAGAACACACTTAGCATCTTCAGCCATTTGCTCAATCGAATAGGGAGAATTAGGTTTGTCGCTGTGACCTGTACCTCGGTTATCAAAAATAATTACTTTAAAGTGCTCACTTAGAGCTGGGAGAGTCCTGAACCAAGATTTTGAATTCAGTGACAACCCCATTATTAAAAGTAATGGTTCTCCCTCTCCATGAACCTCATAATAAAGATTAATACCATTCCCATTAGTTATTGGCATTAATTCAATCCTCCTTTTTAAAAGTAACGGTAAATTATATGATAATTTAACTAAGGAAAGAACATGGAAGAAGGGAGGAAAAAGTCCCTCCCTTAACTTACTTTTGAGTGTTTTTTCAAAAAGTTGCGAATAACTCTATTAAATGCCTCCTTCTGTTCTAATTTGGCAATATGACCAGTGTTCCTAAGGATCACAAATTCAGAGTGGCGAATTTGTTTGTGCATTAATAGTTGGATCCATACAGGGATGACAGAATCATATTGGGATCCCATGATTAATGTAGGGACTTTTATTTTAGGAAGTAGTTTTAAATTATTCACTTCCAGACATGCTTTAACCGATTTTAGAAAAACCTCGTGATTAGGTTGGTAAAATTTATGAAAGTCTTGATAAACTTTACCTTTCTATGAATTAAGTGAAATACGTGCAGCCGTGTTTTTTGGTAAACTTGGGGTTGTAGATAATGAGCGAACTTTTCGATAGTTTATTATTAACTTTGCCAAGTGTCTAGGGATGAAATGAAAGGTGCTTACCAACATTAATGATCGACACATATGGGGAGCCTGACGATAAATTTCCTGGGCTACCATTCCGCCCATTGATAATCCGCAAATATGGGCGCTTTCAACCTGGAGGTTATTTAATAGAGTAATAATGTCACTGGCAAACTGTGGAATAGATATCTTCTCATTCGTAATATGCTCACCATGCCCTCGTAAATCAGGAATAATCAAGTCATACTGATCCGCAAATTCAAACTGATTGTTCCAGCCCTCCTTTACCTCTCCTAAACCATGAATAAAGACTAAAGGTTCACCAGCACCAAAACGTAAGTAAGGAATTTCAGAACAACTAAAAGAAACTTTACTCAAACATACCCCTCCTATTGTTATATATCATAAATGGCACTACCACAATTTGTAAAGTATTAATTTTTATAAAATTCAGAATAATAGAAACGTAACAATTTCGCATGTCCTCTTCAGGCGGACAAGTGTATTTCTTTGGTGCCTGACACCTAGAAGTATTATAGGAGAATAATACTTTCTTGGTTTAAGGGTTCTTTGGGTGTGGGGAGATTAAGTGGTTCAGTGACTGTAAATTACATTTTTTACGATTTGGGATGAGAAATACTGAAAAAATATTCCGACAATTTTCGTCATTTTTCCTGTTTTTGAGTAAGTCTTTTGAAAACGGTTGCTTAATATTACAGCGTTGGTTATATATTACTTCATGACTCGGAGGATTTTGTGGAATTTTGTCGAAAGAGGGAGGTTTACAAAACCACATTAAACTACAATAATCGTAACTATATTAATATTCTAATTAATGATATTGACGACCGCTTCAGTAGAATTTACAGCTTTTTTAAATGGAATATTTACTATTTGATATTAAAAATCTTGAGGAGGCATCGTTTTAATGGTTTATCAGCAAAAGCCGTGGTTAAAAATTTATGATCCAAGAATTAACGAGCATGTGAATATTGAACACAATTCTCTCTATGATTTTTTACATGGTTCAGTAAAACGTTATAACACCAATCCTGCCTTTACTTTTTACGGAAACATTTGGACGTATAACGATACAAAACTGATTACCGATAAATTTGCTGCAGCCCTACATAGGTCAGGATTTACCAAGGGTGATCGTCTGTCTATTATGCTTCCAAATTCCCCGCATTATATATTCACGCTATTCGGTACATTTCGTTTAGGTGGTATAGCTGTTCAAGTTAATCCAATGTATGTAGAAAGAGAAATAGAACACGTTTTAAATGATTCTGGCTCTGAATACATAGTCGCGTTAGATGCATTTTATCCAAAAATTAAAGCATTACAATCTCAAACAAACTTAAAAAAGGTTATCGTAGTAAGTTTCGGTGGAACTAGAGTCGACCTAGCTGAAGGTGACCACTATTTTGATGAATTTTTACATGAGGACGTAAATATCCCTGAAGTTGAGATAGACCAATACGAGGACGTAGCCCTTTTACAATATACTGGTGGAACAACAGGTGTATCTAAGGGTGTCATGCTCACTCATCGCAACCTCCTGGCCAATTTCAATCAAGTTTGTGATTTTGCCTATAAAACTTGTGATTATAAACCAGAAAATTTAAAGATGATCACCGTCCTGCCAATGTTCCATGTATATGGATTATCTAGTGTGGCGCTATGTGGAATTAGGGAAGGTGCTAATCAAATTGTCTTACCTCGTTTTGATGTTAGAGAAGTAATGGAAACAATTAACCGTGAAAAGCCCTTCCAAATGTCGGCGGTTCCAACCATGTATTTTGCACTAAATAGCCAGCCAGATTTAGATACATGTAGTTTTAATGAAATGTATTACCTAAGCAGCGGCGGTGCCCCACTACCCGTAGAACAAATAAAAATGTTTGAAAAGAAAACAGGGGCAATGTTACTCGATGGGTATGGCCTTTCTGAGTCAGCACCAACAGCTATTTTTAGTCCGCCGTTTGTGCCAAGGAAATATGGAAGTGTTGGAATACCTGTCCAAAGTACAATTGCCAGAATTGTTCATCAGACTCCGGATGGGTATGTTGATGTACCAGTTGGACAAGAAGGGGAATTAATAATCCAAGGTCCACAAGTCATGAAAGGTTATTGGAACCGCCCAGAAGATACGGCCGAAGTATTAAAAGACGGCTGGCTGTTCACGGGAGACGTCGCAAAAATGGATGAAGACGGCTATTTTTATATCGTTGACCGGAAAAAGGATATGATTATTGCAAGCGGATACAATGTTTATCCCAGTGAAATCGAGGATGTCCTTTATCAATTAGAGGGAATTGAAGAGGTGCTTGTTATTGGTGTTCCAGATTCCTATCGTGGGGAAACAGTAAAGGCATTTGTTAAATTAAAAGAAGGATATACCATTTCAGAAGAGGAAATCAAACAGTTTGGGAAAGATAACCTTGCCCCATATAAGGCGCCAAAAGCAGTAGAAATTCTTGCAGATTTGCCAAAATCTTCAGTAGGAAAACTACTTCGACGAGTCATAAGAGATCAAGAAAAATTAAAAGTAAAAGCTTAATAGAAAGAGTGATAGCCGTGAATACGCAAGAGCTTTTTAGTTTAAAAGGGAAAACAGCTATAATTACTGGCGGAGGAAGAGGTCTAGGTCAGCAAATTGCGGTCGCCTATGCGGAAGCAGGGGCAAATGTGGTCATCTGTTCTAGAAACCTAGATGCGTGTCAACAATTGACAGAAGCTTTGCAGAAAAAAGGAGTTCGCGCACTTGCTCTGAAATGTGATGTAGCCACTCCAAACGATATCCAGTTTGTTGTAAATGAAACGCTGAGAGAATTTGGCCGGATCGATATTTTAGTTAACAACAGCGGTACGAGTTGGGGAGCACCCGCATTAGAAATGTCAGAGGATAAATGGGATAAGGTAATGGACATCAATCTCAAAGCGGTTTTCCTATTTTCTCAGGCAGTTGGTAAAATTATGGTCGAGCAAAAATCCGGCAAAATTATTAATATTGCCTCAATCGCAGGTATGGGTGGACAAGACCCTTTAGTGATGGATGCGATTGGGTATTCAGCAAGCAAAGGTGCGGTCATTACCTTAACAAAGGATTTAGCCGTAAAACTGGCACCGTATAATGTTCATGTCAATGCAATTGCTCCAGGGTTTTTTCCAACAAAAATGGCTAAAGCGATTCTGGACTACTCAGGTGAAAAAATTCTTGAGCGTACACCTGCAGGGCGCTTTGGTTCAGATGATGACATAAAAGGTCCAGCACTATTTTTAGCCTCAAATGCTTCTAACTATGTTTATGGTCATGTACTAGTTGTTGACGGTGGGACAACTGCCAGTGTAAGTTAAATAGTAGATACTGGCCAATTAGTTAAGAGGGATGTACATGGAGTCCACGCATCAAGATAGAGATTCTTTTTATAAAAAAATAGAAGCAGAAATGAATAAGAAAATCCATGCCTACACAAATAACAGAAAATTCACTATTGCATTTGGAAAAGCAATAGATGCACATGTGAAGCAGTTAAAAATTCACAGAAGACTAACAACCAGAAGGTTAAAAAAGTTTGACCTTCCAAATAAAGATGAAATAAGTGCTATTTCTGTAAGAATTGTAGATTATGAGGGAAAGTTAGATCTTTTGGATGAATCCATCTATTGGATGAACAAAAGACAGCAAGAGAACCGGAACAAGTTAAAAATGATTCGTGAATCATGGGAAGACTTGCAAGCTATTTTGGAAAAGGAAGCAGTGGAAATCCATGCCTGTAAACTAAAAAGCTTGGAAGATGAGTTAATAGAGTTAAAACAATTATTTGATTTGAATTTGGAGGAGAATGACCATGACGAAAAAAATTGAAAAAGTATTAGAGTTAGAAAATCAAGAAGTAGAGGTTGACGAGGAACAGGATTCATCAAGCTTAGATCTGCTTTGGAAGTTAGGATTTAATGAATTAGATGCTTGGGAAGACCGCTTAAATAAACGAGATACACTTTTCTTGGAAGCGGTCAGAAACTACGTGGAAAAGCTTAAACAGAATCAGGAAAATGCCCTCACCATTTCTGCGCAATTTGGGATGGAACTGAAAGAGTGGGAAAAGGGAGCACGCGAAGAATTACTTATGACAACGACTCCACTACAGCAGTTCTTTCCAGTGAAATCATATGAAGAAATTAACAAAGTTGTTGAGGATATTCAAAATAAAACAGCTCATTTATTATTAACCCCAACTCAAGCATTAATTACAGGACAATTAGATGCCTTAGATAAATATGTAGAAACCGTTGAACAGTATATCGCTTATCGGAAAAATGGCAGAGAAAAATATATTGAGAGTGTTAAGAAAACAAGCAATGTTTTATATGAAAATCAAAAAGTATTTGTAAATATGTTTGCTAAGCAAGTGAAATCTGCAATCCTGCCGTTTCAGAATTATATGAAGAATGCAACCGATCAATCTAAATAATGACAAAATAGGAGTGGAAGTAATGTCTGGTAAAAAACCTTACGATCCATTTGAATCCTTTCATAAGCTTAGTCTTTTATGGGAAAAACAGATAAATGATTTTATCTATCATTGGACGGATAACAAGGATTTCATAAAAATGTCTAATACCGGAACAGAAATTAATTCTCGTTATCTTGAGACATTCAAAAAGAATCAGGAAGCACTTGCAGGTGTTTTGAATTTACCAACTAAAAATGATATAGCGAATGTTGCAACGTTAACGGTCCAAGCCGAGGAAAAAATTGAAGCTCTTGAGGAACAAATCTGGGATTTGCAGGATACCATGAAGTCCCAGAACAAGGAAATCGAGAGTGTTGTGGAAATTTCAAAAGAAATCATTAAATTAACAAAGCAGCTTAAAACAGAGTTAGTTAAAACGAAAAAAGAGCAAATAGAGACCAAAGAATTAAAGGCAGAACTCCAAGAAATGAAGTTTGAGTTAATGAAATTAACTAACTTTAAAGAAGAATTCGAGTCAATAAAAGGTCTTCTTGAAAAGAATAAAGAAGTGGATCGAGAGTTGGCCGGATCAGGGACAGCGAAATAAAATGAAATGGAGGGGTGAGCTTGGCAACAGAAGCACCTTTCAAGGGGAGCATTCCGGAGTTTGATTATCAAAAAGAAATGGACCGCTGGGCAAATGTGGTTAAACTTTTATCTGAACCTGAACCCACGGTTGGTCAAACTCCAAGGACTGAAGTATGGAGAAAAAATAAATCAGTTTTATGGCATTATCCTGCCAAACAAAAAAAGTATGAGATTCCATTATTTTTTGTGTATTCGCTTTTTAATAAACCATACATTTTAGATATTGACCCAAAGAAAAGTGTGATAAAAAACTTAACTGACATGGGCTATGAAGTGTATTTATTGGATTGGGGTACACCAGGCTATGAAGACAAAAAGATTGGTATCGATACTTATGTCGAGAAATATCTAAAAACAGCTGTAAAGAGGGCCATTCGCCATTCTGAAGCGGAGGAAATTACACTCGTTGGATATTGTTTAGGAGGTACGATTGCCTCTATCTACGCATCTGTAGCCGAAGAACCAATCAAAAATTTAATCGTAGCTACGGTACCTATTGATTTCAGTACGTTTGTAGGGCCGGAAAAATGGGCGGAAGGTCTCAAAAATGGAGATATTAATCTCGATCATTTTCTAGATGTTTATGGGGTTGTTCCCTCTAAATATGTGGAAATGATGTTTAGAGCTATTGGATCGCCAATATATTTTACCAATTATACCATGCTCTTAAATCGGGCCCACGATCACCGTTATGTTGAAAAGTGGCGTCGGATGAATAAATGGACACTTGATCAAGTGCCATTTGCTGGTGAAGCCTATAAACAATTTGGAAATGAATTAGTTAAAGGTAACAAGCTAGTTAAAGGGGAATTTATGGTTGGGAATAAACCGGCCGATTTGAAAAATATTCGAGCCAATCTTTTCGTAGTCTCAGGGTCTAGAGACAATTTAGTTTTAGAAGAGCAAAGTAAACCAATTATGGATTTAGTATCGAGTGAAGATAAAACTTATGTTTGTGTTGAATCAGGGCATGTCGGTCTTGCATTATCTGGTCTATTTGCGGGTATTGTTGATCAATGGGCAGCTAGCCGCTCCAATCCGCTTTTCAAATGATTGTGGATTAAAGTTTGGTACATGTAAATAGATTATGTTTGGCAAGTAAAGAGAGGAAGGATTATCCCACCTCTCCTAACTTGCCGTTTTATGTTTGTTCAAAAATGTTCTTAAAACCTTGTTGAATTCATCTTTTGCCTCTAATTTTACAATATGGCCAGTGTTCCGAAAAATGACAAACTCAGAGTGGCGAATTTGTTTATGCATTAAAAACTGGACCCAAACAGGGATAACCGAATCATATTGTCCGCCAATAATTAGGGTGGGTACTTTAATCTTTGGGAGTAACGTTATGTTATTTACATTTAGACAAGCCTCCATGGATTTAAAAAAGAATTCGCTGTTGGGCTTGTAGAATTTGGAGAAGGTTTCGATATTCTCCTTGCTCCAAGAATAAAGACAAACTTTTGCCGATCTTGCTGCAATAGTCTCAGAAGATTTATTTTCTGCGCGGGCTTTTCGGTAGTTTATAAAAAGCTTCCCGAGCTGCTTTGGAGCATAATGGAAAGTGCTTACTAACATCAATGATCGACACATCTCAGGTGATTGACGATAAATTTCTTGTGCGACCATTCCGCCCATAGACAATCCACATATGTGCGCGCTTTCAATTCCCAGTCCTTTCAATAGACTAATCACATCATCGGCAAAGTTTTTAATGGAAATCTCCCCAGGGGTAATGTACTCTCCATGCCCACGTAAATCAGGAATGATTAAGTCAAACTGATTCGCAAACTCAAACTGATTTGTCCAACCCTCCTTTACTTCACCAAGGCCGTGAATAAAAACTAAAGGCTCACCTGCACCAAGCCGCAAATAAGGAATTTCGGAGTAACTTTTGAATATTTCCCTCAACATTCATTCCTCCTAGTTGTTTAATAAGGCTATTTTCGCAAGGATTGTTGTTTTTCGTATAAGTTCATCAAACCGTAAAACTATTAGCTTCGTGGCATCGTTTTGTAAGAACTTTTGCGAAAATTGCCTAAAAACTTAGTAATTGCCTTTATAAAGCTCCAGAAGCAACAAAGTTTACGAAAAGAGTCTTTAATAACAACTGTTATTTCCAATATTTGAATGGTGTAAACGGGTATAAAGTTCTGATTATTTTATTATATATTTATTTATTGGAAAATATTACATATGGGTGTAAATCACATATATGGAATCAACTTGTCTAAGCCAAAAACATTGTCGGGTTTAAAGTGATAATGTTTTTAGTTAAAATGAGTGGTGTATTAGAGTACAATAGGGCAGCTTTGAGTTATGATAGAAGAATAAAGGATGATAAGGGAAATTGAGGTTTCGTTCATGATAAAAAAATATCTGACATTTCAAAAAAATAATGGGATTGCCCCGTATATTTGGACGGTTCTTGGCATTTTGCCTTTTTACTTTATTTTTCAATCTTCCTCTACGATTGAAATTGTAGTTGGGATATTGCTAACATTAATCTTCTTCATTCTTTACCGAATTGCGTTTATTTCTAAGGGCTGGATTGTTTATTTATGGACGTTGATCCTGATTGGTATTTCTATTACTGCGACTAGCCTTTTCAGCTATGTTTATTTTGCCTTTTTTCTTGCTTATTTTATCGGCAATATTAAAGAAAGAATCGCTTTTTTAACTTTGTATTTTATTCACTTGTTTAGTACGTCAGTTTCCATAAACTTTAGTATCGTCATGCAAGAAAAACTATTTCTACAGCAATTGCCCTTTGTCATTATCATCTGGATTAGTGTAATTCTTCTCCCGTTTAGTATCCACAACAGGAAGGAAAGAGGGCAGCTGGAAGAAAAGCTATTGGATGCAAACAAACGAATTTCAGAATTAGGTAAACTAGAGGAGAGACAAAGGATTGCCCGGGATCTTCATGATACCCTCGGACAAAAGCTTTCACTTATTGGATTGAAAACAGATTTGGCACGAAAGTTAATTGCTAAGGATCCGGAGCAAGCACGCAATGAATTGAAGGATGTGCAACAAACAGCACGAACTGCATTAAGTGAGGTACGGAAAATGGTTTCATCCATGCGGGGAATCCGTTTGCGCGATGAAATCGTCCGTGTGGAACAAATCCTTAACGCTGCAGAAATTACTTTGATTAGTGAAGGAGATTTTACTCCGGCAAAAGTAACACTTTTAACAGAGAATATTTTAAGCATGTGTATGAAAGAAGCAGTTAATAATGTTGTCAAACACAGTGGAGCGAAATCTTGTTTTATTACCATTCATCAATCGATGCAAGAATTAGTATTGACTATTCGTGATGATGGGGTTTTTAAAGGAGAAAAAGAAGCGCTGCAAGAGGGTCATGGGTTGATTGGCATAAAAGAGCGCTTGGAATTTATCAACGGTAGTCTAGAAATTTTGCCCAAAGATGGAACAACTTTAATTATAAGCGTACCAAATGATGTTAAACCAGGGATGGAAAAGGAGGAGCAAAATGATTAAAATTGTGATTGCTGAAGACCAGCAAATGCTATTAGGCGCCTTTGGTTCACTTCTTAATTTGGAAGAAGATATGGAAGTGGTCGGAAAGGCATCAAATGGAGAAGAGGCCGTGGCACTCGTAAAGAAATTTCAGCCCGATGTTTGTATCATGGATATCGAAATGCCTGGAAAGAGCGGTCTAGAGGCTGCAGAAGAGTTGAAGGGGCTGAACTGTAAAGTAATCATATTAACTACTTTTGCTAGAACTGGTTATTTTCAAAGGGCGTTGAAGGCGGGGGTGAACGGTTATTTATTAAAAGACAGTCCAAGTGAAGAGCTAGCTAGTTCCATCCGTAGTGTGATGTCAGGAAGAAGAATTTATGCACCAGAATTAATGGATGATGTGTATGGCGAAGAAAATCCATTAACTGACCGAGAAAAGGAAGTGTTAGAGCTTGTTGCAGATGGTAAAAATACAAAAGAAATCGCTGAAACACTAAGTATCAAAACAGGAACCGTCCGCAACTACATTTCGATCATCCTTGACAAACTCGAAGTAAAAAACCGTATTGAGGCCATTACTCAATCTAAAGAAAAAGGCTGGTTTAAATAAGAACGTTTAAACAACACATCTGGAATAACAAAAACGGCAGCTATGCTTCAGCTGCCGTTTTGTATTTATCAATAAAACCTTTGATATATTCAAATACTTCGCTAGGACGTTCCTCAGGAAGTGCATGTCCAGAATCCTTTAATACAATTAGCTCAGAGTTGGACAAATCTTTATTTAACTGCTCACCTATATTTAGAGGCATTGATTTATCATGATCTCCCCACAGTAATAAACAGGGCGTTTTGATTTGGTTAAGAATCTCTACAGGCAAATCTCCTTCACGATCACGAATCATCCTTGTAAGTGCTACGAAAATTTCGTCCGTTAAAAACGGTTGTAAGTACCCATTAATCATCTCATCATTAATGATGGTGTGATTATAAAGTGCGTCTTGAAGATTTTTCTTTACTCCCGTTCGCGCAAACCAGTATTTTACAAAAAGATGAAAATATGGTAAGTAACTTGTGATTATTAAAGGAAATTTAGATCGTTTGAGATAGGCCGAACTGCAGAGAAGAATGGCTTTGTCTGCAAGCTCAGGCATCATATGAAGGATATTTAAAACGATTTGTCCACCCATGGAATGACCAATAAAAGTCATTTTTTTTAAGCCTAGAGTTTCAGTCAGTTTGATTACCGTTTGGGCTAGATTCTTATAAGAATATACATATCGGTTACATTTTGCACTTTTTCCAAATGGGGGAAGATCAACCGATAATACTTGGTAGTCCTGTTTCAATAATGTTATTAGATGGCGAAATGTGAAGGTGGAAGAAAGAAAGCCATGTAATAAAACAAACGTTTTTTCAGATGTTTGGTTAGGATAAAACTCGTAATAAACATTAATGTTATTTACTGGTTGATAACCTGCTAAGACAGTTTGTTCCATCAATATCTCTCACCTGCTTCCTTAATAAAATAGATGAGTTTAATGTTCCCTAAAAGTCTGTACATACACAAAAAAAGTTGCCAAAAAATCAGGAACATAATTATCTGCAATAAATAAAAAAGTTCAAATAATAGTACAAACCATCCATACAAATCTGATAAAATTTATTAAAATTGGTTATTTTTGGAGAGGTGTCCATCCGTCGCGGACAAAAAGGAGAAAGTGTCTTTTTGCGGTGCCTGACACCAAATTAGGGGGAATGTAGGTTGACATTTATTGAAGCACTTCATGTGAATAAGGCTTTTAATGGGCGTGATATTTTAAAGGATGTGTCTTTTACGATTAAGGAAGGAAATATTATTGGGCTGCTTGGACCAAATGGGGCGGGGAAGACAACGATGATTCGCTTGCTGAATGGAGTAATTGAAGCGACAAACGGAAAAATGAAGGTAATGGGCTATGACCCGAAAACACAGGGTGATGAAATCAGAATGAAGGCTGGTATTGTTACGGAAAGTGCTGCTTTGTACCATGACATGAGTGCGTGGGACAATCTAGTCTTTTTTTCTAAAATCTATAATGCTTATAACCCGAAACGAATCACTCATCTGCTCGAACAGTTTGAAATGCTGGAGAAAAAGGACCATTTGGTCGGCACGTTTTCGACAGGGATGAAAAAAGAATTACCCTTGCAAAGGCGCTGCTCCATAAGCCTAAACTTTTGTTCTTGGATGAGCCGACAAATGGTTTAGATCCTGAAGGAATAAACGATGTGATTCATTACTTGAAAAAAATAAATAAGGAAGAAAAGGTCACGATTGTCATCTGTTCACATGTCTTGCACCAACTAGAGACCACATGTGATTCTTTCCTATTTTTAAAGGACGGTCAAATCATTGAAAAGGGAACGAGAAGTGAATTAGAGAATAGATATTTAACTGAGGTTACCTTATTGGTTGAAACTGGACTAATGCCCATCGCCGCAAACACATACAAGGGTTTTACTTACCTTCGAAAGGATCCTTATTTTATCGAATTCACCCTTCCGTCAAAAAATGAAATTGCCGGGTTACTTAAGGAGATTCTCAGTGAATCGTGGATCCACTCATGTGAGATTACCAATAGAAGTCTGGAGTCACTTTATTTTAAAATAAGGGGTGAAAGTCATGAATAAGAACATCATTGCGGCCGTTGCTCATAAAGATTTAAAAAGTACTTTTTCGTCCAAAAAGATCTGGGTTCCAATGATCATCCTTCCTTTAGTGCTTTGTATCCTTTTACCAGCCATATTTGCTTACGTTGGTCTAAATACCGAATTAATCGGTGAATCCTCTAAGGATTTAGAAAAACCAATCAATGCAATAATCAAAAACTTTCCAAATGAAGACATGAGACATACATTAGCTACGCTACCGTCATTGGGGTACAAATCGGTTTATTTCTTTTTAAATTTTATGTTGATTCCGTTTTTCTTAATGACAGCAATCATCAATTCTATAGTCACTTCATCCAATAGTTTTGCAGGAGAGAAGGAGAGAAATACATTGGAAACTTTACTATTCGCACCAATAACTATAACTGAATTGTTCTTGGGAAAGGTGATTGCTTCTTTTATCCCGACAATATTCATTACTTTTGTGGCATTTTTACTTAATGCCTTGATTGTAAATCTAATATCTTATCGCGTTTTTAATGAAATTTTATATTTGGATTCGACATGGCTAATTTTGATGTTTTGGGTTATCCCTGCCTTAGTGATCTTTAATATCGTTATGAATGTGTTAGTTTCCGCAAGATTAAAATCCTATCAAGAAGCGCAGCAATTTGGAGGTATTATGGTTTTACCGGTAGTCGGTCTTATCATCAGTCAAGTGAGCGGGCTCTTCTTCTTAAGTCCACTAACCTTATTCTTGATAGGGGTAGGATTACTCATCGCCAATGGCGTCTTACTTAAACTCATCACCAAATTCAACCAAAGAAACACCCTATTTGAAAGCCAAATCCACTAAAAATTAACTTGTCCGTTCACCGCGGACAAGTGTCCTTTTGTGGTGCCTGACACCACATTTTCCTTTTTTGAAATTTTTTTTGCTTTTTTAAAATAAAATATTTGAATTTTTAGAAAACTACTTGTATAATTAGAAAAAACGTAAGGAGTTGATTTCCATGGAAAAGAAATTACTTAATTCACCACAACAATCGGATGAGAATACAGATGCTGTTGTTGCAGAGATGTTTCTAAATAATGCCCTACTAGAGTTTAAGAGGGAGAAAATCCGCAAGGAAATCGACCACACATTACAACATGGGGATAAGGAATTATTCCTAAAATTAACAGAAGAACTGAAAAAGATTTCCTAATCACTTACTCACAAAAGACTATTTAATTTAAAAAAAGAAGCCCTATCCAGAAAATGGATGGGCTTCTTTCTGTTCTCAGGGAAAAAGTTCATTGTCATTATCGTGCACCACACTATTAGGTGGTGCCTGACACCCTTTTCAAGTATGATGAGAAAAGAGAAAAGCTAAGGAGTGAATTTGTTGAAGAAGCTTCATTTATACAGTAAGAAAATTCCTTTTACTTATTCAAGGTTTTTCAGTCAATATCGTGTACTAGCAGAGAATAGTACTCATCATGTGCTATTGGAAAGCGGTCGCGGAGGGCGTTACAGCATTGCTGCCTTTCAGCCTGAGACTATTATCAAAGGGAAAAATCATATACTTGAAATTCAAAATGAAAATGGTACTGAGAGACAGGAAGGAAATCCGCTCCACCTCTTGATGGAATACATGAGCCAATTCCATGTCGATAAAATAGAAGGTCTTCCTAGTTTTCTTGGCGGTGCGATTGGATACATAAGCTATGATTATGCTCGTTACATTGAAGTGCTTCCGGATTTAGCAACAGATGATTTAGAAATGCCGGAAATCTACTTTTTTATTGTGAAAGAATGGTTTGTCTATGACCATAAAGAAGATATTTTGTGGCTTTTGTTCCTAGCTGAAAATGATCATGGAATCGAGGAGAAAATATCCTTTTGGGAAGAAAAATGGCTTCGACACCTCCCAACTCGTCAAGAAAATATCGTTAAAGGAACTAACCAAAAGAATCTAGAGGTTTCGATGACTGAAGATGAATTTATTCAGGCTGTAATCAAGATTCAACATTATATTGGTCAGGGCGATGTCTTTCAGGTGAACCTTGCTGTCCGCCAATCAAAACCGATTAAAGTAGAAGCACTTGAAGTGTATGAACAACTAAGGTCCTTAAATCCCTCTCCATATATGGCCTATCTACATACACCAGACTTTCAACTTGTAAGTGGGTCTCCTGAACTTCTTGTTAAAAAAGATGGACAAGAAGTAAGAACCCGTCCAATCGCAGGCACTCGCTCAAGAGGAAAGAATCACGAAGAAGATGTCACACTTGCTAATGAATTAATTGAAAACGAAAAAGAGCGTGCGGAACATGTAATGCTGGTGGATTTAGAGAGGAATGACCTTGGGAGAGTATGTAAGTATGGGACAGTCGAGGTTAATGAATTTATGGTCATTGAAAAATATTCCCATGTCATGCACATTGTTTCCAATGTAAGAGGGGAATTAGCCGCTGACAAAACAAGCTTTGATATTATTGATGCTGTTTTTCCTGGTGGGACCATTACTGGTGCGCCTAAAGTTCGAACAATGGAAATAATTGAGGAACTTGAGCCTGTCCAACGTGGAGTGTACACCGGTTCGCTTGGATGGATTGATTTTAGCGGTGATTTAGAATTAAACATTATCATCCGAACCATGCTAGTTAAAGATGGGATGGCTCATGTCCAAGCAGGTGCCGGTATCGTTATTGATTCTAATCCAAAGCATGAGTACAAAGAATCGATGAAAAAAGCAGCGGCATTATGGAAAGCGAAAGAAATGGCAGAGGAGGTAGAGCGATGATCTTTATGATAGATAATTACGATTCTTTTACCTTTAACTTAGTGCAATACTTAGGTGAACTTGGTGAAGAATTGGTGGTTAAGCGGAATAATCAAACGTCAATTGCGGAGATTTCAACACTACAGCCTGAATTCTTAATGGTTTCTCCTGGGCCGTGTAGTCCAAATGAGGCTGGAATCAGCTTGGATGCCATTAAAGCATTTGCAGGAAAAATCCCGATATTTGGTGTCTGCCTAGGTCAGCAAGCAATTGCCCAAGCATTTAATGGAGATGTAATTCGTGCAGAAAAGCTGATGCATGGGAAAACATCCGAAATGTATCATGATGGAAAGACGATTTTTCAAGGATTGCCAAATCCCTTTCCAGCAACAAGATATCATTCATTAATCGTCAAAAGAGAGACTTTGCCTGAATGCTTTGAGATCTCCGCATGGACAAAAGAAGGAGAAATTATGGCCATTCGTCATAAGGATTTACCAATTGAAGGAGTACAATTTCACCCTGAATCTATTTTGACCACTTCAGGAAAAGATCTATTGCGCAACTTCGTCGAATATTATAAAAAGAAAATTGCCATGCAAACGGGGCGTTAATGATGTTTATCTCTTTAAACGGACAATTTTTAAAAAAAGACGAGGCAATGATTTCCCCGTTTGATCATGGTTTTTTATATGGAATGGGGTTATTTGAAACATTCAGAGTGTATGAAGGCCATCCATTTTTACTAGATGACCATTTACAACGTCTGAATCAAGGTTTAGAAGTTATAAACATCAACTATCGTTTTCAGCGCGAAGAAACCAATCAACACTTGCAGGAATTATTGAAATTAAACGGCTTGACCAATGCTTATCTACGGCTAAATGTTTCGGCAGGGATAGGGGATATTGGTTTACAAGTAATGCCGTTTAATGAACCAAATATTCTTTATTTTCCTAAACCATTACCTCAGGCTGGGGAATTAGTAGAAAAAAAGGCAGTTATTTTGGAGCAGAAACGAAACAGCCCTGAAGGAAATGAACGTCTTAAGTCCCATCATTTTATGAATAATATTCTGGCTAAAAGAGAAATCGGAAATAGGCCAGATATTGAGGGTATTTTCCTAAATGAGGAAGGATATGTAGCTGAAGGGATCGTCTCTAATATCTTTTGGGTAAAAGGAAAGGTCTTATATACTCCTTCAGTGCAAACTGGGATTTTAAATGGGATTACACGTCAGTTTGTCATCGAATTAGCGAAGAATAAGAATCTGGGTGTAGAAGAAGGCCATTATCCCACGGAGCACGCCTTTGAGGCCGAAGAGATGTTTGTCACCAATTCCATTCAAGAAATCGTTCCTATTACTACATTTGAGGGTTATCAATTGCCAGGAAAACAGGGTCAGGTAGTCCAACAATTGCATCACGAATATCGCCATTATTGTAAACACCTGTGGTCACGGCATTTTTTAGGGAGTGAATGACCTTGAAAGAAAAAATACTAACTGAACTCAAAAAAATTGAAGAGCAATATGAAGTAAAAATTTGTCTTGCCGTTGAGTCTGGCAGTAGAGCATGGGGTTTTCCTTCCAAGGACAGTGATTATGATGTGCGGTTTATTTATGTCCATAAAAAGGATTGGTATTTAAGCATTGACCAAAAGCGAGAGGTGATTGAGCTTCCGATTAATAATCTTCTTGATATCAATGGCTGGGAAATTCGAAAAGCTTTAAGGCTATTTCGTAAATCTAATCCGCCGCTAATGGAGTGGCTCCATTCGGGAATTGTTTATTATCAAGCCTTTACATTAGCAGATCAATTGAAGGCCATTCAAAATCAAGTGTTTTTGCCACAATCCGCTCTCTATCATTATTTAAATATGGCGAAGGGCAATTTTCGCGATTACCTCCGTGGTAATCATGTGAAAATTAAAAAGTACTTTTACGTGCTTAGACCTGTATTAGCTTGTCTATGGATAGAAAGGTACAATACGGTCCCGCCTATTGCATTTCGAACACTAGTAGAGGAGCTTCTTGAGGTTGGCCCGCTAAAGCAGGAAATCCTTACTTTGCTAGAGAGGAAGATTAGCGGTGATGAGCTAAACCTTGAACCAAAGGTTGCAGCCATAAATACTTTTTTAGAAAAAGAAATTAATCGGCTAGAGGAATATACGAAGACCCTAAAAGTGTCAAAAGAGGATATGACCCCAATTTTGGATCATGTGTTCCGAGAAGTTCTTGATGAGGTTTGGGCGTTACCACAAGGAAAATAATTAAATTTGAATTATTTTTAAGCCACTTTATAAGAGTGGCTTATTGTTTTGGCTGTGTTAAAGTTGTCTGTTGATTTCCGCTCCAATTAACAGAGTGGAAAAATCAACAATAACCTTTAACACAGCCCTTGTTTTAAAAAAAAATTTGCGAAAAAGATAATATGAATGACAAATTTATCTATATTAATAGGATAGTTCAATATTTGTTCACAAGTTAGTTGGATAAAGATATTGTTAACGTTCTTAATTACCATTATCATAGTAACGACAGTAGAAACTTTATGGCAATTTGATGTCATTTATATACTGCCTCAACGATTCTGATGACAAGGGGAGTGTGGGATGCAGACAAAAATGAAGGTCAGTACATTACTAATGATCCTTTCCTTGTTTCTATTTTTATGTCCGTCTATTTCTTCGGCGCACGCCTATATTAAAAAATCTACACCTTTAGAAAATGAAACAGTAAAAAAAGCTCCTAGTGAGGTAACGATTAAATTTGATGAATCCATTCAGCCGGCTTTTCACTCTATTCAGGTGTTTGATTCAAACGGGAGTCGAGTCGATCAAAAAAATGGGCGCATTGATCCAAAGCAACCATCTATCCTAAAGAGCGAAATAAAGAAAAACCTTCCCAATGGATCCTATCGAATAAAATGGAAGGTGGTTTCAAGTGATGGCCATCCAGTTGAAGGGGTTATTCCCTTTCAAATTGGTGATGAAGGTGAAGATTCGACTTCTTTACATAAGGAAACAAGAGGATACATTCCCAAAGCGGACCTAATTGTCCTCCGCTGGCTTCAATACATAAGTAATGCCTGCTATGTGGGGCTAATCTTCTTTTATCTTCTTGTTATGCCTAAGGACATAAGGGAATTGCAGTCAGTTGATAAGAGGTTCCGGAAACTGATTAGCTTGAGTTTAACACTGCTATTCCTTAGTATCCTACTAAGTTTGCCATTACAGGCAACGATTGAATCTGGTATCCCTTGGAGTGAAGTGTTTAGTTTTTCATTACTTGAAAATATCTTAACCAACACGAGTTATGGTCATTCTTGGCTAATACAAATGGCGATCCTAATCACTCTTGCTCTACTCACTACTTTCCTGGGTATGGCCGAGCGCACCAAACGAATCATTTTATGGGCTTGCTTTTGTCTAGGGATTGCCGTGTTATGGACCAAGTCCTTAACAAGTCATGCAGCAGCACAATCGAATCAAATATTAGCAATTGCAATGGATTTTCTTCATTTATTTGCCGCATCGATTTGGATTGGAAGTTTAATTGGTTTTGTCGGTGTACTTTCATTACGGAAAAACACAGATTTTAAACAAGATTATCTAAAAATGATAAAAAAGTTCTCAAAATGGGGATTAATTCTCGTCCTTCTTTTAACCTTTACAGGAATATATGGCAGCCTTTTATATATTCCCAACCTTTTAACGCTTTTCCATACGAATTACGGAAGGGTATTGTTGTGTAAAGTTAGTCTGTTTGTGTTGATGGTCCTGGTTGCAAGTGTGAATTTTTATAAAGGAAAAAAGGGAACCGCAAAGGGACTTGGGGCAACCTTAAAGGGTGAACTTTTGATCGGTCTAATCATCCTTGTTCTATCTGTGGTGTTAACCAATTTACCGACAGCCATGCAATCGCCTGGACCTTATAAGGAAACCAACACCGTCAATCAAGGCGTCCAAGTTACCTTGAGAGCAACCCCAAATATTATTGGAGTGAATTTATTTGAAGTCACTCTGAAGGATAAAGCAGGACGGCCCATCAAAGATATTGAACAATTGCAGTTAACTTTTACCATGCTTGAAATGGATATGGGAAAAGAAACGGTAAGTTTAACAAAAACGGCTGATGGTAAGTATGAAGTGAAGGGGTTGCATTTTAGTATGGCGGGTAAGTGGAACGTAAGAGTACACGTTCTGACAAAGTCATTAGAAAGTATCGATTCTAACTTCAAAGTATTAGTGGGAAGTCAATAACTAAGGCTATTTTCGCATAGATTGTTGTTTTTCGTATAAGTTCATCAACCCGTATAACTATATACTTCGTGGCATCTTTTCGAAATAACTTTTGCGAAAATTGCCTAGAAACTTTGTAAATGACCCTTATATAGCTCCAAAAGCAACAAATTTTACGAAAAGAGCCGTAACTAAAAAGGAGAATTACCTATGAAAAAAATGATTGGCAGGATTTCAAAAGTATTTATCCCAGCAGTAATCAGCTTATTTTTCTATTCAAGTATAGCAAGTGCCCATGTTACAGTAATGCCAAAAACATCATCAACAGGCGCATGGGAAACCTATACCTTAAAAGTGCCGGTTGAAAAAGATGTAGCTACCACAAAAGTAACGGTTAAAGTCCCAGCAGGGGTAGAAATGATGTCCTACCAACCTGTTCCGGGCTGGACTTATTCATCTGAAAAGGATGCTAGTGGAAAAGTAAAAACTTTCACCTTTGAAGCGACGGGGGAAGGGATCCAAAGTGGTCAATTCCAACAATTTGTCTTTGTGGCGAAAAACCCGGAAAAGGCAACAAAAGCTGCTTGGGATGCCTTTCAATATTATAAGGATGGCAGTATTGTCGAGTGGACAGGTAATGAAGGGTCAGACGCTCCCCATTCTATTACGGATATTGTAACAGCCACAACCACGGACCATCATGACAGCCAAACGACAGACCATAATGATAAGGCCCAGACAAAAGATACTAAAAAAACTGAAGGAAAAGATACTGAAAAGAAATTAGAAACATCTAATTCATTATCACTAGTTCTATCTGGATTAGCGGCATTGCTTTCATTTGCTGCACTGATTATCGCGATCCGCAAAAAATAACCTCAGAGAAGATGCCTTGTGCATCTTCTCTTTTTTTAGTTCTTTCTCGATGAATCCTAACCAATGGTTAATTAGGAATATAGAATTGAAATCATTAGACTGATATAATTTAAAATATGTTAGAATAGTTGAAATTTTTCTTAGGATTGAGGGGAAATCTATGAATTTCGTTGCTTCAGATAAAGTAAAAAAAATGTCGGCTAGTATTTTCCAAGAGGTAGCCAATCGGAAACTAGCAGCGATCAAAAGCGGTAAGGATGTCATTGATTTAAGTGTAGGAAGTCCAGATTTTCCACCGCCTGGGTTTGTTGTGGATACATTGATTGATTACGCTGGCGATGCAAGTAAGTATGGGTATACACTAGCTGGGATACCTGAGTTTAATGATGCGGTAAGTTATTTTTATCAGCAAAGATATGCTGTTGAACTTAACCCAAGGTCTGAGGTATTGCAGTTGATGGGTTCGCAGGATGGTCTTGCCCATTTGGCTTCGGCAATCATTAATCCAGGAGACTATGTGTTGGTACCTGACCCTGGGTATCCAATCTATGAGGCTAGCGTAAACATTGCAGGCGGGGCCATCTATCCAATGCCATTGTTAGCAGAAAACAAGTACCAACCCAAGCTTGATGAAATTCCGTTAGATATTTTAGCTCAAACGAAAATGATGATTATTAGTTATCCTGGGAATCCAGTTACAGCTTTAGCGGATAAGGCCTTTTTTGAAAAGGTAGTTACCTTTGCTAAGCGTCATGATATTTTGGTTGTTCATGATTTTGCTTATTCTGAGCTGATTTTTGATGGGAACCCGCAAATTAGTTTCATGTCGGTCCCAGGCGCAAAGGAGGTCGGAATTGAATTTAATTCTCTTTCAAAAACCTTTAATATGGCAGGTTGCCGGATCGGTTATGTCGTTGGCAATAAACAGGTCATCGACATCTTGGCTTCATTTAAATCACATATTGATTATGGGGTCTTTTATCCAATCCAAAAAGCGGCTGTGAGGGCGTTAACTTCAGACTTCACATTCCTTCAAACCCAGGTGAAAGAATATGAGCTTCGCCGAGATGTGCTGATTTCTGGACTTAAAAAGAGCGGTTGGCAAGTGGCAAAATCCCCGGCAACTATGTTTGTGTGGGCAAGAATTCCTGCCGGCTGGAGATCCCGTGAGTTTGCCTTTGAATTGATTGATCAAGCTGGAGTTGCTGTCATTCCTGGTGATGCATTTGGAGAGCTTGGTGAAGGGTATGTTCGGATTGCCATGGTACAACCGCCAGAACGACTTACCCTGGCAGCCGAACGAATTGATGAATTTCTAACGGTATATTCAAGAAATAATTAAAGAGATTAGTATCATTCTTATAGGGGTGGTGGAATAAACTTCCTCTTTTCTCTTCTATATATATATAATTCTACATATATTTTTTAAAAGGACCTTCTGACATTCGAAGGTCTTTTACTTTGAAGACGAAAGAGGGATAAAATGCTAAGCGATTTACAACATTTAGAATTAGATATCCCGATTGAAGTGATTTGGGACTTTATTCGAGACGAAAATAATTGGGCGCCACTTGTACCAGGTTATATTCATCATGAAAAAATAAATGAACATCAAATTTGTTGGGAATTTAAGAGTGACCTCGGTGTAATGAAAAAGAAGGTTAGTTTATTAATTGATATTAAAGAGTGGAATGAGCCTTCCAGGGTAACCTTTGAATTAAAACGTTCAAATGAAAAGTATTTAGGTGAAGGCTATTTTGAAGCAAGAGCCTTAAATAGTAATAAAACTCGTGTGACGGGCTTTCTTGAAATTAATGCATCAGGGCCGATGGGCTCTTTAGCCAATTCCCTTTTTAAAAAAGCACTCCAAAAATCGGATGAAGAGGTAGCGTCAGTGATTTCTTCGAAGTTAGAAGAATTTCATCGCAGATAAAAAATTAAGATAAACTTAAGCATTCAATGATAAAGTTAGTCCAAATTCCACTATCCCGTCAGATAGTAGGCAGGAGGATTAACGATGAAACAACCAAAAGCTAGCAAAGCACTAAATGCAATGCTTATTATTTCAATGGTATGGTTGGGAGTTGGATCATACATACCATCAGCATATGCTGAAACGAACACAGCTCCAGTTCAAGAGAACCAATCAGAAACCACTCTTTCAAAATTAGAAATTGAAGGGATTGAGCTTGACCAGAAATTTGCAGCTGATTTATATGAGTATGCAGCCACAGTTGGGAACGAAATTGAAACGATGAAGCTATTAGTAGAAAGCACCAATCCAGAATCATCGATAACAATTAATGGGCACGCGGTAATTAGCGGGGCAGCAGGAACTTATTCGCTCCAAACAGGTGAAAATAAATTTATCATTTTCGTAAATAATGACAGTGGTACAGCAACTACCTATACCTTAACAATAACGCGAGAGAAAAATGCCAATAATCTCTTGCAAAATATTGAACTATCAAAAGGGGAGCTATCACCCAAATTTTCTTCAGCGGTTACTGATTACAAGGTCGAAGTTCCTAATGAAGTTCCTGAGGTGACAATCAAACCAACAGCAATTGAAACAACATCAACCATAAAGGTGGATGGCAGCTTAGTAGTGAAAGATGGGGTTAGTGTCACGCTTCCCGTTGGAAAGACTGATATTATTATCACGGTAACAGCTGAAAATGGTGTGCAAAAGACGTACACCATCCATGTTACGCAAGCTAAAGCTTTAGAAGATAAAGCTATAGAAGATAAAGCTGGAGAAGATAAGATCACTACACCAAATCAAAACAATAAACCAGGTTTTACACAGCCAATTTCAAAAGCAAATAATCGAACTAATTCTACACAGCCCACAACCCAACAACAAGGTTTCGTGACACCCGAAAAAGTAAGTAAAGCATTACTTTCTTCGCTGTCAGTGTCTGAAGGAACATGGGACAGCACCTTTACCAGTGAGGAGTTTACCTACCATGTAAAGGTGTCAAGTGATGTCGAGGAAATCACACTAAAACCGATTGCTAAATATAGCAGTTCAGAAATTTTGATAGAAGGCGACAATAGCAAAACGATTAAACTGGAAGATGACAAGAAAACAATTATTTCTGTTGTCGTTACAAACTATGAGGATGATCGAAAAACATACGTGCTTGTAATTGATAAAGAATCCTAATTGGAAGCAATTTTTTTCGGCCTTAAAACCTGCTCATAGCAGGTTTTTTTCGTAGGAAAGAAAATTTATTAAAAAAAAAGAAAACTTATTTTTAACACGACCTATGAAATTGTGGTATATTAATAAATAAAAAATTTAGCGAATTTTTTGATTAAAGGAAGGTGGCAGTATGACTACAGAGGTAAAAGTAAATAACAGCAGTCTTCCGTTGCGTCGTGATGTGAAGTTACTAGGTAATATTCTAGGAGAAATTCTAATCAATCATGGTGGTTCCGAATTACTTGATAAAGTGGAAAAAATACGTTTAATGTGCAAAACATTACGAGAACATTTTGATCAATCAATATATGATGCCCTAAAGGAAGAAATATCTAGTTTAGATGCACCAATGAGGAAACAAGTTATTCGGGCATTCTCAATGTATTTCCATTTGATTAACGCTGCAGAACTTAACCACCGCATTCGTAGACGGAGACAATACCAACTAGAAGATGAAACGATTGTACAACCTGCTTCCATAGAGAGTGCGATCCTTTCGCTTAAAGAGAATAATATTGAAGAAGATGTCATTCAAGATACCCTAAATACTTTGTCTCTTGAACTTGTTATTACAGCACATCCCACAGAGGCAACGAAGCGGTCCATTCTTGAGATTCAGCAGCGAATTGCTGAAATCCTTAAAAGTCTTGATCATCCATTGTTAACAAGAAGAGAAAGAAAAAAGCTTGAAGAAAGTTTGTCTAATGAGGTTTCAATTCTTTGGCAAACGGATGAATTACGGCAAAATAAGCCTACCGTTTTAGACGAAGTGCGAAATGGTTTGTATTATTTTGATCAAACACTTTTCGAGGTGCTTCCTGAAATTCATCAAGAGGTAGCAGAGTGTTTAGAGAAGAACTTTACCGAAACACACTGGGAAGTTCCTAATTTCTTGCGTTTTGGTTCATGGATTGGCGGGGACCGCGATGGGAATCCCAACGTTACACATGATGTCACTTGGGAGACGCTAAACAAGCAGAGAAGACTTGTCTTAAAAAAATATAAAAATGTTTTAGTTGATTTAATGAAACGGTACAGCCATTCCACTTCAAGGGTGGAAGTTAGTAATGATCTTCTTAAATTAATTGAACTAGAAGATACATATTTAACAGATGAGAAAAAATGGCCAATTAAAGCAGAAGTGTACCGTCGGGCCTTTGCCATCATTATTGAACGAGTAAAACAAGTAGGAAAAACGGACTTAGGTTATAAATCGGCCGATGAATTATTAGCAGACTTATATGTTATTAAAAAGAGCTTGAAAAATCACCATCCAGCAGCACATGAATTAAAGATTATTCAAAAGCTGATTCGCCAAGTACAATTATTTGGATTTCACTTAGCTACACTCGATATTCGGAATCATAGCGGTGAACATGAGGCGGCAATTACAGAAATATTGCGCAAAGTAAGTATTTCCGAAAATTATGTGGCGCTTACGGAACAAGAGAAACTAAAAATATTGCAAAATATCCTTTTGGATCCTCGCCCGCTGTTATTGTTAAATGAAGATTATTCCGAAGAAACGCAGGAAATGATTAAAGTATTCCAAATGATTAAACAAGCACATGGTGAATTCGGAAAACGGTCCATTTCCGTTTACCTTGTAAGTATGACAAAATCTCCTAGTGATTTGCTTGAGGTACTTGTTCTTGCCAAAGAGGCTGGGATTTATCGGCTTCATGCAGATGGAACCTTGGAAAGTCATTTACATGTGGCACCATTACTGGAAACAATCGATGATTTAACAGCTGGACCAAAAATTATGGAGACACTTTTTGAGATGCCTGTCTATCGAAATCATTTGCAAATATTGGGCGACCAGCAGGAAATCATGCTTGGTTACTCAGACGGAAGCAAAGATGGAGGTACGTTGACAGCTAACTGGAAACTTTATAAGGCACAAATTGAAATTCATGAAATGGCGAAAAGGTACCAGATTGGTCTTAAGTTCTTCCATGGCCGTGGTGGTTCGTTAGGCCGTGGCGGCGGTCCATTAAATAAAAGTATCCTGTCTCAACCGGCAGAAACAATTGGCGATGGGGTTAAAATTACCGAGCAAGGTGAAGTTTTGTCTTCAAGGTATTTACTAGAGGATATTGCTTATCGTAGTTTAGAACAAGCTACGTCCACGTTACTTCTAGCGGCAACACATATTTCTAAAGAAGCGGAGCAAGGATATCAACGTGATCCGATCTGGGTTGAGACGATTGAAGAAATCTCTAGCTTAGCCCTGACAAAATATCAATCATTGGTGTTTGGAGACCCAGATTTCCTTACCTACTTTACGGAAGCGACACCGCTAAGAGAGCTAGGGGACTTAAACATTGGATCAAGACCAATGAGCAGAAAAAATCAAGGCCGATTTGAAGACTTGCGAGCCATTCCATGGGTGTTTGCTTGGACGCAAAGCCGGCAGCTTCTTCCTGCATGGTATGCAGCTGGTACGGGATTATCAGGATTTGTAGCAAAGGGAGAACAAAATTTGTTGCTACTCCAGCAAATGTATGAAAAATGGCCGTTTTTCCAATCAACGATTGATAATCTGCAAATGGCATTAATGAAAGCAGACATTACGACGGCTAGAGAATATTTAACACTTGTTGAGGACCAGAAAATCGCAGAGCGGATATTTACTAATATCCTTGAAGAATTTGAAAGAACCAAAGAAATTCTCCTCAGAATCACAGGCGATAAAGAATTGCTGGATCATACACCAAATATAAAGGAATCAGTATATAGAAGAAATCCATATGTTGATCCGCTAAACTTTTTACAAGTTGAGTTAATAAAAGAACTGCGCAATCAGGGCGGTTCAAATGAAGATCTATTAATTGAGGTCTTACTAACAATCAGCGGAATATCAGCCGGATTACGGAATACTGGTTGATAAATATAGTTAAAGCCATAAATTCTTTTTGAAAAAGAATTTATGGCTTTTTATATTTTAAGTGACCAATTATTTCATTAATAAATTCGTTTAAAAGGGTGCGACTTTAATTTTGAACATTTTATGAATCATTTATAAATGAATGGTTATTCATTCATTTTCATGCAAAATTCGACATTCTTCGATTTATCCCTCGTGATATATTTTAACCAGTAGAGAGAAGGAGTGAAAATTCACGTAATTGTATCGGATGTACTAGCCAATTTTTGAGTCGAATGGACCAAAGAGTATTAAATTTGGAGGGATTATTATATGGCAGTTGAAGAAAAGGTAGTATATGAAAAACATTTAATCACTTCAATGATTAACACCTTAGCGAATAATGCAGAGAAGGCACTTGGAGACTTCCGTTGTTACACCCAGGAGATGATTGATGAAATCGTCAAACACATGGCCCTAACTGCTCTTCAAAATCATAAGCATCTAGCAAAATTGGCGGTGAATGAAACAAGAAGAGGGGTTTATGAAGATAAGGTATTTAAAAATATGTTTGCCACAGAGTTCATTTATAACAATATTAGAGATATGAAAACTGTGGGTGTAATCAATGAAAACGAAAATGAAGGAATGGTAGAGATTGCCGAGCCTGTAGGGGTGATTGCAGCTGTAATTCCGATAACAAATCCAACCTCTACTGTTATCTTTAAATCATTGATTTCGCTTAAAACAAGGAATCCGATTATTTTTGCCTTTCCGCAGTTTGGTCAAAAATGTTGTACTGAGACAGCAATATTGCTCAAGGAAGCAGCAATTAAGGCAGGTGCACCAGAGGATTGCATTCAGTGGATTGAAGTCCCCTCACATGAAGCCTTTCAGGCATTAATGAAACATCCGAAGGTTTCACTCATTCTCGCAACGGGGGGACCCAATTTAGTAAAAGCAGCCTATAGTTCAGGTAAACCTGCACTTGGAGTTGGTGCAGGGAATGTTCCTTGTTATATTGAAAAAACTGCTAATATCAAACGTGCAGTCAACGACATCATCCTATCGAAAACATTTGATAATGGTATGATCTGTGCTTCTGAACAAGCACTTATTATTGATCATGAAATTTATGATGAAGTGAAACAGGAAATGATTAGTAATAATTGTTATTTCCTTAATGAAGAAGAACGATTAATGGTAGAGAAGATTGCTATCTTTGAAAATACTAATACGATTAACCCTTTAATTGTCGGGTTACCTGCCACTATGATTGCCAAATTGGCGGGGGTGAATGTTCCTTTACATACCAAGATTCTCATTGCAGAAATTGATGGTGTAGGTTCGAAATATCCGCTCTCATGTGAAAAACTGAGTCCGATTCTTGCATGCTACAAGGTTAATAGTTTTGCAGAGGGCATGCTATTTGCTGAGAAAACCTTGGAGTATGGTGGTCTTGGGCACTCAGCCGCTATTCATACTGCAGACCAAAAATTAGTAGATATATTCGCACTTCGTATGAAAGCAGGACGAATCATGGTTAATACACCATCTACGCATGGGGCAATTGGAGATATTTATAACACATCTTTACCATCTTTAACGATCGGATGTGGTACTTATGGGGGGAACTCTGTGTCACAAAATGTAGGAGTGGAAAATCTTATTAATATTAAAAAGGTTGCAAAAAGGAGGACATTTACCCAATGGTTTAAGGTTCCATCACAAATTTTCTTTGAAAAAAATTCAATCCAGATACTTGCCACTACCCCTGGAATCTCAAAGGCATTTATTGTTACAAGCAAAAGTGCTATCAAAAATGCTTATGTGGACAAGATCCTTTACTACCTCAGCAAGAATCAAGGTAAAATCACATTTGAAACCTTCTCAGAAGTTGAGCCAGAACCTACTATTGATGCTGTTAAGAGTGGTGCAGATCGTATGAAAAGGTTTCAGCCAGATTGTATTATTGCCCTTGGCGGTGGCTCTGTGATGGATGCCGCAAAAGCGATGTGGTTATTTTACGAACATCCAGAAACTGATTTTCATAGCTTAACACAAAAATTCTTTGATCCGAGTAAAAGAGTAGTTAAATTCCCAGAACTTCGCGGAAAAGCAAGGTTTGTTGCGATTCCAACAACTTCTGGTACGGGCTCGGAGGTCACAGCTTTCGCTGTTATTTCAGATAATAAAAATAATATTAAATATCCTCTAGCTGATTTCCAATTAACACCAGATGTAGCAATTATCGATCCACAGTTTGTTATGACGGTTCCGAAGCATGTTACCGCTGACACAGGGATGGATGTTTTGACGCACGCCATTGAATCGTATGTTTCTGTGTTGGCCAATGACTATACGGATGGACTTGCATTGAAGGCTATTCAACTTGTCTTCAAGTATTTACCAATAGCCTATCGGGATGGCAGTAATGAACTTGCCCGTGAAAAAATGCACAATGCTTCAACCATAGCAGGAATGGCATTCGCCAATTCCTTCCTTGGAATAAATCATAGTCTTGCCCATGTTTTGGGGGCTGAATTTAATATTCCACATGGACGTGCCAATGCCATTCTTTTACCGCATGTAATAAGGTACAATGCTGCAAAACCCAACAAATTCATGACATACCCTAAATATGAAAGTTTCATTGCCGATGAGCGGTATGCGGAAATTGCTAGTATGCTTGGACTCCCTGCAGGTACAACTGAAGAAGGTGTAGAAAGCCTAGTTCAAGCAATTATTAAACTAGCAGAAGAACTAGAAATTTCAATGAGTATCGAGATGAATGGGGTCGGAAGAGAAGAATTCGAAAGCAAAGTACCATTACTGGCAGAGCATGCCTTCGACGATCAAGATACGATTGCCAATCCAAAACAACCATTTATAAGTGAACTTGCTGAAATTTACCGTCAGGCCTTTAGTAGTAATGAAAAAGGAAGAAATTAAAATTCTTGAAAAGGATGCGAGTAGGATGCCTGAAAAAAGAGATAGTGAAAAGGAACAAGTTAAAGAAATTAAATCAAAAAAGAAAAAACAAGAAATGGAAACACCGACTGAAACAGAAGTAGAAGCTGTAGTTGAAATAGCAGCAGAGTATACCCTTGAAACTAAGAAAGAAGATGAACAAGTTACCGAAAGTAATGGGAGTGATTCAGAGCTATCCAGCCTAGATACTCTCTGGCACAATGCTTTTCGTGAATTAGACGAATGGGCCAAGCGTGCAACCTTCCGAGATGAGTTCTTTCTTAAAGAGACAATGTTTTTTGCAGACAACATACAAAGAAATCAGGAAAATATTAAAGCAATTTCCGAAAAATTTAATAAGGAATTTACCGAATGGGAAAGGGCAGCAAGGGAAGAATTTTTAATGTCCACTACTAGTCTGCAGCATTTCTTTCCACTTAGGTCGTACGAAGAAATCAATGCCCAGATTGATCTAATTCAAAAAAGAACCATTTCTCTTCTAGGCAAACCATGCCAAGTAATTACCAATAATCAATCAATGGATAAATACCTTGAAATGATTGAACAATATATGGCGCTTAGGAAAAAAGGCAGGAAGCAATATATTAACACGGTTAAACAAGCTGGAAGCTTACTCTATGAAAATCAAAAAAGTTTTGTCAATCTTTTTGCGAGACAAATTAAAACCTTGATCTTTCCATTAAATAAATATATGGAGAAAGTAGACGAAATATCAAAATCATAATGACAAGGAGGGGGACCACATGTCAAAGTATCAATCCTATGATCCATATGAAGGATTCAGAAGAATTAGTGAAGTGTGGGAAAAACAATTAAACGGTCTTTTATACATGGCGACTGACAACAATGAGTTCGTTCGGCTTCTCAAGGTTGGAACAGAATGTCATGCACGTTACATGGGGCTGTTAAGGAAAAACCAAGCGTTTATGGCGGGTGTCATGAATATTCCTACGAAAAAAGATGTTGCCAATGTTGCAAAACTAACTCTTCAAACGGAAGAAAAAATTGATATTTTAGAAGAACAAATTTGGAATTTACAAGATAGTTTAGGTTCGTTAACTAAGGAAAACTTTGCGATGTTTCAAGAAATAGTCAATATCGTACAACAGATGAAGACTGAATTTCAAAAAGTGGGCCAAGAAATGGCTGAATCACACAAACTGAAAGAGGATTTACAAGAATTAAGGCAGGAAATTACCGCTCTAAAAAATTTTGTCCAAAAAGGAAAGGTAGATGACAAGGAAAAAGAGTTAGTTCTATCTGCTGCTGGCATTAAAGATGAAAGGGGCTGAGAATAATGAGTGCTAAAGCATCAGCGATAAATTTTATTCCTTATATTGATGTAGAAAAAGAATCTGCAAGGTGGGAACAAGTTTATAAAGTCTTAACTGAGCCGAAGCCAGATATTATTCCAACACCAAGAGAAATTGTTTGGAAAAGAAATAAGTCAACATTATATTTCCACCCAGCAAAAGAAAAAAAATATCAAATCCCAGTATTTTTAGTCTATTCCTTACTAAATAAGCCGTATATTTTAGATATCGGGGAAGGGAGTAGTGTTGTCGGAGGATTAACGGAAAGAGGATATGATGTTTATTTCCTTGATTGGGGTTCTCCTGGTTATGAGGACAATGAGATCACCCTTGATAATTATATTCTTGATTATTTGGAAAAGGGTGTCAAACGTGCCTTACGACATTCAGGTGCAAAGGAAATATCAATGATTGGCTATTGTTTAGGCGGAACAATTGCTGCTATCTTTACCGCCCTTACAGAATTGCCAATCAAGAATTTAATCCTTGCAACCGTACCAATTGATTTTAGTGTGGGGATCGTTCCGGATAAGTGGTTAAAAGGGCTGCAAAAAGGGACACTTAATTTTGATCGTCTATCAGAGGTTTACGGTGTTATTCCAACTGAAATAATGTATGGAATGTTTAGAGGACTTTCTCCAGTTTACGTTAGCCCATGGGTAAACCTGATTTCACGAGCACATGATTTAGAGTATGTAAAAAAATGGCGCAGGATGGACAAGTGGACAAAAGACTCCGCATCGTTTTCGGGGGCAGCTTTCAAGCAGCTATTTAATGATCTCTATAAAGATAACAAACTCCTCAAAGGAGAGCTTACCATTGCCGGCAAGAAAGTAGATTTAAAAAATATCCATTGTCCACTCTTTGTATTCTCTACATCAAGAGATACCTTAGTATTAGAAAAACAAAGCCTTCCGGTTATTGACATGGTATCTAGTGAAGATAAAACGTACGAAGTCTTTGAAGGCGGCCATGTTTCTTTGGCCTTAACCGGAAAGTTTTCCATTTCCGCGGACAAATGGCTTTCCTCTCGGTCACAAGAAATATAGGAATTTCTTTCATAATACAGGAATAAAGTAATAGCGGGAAGGACATCCCATCCTTCCCGCTATTACTAGTTAAGCAGCTGTTTTTTGTTGATTGAGGAATCTCCTCAAGAGTTTATTAAACCGGTCTTTTGCTTCCAATTTGGCAAAATGACCGGTATTCCTCATTATTATAAATTCCGAATGTGGAATCAACTTGTGCATCCAAGCTTGAATCCAAACAGGCAATACGGAGTCATATTGTCCGCCAACAATTAGGGTCGGAACATCTACCAATGGTAATAACGACAAATTATTGACCTCAAAGCATGCCATTAAGGAGTCAACGAATATCTGTTGTTTTGGTTGGAAACATTTATCGAACTTTTTTACTATGTCCTTATTCCAGAAGTAAAGCGCCAGCCGTGAAGCATATTCTGAGTGACCTTTTGACAGTGAAATTGACTCGAGTAGTTCTTTGCGAGGTTCAAATAATATATTTTTAAGCTTCAGAGGGAAATAATGAAAGGTACTTATTAACAGAAGAGTGCGGCAGCGTTCGGGTGCCTGGCGGTAAATCTCCTGGGCAACAGCCCCGCCCATTGATAAACCCAAAATGTTGGCGGTTTCAATTCTTAACTCCTCTAATAAACCGATTATGTCTAATGCAAAGTTTATAATTGAAATTCCTTCTGTTTTATTACACGCTCCATGACCACGCAAATCAGGGATAATCAACTCATACTGGTCAGCTAATTCATACTGGTATTCCCAGCCTTCTTTTACTTCACCTAATCCATGGATTAACACCAACGGATCTCCTTTGCCGAAATGCAAATAGGGGACACCTAATTTACTAATTTTTGCTTTTTTCATTTCACACCACCTTGGTATTTTTATTAGTGTATTGCCAAATATAAGAAAATGTAGACACCCGAGTTTTAGTTTTACTCATAATTATTGACTGAGTTGACAAAATATTACTCATAGGTGTAAAATACATATATAGGGTGAGGTGATAAAGATATGGTGAATCAAGACAATCAAACAATTAATCCATCAAAAAATTTTGTGCTACCATTTATTTTATTGCTTCTTAGCAGGGTGTCACTACATGGGTATGAACTTAGCCAGAAGCTAGAGGCATTTGGGTTTAAAACACTTGACCAGGGGAATCTTTACAGATTGTTAAGACAACTAGAAAAGGACGAGCTTTTATCTTCAGAATGGGATACAACTGGAAGCGGTCCTGCTAAAAGAAGATACTCAATAACTAAGGCAGGAATTACATACTTAAAGGGTTATGCTAATCAACTAGAATCCTACCAATCGTTATTGGATCAATTTTTCAAAATGTATACCAGCTTTTTTGAGCTCTATATTCCTTCATTCCAAATGAAGGATCCAATAGAGAAAGTCAATAATAGAAAGAGGAGGAAAGACGATGGCACAGAAGAAAAATGAAACGGTTCAAGCTGCTGAAGAAACAATTATGCCATCAGCAGAAGAATCGGTAGCGGTAGGTTCATTTATAAACACATTTTGGGATCAATTTGAACTATCACGTGAACGAGCTGAGCAGATTCGCGAAAATAGGGAGGATGCATACATTAATGCATTAAGGGAAGTTATCAAATTTAATAAACAATTCAGGAAATCAGCTGCGAATTTGTATGAACAGTCGAAAAAAACAAACAAGGAAATGGTGTCTGAACTAATGCATCAATTCTCCTTCGGTAAAGAAGAAATGAAGGATGAGGAGTTACCAAAGAACGAGAGAGAAGAACTTAAGAATCAGGTTTTAGAGGTTTCTGGGCAAGTAGAGAAATTAGCTTTAACACCAATCATGTCAATTTTCAATATTGTTGACCAGTTAGAGGATAGTTTCGAAAAAAATGCAGAATCAAGTGTAGCCTTTGGACGTGACCGTCGAAATGCTTGGAATCAGGTTAGGAAGGAATATGTTAAATTGGCAAGAGAAACGCATTTAAACATTATTGAACGAAGCAAAGGTAGTCTGAAAGAATTAGTAAAGAATCAGTAGTATTTTTTATCTGCATCTAAGGAGATCTACAGCATTGAGTGACAATAGAAACGATGGTAAATTATAAGAACCACAATCTCTTTTCATTAGTTCATAGAGATTGTGGTTCTTTTAGTTTAGGTTCTGTTAAACCTAAGTGTTGATTTCGAAGGTAAACCTTACCTAAAATTACCATTGATATATAAATGTAATGTAATTTTTACTTATTTGACAAAGTTAGTTGATATACTTCTAATAGGGACAAAATAAGCTGATATTGGGAAGTTAATATGAAGATTGACCTATATTATTGGATAGCATAGATTATTAAATTGGTAAATTAGTAATTACATAGAAAATTTTTCCGTTTACTTAGAACTATAAATACCATACGTCTTAGAGGCTTGATGTCTATTTTAAGAAGGCAGGGGAACAAATTGAAAAAGAAGGTACTGGTACTGAGTTCGACCATTTTTATAGGACTAGGGAGTGTATTCTATTGTCCAGCCGTGAATGCAAAGGAAAATAAAAACCTTAAAAGCATACAGGATGAGCGTTCAGGACTTCAAACGGATATATCAAATGCCAATATAGAAGTTTTTCAAGTTCAAGACGAATTAATTAAACTATCTGAACAGATTAACAGAGTTGAGCAAGCTATTAAAGATAATAATAAAATAATTGTTCAGACAGAAGAAAAAGTAAAGGCCGCACAATCCATAGTAAAGAATCTTCAACAAGAAGTCATGACCATTCAAGAGAGAATTAATAAACGGAATCACATCTTAAAAAAACGTGCTTTATCACTTCAAGAAAGTGGAGGGCAAGTTAGTTATATAGATGTTATCCTAGGTTCCTCAAACTTTAGTGACTTCGTAGGCCGACTTGGCGCTGTGGCATCTATGGTTGAAGCAGATCAAAATCTTGTTACACAGCATAAAGAGGATCTAAAAGCAGTCCAAACGAAGCAATCTTCAGTAGTGAAACAGTTAAATGATTTGCAAAATATGAAAACGGAACTTATTGGAATGCAAGCACAGATATTAGAACAAAAAGAGCAAAATGAAGCTTTAAAAGAAGAACTTAAGAAGAAAGAACAGGAAATACTTTCCGATAAAGCTGATTTACAACAGAAAGATGGGTCACTAGCGATTAAAGAAGCGCAGTTAATAAACGAAGTCGAAAATTCTAAGGGTATAGATACGAATAATGAAACCGTCAATATGAATGTTTCTTTACCTACAACCACTAATGAAGCAATTAATACTGTCATTCGTGCTGGAGAAAAGTATATTGGAAACTCCGTGTATGTTTTTGGCGGAGGAAGAAACTCCTATGATGTTGCCCATGGAAGATTTGATTGTTCTGGATTTGTTGCTTGGGCCTTTAGCCAGGCAGGTATTAAAGTAGGCGCTCATACAGATATCTTAAAAAACACTGGAATAAGAGTTACAATGAGTGAAGCTCGTCCTGGTGATCTTGTATTCTTTGATACGTATAAAATAGATGGTCATGTGGGTATTTACCTAGGCGCTGGAAAATTCATTGGTTCACAAAGTTCAACCGGAATTGGTATTGCTGATTTAACACAAGGATACTACAAAAAGAAATTTAATGGACGTGTAATGAGAATCATCAACGATTAATAATAATGAAAAGCTGTTTTCAAGTAATTCCAAATTACATGGAATAGAGCCTAATAATAAGAAACGATCCTTTCAATGGCATCGCTTCTTTTTGCTTGCCGCTTTAAAACAATATTTAGTGAATTTACTGTAAGAGATTACATTTCTAATATCTATAAAAAAATACATGAAACTATTAATAGAGTAGCTTCGTTATTTAGAGTGAAGGGGAAACTGGAATTTAATAAATATTGCATTGTTATTGTTTAATGAGTAAAATGGATGAGTTATACAACATAATCCGATACAAAACTTTTACAACAAGGTTAGGAGATAGACAGAAATGGATCTACTTATGATTATTAAAGCTATTATTCTTGGATTGGTAGAAGGTTTAACAGAGTTTGCACCTGTATCATCGACTGGGCACATGATTATCGTGGATGATATGTGGCTGCAATCTGAAAAGTTTTTGACTCAGCATGGAGCTAACACATTCAAAGTCGTCATCCAACTTGGTTCGATATTGGCAGTTGTTGTTACCTTTAAAGACCGCTTTATAGATTTATTAGGATTAGGTCGCTTCAGAAAACACGCAACAACTGCAGGCCATGGTCGTCTTAAACTTTCCCAAGTTATTGTGGGATTAATTCCTGCCGGTGTTCTTGGCGTTCTTTTTAATGATTATATCGATGATCATTTATTTTCAACCGCAACTGTTTTAATTGGCCTAGTAATTGGGGCGGTCCTAATGATTCTTGCTGACATTTTTGGTCCAAAACTACCGAAAGTACAAACAGTTGACCAAATTACTTATAAGCAAGCATTGACTGTTGGATTGTTTCAATGCTTTTCACTTTGGCCAGGGTTCTCTCGTTCTGGGTCAACTATTTCAGGCGGGGTTCTGATGGGGATGAGTCACCGTGCTGCAGCTGATTTTACTTTTATTATGGCTGTACCGATCATGGCAGGTGCTAGTTTTCTCTCTTTATTAAAGAATTGGGAATATATGACTCTAGATGCCATGCCGATTTTTATAGCAGGATTTATTAGTGCGTTTATTTTTGCCCTTTTGTCTATTCGCTTTTTCTTAAAGCTTATTAACAAAATAAGATTGTTGCCATTTGCAATTTATCGTATTTTGTTGGCATTGATCCTCTATATCATCTTCTTCTAAATTAAGTCTTAGAGTAATAATTCCAAATATAAAACTGGCAGTGAAGAAACATGGAGTTTCTTTACTGCCAGTTTTTTTGTTTGTATACCTATATATTTTTAGCACGGTAAAAGCCTATCTAAAAATAATTAGTTACTTACCTGTTTTTTCATAAGAAAGTTGCCTATACCAACATTTCTCAATAGAATATTTTAAAATTAGGGACAGTTGAGTGGTGACAAGGGAGGAGGGAAAACATGGGGAAAGAACGGTGTGAGGAGCACTGTTTATGTGTTGAAATGGAACAACTTCTTGAAGAACAACAAAGATTAGTCTTAGAAGATTTTCGATTTGTGTGCGATAAGATTGGATATGATACCATTCCGTTTGTCCTGTCAAATGGAAAATGTGCATTTGAGGTTTTTGGAAGAACAAGGAATGGTCATTTTTTTACTACACAAGTGTTCCGAATAGAAAATATCGATTCAAGACATTGTTGTGCAACATTATCGCTGCTAATGCCAGTAGATATGGATGGGTATCCAGTGGAATTTTGCGATGAGGTTTTTTCATTGGTAAGAACAGATACCTGCATTATTGTTGATTTGTCTTGTTTTTGTAGTATTAAACCTTTATCACCTAAACTAGTAAATCGGGAACTGCCCATTGTTGAACCAAAATGTTAAAAAAGAACAAAAGAGGGTCTATTTAAAATAGGCCCTATTCCTTTTCCTTAAGATAAATCTGGAAAGTCACTGACAATTCCTTCGACATGTAAATTTTTTAAAGTTTTTAAGTCATTCTTTTTTTTCACTGTCCAAATAATCGTTTTGAAGCCATGGTGGTGAATTCTTTTAATCATCCGCTTATTCACCATGGTTATTTTGGGATTTACATACGACACATAGCCAGCAAACGACTTTAAATTCCTATTAGTAATAATCTTCACACCGGAATGCTTAACCAACACGCCAATTGGAATGGAAGGAAGAAGTTCATGAAAACGTTTAAGAGCTTCCCGATCAAAGGATTGAACAATAATTTGCCTGTCACCTGATGTTAACTCTCTTTTCTTTAGTTCCTCCGCAAGTTTTTCCTCAATTAGGGGATAAAGCGATGGTTTTTTTAATTCAATTAGAAAACCAATCTTTCCAGTAAACTTATCAAAAACCTCTGACAGAGAAGGTATTTTCTCGCCCGCGAATTTACGATGAAACCAACTGCCTGCATCAAAACTTTGAATTTCTCGTAAGGTAAAATCCCTTACTCTCCCTTTACTATTCGTTGTCCGGTTAACTGTTGAATCATGAATCACAACCAATTCACCATCTTTTGTCATCTGAATGTCGAGTTCGAGGTAATCGGCTCCTAATTCGATCGCTTTCGTAAAGGATGAAATTGTATTCTCTGGACAATATCCTGCTGCACCTCTATGGCCAATTTTCAAGGGGGAGTGCTCTTCAGTTTTCACACAAATCCGAGTAATTGTCCGATAAAATACCATGAAAAGTATGAACAATAAGGTTGCGGCGTTCCTCAAGTTAGGGGCTCCATTCTATATTTATTTGTGAACATGGTATGAAAAATAGAAAAGAATGTCAATTGAAGAAGGATAAATTTGTAAAAAATATTTTTTTCAACAGATGTATACCTTTTTGTACTTGATTTTGTACCAAGAATGGGCTTCTTCTTTTTTTTCAAAACTGGGTATTTTGGATATGTGTCTATCGCACATTTTTCACCTAGTGAATAGGATATATGGAATTAAGAAAAGGAGGTAATGTACATGTCAGGTGCAGTTGGTGTCTACGGCGGCGGATTTGCCCTTCTAGTCGTTTTATTTATTTTGTTAATCATTATTGGGGCTTCATGGTGCTAAGAATTTGATTAAGATAAAAAGGAGGTCTTGAAAAATGTTTGGTTATGGTGGATATTGTGGATACGGCTATGGTGGATGCGGTTATGGCGGCGGTTTTGCTTTAATCGTAGTATTATTTATCCTCTTGATTATTGTAGGGGCAGCTTGCTTTAGATAAAAATATTAGACCCGCTTGGTTAATCAAGCGGGTCTTTATTCGCAAAAAGTTCTGCTCTTTTCCATTTACTAAAAGCCTCTAATTCGGTGGAAATTTTCTTTACAGTATAACCAATTAAAGCTGCATCATCAAGGATGCCAAGACCAATGATGAAATCTGGTACTAAGTCAAGTGGCGAAACAAAGTAAATCAAGGTACCAATGACGGTGAGGATGGTGCTTGGCGAGACATTTTTATATTCACCTTTTGAATATGCTTTAACTAATTCAAAAAATAATTGCAGCTTTTCCCAAACTTCTCCTAAATTTTCTTTCTTCGCATTCGCCATTTTTATCGCTTTGTTAAGTAAGCCTTGTGTCTTCTGGGGACTGACAAGGTATTCCTTTGCTTTGTCATTATATTTATGCTGCTCATTTTCAAAAATCTTAGTTTTTCCGAACAAATCATTCACTTCCTTTTTGGTGAAGTCAATGCTTAGTTTACCACCAAATCAAAAAAACATTAGATAATTAACATAAACAAAACCAGGTGCTCGAAATAACACCTGGTTTTTCGTAGCTTTAATTATACTAATACCATGTTGTCACTTAAGGTCGCTTGGGTTCCGGAAACAATATCTTCAATTTCTGAGCCTTCTAGTGTTTCTTTCTTTAATAAGGCATCGACTAATTGTTGATACTGATATGGATGACTCTTAATAAGATTTTCTGCTTTTTCTAATGCTTTTTCAAATAGTTCTTGCATCTTTTCTTCTTTATCTTGTTTATTGAAGGTCAAGGTAAAACCTTCTTGGAGCATTCCGGTATCAACCATTTGTTCGATGATTTGTTTTGCCTGCCCGACGTCGCCGCTTACACCGATGCTGTGTTCTCCTAGATGCATTCTTTCTGCAACCCCACCAGCTAATATCATTGCAACGCGCTCTAAGAGGTCACTGGTTGTCGACAAATGCAATTCCTTTGGAATTGGTGCTACATAGCCTAACGCCTCACCACGAGGGATAATGGTTGCTTTTCTAACTGAACCTGGCTTTGTTAAAGAGGCTACAATAGCATGACCGGCTTCATGAATGGCGACTCTCCGTTTAGTTTCATAATCTTGTAATGATCGGGAAGTGTTTCCTAAGATCGTCCGATCAAGTGCATAATCAATGTCTTGTTTTTGGATCATATCTTGGCCGTTCCGAACGGCTCTTCTGCTTGCCGTTTCAAACAAAGACTGAAGTTCCGCCCCAGAGAAGCCTGAAGTGCTTTCTGCTAATTCATCTAAGTGTGCAAGAGCATCCTTGGAAAATGATTTATTTTTAGCATGAATAGCGATAATTTCCCTTCTTCCTTTTGTATCTGGAAGTGGTACATGGAAGGAGAAATCGATTCTTCCCGGACGAAGAAAAGCTTCATCCAGCATATCTTTTCTATTGGTCGCAGCAATAAATAGAATCCCATCATTAGGATGACCGCCATCCAGTTGCACAAGTAATTCTGTTAAGGTTTTTTCTGCTTCCTCTCCACCATGTGCCTTTCTTTTAGCAGCTAAAGCATCCACTTCATCAATGAATATAACGGCAGGACCTTCTTTTCTTGCGGCTTTAAACAAGGAACGGACTCGGCTGGCCCCAACGCCGATAAACATTTCATTAAATGCCGAACCGCTTGCCGAAAAGAAAGCAGCATTTAATTCACGGGCGATTGCTTGAGCAAGTAAGGTTTTGCCAGTACCCGGAGGACCATATAATAGAATCCCTTTTGGTGGTTTAATGCCTAATTTTGCGGCACGGTCCGGTTCTTTCAGGGTCGAAACGGTTTGTAATATTTCTTCCTTCATTTCATCCCCGATTCCTCCTACATCTTTAAAACTAATGGAAGGAAGTGTACGAGACTTGGCAACACTATTTTTCATTGAATTATTTAATCCAAAGCCGCCTTTTGTTTTTTGAAGAGCGAATGCTGCACCTGCCAGCAGGAGAATTACACCGCCGAGAATCCATTTTCCATATTTGCTGCTTGTTGAATAGGAGTATTCGATATTATATTTAACAACTAACTTATCTATCATTTGGCTATTTGGAGGAACATGGGAAACAAATACAGCTTCCCCTGCATGTATATAAAGACTTCCATCTGGCTTTTCAATTATTTTAACTACCTTTCCTTGTTGAGCTTGAATGGTTTTCTCAACAGAAGAAAACGGAATAGCTACTTCTTTATTAGTGGACTGAATAATCCAGACGATTCCTGCAATAACTAATATTAACGCTGCAATTAGCGGAACAAACTTAGAAACTTTTTTTATATTAGGCTTCATTTTTCTTCATCTCCTTAAAAGGGTCATACTCTATTATAAAGGGATTTCCAGAAAAATGGATGTGGGAATCGTTGGGAAACATAAATACCTTCATCACAAAAAAATACACCAGCACAATAAGTGATGGTGTGATTTATAAAAGCTATGACAATAGGCGAAGATGTGGAATGATTGGCATTAATACACTTTGAGCAATTGTTCCAATACTTGCACCAATACTTGAGGCTTTACTCCATTTAAAAACATGAACTTTTTCATCTTTTCCTTCATACAAAAATAGTAGTTGTTCGTCTTCTTCAGCAATTCCAATTTTTTTATAAGGAATTTTATTCTCGGTGAGTACAATTTCAAAGGCTTTATGCAATAAATTCAAGGTTTGCTGATCAATTTTAGTGATATCCAATCCTGTTACCTCCGGTTGTGGTTATGTATTAACGGTTCTTGTTTTCATCATTACCGCTTCCTTTCATTATATTCTTTCTGTGCATTGGGATAAAGAAATAATCGCTTTTACTCAATTGAAATATTGCAAAGTTATCGCTGGAGAGATAAGATTGAAGTTATGGACAAAAATTTTTATTGTCAAAAGAGAGGAAAACGAAATGGGTAACAATTTTAAAGAAGATGTATTGTCACGCCGGACATTTGCGATCATTTCCCACCCAGATGCCGGAAAAACCACGCTAACAGAAAAATTATTATTATTTGGCGGTGCTATCCGAGACGCCGGAACTGTAAAAGCGAAAAAAACAGGAAAGTTTGCAACAAGTGACTGGATGGAGATTGAAAAGCAACGGGGAATTTCAGTAACCTCCAGTGTAATGCAATTTGACTATGAAGGATTCCGAGTTAACATTTTGGATACTCCTGGGCACCAGGATTTCAGTGAAGATACGTACCGTACCTTAATGGCTGTTGATAGTGCTGTTATGATTGTAGATGCTGCCAAAGGGATAGAGGCACAAACACTCAAGCTTTTTAAAGTATGCCGGATGCGCGGTATTCCTATTTTTACATTTATGAATAAACTTGATCGTCAAGGCAAGCCGCCACTTGAACTGTTGGCTGAATTAGAAGAGGTACTTGGTATAGAATCATATCCAATGAACTGGCCGATCGGGATGGGAAAAGAATTCCTTGGAATTTATGACCGCTATAATAATCGAGTGGAACAGTTCCGTGTAGATGAAAAAGACCGTTTTATTCCCTTAAATGATGACGGGGAAATAGCTGGAGACCATCCACTAAAAAAATCAGGACTTTATGATCAAACACTAGATGAAATTATGCTCCTCAATGAGGCTGGAAATGAATTTTCAGCGGAAAAAATCGCAGCAGGTAACTTGACGCCGGTATTCTTTGGAAGTGCGCTAACTGCCTTTGGTGTTCAGACATTTCTTGAGTCTTACCTAAAGTTTGCTCCGCCGCCAATGGCGCGTAACTCGACTATTGGGGAAATTGATCCGTTAGGAGAACAATTTTCAGGTTTTGTGTTTAAAATACAAGCCAATATGAATCCTGCCCACAGAGACAGAATTGCTTTTGTACGAGTGTGTTCTGGTAAATTTGAGCGAGGAATGACAGTGAACATTCCACGTTTGAATAAACAAATTAAACTTTCGCAATCAACATCATTTATGGCCGAAGAACGAAATACCGTAGATGAAGCGGTTAGTGGGGATATTATCGGCTTATACGATACCGGTACCTATCAAATTGGCGACACATTGACTACGGGGAAGAATGACTTTCAATATGAGAGACTCCCTCAATTTACACCTGAATTATATGTAAGAGTTTCTGCTAAAAATGTCATGAAGCAAAAATCCTTTTATAAAGGAATTCAGCAGCTTGTCCAAGAAGGAGCGATTCAGCTCTATAAGACAATTAAAACGGATGATTATTTATTAGGTGCAGTTGGTCAATTACAGTTTGAAGTATTTGAACATCGGATGAGAAATGAATATAATGCTGAAGTTTTAATGGAACGCATGGGTTCAAAAATTGCTCGTTGGGTAGATAGTGAAACGGTTGATGAAAATTTATCAAGTTCCCGTTCACTTTTAGTTAAAGACCGGTATGAGAACTATGTATTTTTGTTTGAAAACGACTTTGCTCTTAGATGGTTTCAAGAGAAGAATCCAACAGTTAAACTCTATAATCCAATGGACCAAGAAAATTAAGAAAAGTGGCGGAATAAAAACCCGCCACTTTTTTATTTGCACACAAGCTGTCATTTTGCGAAAACATACTTACGGATTTTGAAGAGGAATTAAAGTTGGGAAAAATTATTGAATATCCGCTATTTTTTGGCATATTTGGTTAAGCTAAGTTGAGGTGTTTTTTAGTTAAAAAATATGCCATGAGAAGCGGGATTGTAAGATGAAAAAGATGAGCAAACACGAAGCGGTTTTATGGAATATTGCTTTCCCTGGTTTTAGTCAGGTGCTAATGGGTCAATATATTAAAGGGATCTTATTTGTTGTATTAGAAGTAATGATAAATGCCTTTAGTCATTTTAATTTGGGGATTATGTATAGTTTCTTAGGTGAAATTGATCAAGCAGAAGCGGTTATTAATTATCAATGGCTTATGTTTTATCCATGTGTCTATATGTTTTCCATGTGGGATGGTTATCGAACTGCTATGCCTGAAAATGAAAAAAACTCGTATTTACCATTTGTCTTCAGTGCCTATTTTGTTACTGTTGGTTTAATGGTGTCACCTAAGGTTACGATTCTTCAAATTCACCCTGGTCCTGTATTTTTACCGATGTTGTTTTTGATTCCTGGGTTATTCGTTGGTTTTTTGATTAAATATTTACTGTCATTAAAGCTTTCAAATCATTAAAAAGCTTCAAATCAGGAGATTCTGGTTTGAAGTTTTTTATTGGGAAAAATTTTTTAAATTGAACCCCCACAAATTGCTTAAGGTGAATCGTAACTATGTAGTAAAAGCTTTCAAAAAGAATGATCAGACAGAAAGGAAGTGCAATGGCTTTAAAAAATAAAATAGGTAAAGAAAGCCTTTTTGTTCTTCTTTTTTCTAAATGCTTACCTCCAAAAAAAGTCCAAGATAACGCTCGTATGTTATAATGGGTCGAATAGAGGTGAGCATATGCTAGGTTTATTGTTTATGGCCAAAAAGAAAAAGAAAACATTGGAAGAAACGGTCCTGCTAATTCAACAAGGTGACCGTTATTTACTTGATGAAATAATTAGATCCTATAAACCATTTATTGCTAAAACAGTATCTTCTGTATGTAGACGATATATTTATGAAACCGATGATGAATTTAGTATTGGTCTCATCGCATTCAATGAAGCGATTGAGAAATATTCAAAAGAGCGAGGAAACTCCTTATTGAGTTTTTCCGAAGTCATTATTAAAAGAAGAGTAATTGACTACATCCGTAAACAATCTAAAAATCAACATCTAAGTTTTGACTTGACTAATGATACTACCGATGAAGAAACCGCAGGAACAATTATTGTTAACGAACTCTCACTAGATGATTACCAAAAAAAGAATGATGAACAATTAAGAAAGGATGAGATTGTTCACTTTCAGAAATTATTAACCACCTTTGATTTGAGTTTTAATGACTTAGTTGAAAATTCACCTAAGCATTTCGATGCTCGCAAAAACGCAATTATTGCAGCAAAAATGTTAGTAGAAAACGAAGAATTAAAAGAAATGCTGTTTACTAATAAACGTCTGCCCATTAAACAATTAGAAAAAATGGTAGATGTCAGTAGAAAGACGATTGAACGAAACAGGAAATATATTATCGCAATTGCACTTATTTTAGCGAGTGATTATGTTTATATGAAAGATTATATAAAGGGGGTGCTTGATACATGAAAAAGGGAATTATAATGGAAATTGATAATGAATTCCTTACGTTGTTGACCCCTGAAGGTGAATTTTTGCATTCAAGGAAACAAAATCTTCCATATGTGATAGGGGAAGAAATTCACTTTTTTCCTTTGGAAAGGGTTAAAACTTCAAATTCTTTTAATCCGTTAAAAAATATTATTAAATGTAAACCGGTATGGGCACTTATGGCTGCATTCGTAATTTTGTTAGGCTCATTTTTTCCAATGTATCAAAATAATAAGGCATACGCATACATGTCCATTGATGTTAATCCTAGTATCGAGCTTGCTGTTAATAAAAAAATGGAAGTAGTTAAGATCACAGGATTTAACAAAGATGGTAAGAAAATTGTCTCTCATCTGAATAACTGGAAAAAGGAAAATGTTTCCAAATTAACACAAACGATCATAGCTGAAATGAATAAAGAAGGCTATTTGAATACTAAAGAACAAGTAATCATCTCCACCGTTCGGACCGAAGAACCCGATGTTAAGGTGGAAAAGAGACTTAAAGAAAGCATTGAAGAGATTAAAGAATCAGTAGATAAACAAAATATTGAACTAACTTTTACAACTGCTACGGAGGAAGAATGGAAGAAAGCGCATAAACTTGGTATTACACCTGGAAAATACCAAGCTTCTACTAATGGAACAAGTACAGTGAAACCAAACAAGAAAGAAAAACCAGCAGATAGTAAAGTAATACTTACCAAACCTAACGACTCCATTCCTTCAGGACTTATAAAACAACACGCAGAAAATAAGGCCATCCAGAATAAAGGGATTGCAGATATGAAAAAGCAATCTGAAAAGCAATGGATCAATGGAAAATCAAAATCACCTGGTCAATTAAAAAAGATTGATGAAAATCAATTAAAACAAAATCAGGGGCAGCCTAAAAAGCAAAATAATCAAAAAGAAAAAACATCAGTGAACAAAAAAGTTCTGAACCAAGAAGAACAAAAAGAGAATGATAGTCCTGGAAATACTGTCAAAAATAACAACAACAAAAATAACAGCAACAAAAATAACAAGGAAAAAAAAGACAACCAGCTTAAAGGGAAAAATAAAGAAAAAGACACCCATAAAAATGATGAGCAAAAAAATAAAAAATCAGATGGAAAAAATAAGAATAGTCATAAGTATAAATAAAAGTCCGGAAATAATTCCGGACTTTTTGTCCATATTTATGAAGTTATTTTTGTGGGAATTGTCCAGATAATTGTGCTTGTGCTTGTTGTACTAGGCGTTTTGTAATTTCGCCGCCTACAGATCCGTTTGCTCTTGAAACTGTATCTGATCCTAAGTTAACCCCAAATTCTTGGGCAATTTCGTATTTAACTTGATCTAAAAATTGTTCAACCCCAGGTACTAACAACTTGTTTCTGCTATTAGCCATTTTTTTCAACTCCTTATTTTCGGTACAGAGATAAATAAATTTCCTCTGTATAAGTATTATTAATATAATTTGTTGTTTTATTAGTGGTAATGTTTTTCGTTATTGGATAATTATTTTGAAAACATAATAAAAAAGAGCCAAACGGCTCTTTTCTATTACTCCTTTACAGCCTCCAATAAAAGATCAACGATGTGTACACCTCTCATTTTCTCAGAGAGTCCTTCCTTTTCAATCCCAACCTTCATTTGTAATAAGCAACCGGGGTTAGCAGTAACAATGGTCGAGGCAAGTGTGTCTTTTGATTGCGCCATTTTATAATTGAGCATTTTCATCGACATTTCTGTTTGGCCACAATGTCAATGGAGAGAAGTTTTGCTCTGTCTAAGAAAGAGTGATTCCACTCTTTTGCTTGAACCCAATCCATTACAAATGATTCTACTGCTCGAGTATGCCAATCAAACTGTTCGGCATAATAATTTTCGCTTATCAAAAGTTCTGTCATTTTTCGGATTACTTCACTAAAAGGGGTAACTTTATTTGGTTCGCCAGTAATTCCAATTACTCCAATTACATCATGCTGGAAGAAGATAGGTAAATTTATCCCTGCCTTTACACCAGATAACTTTAATTGATCTTCAGCTGTAATAATCAACTTGCGTTTTTTTTGTAAAGCGATCAAGGCTCCTTCATGGAAAGTCCCGACTCTAACTGGGTCAGTACTTGCAATAATAAACCCCTCTGTGTTTACTACAATAATATCTTCACCGATTAACTTCTGGACTTCTCGGACAATTTTTTCAGCTAATTCAGGTATTAACAATAATGGCACCTCCGGAAAACTGCTGATTTTATTATATCAGTGATTGTTTGGGGGTGTCTGATAAAAAAAGGACACTCTGAGTGGTGAGACCCAGAGTGTGCTGAAAATTATTTTATCAATCAGTTCCTTGACTAACATCTTTTGAGGGGTGCATAAAAGGATAGGCTTGTGGTTTCTTTTTACTTTCCAATAACTCACGATTTTCTGATGTGTTCCAGCCAATATCATTTGTAGGATGAACCCATTCATCCCCCGCCATGGTTGAGGGGTCCGTATCTTTTGTCCAATTTTCTAATGGTGAATTAGGAGAGGCATAAATACTATCACCAATAGTTACACCGTGTTTATTGACAAAAGGCGGCTCCATTTTTATGCCAGTACCTTCGAAGCTTGGGGCACTAATTTGATGTGGCATTGTTTCATTCATACTTACTTGATCTACAGTCTGTGTATTCTTTTTCTCTTTTTTCATGTTTGCTTCACTCCTGTTTTTTCTTATTTTCTTCGAGTCCTGTAATTTTATTTATGAAAAATAAGGAAACGAATGATTACCTCTAAATTGTTCAAAACTAAGGATGTAAGATTAATTTTTAAGGGAGGATTATATATGGCTAAGCGTAAAGCAGAATTTGATGCAGTCGAAAAGTACACAAAAACACCACATAAAAATGTCCAGGAAAGCGAATTTTCAGCGGAATTTACCGATAATAACAATGCTATTAGGTTTCAAAATCGAAATTCAAAATTAGGGAAAAAGGGTAGAAGTTAATGAAAAGTCGCCGTAAAACTCCACCACGTATTCCTACTGAAGAATTCAGCATCGAATTTGGCGATGTTAACGGCACAAAATTATATGATATTTTGCGGGTATCTGAAAAAGAGAAGAAAAACAAAAAAAAGAAATAAGCCGGCATTGCCGGCTTATTACCTTTCAAGATATGAAAAGATAAGTGTTCCACTTTTAATGGGATCAAAATAAGCTAATAGACAGGAAGGGTGTTTAGAAATCTTCCCAGTTGATTGAAACTCTGCTAAATCAAAGGATAGTTCTTCCAGCATCGTATGTTTAAATAATTCCTTTTCATCTAGATGAAGGTCAACAAACGATTGCCCTAAAATGGATGGATGTTCGGAAATTTGTTTGTAAATTTGTGTTCTCTTTTCTTTGTCAAAGCTTACTTCCCACCATGGTTTTCTCGGTTTATATTTATGGTTTTTGAGATAATCGTATTTCATAAGGCCAACTATTGCCTCAATGTCACTAACGTCCAAGTGTTCCAAAAAGGTATATAGTCTGCGGAATAAGTCTTCCAGTTGATGACCAATTCTTGACCAGCCTTGGGTTTCCCAGTAAGAACCAAACTGCTGGAAGAAGTCAAACGGTGACGGGAAAACATTTGTTATTAAATATTCAACCGTTGTATCCATCCGGTGGTCATTCCAGTACTTTTCCAACACATCCTCGACCTGCTTAATTCTAACGATATCATCAAAGGAAAGCACGTTATTGCTCAAGATTTCGTATGGTGAATGATCCATATAAATATAGTTGTGCTCGTCAGCACGAAGTCTGACCCCTGTTCCTCGGAGCATTTTCAAAAAACCTAATTGCAGCTCCTCTGGACGCAACTCGAAGACATCATTAAATGTCTTTCGAAATGAATGATAGTCTTCCTCAGGTAAACCAGCTATTAAATCTAGATGCTGATCAATTTTTCTACCTTCCTTTACCATCGAGACAGTTCTTGTCAGTTTCGAAAAATTTTGTTTTCGCATCACGAGTTCATTTGTAAAGTCATTAGTTGATTGGACACCGATTTCAAAGCGGAAAAGTCCTGCTGGTGCTTCTTGATTAAGAAATTCAATAACTTCAGGGCGCATGATATCTGCCGTGATTTCAAACTGAAAGACGGTTCCAGGGAGATGTTCATCAATTAAGAAACGGAACATTTCCATTGCATAACTCCTGCTAATATTAAAGGTTCGATCGACAAATTTAATTGTTTTGGCTCCATTTGCCATTAAATATCGTATATCGTCTTTAATTTTTTCACGATCGAAATAACGGACACCAACTTCAATCGATGACAAACAAAATTGACAACTAAATGGACAACCACGGCTTGTCTCAATATAGGTGACTCTTTTACCTAAATGAGCAATATCCTCAGGGAAACGGTAGGGTGACGGTAATTCCTTAAGGTCCAGCTTATTCATTTGGGGGGTAATGACAACCTGCTGATTATCACGGAAGGCAATGCCAGGTACTTTGTTATAATTATGGTTTTTTTGGATTTCAGCTAAAAGTTGTTTAAAGGTTTGTTCACCTTCACCCATCACAATAAAATCCACGTCAGGTATTCTCTCCATCCATTCACGCGTATCATAAGTAACTTCAGGACCGCCTAGAACAATAACAAGCGATGGATCTACTTTTTTTAACAGATTTACTACTTTAATCGTTTCTTCAATATTCCAGATGTAACAACTAAATCCAATCACTTTTGGTTTCTGTTGATAAAGATCAGTAACGATATTTAGGACAGGATCCTTTATAGTATATTCTTTGATTTGTATATTAAAATCCGGTGCGGCATAAGCCTTTAAATAACGAATCGCTAGGTTCGTATGGATAAACTTAGCATTCAAGGTAGAGCAAATAACATTCATATGAATACTCCCTTTAAGATAAATGAAAACAATATTCTATTATAGCCTATTTTAGACAAAAAAAGAAGCAAGTCATACAAAAGACCCATGCTGTTTTGGGCATGGGTCTTGACGAACTATTTATTAAGGAATCATAAAACTTAGAAAATGACTTTGAACAAAGGTCATAATCCCAATAATGATTACTAGGAAGAAACTATGTTTGATTGTAAAACGGAACAAGTCGGATTCCTTTCCTGCAAGACCTACAGCGGCACAAGCAACGGCAATGGATTGTGGTGAAATCATTTTTCCGGTAACACCACCTGATGAGTTAGCCGCGAGCGCAAGCACTGGGTCCATTCCGACGGAAGTTGCTGTGATTTTTTGGAGGTTACCAAATAATAAGTTTGCAGAAGTATCAGAACCAGTAATGAACACTCCAAGCCAGCCAAGGAAAGGTGAGAAAAACGGAAATAGTAATGAACCAGTTTTGGCTAGTGTCATTCCGAGAGTTGTACTCATTCCAGATGAATTGGTTACATAAGCGAAACCAACAACGGCTGCAATTGTAATTACTGGATATTTTAATTCATTAATGGTTTCTCCAAATGTAGCAATCCAATTTTTCCAAGAGATGCCGACAATGAATTTTGTTAAGATTGCCGCGATAAGGATTGCTGTACCTGCGGCACCAAGAAGTTCAAGTTTATAAATTGCAGGAATCGGTGCATCAGCCGAGTTGATTATTTTATTGTTAATTAATGGAACATTTGGAATAAATGTTAGTGCATGTCCGATGGTATTAATAGCTTTTAAAATTGCATTTGCACCTTCATAATGGCCAGTTAACGCAAGTTTAACTGTCGGCATGCCCCATAATGTAATAATTGCAGTTAATAATAGGAAAGGTGACCAAGCCTTGAAAATTTGTCCACCCGTATGTTTTACTTCTTGGGTTTTAAGTTTCCTTGCTGATGTAGCAGCAAGTTCTTGCTCAGAAGTAAAACGGAAGATAGTTTTTGGTTTCCAGAATTTTAAGAAGACAGCAAGTGCGAATAATGAAACCAAGGCTGATAAGATATCGGGAAGTTCTGGTCCCATAAAGTTAGAAGTAAAAAACTGAGTACCAGCAAATGCTACTCCTGAAACAAGAATCGCTGGCAGTACCTCTTTTGTCTTTTTCCAGCCTGCCATGATAAATACAAGATAGAATGGGATAAAGACTGATAGAAATGGCAACTGGCGGCCAACCATTTTGGAGATCTCTGTGGCGGCAATACCAGTTGGACCTTCCATGGCAATGATAGGGGCACCAATAGCTCCGAAGGCAACAGGTGCAGTATTAGCAATAAGACAAAGCCCTGCAGCATATAAGGGATTAAACCCTAAACCGACTAAAAGTGCAGCTGATATGGCAACTGGTGCTCCGAAACCTGCAGCACCTTCAAGAAATGCTCCAAAGGAAAACGCTACCAATAAAGCTTGCAAACGGCGATCCTCGGTAATAGAAACGACGGAAGTTCGAATAATATCAAATTGTCCTGTCTTTACAGTTAGTTTATACAGGAATACTGACGTAATGATAATCCAGCCAATGGGCAGTATACCATAAACAGCACCTTGTGAGGCAGACATAAATGCCATACCCGCTGGCATTTTATAAGCGAAAATTGCAATCACTAAGGCAATTGCAAGCGTCGATAATCCAGCTAGATAGCCTTTCATCCGTTTAATAGCTAAAGCCCAGAAAAAGTAAAGAATAGGAATTAGTGCAACAACCGCGGAAAGTGCGAGATTATCTCCCACAGCGGTAAAATTTTGAGTAAATGTCATATTAGCTTAATCCCCCCGAATTAGCTTATTTTAATTTGTTCCCTAAGTAATAATGTCTACCCTCCTTTATATGAGTAACCGCTTTCAAATGGTGATTAGGTCATCAGATGATTAGATGTTCATGCTGCTAAAAAGAATTATATGGACGAATTGGTAAAATTTCAATCTTTTTTTGCAAAATTTATTTTTTACGATATTATCACGTTATAAATAGCGGAAAGCTTTGTTGAGTAGAAAATAGATTACAGATGCAGATTTTTGAAAAAACTGTATAATAAAGATGCGTCTGAGAAACGAATGTTGTAAGGGGCTGGATTAGTGAATTATAAAAAAATAAAACCCAAAAAAATATATGAAGAAGTAGCAGAGGCTATTTATGAAATGATTCGAACAGGTCAGGTTAAACCTGGTCAAAGACTGGATTCTGTCCAACAGTTGGCTGAAAATTTCCAAGTGGGGCGGTCTGCCATCCGTGAAGCTTTAACTTCATTGAGAGCGATGGGGCTTGTTGAGATGAAACAAGGGGAAGGCACATACATAAAGGAATTTGAAACAGACCAAATTACTTTTCCACTATCGACAGCGATTTTAATGAACAAAGAAGATATTGCCCAACTATTAGAGGTTCGTAAGATTATTGAAATTGGTACTGCAGCGGCGGCGGCTAAGAAAAGAACGAGTCATCATTTGGAAATGATGGAGAAAGCGCTTGAAGAGATGAAGAGTGCACAAGGGAATGAAACACTTGGAGAAAAAGCAGATCTAGAATTTCATTTAGCCCTTGCAGATGCTGCACAAAACTCTTTGCTGCTTAGCTTAATGAATCATGTCTCTGGATTAATGGGTGAAACCATGAAAGAAACACGGAGGGTTTGGCTCTTTTCCAAGCAAACCACTGTGGAACGCCTTTATGAAGAACATAAGGAAATATATGAAGCAATTAAAGAGCAAGATGAAGAAAAAGCTCGGAAGTTAATGCATGTTCACTTGGAAAATGTGGAGGCCATACTGCAAAAGTATTTTCAATCTGCTCATTTATCTATATAAATTAGTACTATCAAATATAGTGAAGTAAAAAAAAATTTTGTGGAAGCACTTTCAAAAAGAACTACTTTTATTGTAGTATGATAAATATAAAAAAGTAGTTTTTTTTCATCGAGTCATCAGATGACCAGTTCATCAGAAGGTTAATGAAATTTGATTTAGGAGAGGAAGACAAACATGAAGGTTACACTTTTTGCAACTTGTATTGTAGACATGTTTCAAAGTAATGTAGGGAAAGCCACGGTCGAACTACTTGAAAGACTCGGATGTGAAATTGATTTTCCTGAATCACAGGTTTGTTGTGGTCAACCGTCATATAACAGTGGGTATGTTAAAGAAACAAAAGAAGCAATGAAACGGATGATTGACACATTTATAGATGCTGAGTACGTTGTATCTCCATCAGGGTCGTGCATAACGATGTTCCACGAATATCCTCACATTTTTAAAGGAGATCCTGTTTGGGAACCAAAAGCAAAAAAATTGGCTGAAAAGTCATTTGAACTTACACAATTTATTGTTGATGTTTTGAAGATTGAGGATGTTGGTGCTCGCTTTGAAGGAAATGTAACCTATCATACCTCTTGTCACATGACAAGATTATTAGGTGTTAAAAAAGCTCCTATGATTCTATTAAGTAATGTAAAAGGTCTAAAATTCACTGAACTACCTGGAAAGGAACAATGCTGTGGGTTTGGTGGCACCTTTGCCGTTAAAATGGCGCAAATATCAGAGCAAATGGTGGATGAAAAAGTCCGCCATGTGGAAGAAACTGGCGCTGAGTATCTAATTGGTGCCGATGCAGCCTGCTTAATGAACATTGGCGGACGGATTGATCGTGTAGGAAAGCCAATCAAGGTGATGCATATTGCTGAAGTATTAAATAGTCATTGATTTATTAATCTAGAAGGATGGAGGAATAGCTGTATGGCAATGAAGATTAGCACGGATCAATTTAAAGAACGTGTTAGTAAAGGGATTCATGATGACTTCATGCGTGGTGCCGTTGCTGGAGCACAAGACGGTATGGGCGTAAAAAGACGTTTGGCAACTGAGGAATTAGGAAATTGGGAAGACTGGCGCTCGCATGGGGAAGAAATCCGTCAACATGTACTTGAAAACTTAGACTATTATTTAGATCAATTAAGTGAGAATGTGGCCAAACGTGGCGGTCATGTATTTTTTGCACAAACAAAAGAAGAAGCAAACGAATATATACGAAGTATTGTCAAAAAGAAGGAAGCCAAGAAAATTGTTAAATCTAAATCAATGGTTACTGAAGAAATCAGTTTAAATTCCATACTGGAGCAAGAAGGCTGTGAGGTAATCGAAACCGACTTAGGTGAATACATTTTGCAAATTGATGACCATGATCCTCCATCACATATCGTCGTGCCAGCATTGCATAAAAATAAAGAGCAAATTCGAGACGTGTTTACGGAAAGGTTAGGTTACACCAAAACATCAAAACCAGAAGAATTAGCATGGCATGCACGTGAAATGCTCCGCAAGGAATACTTATCAGCAGACATCGGAATTACTGGCTGTAACTTTGCTGTTGCAGAAACGGGATCTTTTAGCCTCGTAACGAACGAAGGAAATGCTGATTTAGTAACAGCATTACCTAAAACGCAAATTACAGTTATGGGAATGGAAAGATTGGTCCCAACCTTTGAGGAGATGGAGGTTTTAGTTAGTTTATTAACTAGGAGCGCGGTAGGTCAGAAATTAACTAGTTATATAACTGTATTAACAGGACCGAGAGAAGCATTGGATGTTGACGGTCCGGAGGAATTTCACCTTGTCATTGTTGATAACGGAAGATCCAAGATTCTTGGCGGAGAATTCCAGTCAGTATTACAGTGTATCCGTTGTGCTGCATGTATTAATGTATGCCCAGTCTATCGACATGTAGGCGGACACTCCTACGGCTCCATTTATTCTGGTCCCATCGGCGCAGTCCTATCACCATTATTAGGCGGATACGACGAGTTTAAAGAATTGCCTTACGCTTCGACCCTATGCGGTGCTTGCACAGAAGTATGTCCAGTAAAAATACCGTTACATAACCTTCTGCATAAACACCGTGAAGTTATTGTTGAAAAAGAGGGAAAAGCACCAATTTCCGAAAAGCTGTTAATGAAGGCGTTTGGATTAGGGGCAGCATCACCAATCATGTACAATATCGGGTCTAAGCTGGCACCCGCTGCTATGAATCCTTTTACAGTTGGAGAGAAGATATCAAAAGGACCAGGTCCGTTAAAGGCTTGGACAGATATTCGAGATTTTCCGGCACCAAATAAAGAGAGATTCAGAGATTGGTTTAAAAACCGTGAAAAAGGAGGTAAATAATCATGGTTGGGACGATTCACAATCGAGATAAATTTTTAAACCAAATTGCGAGCCGTCTTGGACGCCCGCGAATTTCCTCCCAGGTTGAAAGGCCGACTTGGAAATTTCAGCCCCAATATGACGTTTTAAAAGATGCTAGACAGGACGAGTTATTAGAGGTGCTAAAAGAACAATGTAAGAAAATTCATACAAACCTTTATGTTACTGACAGTAAAGATTTATCATCGACTCTAAATGAAGTAGTTTCAGGATATGGGGGCGGCCCAATTGTAACATGGAAAGATAAACGCTTTTCAAAATGGGGGCTGGATGCACTGTTAAAAAAGGAATGGCCAGCTCAAAATATTGAAGTTTACGAATGGGATCATAACAAAGGGAAACAAAACATCGCTAAAGCTGAAAAGGCGAATGTGGGAATAACAATTAGTGAAGTAACACTTGCTGAATCTGGTACGGTTGTGTTGTTTAGCGATGAGAATAAAGGAAGAACGGTCAGCTTTTTACCTGCTACTTATATTGCCCTTGTCCCGAAAAGTACTCTTGTTCCACGGATCACACAAGCTGCTCAAAAAATGCGGGAGATTCATAAGCGTACTGGTCATGTTGCTTCGTGCATCAATTTCATAACAGGGCCTAGTAACTCTGCGGATATTGAATTGAATCTTGTCGTTGGAGTGCACGGACCAGTAAAGGCATCGTATATTGTCATTAATGATCTATAAATATTTCTAAAGGTCTGTATCCTAATATCGGGGTGCAGGCCTCTTTTTATTTTTTTTCTTGTTGTTATATAACAAAAAATAATCTGTTATATAATTATAAACTGTTGTTTAAATCATATATAGTAACGTTTATGAGATAAAAAATTGATGTGTTATAAAACTTTTTTCACTGTGTTTGACTTTTATCACAGATTAATAAAAATAATTGTCTTACAATGATTGAGGGGAGTTAAATTTTCTGTCTATTTCTATAATATTTTTTACGAGATGTCTAGCTGTTGTGCCTATGGACTCAGGGTTATAAGCCCCAAGTCAAGGTGCTTCAGCTTTTCAAAATTGGGGAGGGACATTATGTCAATTTTACCGAAAAAAAACGAACTAGGATTCTTTGAAATTCGTTTAGAATCAATTGGAGGACTCGGAGCTAACTTAGCTGGAAAAATGTTAGCGGAGGCAGGCGTTCTAAGTCTTGGCTTAAAGGGAGCTAATTTTTCATCTTACGGGTCAGAAAAAAAGGGTTCTCCAGTTAAGAGCTTCATTCGCTTTTGTGAACCAGATGTAGAAATTCGCGACCATAGTCCAATTGAACAACCACATATTGTTGGTGTTTTCCATGAAGCATTATATAGAACGGTTAATGTTGTCAGCGGATTAAATGCTGATGGAATCGTTCTAGTTAATACATCTAGAGATTTTGATGACGTAAAAAAGGATTTACAATTGGAATACGGAACACTTGCAATTGTAGATGCGCTATCCATTGCCGTTGAGGAAAAAACTAAAGTAAATACAGCCATGCTTGGTGCACTATATCGTATTTGTGACTTTTTAGATCCCGAATCAATGAGAGATGTCATTCGGAAAACGTTTACGAAGAAATATCCGCATCTTGTTGAACCAAATATACGTACCTTTGACCGCGGTTACAATGAGGTTCAATTTAAAACATATGAAGTACCAGCTGGGGCAGAAGGGAAAGCCTTTACACGTCCATTGCCACTGCTAGGATACATGACTCAGGAAATTGGTGGGGTCATGGTTTCTCAAGCTAATAGTATTTATAAAGATTTAAGTGGTTCACGCCAAGGATTCCTTCCAGAGTTCCAACAAGACAAATGTATTCACTGTGCAGCTTGTGACAATGTTTGTCCGGACTTTTGTTTTGTTTGGGAAGAAGGAGAAGATAAGCGTGGCAGAAAACAAATGTTCCTTCAAGGTATTGATTATCAATACTGTAAAGGCTGCCTGAAATGTGTGGAAGCCTGCCCAACAGATGCACTAGGTGATCTTCGCGAATTACTTGGGTATGCAGATGACCATCGTGTAAAGCAAAACTTTCCTTATATTGCAGGAGGGGTCCAATAATGGCTATTTTAGAAGATAAATTAACAACCAAAGAAGTTGCAGAACAAATTTCAACATTTGAATCTGGAAATGAAATGGCTGCAATGGCTGCAGCACAAATCAATTATCATATTATGGGCTATTTCCCAATTACCCCTTCAACAGAAGTTGCACAATTTTTAGATCAAATGAAAACACGTGGAGAACATGATATTAAGTTGATTCCTGCAGATGGTGAGCATGGTTCAGCAGGTATTTGTTATGGGGCAGCGGCTACAGGTGCACGGGTAATTAATGCAACAAGTGCAAATGGATTCTTATATATGCTTGAACAAATGCCAGTACAATCAGGTACTCGCTTTCCTATGGTGATGAACCTAGTTACTCGTGCTGTAAGTGGTCCACTAGATATTCGCGGTGACCACTCCGACTTGTATTATGCTTTAAATACCGGCTGGGTAATATTAACTGCAAAAACACCTCAAGCTGTTTATGATATGAATATCATGGCGTTAAAAATTGCGGAACATTCTAAAGTTCGTTTACCAGTTATTGTAGCTTATGATGGATTCTTTACATCCCATCAAAAACGTCGCGTTGAATTCTTTAAAGACCGCAGAGTTGTGCAGCAATTTGTGGGTGAGTGTCCAACAGATTACAACTTTGTTAGAGATTTGAGGGAACCAGTAACGATTGGTGCCCATATGAGTGGTGATGATTTCCTCAACAATCACTTCCAACAGTCAGAAGCAATGTACAATGCTGGCGAAGTATTTAAAGAGGTTGCTGAAGGATATGCGAAGCTTTCCGGAAGAGAATATCCTGTATTAGATTTATATAGAATGGAAGATGCAGAAGTAGCACTATTCCTATTAAACTCTGCTGCTGAATCTGCTAAGGATGTTGTGGATCAACTTCGTGCAAAAGGAATTAAGGCCGGGGTTATCAGCCCGAACATTATCCGTCCGTTCCCTGCAAAGGAAATTCGTGAAGCACTTAAGAATGTAAAATCCTTATTGGTTGGGGAACGTGCGGATTCCTACGGGGCAAATGGTCCTAACCTTACCCATGAAGTGAAATCTGCACTTCAAGATGACAAAGACAACAAGACGATTGTGTTGAGCCGCGTATTTGGTCTTGGCGGTAAGGATTTCTATGCAAGTGATGCACAGGCTTTTTTCGATATGGCACTGGATACAATGGAAAAAGGCTACGCCGAAAAGCCATTTGATTACTATGGTCATATCCCTGGCAACGCAGAGAAAATTCTTAAGCCAGTCATTTTACCACAGCATGGTGATGTCTTTAAAACCGGATTAATCGATGTGAAAATGGATGAAGAAACAAATAAATTAAAGGTGAAAATCCCACCGCTGCGGGCCTTAACTGGTAAACCAAAACGAATTGCTTCAGGTCATGGGGCTTGTCCAGGCTGCGGAATTTTTGCAGGTCTTGAGTTGTTCTTTAAAGGAATTGAGGGAGACATTGTTACTCTATTCCAAACAGGCTGTGCGTATGTAACAACAACATCCTATCCAAGTACATCCCATAAGCAAACGATGATGCATAATTTATTCCAAAACGGTGCTGCTACGCTTTCAGGTACTGTTGAAGCGTTCATGGAATTAAAACGCCGCGGTGAAATTGAGGTATCGGATGATGCTACATTTGTGATGATTACTGGTGATGGCGGGATGGACATTGGTATGGGATCAGCTATCGGTACGGCTCTTCGTGGTCATAAACTAATTATGCTTGAATATGATAATGAAGGTTACATGAATACTGGCTCACAAATGTCCTATTCGACTCCTATTGGTCATATGACAAGTACTTCAGGTGTAGGAAAAACACAGCGCGGAAAGGCTTTCCATCATAAAGATACAGCGCAAATTATGGCATCTACCAATATTCCATATGTGTTTACTGGTTCCGAAGCATTTCCGCAGGATTTAGTTAAAAAAGGTGCGAAAGCACAATGGTATGCACAAAATGTAGGTACTGTTTATGGGAAACTTCTCATCACATGCCCACTTAACTGGAAATCTGATGATCGTTTCGGCACAACCATTATCGAAGCTGCTGTTAATTCTTGTTTCTTCCCGCTCTATGAAGTGGAGCAGGGTGTTACAACTATTACTTACAATCCAGAAGACAAGAAAAAACGCATTCCGCTTTCGGATTGGTTAAAATATATGGGCAAAACAAAACACCTTTTAAAAGATGAGAACAAGCCAATGCTAGAAGAGTTTGAAGCTGAGGTTGAGAAAAGATGGCAGCGTCTAAAAGCAAAGGATGAAAATCCAATGCTGTAAATAGAAGAGTATCTTAAAAACACTTCCTTTGGGGAGTGTTTTTTTACTGGTAATTGACAGGATTTAATTAATTTGATATATATCTAATTAGATGATTATCGAATTTGTATAATGGGGGGAATACATTGATCCAATTAGATAGGGTGGTTGCTTTTTATAAAACAATGGGAGATCCAACACGAATTAGAATTGTGGCTATATTGGCAAAAGGTCCACTCCATGGACAGGCAATTGCTGGAAAACTCGGCTTGTCTGCTCCTACCATCACGCATCATTTAAAGAAACTACGGGAAATCCATGTAGTGTATGACAGAAGAGTCAAGAACACCATCTACTTTTACTTAAATGAATCGCTGATAAACCAGCAGGCAAAGGTGTTTACAGAGTTGTTAGAAAAAAAGGGTGAGGAGTTGGATGAAATGGTCGAGTCGAGTCTTGAGAGACAAAAAATTATCGAAAATTTCTTTACGAAAAATGGGAAACTAAAAAATATTCCCGCCCAGCGTAAGAAAAAATTAATTGTGTTCGAGCACATAATACGCGGGTTAAAAATAGGTGAAAAGTACGAAGAAAAACAGCTAAATGAGTTTATAAAACAATTTCATGACGATTATGCCACTATTCGCAGAGAATTTATCATTAATCACTACATGTTTCGTGAAAATGGTATTTATGAACTAAATCCAGAGGAAATGTGGGCAACAATTGACTAGAAAAGCAATCCGCTGTGGATTGCTTTTCTAATGTCTAGCTCCAGCGCCTAGGGGCTCGGGGTCATAAGCCCCTGTGCAAGGCGCTTTCGCTTTTCTTATTGTAATTGCTTTATCGTTGCAATAAATGCTGTAAGATTCTTGATGTCTTTTCGTTGTTTAATGAGGACTTTTCCTAGTTCTAGGGTTTTTTGTTTTGCAGCAATTCGTGTATGTTCATTCTCAATCCCATCTAAATCGGCAACATGTGCCAATCCAATCTGTCTTCTGATTAACTCACAGCCAGCAAATCCAAGTGAGTCCTCAAAAAGTTTTGTTAAATGGTAGTTTAAGAAGGTAGAAGTTTTTGCTGCTTCCTCTTTATTATCTGTATTCCATAAACGTGTATAGTGCTCTTCAAATACCTTCCATACCGTTTCAATATGATTGATAAAAAGGTCCCGTTTTTCAACATTTGCAATTACTTGGAAAAGTAGATTCGCAAATACTTGACCAATATCGAAGCCGGCAGGTCCGTAGAAAGCAAATTCAGAGTCGATTACTTTTGTTTCAAAATTATCGGCAAACAAACTTCCGGTATGTAAATCACCATGAAGGAGTGCTTCTGCCTCTGTTAAAAAACTTTTCTTCAAAACACTGACATGAAATTTTAGTTCATCATCGTGCCAAATTGCTTCGACAGCAGGACGGAGACCCTCTTCAAATTCGTTGGTGTCTGCATTAAAATACGGATCGGTGAAAATTAAATCCTCAGTAATTTTGCAAAGTTCGGGATTGATAAACTGTTGGACATATTCCTTTTTTATGGCTGGGCTTAATCCATAATCAGAAGTGTAAAATAATGTTTTTGCAAGGTATTCACCAAGATGTTTAGAAATCAATGGATAGGTTTCACCTTTGATAAAGCCAGTTCTTGCGATGATTAGATGGGAAAGGTCCTCCATTACAGTGACGGCAAGCACGTCATCTGTGAAAAAAACTTCTGGTAGATAAACAGGAGCAATTTGCCTGAAAATTTTTAAGGCATCTGCTTCAATCTTTGCTCTTTTCAGTGTTAATGGCCAGCTTTCACCCACTACTTTTGCGTAGGGGAGAGCTTGTTTGATAATAATACTTTTACCTTCTAAATCATCAACAATATGAAAAACAAGATTGAGATTGCCGTCACCAATTTCCTTACAGGATAGTTTAGCATACCTAGTAAAAATATTTAATTCAAGTGCTAGTTCAATAGCACTCTCGCTTGTTAAAGGCTGGTATGTTTTCTGCTTTAGTAGACTCATTAGGGTTCCTCCTTGTTTTTGAAGGCCTATTTATGCACGCAGGCAATAAAAAAGCCTCTTTCTCATCTGAAAGAGGCTTGGGAAGACAATTTGTCTGTCGCACCTCTTATCTCTCAGAAAGATCATCCTTCTGTTGGAATTAGCACCGTGCCTTAAGGAGATTCCAAGCGCATTAAGCGCTCCATTTTACGATCGGTTTAAGGTCGGTTGCTGGGCTTCAAAGGGCCAAATCCCTCAGCCAGCTCATGATAAGAGAAAATCTATTCAACTGGTAAAAATCATATCAGTAACAAAATGATATTGTCAATATTTTTTGAAAATTATTAATAGTATTCTGGTTTTCTATCTGTGAAAATTGGGATCTGCTTGCGAACAGCCTTAACTAAGTCCATGTCAATCTCTGCTGATAAGATTTCTTCACTTTTGCCGGCTTCCGCTATGACCTCTCCCCACGGATCAATAATCATCGAGTGCCCGGCGAAATGGTTATTTGGGTCTTGACCGGAACGGTTACAGGCGATAACGTAACATTGATTTTCAATCGCTCTGGCAATTAATAATGCTCTCCAATGAGACAAGCGCGGTGCTGGCCATTCCGCCACCACAAACAGTGCCTCAGCCCCTTCTGCTGAATGAGCCCGTATCCACTCTGGAAAACGGATGTCATAACAGATCGTCCCGGCAAATTTATGATTTTCCAATTGAAAAAGTCCTTTTTGGGATCCTGCTTCTAAATATACATGCTCATCCATTAGCTTAAAAAGGTGAAGTTTACTATAACTGTGGACGAGTTTGCCTTCTTTATGGATGATGATCAGGGTGTTTTTTACACCGGTTTCTTCACGGTTGGCTACCGATCCTCCGACGAAATTCACTTGGTATTTTTGGGCTGCTTTTTGAAGAAAATCAATTGTCTGACTAGCATTATTGTCGGCAATTTCATTAAGACGGGTTAAGTCATACCCTGTCGTCCAAAGTTCTGGAAGGACAATGATGTCGGGTTGGTCAGTTACTGCTTTTTCAATGAGTCTTTCTGCCGATTGATAGTTTTTATTTGGATCACCAAAGACGATATCCATTTGTAAACATGAAATTTTAAATTTCAAAAATCTCCACCTCGTTTGAACTTTCGGAATTTTTTCTTTACAAGCTGTTATAAAAGTTATATCATTTGTGACTAGAATTTCACAATAAATTATCTTTTTATAAATCAGTAAAGCAGGTGAACCATGAAGCAATTTCCACCATCTGAACTATTAAACAGTCTTCCGAAGCAGTTTTTTGCTTCGCTTGTTAAAAAAGTCGGGGAGTATATTTCACAGGGGTATGATGTGATTAATCTAGGACAGGGCAATCCTGATCAGCCAACACCCGCACATATCGTTGCCAAACTTCAGGAAGCAGCAGTAAATCCAATCAATCACAAATACTCTCCCTTTCAGGGACACAGTTATTTAAAGCAGGCAGTGGCTGATTTTTATTTAAGAGAATATGGAGTAACCATTGATCCGAATAAAGAAGTGGCCATCTTGTTTGGCGGGAAGGCTGGGCTTGTTGAAATACCCCAGTGCTTATTAAATCCCGGAGATACCATCCTCGTACCTGATCCAGGCTACCCGGATTATTTGTCAGGGGTTGCACTGGCCAAAGCAGAAATGGTAATGATGCCGTTAAAGGAGCAAAAAAACTTTTTGCCAGATTATAGCGAATTAGACGAGAAAGTCTTAGCCGAAGCAAAGGTCATGTTCCTCAATTATCCTAATAATCCCACTGGCGCTGTGGCCACTCGTGAGTTTTTTGAAGAAACTGTAAAACTTGCGAGTGAAAATGATATTTGTATAGTCCATGATTTTGCCTATGGGTCCATTGGTTTTGACGGTGAAAAACCTTTGAGTTTTTTACAGGCCAAAGGCGCAAAGGACGTTGGAATTGAAATTTATACATTATCTAAAACGTTTAATATGGCGGGCTGGCGTGTTGGTTTTGCTATTGGAAATGAGAGCGTCATTTCCGCGATTGAACTCCTACAGGACCATTTGTATGTCAGTTTATTTGGAGCCGTTCAAGAGGCAGCAAGAGAGGCATTAACGGGCTCTCAGGAATGTGTAAAAGAACTAAATGAGTTGTATGAGCGAAGAAGGAATGTATTGATTGATGGTCTTCGTTCCTTAGGTTGGAATGTCAGCGCTCCAAAGGGATCTTTTTTTGCGTGGCTTAAGGTTCCTGAAGGTTTTTCCTCTGCGGAATTTGCTAATCTGCTCCTTGAACAGGCGCATATTATGGTTGCACCTGGAATTGGATTTGGGGAATTTGGAGAGGGCTATGTCCGGGTAGGATTACTATCAAGTGAAGACCGATTAGCTGAAGCTGTCGAAAGAATTAGTCGTTTGGAAATATTCTAAAAAATTAATTGACAATTTATTTTTTTCTTGCGATAATCCAAATTAAAGTTAAAAAGTATCATAATTTAATAAAAATACGAATCGTTTTCTTATCAAGAGCAGGCGGAGGGAAAAGCCCTATGAAGCCCGGCAACCGACTTATACGTAGTGTTAAGCACGGTGCTAATTCTTACAGCAACAAGGCTGATAGATGAGAAGATGTTAGTTTTCAGCTAACCTCTTCTTTGCTGAAGAGGTTTTTTTATGTTTGATTAAAAGGAAGTGGTTCTGGAGTGACTGAAATTATTGCTACATATTTACTTCATAATGAAAAGAATCCGAACAAGAAGGCTGAAGAAATTGCGCTTGGACTAACAGTCGGTTCATGGACAAACTTGCCTGAATTAGAGCAAAGCCAATTGCGCAAGCATAAAGGGAGAGTCGTCTCTGTAGAAGAGTTTCCATCAGAAAAAGAGGATCAATCAATAATCCAAATCGCCTATCCAACGCTCAATTTTTCAAACGACCTCCCTGCCATCTTAACCACCGTTTTCGGTAAGCTTTCATTGGATGGAAAAATTAAATTACTTGATTTGCAATTTGATGAGGGATTAAAGAGTCAGTTTCCAGGTCCAAGATTTGGGATCGAAGGTCTTCGGGAGAAATTAAACGTCTATAATCGACCGCTATTAATGAGCATCTTTAAAGGCGTACTCGGGAAAGACCTCACGTTTTTAGTCGAGCAGTTAAAACAACAAGCCCTGGGTGGTGTTGATTTTGTGAAGGATGATGAAATCCTATTCGAAAATCAATTAACACCATTTGAAAAAAGAATTCTTGAAGGAAAAAAAGTACTTCAAGAAGTATATGATCAAACCGGGCACCGAACTTTATATGCAATAAACCTAACAGGCAGAACATCGCACCTGAAGGATAAGGCAAGGAAGGCTGCTCAGCTTGGCGCTGACCTCTTATTGTTCAATGTTTTTTCCTATGGGTTAGATGTTTTGCAGGAATTAAGAGAGGATAATGAAATCTCTTTACCGCTAATGGCTCATCCAGCCGTCAGTGGTGCATTTACATCATCTCAGGTGTTTGGATTATCCCATTCATTAATGCTTGGTAAACTTCTCCGTTATGCTGGTGCTGATTTATCATTGTTCCCATCTCCTTATGGGACTGTGGCATTAGAAAATACGAAGGCACTTTCAATTGCCAGTGAATTAACAGGTAAAGATAGCTTTAAAAGGTCCTTCCCTGTTCCGTCAGCTGGGATTCATCCAGGCTTGGTGCCTTTATTGATTCGGGATTTTGGTATCGATTCTGTCATAAACGCAGGCGGTGGAATTCATGGCCATCCAGATGGTGCCCGAGGCGGCGGTCTTGCATTCCGACAAGCGATAGAAACAAATCTCCAAGGCAAGTTATTGGCCGAAGGGGCTGAAAACTATCCTGAACTTAAACTAGCATTAGAGCTATGGGGGAATCCTGAGGTAACGGTATGACATTGAATTGAGGTGGGGGAACTCAAATGCTAAACGAAAGATGGAATGAATTAGCCGATGTAAAGGATGAACTAGCAGACCGAGACTGGTTTATGGGTACAAGCGGAAATTTGGCGATTAAAGTTAGTGAACATCCACTTCAATTTTTGGTGACGGCTAGTGGTAAGGATAAGCGCAGGCGTACAGATGAAGATTTTTTACTGGTTGATAAATTTGGTAACCCAGTTGAAGAAACTCATTTAAAACCCTCAGCAGAAACACTTCTTCATGTTGAAATTTATCGAAAAACGAAGGCTGGCTGCAGTCTCCATGTCCATACTATTGATAATAATGTTATCTCAGAAGTTTATGGTGATCACGGTGAGGTTACATTCAAAGGACAAGAACTAATCAAGGCATTTGATTTGTGGGAAGAAGACGCCGTCTTAAAAATACCCATCATTCGAAATTATGCCCATATCCCAACACTTGCGACTAAATTTTCTGAACATGTTTCAGGAGATACAGGTGCCGTCTTAATTCGTAACCATGGAATCACTGTATGGGGGAGAACGGCTTTTGAGGCGAAAAAAATCCTTGAAGCATCCGAGTTTTTATTTCGATATCAATTACGCATTTTAGAGTACAAATCAAACCAATTATTTAAAGTAATCTAACCAACAACACAAAGGGGAGGATGGATTAAAATGGCGTATATTACTTTTCAGAACAAAGATGAGCAAATCCAAGTCCAAGAAGAAGTAGCAGGTTTTCTTGAATCTCAGGACGTTATTTATGAAACTTGGGATATTAGCAAACTCCCAGTAGAGCTTGTGGAAAAGTATCTTTTGAGCGGGGAAGAAAAAGAACAAATTCTAAGTGCTTTTGCAGGAGAAATCGCTGATATCTCTGCTAGAAGGAGTTACAAAGCACACGATGTTATCTCCTTGTCAGAAAATACTCCAAATTTGGATGTCTTACTGACAAATTTTAAAAATGAACATCATCATACTGATGATGAGGTTCGCTTTATAGTTAGTGGCCACGGTGTATTTATCATCCAAGGCAAAGATGGTGAGTTCTTTGAAGTCCATCTAAATCCTGGCGACTTGATCTCTGTACCTGAAAATACAAGGCACTATTTTACGTTGGAAGAAGATCGGAAAGTGGTCGCAGTAAGGATCTTTGTTACAACCGAAGGATGGGTGCCGATTTACGAAAAATTAGAAATTCCTCAATAAAAAAATAAAAAACTGGCTGTAGAAATCTACTGCCAGTTTTTTATTGCCCATTTATTGAATTAATGAAATAGGCTGTTTTCTAAAAGTTTGTTGTTCTTGAAATAAGATGAAAAACTTTGTAGAAAGTACTGAGCAGACCGAATACACGAAGACTCCTGCGGGAGGACGGGGCTGGGGAGACCCCACAGTCGCTTGCGCCGAGGAGGCTTCCCGGGCCGCCCGCGGAAAGCGAAGTGTATTTGGGCTGCGGGTTAAATAACAACAATCTTTACTAAAACAGCCATGAGATATAAGAAAGTGTTGGTTGGAATTGGAGAATTTTGTCGCAAAAACAAGAAATCAATCGAAAAAATTGTCGAAAAACGAAAGAAATAAAATGTTTTGTCTACTTTTGCGAATGTGTTTACTTTTATCATAATTCTTGTCATAATTCATCAAGTAGTCTAATTTTTAGTGTTTTATTGCAATAGAGTAATAGGTAGGGGGATTACATTGTACGAGCATCGTATTAGCCATAATGAAATGATTGAAGAGATAAAAGCTAAAAGGGAACTTATGATAAATAGTGCGTATTCACTTGGATTTACAAGTGAAGTGACTATAAAATATAGCCAAGAGCTGGATGAGTTAATAAATGAGTATCAAAAGGTCATGGAAGCTTCCTCCAGGCCAAATGATGAAATTAAATTTGCTTTTAAACAAATGATTATGATATTGCCCAAGGTATTAGTTTAACAACAAGAGTAGCAAAAAAAACTTTTACACTGCATTCCTTAAGATAAAATAATATTATGAAAAGACATTTATTATGTACACCATGACTAGTAACCCCAAGATAAAAGCATAGGAAGAAACCCGCTCATTTCTGTTATCATGGCTTTCAGGTATTAATTCCTTATAAATGATAAATAACATCGCCCCAGCCGCAAAAGATAACCCATAAGGGACAAGGCCTTGAACAAATGAGGTCAAAAAATACCCTAATAACGAAGTAACGATTTCAATGGCACCTGTTAAGGTGGCAATAATGAAGGCCTTTAATTTACTTATCCGCTGATTAATTAAAAATAATGCAACAAGGAGGCCTTCCGGCGCATTTTGAAATCCAATCGCTAAAGCAATAAGATTTCCCGTATCGCCTTGTTGGGACGCATAGCTGACGCCTACAGACAATCCCTCAGGAATATTATGCAGAGTAATCGCAGAGATAATTAAGAGAGCCTTTCTCGTCAAATTGGATTCCAGTTTTGTTGTGCTGTAAGTCAATATGAGGAATATTTTTTTCTAATAGAGACAGCGTCCATACCCCCAGACATATTCCTACAAAAAGGGCTGCAAATCCCCCGTTTTTCATTGCCTCAGGAATCAAACCTATTGTAGAAGCAGCCATCATAATCCAGCACTAAAGGCTAATAAAACATCCTTCCAGCGATGTGTAATGGATTGATGAATAAATAGAATAATTAGTGCCCCTGCCCCTGTAGATAACGCCGAAAGTACACTGCCAAAAATAACCTTAGTCACCACACATCTCCTTTCCTTCTTATAACCCAAATCAAAACATCTACAAAATTAGACATGAACTGTGATTTTTATCATTGTTTATATCTAAATATTTCATATAGTTATATTAGTACTATTTTATCAAATATTTACAACACGTTTAACTACATATCTTACCACAACTTGTCATATCTTCAAATTGTTTATACTATTTAACCACCTCCTAGATACTGCACAAAGAATTGTTTAGAGTCTTTTAATCATCACTAGTTAAATAAAATCTTGTAAAAAAAATAAGAAAACTATCATTGTTTGGTACTATGCTTCTGTTGCGATTCATATATCGTTAATAAAAGCATTTTCAACCATAGGAGAGCAAACGCTTTCAATAATCTCAGATCTTATGGAGGAGGGAAATTCCTACATGCATATTGTCGTATGTGTCAAACAGGTACCTGATACAAAAATTATTAAAATTAACCCAAAAACCAACACACTCGACCGACGCAGTGCCCCTACCATCTTGAACCCCTACGATGCTCATGCTGTTCAGGAGGCGGTAAAAATCAGAGAAAAAACGGGAGGTACTATTTCCGTTTTATCAATGGGACCGCCACAAGCGACTGCTGTCATTAAAAAGAGTGTAGAAATAGGTGCTGATAAAGGATTTTTAATTTCCGATCGTGCCTTTGCAGGAGCAGATACACTGGCAACTAGTTATGCCCTTTCTAAAGCATTAGAAAAAATCAATAAAGAACACCCAGTAGATATGATTATTTGTGGCAAGCATGCGATTGATGGTGATACAGGACAAGTTGGTCCCGGAATTGCAAGAAGAATGGATATTCCGCCCATCACAAACGTAATTGAAGTTTCAGAAGTAAATCAGAAAGAAAAGACAGTTCTTATTAAACGAAAATTAACCAACGGTTATGAATTAATTCAATCTGACCTGCCTTGCTTATTAACAATTGAAAAAGAAATTAATGAGATTGAGTATTCACCAATGCCAAACATGATTACAGCCGCAAGGTACGAACCTATAATTTGGGCAGTTAGTGATTTTGAAAATGTAGAACGCTCCCAGCTTGGACTGAAAGGTTCACCAACAATCGTTGGGAAAATGTTTACACCACCACGCCCAGAAGGTGGTAAAAGACTTGAGGGTGCTGCAGATGAGCAGGTTAAGCAGCTTATGGAGATTTTGATGGAGAAAAAAGACCTATTAACAATCCAGCCATCTAAATAATAAGGATTGATCTTTTGTCACGGGGGGAATTTTATATGAATCTAGATGATTATCGGGGAGTCTGGGTATTCATCGAACAAAACGATGGTAAGATCGAAGGCGTATCTCTAGAATTACTAGGTGCCGGAAGGAAGTTGGCGGATAAATTACATGTTCCTTTAGCAGGTTTTTTACTAGGTCATGAAATTAAACCATTAGCGAATAAAATTAATTCCTATGGTGCGGATATCGTCTATTTGATAAACCATCCTGTCTTAAAGAATTATCGTACAGAATCATATATGAAGGGCGTTATGCTCCTCGCTGAAAAGTACAAACCAGAAATCATCCTCTACGGTGCAACACCAAATGGGAAGGATTTAGCCAGTGCTGTAGCGACAGATTTAAACACTGGATTAACCGCAGATACAACCATGTTAGACGTGGATATAGATAATAGATTGCTAGAAGCAAGCAGACCTGCCTTTGGCGGTAATATTATGGCTACTATCCTTTGTAAAAAGCATCGTCCACAAATGGCAACCGTAAGACCGAAGGTTATGAAGGCACTTGAACCAGTGTCAGGTAGAACAGGTAAAATTATTGAAGAAAAAATAGCACTTCAAGAAGAAGATATGCGCACAAAAGTACTACAAATTGTGAATGACGTAACAAAAAAAGCCAATTTAGCTGACGCACATGTCATCGTCTGTGGAGGAAAAGGAATGGGGGATGTACAAAACTTTCAGCTTCTCTATGAGTTTGCAGAAACCATTGGCGCAACCGTTGGCGGCACTCGTGATGTAGTTGAGGCGGGCTGGCTGCCACACCATCTTCAAATTGGTCAGACAGGTGAAACTGTTACTCCGAAAATTTATTTTGCTGTTGCCTTATCCGGGGCCATTCAACATGTAGTTGGTATGAAAAATTCTGATTTAATTATCGCAATTAATAAAGATCCAAATGCACCAATTTTTGATGTAGCCACATATGGAATCGTTGGAGATGCTCTGGAGATCATTCCAAAATTAATCGAACAATTTAAACAGTTAAGATCTGTAAAAGGCGGTGAAATAAGCTATGCCTGAAAAATTTGATGTGATTGTTGTTGGGGCAGGCCCAGCGGGTACATCGTGTGCGCTTACATGTGCGAGGAATGGACTAAATGTTTTGCTTATTGAAAGAGGGGAATACCCAGGGGCTAAAAACGTAATGGGCGGGGTACTATACCGTAAACAAATGGAGGAATTAGTTCCTGAATTTTGGAAGGAAGCACCATTGGAACGACCTGTTATTGAACAGCGTTTTTGGATGATGGATAAAGAATCCGTTGTACAATTTGGTTACAAAGGTCTTGAATGGGGTGTAGAGCCATATAATAACTTTACAGTCTTACGAGCACAGTTCGACCAATGGTTTGCCAAAAAGGCAGTCGATGCCGGGGCCCTCCTCATTACTGAAACGGTAGTTACTGAATGTATCGTTGAAAACGGCAAGGTCGTTGGAGTACGTACTGATCGTCCAAATGGTGAAGTATATGCGAATGTCGTCGTGCTTGCTGACGGGGTTAACTCACTCCTTTCAAAACAGTTAGGCTTCCATAAAGAATTTCGTCCAGATGAAGTAGCCTTAACAGTGATGGAAGTGGTTAATTTACCAAAAGAAAAAATAAATGATCGTTTTAATTTGGAAGATAACCAGGGATGTACGATTGAAATCTTTGGTGATTCAACCAAAGGAAACCTTGGGACAGCTTTTGTTTACACGAATAAGGAAAGCTTAAATATAGGGGTAGGTACAACACTGTCAAGCATGATCAAAGCGAAAATAAAGCCATATGAGCTCTTAGACTACTTGAAAACTCACCCGATGGTCAAACCAATGCTTGCTGGGGGAGAATCCGCTGAATACCTTGCCCATCTCATTCCTGAAGGTGGCTATCGTTCCGTTCCGAAGGTTGCTGGAAATGGAGTGATTGTCGTAGGAGATGCAGCACAGTTAGTTAATGCGATTCATCGTGAAGGCTCGAACATGGCGATGTCATCTGGAAAGATGGCTGCTGAGGCTGTAGTTTCCGCCCATAACCGTGGTGACTTTAGAGAATCAAGTTTAAATAGTTACCGTGATGCACTTCATAATAGTTTTATAATGAAAGATTTAGAGAAATATAAAGATGCCGCACATACATTTGAGAAATATCCACAATACTTTAATGAATATGTTCCAATGATGAATAAAGCAATGAGCAAGTTCTTTACCGTTGATGGGACACCAAAGCGGGAAAAACAAAAACAAATAATGAAGAGTGTGACATCTGAACGTGGAACCATTCGAGTGTTACAAGATATTTATCGAGCTTGGAAGGCGGTGAAATAATGTCAACGAAGAATATCGAGGAAAAACAGTATCTCCTCCGTTTTAAATGTGATACAAAATCTCATTTGACCGTACTGGATCATGATGTATGCATGACACAATGTCCCGATAAAATTTGTACAGTATTTTGCCCAGCTGAGGTTTATAAGTGGGAAGGAACACGCATGCAGGTAGGTTATGAAGGCTGCCATGAATGTGGAAGCTGTCGGATCGGGTGCCCTTATCAAAACATAAAATGGGAATATCCAAAGGGTGGACATGGAATTGTCTTTCGTTTAGCGTAAATGAAAATAAAATAGGTGCTGTTTGCTATCTGCAAACGGCACCTATTTTTATGTAAACTTTTGATTATTACTATATGTGGGTTTTTTCACAAATGAGAGTAAAAAGAAGGTGAAGCAGAAGGATATTTTTTAGGAGTTAGCTTATTTTCTCTAGAAGGGTAGCTGAAGACAAATGATCGTTTTTGCTGGCTGTAACAAGCGAAGCGGCAAATGTGTTTGCTTGTTCAATGAATTCCATATTCGGAGAACAATAGTATGGTTTTTTCCAATTGAAGTCGCCCTCACTATCAGCAGGGTAAATACTTACTTTCCAATGATAGTATATTTTTGTTTGTGGGAGTTGTACCCCTTCTACGGCAATCAGCCAATGAGTCAACGGTGAGTTCGGATAGTATGCTTTAGATTCCTGTAGGGCTAGTAAGTCATTGAAACCAATAGGTATTAATGCTTTTTGATAAAAATCGTGATAATTTGGGGTTTTCATATCTTTTCCCTCCCTTGTAGGTTCTATCTCTATTATATGAAACATTCAAACTTTTTTTGTGTGATAAATGTTAAAATTTAAAAAAAAATTAAGAAGATTTCATGAATCAGACAAAAATTAATTCAGTCATTCACAATTTTTTATAAATGTGAGCAATGTCACTACATATACGACTGCTTGATTTTATACTTGAAGCAATGAATGAGATAGAGGTGATTGTTGATGAGTGGCTGTATGAGTACGTTTGGAGGCATGCCCCAAGCTGAACTAAGTAAAGGACTTAAGCAATTAAAAAGTGAGCATCAGCCGTTATTAAGGCAATTAGAGGACCTTTATGACTTAACACAAAAAATTAATCAAGAAAATGATATCGAGGCTAATTTTGCAGCATTGATTACAAAAGTAAAAGAATTTAGGGCGGCGTTAGATCCCCATTCAGAACGAGAAGAGGGGATACTTTTTCCAATGATGGGTGTTTATATCGGAACAACTTCAGGACCAATTGCTGTAATGGAATATGAGCATGATCAAGCAAAAGCAAATATTGGTGAATTTCTGACTATGGTAGGGAGTGGACTCGGGTCAACAGAGGAAAAGAAACAAGCGGCCGAGCTAATTCAAAACGCCTACTTCATCTTAACGGAGCATTTCTCCAAAGAGGAAAATGTTTTATTTCCAATGGCAGAAAGAATGCTTACCGACGAGGAAAAAGAAGAATTATTCCAAAAAATTCAGGAAATATAAAAGGATGGGCTCCCACGCCCATCCTTTTTCAGTGTTGTTTATTCCATTCCCAAACTTTTTTATCTGACGGCAGAAGGAAGGCAATTAAACCTAGTAATGGCAAAACTCCGAGCCATTTCATCATCGATTGTAATCCAACCCAGTCTGCAATATACCCAAGTCCCACAGAACCAATTGCCCCCATTCCAAATGCAAGGCCTACTGTTAACCCAGACATCGTACCAATTTTTCCTGGGACTAATTCCTGCGCGTAAACCACCGTAACGGAGAAACTAGTCATTAAAATAAATCCAGTAATAATAAGGAATATAAATGCCAGTGTTGGCGGTGAATATGGAATAATAATTGAAAATGGGACGGTCGCTAACATTGAAAAGGAAATGATGGTTTTCTTTCCAAAACGGTCTGATAGTGGACCACCAAAAAAAGTCCCGACTGCACCAGAAACTAAAAAAGCGAAGAGGAAAAACTGCGACTGTTTAATCGCTAGACTATATTCCTTAATGGCATAAAAAGTATAAAAATTAGTTATTCCAGATGTATACCAAGTTCGTGCAAAAATTAATAATAGGATCAACACTAAGGTATTTTTTACCTCTTTAGTTAACCCCTTCTTGTTTTCTACACTAGATTTCTTTTTCATTATCCTATCGGGAGAAACTACTAACCTTTTATTATACCAATTAGCGATATAAACTAATAAAATAACCGCAAGTGCGGCAACAACTGTAAACCAGGAAGCACCAATCTGTCCAAGTGGAACCAAAATTAATGCAGTAATAAGAGGAGCTAATGCCTGCCCCGTGTTACCGCCGACCTGATATATAGACTGAGCAAGTCCTCGCCGATTTCCTGCTGCCATATAAGCAACCCGTGAGCCTTCAGGATGGAATACGGCTGACCCAAGGCCGATGAAAAGAACTGACAGGACGATCAACCCAAAATTTGAGGCAAACCCTAATCCAAGTATTCCTACTAAGGTGAAAGACAGCCCAATCGGCAGTACAAAAGGCATTGGTCTTTTGTCTGTAACAAATCCTACAATTGGTTGCATAACAGAAGATACCATATTTAAGGAAAAAGCAATGATTCCAAGCTGGGTGTAACTAAGACCCATTGATTTTTCCAAAATAGGAAACATTGCAGGGACGACAGCTTGAATCGCATCATTTAATAAATGGCACAAACCAATAATAAATAATATTTTATACATGGTTGACCCTGAGGCATTTGGTGCGCGCTGGGGTAAAACTGCTTGTTGACTCATAATTATCCCTTCTTTATTCAGATAGTAAATATTTTCTAACCATATCTTACTATCGAATGATGGAAATAAGAAATATTTAATATTGGTTCGATTAATATTCCTATTATCCAATAGTTTCGCTTACTTACATAATATTCTTACCATATTGGCTAAATTGACATCCTTCGAAAAATTTCTTATAATAATCTTGAAATCAAGATATTAGTGTCAGTGTAATATATTATACTAAAGGGATGAGTTTTTTATGGAAAATAATTCAACAGCTAATTCATTAAAGCTTTTTATCGTCCTTTCAAGAGCATATAAAGCTATTAACGAACATGTAAATAAAGTAATTCAGGCTAGTGGGTTAAATCCTACGGAATTTGCCGTTTTGGAACTTCTATATCATAAAGGTGACCAGCCAATGCAGCAAATTGGCGGGAAAATCTTACTTGCAAGTGGAAGTATTACTTACGTTGTTGACAAACTTGAACAAAAAGGGATGTTAAAAAGAATTGCCTGCCCGAAAGATAGACGAGTCACTTATGCTCAAATCACAGAAGACGGGAAAAAGTTTATTCAGGAAATTTTTCCTGAACATGCAGAGCAAATCGATAAACTCATGTCAGCACTTAATGAATCGGAAAAATTAGAAGCGATTGATTTGTTAAAAAAACTAGGTTTGCCTGCTGGTAAATTTTAATATGGCCATTTTGGCCGTATCAAATTGTCGAGAAAGGGTATTATTCTCGGCAATTTTTTATTTTGTCAGAATCTAAATACTAAATTTATTGAATGTCCCTGCAAATGGGCCAGTTGATTTCCGCTCCTGGTACTCGCTTTCCGCGGGGAGGTCCTGAAGCCTCCTCGGCGCATTGGCGCCTGCGGGGTCTCCAGTGACCTCTCTATCCCGAAGGAGTCGAGTGCCCTGCGCTCCAATCAACAGGGAGGCAAATCAACCTAAAGTATTGCAACACACTTTTTCTAACCTTGCTAAGTGTGTCACAATCTTTTCTATATTTTGGCAGGATGCAGTAAGAAGAGCCTGTTCGCTCACATTCCTCAATCGCTATCATAAGGACGGACCTTATCAAGAAGAAACGAAAAATCAATATATTTATCAATCAAACGAAGAAGATGGTCATCAGTTACCAATTCATCAATAGATACAAATTCATATTCACTTTGGCTAGACTCTATTGGATTAACATTGATTTCACCACTTATTTTTATTATTTATTAGTTGAGATGAAGGTCTTTATTGAAAACACTCTGTTGATTGGTGCGGAAGGCACGAAGACTCCTGCGGGAGTACGGGGCAGGGGAGACCCCGCAGGCGCTAAAAGCGCCGAGGAGGCTCCCCGTCACGCCCGCGGAAAGCGAAGTGCCTGGAGCGCTAATTAACAGACCTGTTTAAAGTCTATATACCCATAATATTATAACAAATTAACGCGGTGAATATATTGAGGTAATTGAATAAATAAATGGCAGCCGATGGTTTTTCGACAGCCTGATACGGCCTTTGGCCGTATTTTTTTTATTGTCAGGAATGTTTGTTGATAGTATATAATAAAATAGGTTGGAATATTAGAAAAATTTTAAAAGGGGTTGTTTCAATGGGGTTTGAGAACTATACATACATAAGGCCAAATTTAGAAGAAGTAACCGAAAAGTTTAATTCTGCAATTGAGAACTTAAAAAACGCAGCCACGGTAGAAGAACAAAACGGGGTAATGAATGAGATAAATATACTTAGAAATGGCTTAGGGACAATGTTCAATCTTTGTAATATTCGTCATTCAATTGATACTAATGATGAGTTTTATAAGGAAGAACAGGATTATATGGATGAAATACAACCTGAGGTTGAAGGGTTAGTGACAAAGTATTATCAAGTCCTTGTTCATTCGAAGTTCCGGCCTGAATTAGAAAAAAAATGGGGGAAACAGCTTTTTGCCCTTGCGGAAGGTCAACTTAAGACATTTAAGCCAGAGATTGTTCCGTCACTCCAGAAAGAAAATCGATTGTCAACGGAATACACGAAGCTAATGGCCTCTGCAAAAATTGATTTTGAAGGGGAAGAAAGGACTCTTGCCCAGTTAGAGCCATTTACTCAGTCAACTGACAGAAACATGAGAAAAAGGGCAAATGAAGCGAAATTTGGGTTTATGGTTGAACATGAAGCAGAGTTTGATCGAATTTATGATGACCTTGTCAAAGTAAGGACTGAAATTGCTCAGACACTTGGTTTTAAAAACTTTGTGGAACTTGGTTATTACCGGATGATGAGAACCGATTACAATGCTGAAATGGTTGCCAATTTCCGTAATCAAGTAAAGGAATATATTGTCCCAATCGCAACAAAATTAAAGGTGCGCCAGCAGGAAAGAATAGGCCTCGATAAGCTAAAATATTATGATGAATCTTTTAATTTTCAAACAGGTAATGCCACTCCAAAGGGTACTCCAGAATGGATTATTGAAAATGGGCAAAAAATGTATGAGGATCTTTCAGAGGAAACTGGTGCATTTTTCCGATTTATGCAGGAAAATAATTTGATGGACCTTGTTGCGAAGAAGGGAAAAGCCGGCGGTGGCTATTGTACTTTTATTGAGAATTACAAAGCACCTTTCATTTTTTCAAATTTCAATGGTACCTCAGGAGATATTGATGTCTTGACACATGAGGCTGGTCATGCGTTCCAAGTTTATTCGAGCCGTCATTTTGAGATTCCTGAATATGCTTGGCCGACCTATGAAGCATGTGAAATTCATTCAATGAGTATGGAATTTTTTACATGGCCATGGATGGATTTGTTCTTTAAAGAAGATACCGATAAATACAAGTTTTCTCATTTAAGTGATGCATTGTTATTCCTGCCATATGGAGTTTCCGTTGATGAATTCCAACACTGGGTCTATGAAAACCCGGAAGCAACACCAAAAGAGCGAAAGCGTCAATGGAGAGAAATTGAGAAAAAGTATTTACCGCATAAAGATTATGAAGGCAATGAATACCTAGAAAATGGTGGCTTCTGGCAACGCCAAGGGCATATCTTTAATTCACCATTTTACTATATCGATTATACACTTGCGCAAATTTGTGCCTTTCAATTCTGGAAACGCTCCAGAGAAAATCAAGAAGAAGCATGGACTGACTATGTGAAGCTATGTAAGCTAGGTGGCAGTATGTCATTCACAAAGTTAGTGGAGTCTGCTAATCTAATCTCTCCATTTGAGGCTGGTTGTGTGGAGTCTGTGGTGGGTGTCATTGAAAATTGGTTAAACTCTGTTGATGATAAAAATCTATAAGAATCAATAAGAGAAGCCTTTCTAGACATTCAAGAAAGGCTTTTCTTTTACTTATTTAACCACTGCTTCATTTGATACAACTTTAAGCTCATCTTCTTCAACAATAGCAGTTAAATTTTTAACATCTGGCTGTTCTAAGATAAAATCAGCTATTTTATCTTCAAGCTGCTCTTGGATTACCCGGCGGAGCGGACGGGCCCCGAATGCTGGGTGGTATCCAAGCATTGCCAGCTTTTCTTTTGCTTCCGATGTAATAGTTAGTTCAATCTTTTGCTCAGTAAGCGTTTCTTTTAATTCATGAATCATTAAATCAACAATATAAAGAATATGCTCTTTACCGAGTGAATTAAACTCAATGATACTATCGAAGCGATTCAAGAATTCAGGTTTAAAGAAGCTGCCAAGGGAGTCGAGAATACTTGCTTCTTCAATCGCCTCGTTTGTTCCAAATCCTACATGAACAGTTTTGTGGCCTACACCAGCATTACTTGTCATAATGATTACAGAGTCCTTAAAGCTAACTATTCTACCTTGGCTATCCGTCAGGCGTCCGTCTTCTAGAATTTGCAGGAAGAGGTGTTGGACATCAGGATGTGCCTTTTCAATTTCATCTAATAAAATAATACTGTAAGGATTCCTACGCACTTTTTCTGTGAGCTGACCAGCTTCTTCGTGTCCAACATAACCAGGAGGTGAGCCAATTAACTTGGAGACACTGTGTTTTTCCATGTATTCGCTCATATCAAGGCGGATCATCGAATCCTTAGAGCCAAATAGTTCTTTGGCAAGTGTTTTGGTTAGTTCTGTTTTCCCAACTCCAGTGGGTCCGACAAATAAGAAGGAACCAATCGGACGATATTTTGATTTTAAGCCAGCACGACTGCGTCTAATCGCTTTTGCCACTTTGTTCACAGCCTTTTCCTGGCCAATAACCTTCTGATTTAGATTTTTTTCTAATGACTTCATTTTTAGCTGTTCATCTTGTTGTAATTTTCCAACAGGGATGCCGGTTTTTTCTTCGATGATTTCTTGAATATGTGATACATCGACAATCGGTCTATCAACAGCTGAAACGATATTTAATGCCTTTTCCAGTTTGGCTTCTTCATCGCGAAGAGAAGCAGCCTTTTCATAATTCTCGTTTTTCAGTGCCTCTTCTTTTTCAGCACCAATATCTTTTAAGCGCTGTTCAATTTGTTCATTGCTTTGATAATTTGATGTAAGATTTAATTTTGAACCAGCCTCATCCAACAAATCTATTGCCTTATCAGGTAAGAAACGGTCTTGAATATAGCGATGTGACAATTGAACACAAGCAAGAATTGCTTCTTGGGAATAGGTCACATCATGGTAATCTTCATACTTCTTTTGTATCCCTTTTAAAATGTCAATCGCAGCCTCAAGTGTTGGTTCAAGAACATGAACTGGCTGGAAGCGGCGTTCTAAGGCGGAATCTTTTTCGATCTGTCGATACTCTTTAAGTGTAGTTGCACCAACAACCTGCAGTTCACCACGGGCAAGGGCAGGCTTTAAGATATTCCCTGCATCCATAGACCCTTCAGCCGAACCAGCACCAACAAGTAAGTGAATTTCATCGATGAAAAGAATAATATTTTTCCGCTCTTGTAATTCAGAAATGAGCTGTTTCATTCTTTCTTCAAATTGGCCGCGGATTCCTGTGTTGGCAACAAGGGAAGCAACGTCTAGCAAATAAACTTCTTTATTGCGTAACTTGCCTGGGACATCTCCTTCAGCAATTTTCTGAGCAAGACCTTCAGCAATCGCCGTTTTCCCGACCCCTGGTTCACCAATTAAGACAGGATTATTCTTGTTACGTCGATTTAGGATTTCGATGACACGTTTAACCTCTCCATCGCGACCGATAACTGGATCAATCAAACCAGCTTTCGCTAATTGGGTTAAATTTCGTCCGAATTGGTCTATAAAACCGCTTTGACCATTTTTTCTTCCAGTTTGTTGTGTAGGTTGATTGATGCCTTCTTTAATTGGTTCTGCGTTAGATATGAATAAGTTTTCAAATGGGAATCCTTGAAAAAAGTTCATATTTTGATTAAATCCGGTTCCTAAAGTTTGCTTTTCATTTGTATAACATTCTTGACAGAGTTTGATTTCCTTACGCTGTCCATTAATTATTACATTTAATTGTATGTTCGCATTGTTTTCATTACATTTTTGACAAAGCATAAGTAAATATCCTCCTTGTATATATTAGATTTATAGTTTGACTTTGACTATATTTGACCTTATGTCGATAGTATACTCTGACCTTTTTTGACTTTCAAGAGATTTGTTTATGGTAATGCTTTCTAATTAAGGAAAAAAGCTCGTCTTTGTTTGTCCTCTTTATCATATATTGATGATAAGGAGGAGATGATGTGAAGAGGGATTGGACTCAAGCATTTCAAGTAGCTGCAGTTTATGTAGGGACTGTAGTAGGAGCTGGCTTCGCCACGGGAAAAGAAATCGTGGAGTTTTTTTCACGGTTTGGTTTCTTTGGCTTAATAAGTATATTAATGAGCGGCTATCTTTTTATAGCATTGGGTTCGAAACTAATGAGAATGGCTGCCCATATAGATGCCAAATCTTATCAAGAGTTTAATGAGTACTTGTTTGGTAAATGGCCAAGTCGTGTCATAAATGTATTTATGCTTTTTATGCTTCTTGGAGTTAGTGCTGTCATGCTTTCAGGAGCTGGGGCAGTTTTTGAGGAACAGTTAGGTCTGCCGAAAACAGCTGGTGTTTTCCTAACCATTTTTTTATCTTTTATAGTCATGTTAGTTGGAACAAAAGGTCTTTATGCTGTTAATACGTTTGTTGTTCCATTAATGATAACATTCAGCATTATATTAATGCTCTTTTCAGTTCAAATGCCCAACTTCATGAAGCAATTATTATTTATCCCCCATGCTGATGATGGCTGGAAAAGTGTTATTGCTCCATTTTCATATGTGGCATTAAATCTGGGGCTATCCCAAGCAGTTTTAGTACCGATTGCAACAGAAGTTAAGGATGATTGGACGATTAAATGGGGAGGTATTCTTGGGGGAGCTGCTCTAACAATCATTTTAATTGCCAGTCATTTTACCTTAATTATGCTTCCAAATTTGGAACAATATAATATCCCCATGGCAATTGTTATGAGAAATTTAGCACCTTTCTTATATGGGATCTTTGTACTTGTTATTTATGGAGAAATTTTCACCTCCGTGATTGGAAATGTCTTTGGACTGGACCGGCAGTTGAAACAATATATGTCAATTCCGACAATGATATCTGTAACGCTTATTTTTGTCGTTTCTTACTTGATTAGTCTTGTGAACTACGGAACGCTGCTCTCCTATTTATATCCATTGTTTGGTTATATTTGCATGATTTTTTTTATATTACTTTGGTTAAAGCCACTACCAACAAGTTTAAGAAAATAAAAAAAGCAGTTGTTTAAGAGCAACTGCTTTTTAATGTAAAGGTAAGATAATAAACAACATTAGGTCAAAAATAATATGAGATACGATGACCAAAGGCATGCTCTTTTTCCACAAATACAGATATCCCCATACTAAACCAGAAATAAAGGCAGCAAGGACTAACAAAAACGAGCCAGAATAAATATGGACAGAAGCGTACAGAATCGAGGCGACCAAAATGCTGAATATTGGCGTAAACTTATTGCTCAATCTTTTTTGGATAAAACCACGCCAGAAAAGTTCTTCCCCCGGAGCTGCAACTAATACAAGTGCAAGGTATTGCCAGAATAATGTGGGCGCAAACCATTTGTATAGATTCTTAAGACTTGTCTCATACGGAAGGTGGAGAATCTTCATTCCTCGGATGCCAAGCCAAAAAACAAAATACAATAATAAACCAGTAATTGCCCCAAGAAAAATATAACCAATGAAGGATACTTCATCATCAACCTCTTCTTGAAACATGGCATAAGCGATTAATACAAGGACTGATCCAGTGAATATATACCAAAAGATCGCTTTATCATGAAATGAAAAAAATATAAGGGCGTGAGCAATAATCAAACCAATAAGCAGACGAGGGTCTAGGAAGAATTTTTTCATTATGCGATCTCCTTTTTAGAAACATAAAAATAATTTTATCAAATAAGTTTTTCAAATGGAAATCATTACATCACTTATTTTACTATTTCCTTTGATTAGAACCTAAAGAAAAGAAAAAAATAAAAAAGGAAAGGAGTGAAAGAAATGAGCAAATCTAAAAGTGAACAAGAACGAGAATGGACTGTCCGGAAACAAGATCAAAATCCACACGGAAAAGTCAAATCATTAAAGCAGTTGGCAAATGAAACTGGAAAAGGCCAATAACAATCCATTTGAGGTCAAAAAAGAAAAGGCAGCCATCATTACACGGACTGCCTTTTCTAGCATTCTAGTATTTTAATAAGCGCTTTCTTTTATAACTTTATAGTTTTTGTGATTGACAACTGTTCGCTGATCCAATTCTAAATCACGATAATTATCCATAAATGTTAGGTCGACTATGACAGAATTTTCATTTACCTTCTCAACAATCCCTTTCAATCCACCACGGAATTCAATGATATTTCCTACTTCTGCTTTTCTCATTAAGTCTCGCTCCTTTACCTCAAAAACTATAAATAAAATCCAGTTAAATAACAGTTTGCACTACTTTATTCAATTCGTAAAGCCTTTTATTTGACAATTATGTTAATTCTTTATTACCACTATATTTATATGAAAAAAATAACAACAAAAGAATCGAAAACGCTTTCAAATATTATTGAACATTTGCAATGTTGGCTTAATGAAAGGCAGATACGATAAAATATAATTAGGTAAAGGTGGTGTTTTGAATGACGGAAGAAATGATTAAAGAGATCTTGGATCGGCTCATGACAGGGGAACTCTCTGAGTATTATGTTACAAACGATCAGTTTATGGAATTTCGTCAGGTGCTGGTAAAAAGAAAAGATTTTAAACATTTCCGTGGAATTGGTCAGAGGGGCGGCGATGTTTTGTATCAATATCTAAAAGAACCAAGAAGTTAATCGAATTATTGAAAGGAGTCTCAGAAAGAGATCTCCTTTTTTTTTATGTTTTGGAAAAAATATAAAATTTTAATAAAATAAATTCGATGTGTATAAATATTCGATCTATTAATACACAAAATACGAGTTTACCTTATAAGCAGATGCTCTCTTTTTATAATAGGCATTTGCCTATTCAGGCTATATTTTTACATGCTGGTATTAGAACGGATGATACCAACCGGACCCTTTTCAACATGGCTAATAAAGGGACTGAATTATTTGAACTTAAAATTGAACATCAGCAAGGAAGGTTAAGAAAAATGGAAATTCATCAAGAGAGTGGGGTTCTGCTATGATGAAACGTTTGGCAGGAATATCGAGCCATTTTCTTTTGGAATTAAACATGAGTTTTCTTTTTCTTTTTTTATTTTATATAAATAAAGAAGAGTTACCTCCTATTCTCTTGTTAGCTGCTTTGTGTTTTAGCAGTTTCATACTATACATCATTATTCTTGAAAAATTTAGCAATAAAGGAAAATGGATCTTTTTCTTCACCATTTTACCTTTGCTGATGGTGGTTGGGCACCGGTCGGATTTATCCATTTTTATGGGTCTGGTACTTGAATTGTTTGTTTTTTGGCGGGGGCTTACCTTGTAGGTAGATGCCTTTCAGCAATCTGAGACACTCTTACTTTTTTGGACATTCCTTGTGGGGATTATTGCAATCGTCTATTCAGGAAGAGTCATTACCCATATCAAAATCAGATAATCCTTCTACTTATTATACAAATCCTATTAGTTATTATCGGTGGTTTTGTTAGAAAGTGGAATACAATAAAAACTGATAAATCTAAGTTTGCGATGTATTTAATAAAAATCCTTGCGTCACTTTTTATAATTGGTATATCTGTTACTTTCTTAATAAGATCTATTCAATTGCTTTTTTTTAGTATTTTAAAATTATTTGTTTGGGTATTTTCTGGTATTGCTGGACCAATCTTAAATCTTCTCCACTTACTATTAAGTAGAATTAGCAGTAAAGGTAGTAAATCCATTCTTGAGGGAAGTGATGACCTAAAAGAAGCCGGAAATTACCAGGAACAATCTAAAATAAATTTAGGACGATTTCCTTTTGAGACGCTGAGGGAATGGTGGTTGCGAGTAGGTATTACAGATTCGGAGGAAATAATTGAAATCTTTAATAAAGTTCGATATGGAGGTTTTACTTTTTCTAAAGAGGAGACCACTCGAATTTCTAGGAAAATTCGTCAGATTAGGCAAAAGTTAAAAGATTTATAGAAAAATAATCCAAATAAAAATGATAGATTTTGATTGTTTTTGACAGATTTGTGACAATTGATATAAAATAGATTTTTCAGTTGTTTGAATAAGTCCAAAATGATATTATTCATTACATGTTTGTTTTCTTTTTGGAAAAAATAACTGAAAAGAAGTGATTTTTTCTCTTTAGTTAATTATCGATTTAGTTGACTAAATGATGAGAAATGTTTATTTTTAATGAAGGATATTTTATATAAATTAAAGGAGTTTGATTAGCATGTCAGAAAAGCAATTTAAAATAATCGCAGAAACAGGTATTCACGCTAGACCCGCAACTTTATTAGTCCAAACAGCAAGCAGATTTGATTCTGAAATTCATTTAGAATATAAAGGTAAAAAAGTAAACTTAAAATCAATTATGGGCGTTATGTCTCTTGGTGTTGGCCAAGGAGCTGATATTACCATTTCTGCAGAAGGTAACGATGCAAACGATGCATTAAATAGCCTTGAAGAAACATTGAAAAAAGAAGGATTGGCAGAATAATGACTTTTTTACATGGGATAGCCGCATCAAACGGTATCGCTATTGCAAAAGCATACCGCCTTGTTGAACCAGATTTAGCATTTGAATCAAAAACAATTGATGATGCTGCTGCTGAGGTTGACCGTTTTCGTAAGGCAATAGAGAAATCTAAAACAGAACTCGAAGCAATTCGTGACCGTGCCAAAGTTGAGCTTGGTGCTGATAAAGCAGCAATTTTTGAAGCACATCTTCTTGTTTTATCTGACCCTGAATTACATTCCCCAATTGAAGATAAAATTCAGTCGGATAAAGTAAATGCTGAGTCTGCATTAAAAGAAACAGCAGATATGTTCATAATGATGTTTGAACAAATGGATAATGAATATATGCAAGAACGTGCTGCCGATATTCGTGACGTAACGAAGCGAGTATTAGCTCATTTACTAGGTGTACAGCTTGTCAATCCAAGCATGATTGCTGAAGAAGTAATCATTGTTGCGGAAGATTTAACTCCTTCAGACACAGCACAATTAAACAAACAATTTGTATTAGGATTTACAACAAATATTGGTGGACGTACCTCACATTCAGCCATTATGGCTCGTTCCATGGAAATTCCGGCGGTAGTTGGAACAAAAACAGCTACAGAGGAAATTAATAATGGGGATCTTGTCATTGTTGATGGTTTAAAAGGTGAAGTACATATTAATCCAACACCTGAACTTGTCGAGCATTACCGTAAAGTTCATGCCGAGTATGAAGTCCAAAAAGCTGAATGGGCCAAGCTTGTCAATGAACCAACTGTAACCAATGATAATCACCAAGTTGAATTAGTCGCCAATATCGGTACTCCAAAGGATTTAAAAGGAGTAATTGAAAATGGTGGAGAGGGTGTAGGTCTTTATAGGACTGAATTCCTTTACATGGGCAGAGATCAACTTCCAACAGAAGAAGAACAGTTCGAATCTTATAAAGCAGTATTAGAGGGTTTAAACGGGAAGCCAGTGGTTGTACGTACCCTCGATATCGGTGGAGATAAGGAACTTCCTTACTTAGAGCTTCCAAAAGAAATGAATCCATTTTTAGGCTTCAGGGCTATTCGCTTATGTTTAGAAGAGCAAGACATATTCCGCACCCAGCTTAGAGCGCTGTTACGGGCTAGCAACTATGGAAATTTAAAAATTATGTTCCCAATGATTGCAACCCTAGATGAGTTCCGTGCTGCAAAAGGTATTCTTGAAGAAGAAAAACAAAAGCTCCTTGCTGAAGGTCAAAAAGTTGCCGATGATATTGAACTTGGAATCATGGTGGAAATCCCGTCAACGGCTATCTTAGCGGATCAATTCGCAAAAGAAGTAGACTTCTTTAGTATCGGAACCAACGATTTAATTCAATATACGATGGCCGCCGATCGGATGAATCAGCGTGTCTCTTATTTGTACCAGCCATATAGCCCATCCATTTTGCGATTAGTAAAAATGGTAATTGATGCTGCACATGCAGAAGGAAAATGGACAGGTATGTGTGGGGAAATGGCAGGAGATGAAACAGCTATTCCAGTTCTAATAGGGCTTGGACTTGATGAATTTTCAATGAGTGCCACTTCCATACTAAAAGCTCGCTCACAAATCAAGGATTTGAAAAAATCTGATATGGAAAAGCTTGCTCTAGAGGTTTTAAATATGCAAACTACCGATCAGGTTATTGAAGCAGTTAATGCTGCTACAAAGTAAATAGATTATATAGAAAAGACCGGCTGATAATTAGCCGGTCTTTTTCTGTTATTCATTTATTTTTTTGATTTTTCATATTATTATCTTTTTTTTGTGGAATATTGAGTATAATAATAACTGATACATAATACCTATTTTCGATTAGTTCTTTTAGGTGATTTGATAAACAGAAATAGGAAAATGTTTCATTAGAATGGCACGTGAAAAAGTCGATATAGTGGAGGTGAATGGAATTATGGAACAAAAACCTGTACATTATGATGGAAGTTCACAACTAGGTCAAACAACAAATGAGGCAATGGTTAATGAACCATTCCAGTTGACTGATGAAATGAGAATGAACATTGGTCCTAACCCTTACTCCTTTGATACAAATGAATAAATGATGTAAGAAAAGGATTTGTCTTTGGATGAATCCTTTTTTGATTATTTTTTATCATTTTAACAGATAATAATTATGTCTTTATATAAAGGCTGTGTTAAAGGTTATTGTTGATTTTTACACTCTGTTGATTGGAGCGGAAGGCGCGAAGACTCCTGCGGGAGTACGGAGCAGGGGAGACCCCGCAGGCGCTATAGCGCCGAGGAGGCTCCCCGCAACGCCCGCGAACCGCTCGCGCCTGGAGTGGAAATCAACAGACAAGTTTAACACAGCCTATTTAAAAGAAAGGTGGAGCTTAAATGGTACGTGTTTTGTATGTCACTGCACATCCTCACAATGAAACACAGTCCTATAGTATGGCAGTAGGTAAAGCATTTATTGAGAGTTATAAACAAATCAATTCTGGTGATGATGTTATTCATCTAGATCTGTATAAAGAAAATATCCCTCATATTGATGCAGATGTATTTAGTGGCTGGGGGAAACTTCGTTCAGGTCAAGGCTTTGATGAATTAACTGCAGAAGAAAAGCAAAAGGTAGGCCGTCTTAACGAGTTAAGTGAGCAGTTTGTAAGTGCGGATAAATATGTGTTTGTCACACCTTTATGGAATTTCTCATTTCCACCCATTATGAAGGCATATCTTGATTCAGTAGCTGTTGCAGGAAAGACCTTCAAATATACGGAACAGGGTCCAATCGGTCTTTTAACGGATAAAAAAGCCTTGCATATTCAAGCCAGAGGTGGATTTTACTCAGAAGGGCCTGCAGCACAGATGGAAATGGGACACCGTTATATTAGCGTTATGATGAGTTTCTTTGGAGTACCAACTCTTGAAGGGCTGTTTGTGGAAGGTCATAATGCCATGCCTGACAAGGCGCAAGAAATAAAAGAAAATGCGATTGCACGTGCAAAGGATCTTGCACACACATTCTAACCATATCTTAAGTTTAGGTAAGAGGCAGATAAAATCTGTCTCTTTTTTAATATATTTTACCAAGTATTCCCTCAATATATCCTGTATACTAGAAGTAGATTTATGAAGGAGGAGTCGAACACAATGGAGTTGAATTTATCCGGTAAAACAGCGTTGGTGGTTGCTTCAAGCCAGGGCTTAGGGTTTGCAATAGCAGAACGGTTAGTAAAAGAGGGAGCAAATGTTATGATTTCTGGGCGCGAAGAGGATAAGCTCAGACAAAAAGCAAGTCAGCTTGAATCTCTCGGTTTGGGAAAGGTGGCCTACCAAAAAACTGATATAACGGATGGAAATGATATTAATCAGTTGGCAAAAGTTACTGCAGAAACGTTTCAAACAATTGATATGCTAGTTAATAATGCTGGAGGTCCTCCTACTGGTTCGTTTGAAGAATTAACTGATGAAGAATGGCAGAAGTCATTTGAATTGAATTTATTATCATATGTTCGAATGATCCGGGCAGCATTACCCTATTTAAAACAGCAGGGCGGGAAAATTTTAAACATCGCATCTACTTCGATTAAAGAACCCATACCAGGATTGATTCTTTCGAACACTTTCCGGACTGGGATTGTCGGCCTTTCAAAAACACTTGCTTCGGAATTAGCTCAGTATAATATTCTAATTAATACCATTGCTCCAGGTCGAATTGCAACAGACCGAGTCAAACATTTAGATCAAATGAACGCAGATAAGCTTGGTGTTAACATGGAGACTGTTGTCTCACAAGTAAAGGCAGGTATTCCTTTAAAGAGGTACGGTACGCCAGAGGAATTTGCCAATGTTGCCACTTTCCTACTTTCAGATGCTAATACCTATATGACAGGCAGTTCATTTTTAGTAGACGGAGGAATGGTCAAAGCGATCTAATAGCAATTATTTTTTCCTATATTAACCTTTCTTTACGTTTATTACCGAAGTAATTTGGCTATGGTAAAAATATTAAGGGAGTGTTATTACATGCTGAAAAATATTCGATTAATTACTGTTTTGCTCTTGATCCTATGTGGGTCCATGCTCTTAAGTGGCTGTGGTTTACTCTTTTCAAATGAATTAATTGTCAATCGTTATGCTGACGCTTTGTTGACAAAAAATAACGAACTACAATTTCGTTTTCGAATTAACAATGAAATATTATCTGGGCATCAATTGTATAAGGTGAAAGTTACTATTCATGATGACAGGTTAGCTGCAGCAATTGGTAAACGGGAAATAGTTTACGGTGAAGATCAAGTACTAAACGGTGAATATTTAGATGTAAAAGGAAAAAGTGAAAAATATATTTTTATGGACCCGCTTCCTCTAAAAGAAGATTTACATATTTATGACCTTAAAAACATGATTGAAAAGGATAAGGCCGTTTCAATTGAAGTATTTAATAATCAAGAAGTATTCGGACGTGCTTATTTAACAAACTTTTCATCAGAGTTGTAAATTGTGATTATGTTCTAACGAAAACGGACAAAATAAATTTGTGCATAATATTGGAGATGGAGCATAAAAACCGGAGCGACTGGGACGTTCCGGTTTTTTTATGCCTAATATTTCATCTTAATGCTAAAATATATAAGAAAATTATTTTTGAGAGGAGAGATTATTTTGTTAACACCTGAAAATACAGTAATTGGTTTTATCGGCACGGGCGTAATGGGAAAAAGTATGGCAGGGCATTTATTAAATGCTGGTTATTCTTTAGTTGTTTATTCAAGGACAAAGGAAAAAGCACAAGAACTATTGAATAAAGGAGCAGTGTGGGCAGCAACACCAAAAGAGGTCGCTGAAAAGGCATCGGTCACTTTCACAATGGTTGGGTATCCATCCGATGTAGAGGAAATATATTTCGGAGAAAATGGTTTGATTCACAATGGAGCATCCGGCAGTTATCTTATCGATATGACCACTTCAGCCCCGTCACTGGCAATTAGAATTTATGATGAAGCTAATAAGAAGGGAATCCAGGCCATTGATGCACCAGTATCAGGTGGGGATGTGGGGGCAAAAGAAGCCAAGCTTTCGATTATGGTCGGTTGTGAGCTGGAAGCATTTAAAGAAGTACAGCCAATTTTAGAGCTTCTTGGAACAAACATCGTCTATCAAGGAAAGCCAGGTGCAGGTCAGCATACAAAAATGTGTAATCAAATTGCGATTGCATCCAATATGATTGGTGTTTGTGAAGCTATTATTTATGCTGAAAAAGCAGGACTGGATCCTGAAAATGTCCTGAAAAATATTACAACTGGAGCAGCTGGCAGCTGGTCGCTGAGCAATCTTGCTCCAAGAATGTTAGCAGGAAATTTTGAACCTGGTTTTTACATAAAACATTTTATTAAGGATATGAAAATTGCGATAAATGAAGCGGAACGAATGGAAATGGAAGTTCCAGGTCTTTCTTTAGCGAAATCTTTATACGATCAATTAGCTGAAAAAGGTGAAGAAAACAGCGGCACACATGCACTCTATAAATATTGGAAGAGCTAAAATAGTTCATGAATAAATTCTTCCTATCTTCTTGAAACTATGAGAGAAACCAAGAAAATAGGAGGGATGGTTGATGGCTAAACGAACAAAAAAGAATGATGCTAAACAAAAAAACAAAAAGGGGTTTGATTCTGCAGTAGCAAACGAAGAATTCGCAAGTGAGTTCGGCTCGGCTGCAGCAAATCAAGCACATAAAGAAAAGGCGAAAAAAGAAAAGGCTCCTAAAAACAATGGGAAATATAAAGGCCAGTAATAATGAATAATTAAGACCCTCACATTAAATGTGAGGGTCTTAATTATTCATTAATTCCAGTTTCTTAAAAATTGTTCCAGCCGATTTAGGCCAAGCTCTAAGGTTTCCATAGAACAAGCAAACGATAACCGGAAATAACCTTCTCCGTATTCTGAAAATGCACTTCCTGGGACAACGGCCACTTTTGTTTCTTGAACGAGCTTCATGGCAAAGTCGAAACTGCTTAATGGAATGGTATCAGGAATTTTTATAAAGAAATAGAAAGCACCATCTGGTTTAATTATATCAAGTCCCATTGCGGATAAACGCTGGAAAACATACTCTCTCCTTTTAAGATATTCACTCTTCATTACAAGCGCATCATCAATCCCTGTTGTTACGGCCGCTAAGGCTGCCTTTTGGGCAATCGAAGTGGCACATGAAATATTATATTGATGGACCTTTAAAATATGTTTAGTGATGTCCTCAGGTGCAAATAAAAAACCGATTCTCCAGCCTGTCATCGAGTGCGATTTTGATAAACCATTAATGACGATGGTTTGATCCTTTAGAAACGCCGCAATGGATTTATGTGGCTGGTCATATTCAAGCTCACTGTATATTTCATCTGCAAGGATAAAGATATCTTTATTCTTTAGATAATCTGCTATTTCTCTTAATTCTGATTCTGAGAGACTCACTCCCGTCGGGTTAGAAGGGTATGGGAGTACGATACAGCGGGTTTTCTCGGTAATAAAAGGTTTAATCATTTCTAAAGTAAAGCGAAACTGATTGGTACGAATATCAACATGAACGGGGGTGGCTCCCATCATTTTAATAATAGGTTCATAGCCAGGATAGATCGGCCCTGGTAATAGGACTTCAGAACCTTCTTTTAAAATAGTTCGAAAGGCAATATCGATTGCCTCGCTTGCTCCTGCAGTAACAATAACCTCTGATGCAGGTTTATAATCCAAGCCATATTTGACCTTAACGAAATTACAAGCAGCCTCCCTTAATTCAAGGGTTCCTGCATTATGAGTGTAAGAAGTAAAGTTTTGCTCAATCGCTGCAATACCGGCCTCTTTCACATGCTCTGGAGTAGGAAAATCAGGTTGTCCAATTGTAAAAGAAATTAAGTCATCAATATGGGCTACCATATTAAAAAATTTTCTTATTCCCGATATTTCGATCTTTTTAACACGTTGATTAATTAAATGTTCCAACATTGTCCATCCTTCCGAGTGAGGATTAATTTTATTATTATGTTTAAAATGATTATAGACTATTTTTGGGTGAAGATTCTACAATCAGAAATTAAAAAACGATCTGAATCTCAGACCGTTTTTGGGGAGGGGAGTTTATATTAAATTAAAGAATCTTAATAACCATAGTCCCAGTCAACTTCGTTTTCGTGCCAGAAAACTGGTGAAACGGAACCAAAATTAACTATTTTATTTTCGAGTTTGCAATTGCATTGTTCGCAACCACATTGCTCTTTTATTTCTTCATAAATAGAATGATCAACATCTTCAATAAATGTAACCTTATGGTCCTGAAAAAGAATCGCTGTTCCTTTCATTGGTTAAGCACCTCTTTAAATGATTTATCTATCTTATACCTGTATTGTATATCCGCGGCTATGAAGCGTCTATATATTCGTGATGTTGTTCACAAAATCATCAAGAAGATGTTGCGAAATAAGACAAATTCCCATAAGAAAAAGCCAGTAGAACTGGCTTCAAGAATATCTTTCGCCTAATTTTTTAAAAATGGGCTTTTGATAGGTTTTATTCTTTTTATGCTTCGGTGGCATTTGTTCGAGTTCAGATATTCCAGTATATAACTGAAGTAATGCTTTTGCTGAATTAAGGGATAATGTAGCCTTAGGATTTCTTACGCGTTCATCTAATTTCCCAAAATGAGGTAGATTTAGAAAGTCAGTTTTAGTTGGAGGAATATGGAAGGTGTATCTTCCACATTCAACTAGCACATCGGACTGCTGTTGACTATTTCGCGGATTTTCAGAAAAATGGAGACCCACTTTTTTCGCTTTGCCTTCTTCAATTAATTTTTTTAGTGTTTCTTGTTTTAATTTGTACAATAATTTGGGATTAGGTGCTGTTTTTGCATGGCGATTCACAATAAAGATAGCTTGAGCGAGGTTGTCGATGGTTAGATTTAGATTGATTAGGGGGCCTTTATGATCACGATTCAAAATATGTTCTCCTTTCAGTTATATAAAGCATCTATATTATACCTTTTTTATAAAGAAATAGGAATAAAACAGTAACATCTTTTTTGAATTATATTAAGAAAATAATAAATGTTCTTCATATCTCGGGAATAAAAGCGAGTTTTAGATGTTAACCTAATCATATACTATAAAAGATTAAACATAAATTTTTGCGGAATATTCATTGTTTTTGATAAATTACTTTCTTTCAGTTAATTTCATTGTAAAATATAAGTATTAGTATGTACAAACATTATTGTAAAATATAAGAACTTTTCTTTATCTGAAGGATGATTAAATGGGGCGTTTAAATAGATTATTAATTAATGAATTAGATTCAGGGAAAACTGCTGGGACAATACAAAAAATCATTTTTGACATCATTTTTCAGCATGTCCAAGATATGGTTTTTGTCATGAAGGTTGAAGAAGGGCCTAAATTTCGCTATTTATTTGTCAATGAACCTGGAATGAAAAAAGCTAATCTAACGCTTGAAGCCATTGGCAAAACTCTTCTCGATGTTCTCCCAGCTAAATTTGGTAAGTCTCTCCAGCAAAAGTATGAATATATGTTAAGCAGAAAAGAAATTATCACGTTTGATGATCAATTTGTTTTTAGTGATGGAACGATCATTTATGGAGAAACAATATTAACCCCAGTTTTTAATGAAAAAAACATTATCAGTTATGTGGTTGCTGTTACCCGAGATGTAACCGAATGGTCGATTGAAAAAAATAAAATTATAGAAAGTGAACAAAGGTATCGATCTATTGTTGATCATAATTTAGACGCGATTTTTACAATAAATCCTGAAGGGAAAGTTCTTGAAGCGAATCCTTCGGCCGCTTTGTTAACTGGCTACTCAGAAAAGCAAATGTCAAATCATTCTATCTATGACATAATTAATGACCATGATTTAGCAAAATTTAAAGGGATGATTGAAAAGACTTGTTTAGGGTATGCACTCGAGTCTCTTGATTGTAAGATCCTGAATGATAAGGGACAATTATTAATCGTGCAAATAAAAACTGTTCCCATCGTGATACATGGAAATATTAAAGGACTTTATATCATTTGTAAAGACTTGTCAGAACAGGCGAAGAATATGGAAATGATTAAGTTTATGGCCTTTCATGATCAACTAACGGGGTTGTTAAATAGACGGGCATTATTGGAACATTTACATAATCATATTTATTCACCTACCAAGAAAAACCAAGAATTTGCTTTAATTTCGATTGATTTGGACCGTTTCAAATTTTTGAATGATACACTTGGTCATCTGGCAGGGGATGAAATTTTAAAAAGGGTTGCTGAGCGTCTTTTACAATTTCAAAATGATAAGTGCTTTATTTATCGGGTTGGTGGTGACGAGTTTACGATATTAATGGTCAATACAGACCGGCATTCCACAAGTACTTTTGTACGAAAGGTTTTTTCTGCCTTTTCTCAATCGTTTTATTTTAATTCACAGGAGTATTATATTTCTCCAAGTATTGGTATAAGCATGTATCCTATTGACGGGAAAGATGCGGAAATGCTTATCAAGAATGCTGATGAGGCACTCTTTCGGGTGAAGGAACGAGGAAAGGCACATTATCAATTTTATCGCACTGATATGAAAACTGTTTTTACTAATGTGGTTACATTGGAAACACATTTAAGAAAGGCCATTAATAAAAATGAACTTTCCTTGTATTATCAACCTCAAGTTGAGATTTCCACTGGTGAGGCCCATAGCTTTGAGGCTCTTCTCCGTTGGAAAGATACAGAACTAGGGTATATTTCACCAAGTGTTTTTATTCCTTTGGCAGAAGATACGGGGCTGATAATATCAATTGGCTACTGGGTAATTGAAACTGCATGCCAACAATTAAAACAATGGTGTGAAAAAGGTTACTCTGGTATACGTGTTGCCGTCAATATTTCACCTAAACAATTTCAGCATCCTAAATTAGTCCAGTTCATAAAGTTAATGATTGAAAAATACGAAATACTGCCCAATTGTTTGGAAATTGAAATTACAGAAGGGGCTATGACTGATACGAAGGAAGCCATCCCAATTTTAAGAAACTTGAAAGAGCTGGGAATTTCCATTTCAATCGATGATTTTGGGACAGGTTACTCTTCATTAAATTATATTAAAAAGTTTCCTATTGATGTTTTAAAAATCGATCAGTCCTTTATAAGGGATATCCATGTTGATGAAAAGGACGCTGCGATTACCTCAACCATTATTCACCTAGGGAAAAGTCTAGGACTTGAAGTGATTGCAGAAGGTGTGGAAAATGAAAAACAGGTGGAATTATTATCAAATGCCAATTGTCATAAAATACAAGGATTTTATTATTCAAAACCGCTCCCGGTAGATGAACTTGAAAAGCGATTCCTACAAAAACAACTTTGACGGAATAAACGGATATCCTGAAAGAAAAAACTCCTTATCGAAAATGAAAGGAGTTTTTTCTTTGCTTACTTTTCTGGTTTAAGTGTAAAGATTGTTAACTCAGGTTTTGACAAAAAACGAAAGGGGAGACGTGTGGTTCCAATTCCTCTGTTGACATAAAGTGATAGTGGCGATTCATTCCCGACTGAATAGAGACCCTCTGGGTATAATTGGCCGAATGGAGGAGTCACAAGTGCCCCGAAAAATGGAATTTTTATCTGTCCTCCGTGACTATGGCCGCTGAGCTGCCATTGAATTGGATATTGTGACGCATTTTCTGCAAGATCAGGGGCATGCGATAATAATATTTTAAAGGAATTTTTAGGCACATTTTTTAAAGTCAATGGCAAATTGGGATTCCCTAACATCGCATCATCAATTCCGAGCAAATAGATAAAGCTTCCATCACTGAGTTTGACCGGTACTGATTCATTCAAAAGTACGGTAAAATCTGTGGTTTCCATAATATTTCTGTAAATATCTGAACCATACCCGCCATGATCATGATTTCCGAAGATGCAATACTTCCCAAGTGGAGCATGTAATTTTTTTAAAATGGGTATCAATTTATTAATTTCAGAATATTGATTGGGCTTGTCTATTAAATCACCAGTAAATAAAATAATGTCTGGCTGAAGACTATTAATTTTTTTAACTAATTTATTAAATTGATGAAGAGTATATTGAAAACCAAGGTGAGTATCACTAAATTGAACTATTTTTATGTCATTAAAGCTGTCAGGGATGAGTGGATGTGTTATTTGTAGTTCTTGAATATCGAGTAATGTCGGCTCAATCCGATTGGCATATAGAAAGCCTCCAGAACTTAATCCAAGCATAGTAAGAATCGAGCCCAATGATCGCTTTAGAAACGTTCTCCTCGTTTGTTTTTTAACCATTTTTCTACCAGCCTATCATTTATTTACGTTCTAAAAAAAGTAGAGTCATTCTGTATTTTCATTAAAAACGGTAGATAATGCAAGTGAAAAGGTCCTTTGTATGTGTTTATTCAAAAAAAATTAAAACATTCTAAAAAGCAGCCAAAGATTTGGCTGCTTTCCCTAATGATAACTAACTGCCCGGCATTTTAATGCTTTCCAGGACGAGATAAATTGTTGTTTAGTTACTCTTACTTGTTTTCTTCCAGATAGTGGGTCATTTAAGTAGACATATCTGTTGTCATAACCAACTAAGACGACGGCATGCAAATCTAGAGGTGTTTTAATATATTGGTTTCCGTGGTACCACCCCTCCCAGCGATCGGGAAGCCGGTAATCTCCGGTTGTCCAAACCACTACAGGATATCCAGTTGAGACATGCTCTAATACTTGATCAAAGGGCTTGTTGGTTAAATTAACTGCTCTTCCAGGGAGCTTTTGATTGATTAAGGCAATCATGGGTTTATCAAATACAGCATACCCTGCTCTTCTACCGGTCATATCCCCTACAAAGCCATCAGCTGGGTTTCCCCAACGTAAAATATCACCCTTTGGCGATTTAATTAATGGGTCGGAATCCTTCCGAACAGAGCGGTAAAGGTCCAATTTGTTTGTTTTTACTCCTGCAAAATTTAATACCATTGCAAGGCTTGTTACCTCGCAACCATATCTTAATTCAGGATTTTGCTTTATTAATACTACATTCAGCATGGCTGAATCTTTTTTCTTTTGGGGCTTAGTAACCGTCTGAGTTTTATTCACAGTATTTTTAACATTTATCATCTGCTCATTAAGATCGTTTAATTTGTATTGTGTTCTTTTAATATCCACTGATGATGAATTTGATGTTTTATCTTCCACTGATACCGAAGAAAGAGGCTGTTTTTTTTCGATGTTTGCGTTTGTATCAGCATCAAAGTGACTGCATCCAAACATGGGAAGGATCATGGTTAATAAACAAAGTCTTTTCAAAACATATCCTCCTTAAAAAACAACTTGGGTATAGGATATGATTGTTTCTAAGCGGTTATAATGGTATCCTTTTGGAAAAGAACGATAATCCGTACATAAGCGTATGGTATAATGAAAAAAATTTTTTTGGAGGTACTTGGATGGATGCATTGGAAATACTATCGGATCTTGAAAATGTATTTCCCTATTTTCAACCGATTTTTAGTGCCGATGAACAAATTGTAATTGCCTATGAGGTATTAGGGAGATATAAATCCGAAGGAAATATCATTAGTTTAGGGTCCTTTTTTCAGGACGATCAAATTCCGGATGAATATAAATTTGAAGTGGATTTGTTATTAGTTAACATGGCGCTTGAAAAAGCACTAACCCTAGATGAAGATGTAAGTATTTTTTTGAATCGACATGCTGATTTATTAATGTACGGACATGGCGAACCTTTTTTACAAGAACTCCTTGCATTTGAAAAAAAAGGTTTGAAGCTAAGTCGTATTGTTCTAGAAATATCTGATCGAAATTATACAGGGGATCTAGATCAATTTGATCACTTATTGCAATATTATCGGACCTACGGGATTAAAATAGCAATTGCAAGAATTGATAGTGAAAGTCATTATTTTGAACGGATTGGACAACTTGAACCTGATATATTGAAAATTAATTTACAAGCTTTAAAATCTACATCGACTGGAATAAATTTCCATGATGTGTTGTTTACGTTGTCCCTTTTGGCCAGGAAAATAGGAGCAACTCTTTTGTTTGAAAATATTGAAATGAGTTACCAACTGCAGTTTGCGTGGAAAAACGGCGGTCGCTATTATCAAGGATATTATTTACATTCACCCTCACCTGAATTTATTCAACGTGATTCTCTAAAAGATCGCTTAAAAGAAAAGTTTCATGATTTTATCTCCTATGAAAAAAAGAAATTAGAGGCGGTATATACAACGGCAGAAACTTTTCAGGCCAAAGTCCAAGAAATTGTCATGAAAAATAGGAATGGAACATTTCAAACCCTTTTTCAGGCCTTGATAAAAGAATTGGATCAGATTGCCTTTCGGATGTATGTATGTGATGAGGATGGCTTTCAGAAATCTGTTAATATTTTCAAAGGGAAAGACGGTTGGATTACTCAATCCGAATACATTCAAAAAAATTGGAGCTGGCGGCCATATTTTTTAGAAAATATTATCAAAATGAGAAATGAACGGAAAGGAATCTTATCTGACCTATATTCTGATATAGAAACTGGGGAAACCATACGTACTTTTTCTTTTCCTATGAATGGCGATGATTATTTGTTTATTGATATTGCCTATCAATACTTATTCCAAAATGACCAATTACTTTAACAGGACAAAAAACACTATTTATCACTTCTAATTTCATTCGAGTAATAAAAAATTTCCTATTTTTTTATTTTTACTTGGACAAATGAGCACCGTTATTTTATTCTTTTAATATTGGCATATCTAAAAACGGGTTGGAAAATTATGAAAGTCATCCATTCGGATAGAAAAATGCTAATTGAGAAATATAATTATAGATGTTTGTTTGGGTTTGAAAGGAGACGGAGTTTATGTCACAGCTTCAAGGTATATTATCAAGATTAAAAAATCTTCAGGAAACAGCAAATAGTGGTGAACCAGCACAACGTTATTTCGAGGTAAATGGTGATCGAAAGTGCCAAGTAACATTTCATCCTAAAACGGAGACATTTGAATTAGAAGTATATAATGATAAGGAAAAACCAAAGCGTTATCAATTTGACAACATCGATATGATTACAATTGAAATTTTTGATTTGATTCAATAAGGGACCTTTAGGGTTCCTTTCTTTTTCATGTCAGGAAGAGTAGTGGAGGATGCAAAACGGTTCAACAGATTCGTTACCAAAATTAGCACAGACTCCCGAATACTATGGTAGAATGTAACTGTAGAAAAACAAATTTGAGGAGTTACGGCGATGATCAGTCTTCCTAACAATGAATTTTTAAAATTAACGATAAAAGAATTAATGATCCCATCTGAACGGGTAGCCCATGTGCAAATTGGGAATAATCTCGAACATGCCTTATTAGTTTTAACAAAAAGCGGTTATACAGCAATACCTGTGTTAGATCCTCATTACAAACTTCACGGGTTAATAAGTACGCCGATTATTATGGATTCTATTCTAGGCCTTGAAAGAATTGAGTTTGAACAACTTGAGAAAAAACGTGTAGAAGAGGTTATGAAAAGTTCGGTTCCACGAGTGAAAATTTCGGCTTCGATAAAAACATGCCTTGAATTACTTGTTAATGAACCTTTTTTATGTGTTGAGACGGAAAATGGTTACTTTGAAGGAATTTTACCTAGAAGTACATTATTAAATCGATTAAATAAGATAATTAATAAATTTCAAAACAGTGAAAAATGATGCTTATGGCTCCCAAGTAGGGAGCTTGATTTTTTTAATTTTGAGGTGTAAATATGAGTATTGCTAATGGTAAGATACCCAAAGAAAGTGCACAACAAAAGCAAACAAAAAAACCACTAGTATTAGCAACAGTGATGTTAGCGATGTTTATGGGCGCAATTGAAGCTACGATTGTTTCAACGGCAATGCCGGCAATTGTTGCAGACCTGGGCGGTTTTACCCTTTATAGCTGGGTATTTTCTGCATACTTATTAATGAACTCTGTAACCGTTCTTATCTATGGGAAATTATCGGACCTATTCGGCCGAAAACCAATTCTAACCATCGGTATTATTTTCTTTTTAATCGGATCGATACTCTGTGGGTTTGCTACTTCCATGAAAATGCTGATTATTTTTCGCTTGATTCAAGGGTTTGGTGCTGGGGCTGTTACACCGATAGCGACAACTATCATTGGCGATATCTACACCGCTGAAGAAAGGGCTAAAATTCAGGGGTACCTCTCTAGTGTTTGGGGCATTTCAGCAATAACAGGACCAGCAATTGGAGGGTTACTTGTCCAATATGTAAGTTGGCATTACGTTTTCTGGATTAACATTCCGCTTGGGATACTCTCTTTAGTGGGACTTTGGATGTTCTTACATGAAAATATCAACAGGAAAAAACATGAGATAGATTACCTTGGCGCTGTTTTGTTAACGGTCGCGATATCATCGTTAATGTTTATTCTTGTTGAAGGTGGTAGCCGCTTTGCTTGGGGCTCTTGGCAGTCATTAAGTTTATTTGTAGTGAGTGCTGCAACGTTAATTGGGTTTGTGTTTCAAGAAGGTCGCGCTAAAGAGCCTGTTATGCCCTTTACAATTTGGAAAGAACGTTCCATTCTTATTGCCAACACTACTTCGCTTACAACCGGAATCATGTTAATTGGGATCTCGAGCTTTTTACCAACATTTGTACAAGGTGTTATGGAACAATCTCCAATCGTCGCAGGATTTACATTAACAACGATGTCAATAGGCTGGCCAATAGCCTCTACACTTGCCGGACGGTGGTTGATTACCATTGGGTACCGGAAAACGTCTATTATCGGTGGAGTGTCCTTAATCATCGGAAGTATCGCCTTTGTGACGATGTCAGCTTCCTCTGGGCCATTGTGGGCTGCAGTGGGCTCTTTTTTCATAGGGTTTGGAATGGGCTTAACATCAACGGCCTTTATTGTCTCGATTCAAAGTACTGTCGGTTGGGAACAAAGAGGGATCGCAACCGCTTCTAATATGTTTATGCGAAATCTTGGAAATACAATCGGAGCAGCGTTGCTAGGTGGTATCCTTAATAATCGGTTGAGTCATTATTTCAGCCAAAAAAATCATACCTTCTCAGTGGATGATGTCAATTTACTATTAAAATCGAATGAAAGAGATAATCTCTCAGAATCAGTTCGAAGTTTCTTACAGAATGGATTAACTCATTCTCTGCACTTTGTATATTTTGTTGTTCTTGCGTTTGCCATGATAAGTTTACTTTTAATATTTTTTATACCGAAAAAGAACGATAGCTCTGTGTAACATTCACAGGGCCTTTTTTAAGGAGTGATCAAGGTGTCCTCATTGTCTGAATTTCAGTTATTATCTGTTTTAGCTCAGGAAATGAATATGCGAAAGGCGTCAGAACGGCTATTTGTTTCACAGCCAGCCCTATCGCAACGATTGCAAACGATAGAAAAAGATTGGGGAACAAAGCTATTTATCCGTTCGCAAAGAGGTTTAGCGCTAACCCCCGCTGGTGAACATGTAATCCAATTTGTCGATGATGTGCTATCAAAGCAAGAAAAGGTGCGTGAAACCATTCATTCCCTCCAATCAGGGGTGTCTGGAACGTTAAAGATTGCAGTTGCTTCAATTGTAGGGCAAAACTGGCTTCCACAGGTTTTAAAGAAATTTATCGATAGGTATCCTCAAGCCAAAATTTCATTAGTGACTGGATGGAGCAGCGAAATTTTAAAATCCTTGTATGATGATCAGGTTCATATAGGGATTATTCGTGGAACGCCAGATTGGAAAGGCGTCAAGGTCCACCTTTTTAATGATCCTCTTTATTTAGTTGATCGGGAAATTACCAGTCCTGAACAAGTGTTACATACCGACCGGCCGTTTATTCAATTTAAAAGTGATTCGAATTATTACCAAGAAATTCAAGATTGGTGGATGCGTAATTTTAAGACTTCACCCAAGAGGACAGTAGTTGTAGACCAAATTGAAACCTGTAAACAGATGGCCTTTAATGGTATTGGTTATGCGATCTTGCCAGCGATAACATTAACTAAAACGGATAGGGATATCTTCAAAATACCACTTGTTGATGAAAATAATCACCCCTTAAAACGAGATACCTGGCTTCTAGGATATGAGTCTGCTTTTCAACTTAAGCAGGTTAAAGCGTTTGTCGAATTAATTAAGGATTATATCGCGGAATCTTCAGAAGAATAAGGTGGTTTTTCTTGTTTTCATTTCTTTTGTTTGATAAAGTATTTTTTAGTAACGGCTCTTTTCGTAAACTTTGTTGCTTTTGGAACTTAATAATGGTGGATTCACTAAGTATCTAGGCAATTTTCGCAAATGTTCTTACGAAAAGATGCCACGACTTATTTAGTTTTACGGGTTGATGTACTTATACGAAAAACAACAATCTATGCGAAAATAGCCTTTAGTAACGACAACAATAGGGGGCTTATTTATGAAAATGATGGATGCAAATGAAATTATTTCTTTTATTCAAAATAGTAAAAAATCTACGCCGGTTAAGGTTTATGTAAAAGGTGAATTAGAGGGAATTGATTTTGGAAATAGTACAAAAACTTTTATTAATGGAAAAACGGGTGTTCTTTTCGGTGAATGGTCTGAAATTAATGAAGTATTAGAAACGAATAAAGGGAACATTGAAGATTATGTGGTTGAAAATGACCGTCGTAATTCAGCAATCCCATTATTAGATACGAAGCATATTAATGCACGAATTGAGCCAGGAGTCGTTATTCGTGATCAAGTGGAAATTGGGGATAATGCCGTTATTATGATGGGGGCTGTTATCAATATTGGTGCAGTTATCGGTGAAAAATCCATGATAGACATGGGTGTTGTCCTTGGCGGTAGAGCAACTGTAGGAAAGAATTGTCATATTGGAGCGGGAACAGTTTTAGCAGGAGTAATCGAACCACCATCTGCTAAGCCAGTCGTCATTGAAGATGATGTACTTATTGGAGCAAATGCCGTTGTCCTTGAAGGCGTAACAGTTGGACAAGGCTCTGTAGTTGCTGCAGGGGCGGTAGTCACTCAAGATGTCGCACCATATACAGTCGTTGCAGGGATGCCAGCTAGGAAAATAAAAGATATCGATGAAAAAACAAAATCGAAAACAGAAATTATGCAAGAACTTCGTCAGTTATAAGAATCCAATAGTAAAAAAAGCGTGGATTCTTTCCACGCTTCTTTTATAGGAGAGGAAAGGTAATAAATGAATCACTTTATCAAAATCCGCCGTGATCTTCACCAAATTCCAGAACTGGGATTCCAAGAGTTTAAAACACAAGCATACCTATTAAATTATCTTGAGTCTTTATCACAAGAGCGAATGACAATAAAGAAATGGAAGACTGGTTTGTTTGTAAAGGTTCACGGTTTAAATCCTCAAAAAACAATTGGTTATAGAACAGACATTGATGGATTACCTGTAAGCGAAGATACCGGCTTGCCTTTTTCATCTACACATAATGACAAGATGCATGCCTGTGGTCATGATTTTCATATGAGTATTGCTTTGGGGGTTCTGACATATTTTACAGAAAATCCAATAAGCGATGACCTTTTATTTGTATTCCAACCGGCCGAGGAAGGACCTGGCGGAGCGGAGCCAATGCTGAAATCAGAAGAAATGCTAGAATGGAAGCCTGATTTTATTTTTGCCTTACATATTGCACCAGAGTATCCTGTTGGATCAATAGCAGTGAAAGAAGGATTATTATTTGCGAATACCTCTGAATTGTTTATTGACTTAAAGGGCAAAGGAGGGCACGCAGCAAGACCGCACGAAACGAATGATATGGTGGTGGCGGCCTGTACATTAGTCAATCAATTACAAACAATTGTTTCGAGGAATGTGGATCCGTTAGATAGTGCAGTTATTACCATCGGAAAGATAACTGGTGGGACAGTTCAAAATATTATTGCTGAAAAAGCAAGACTTGAAGGAACGATTAGAACGCTTTCGGCAGAATCGATGAAAAAGGTTAAACATCGCATTGAAGCACTTGTTAAAGGAATCGAGGCTGGATTTGAATGTGAAGCAGTCATCGATTATGGTTCAATGTATCACCAAGTATATAATACTGAGACAATCACAAGAGATTTTATGAAATATATTCATGAAGAAACTGATGTGGATGTCATCGAGTGCAAGGAAGCAATGACTGGAGAAGACTTTGGTTATATGCTTAAAGAAATTCCTGGGCTCATGTTTTGGCTGGGTGTGGAATCGCCATATGGTTTACATCATGCAAAGTTAAATCCGCATGAAGAGGCGATTGACGTTGCCATCAAAGTAATGACTTCTTATTTCGCTATACTTGGAAATAGATAAGTAGGCAATTTATTTTATTCTAATTCGCAAACATGATAAAATTAAAGAGATTTTAAAGGGAAATTGTTACATATCGTCGTTTATTCTCAAACGATTGGGGAAAACTTATGAAGGGGAAATAAGGTTATAATTAATAATTATTACTTATTTAAATTAATTATAATTTAATATTGACTCAAAATAAGATGTGTCCTATAATTAGTATTGTGAAAAAGGATAGCAAATGAGAATTGCTATAAAAACTCATTTTAATTTATATTTGGAGGGATTTAGAATGCCAGAACGCATGGTAGGTAAACAAGCACCGCGCTTTGAAATGGATGCAGTATTACCAAACAAAGAATTCGGTAAAGTTAGTCTAGAAGAAAACATGAAAAACGATAAGTGGACTGTATTATTCTTCTATCCAATGGACTTTACATTTGTTTGTCCAACTGAAATCACAGCATTATCAGATCGCTATGAAGAGTTTGATGATTTAGATGCAGTTGTCATCGGTGCATCCACAGATACGATTCACACTCACCTTGCTTGGATCAAAACAGACCGTAAAGAAAATGGTCTTGGTGATTTAAATTACGCATTAGCTGCTGATACTAACCATGTAATTGCTCGTGACTATGGTGTTCTAATTGAAGAAGAAGGTATCGCGTTACGTGGATTATTCATCATCAGCCCAGAAGGTGAATTAATGTACTCTGTTGTTAACCACAACAATATTGGCCGTGACGTGGATGAAACTCTACGTGTTCTTCAGGCATTACAAACTGGCGGACTTTGCCCAGCAAACTGGAAACCTGGACAAGCTACATTGAACGTATAATTTGTAGAAAAAAGATAGACCTAACCTATTATAGTGTTAGGTCTTTTTAATAGGAGGAATACCGCATGAAATTACGTGAACAAATGCCAGAATTAACTGGGGCTACTGAATGGTTAAATGGTGAAGTTACCAAAGCCGACCTAATCGGTGAAAAACCAACCTTGATCCATTTTTGGTCGATCAGCTGCCATCTTTGTAAAGAAGCCATGCCTCAGGTCAACCAATTCCGTGATGATTTTAAGGACAAATTAAATGTGATTGCCGTTCATATGCCGCGTTCTGAAAACGATCTAAATTTAGAGGAAATTAAACAAGTGGCAGCTGAACATGGTATTAATCAACCAATTTTTGTGGACAGTGAACACAAGTTAACTGAGGCTTTCGAAAATCAATATGTTCCAGCCTATTATGTTTTTGACCGTGAAGGTAAGCTGCGTCACTTCCAAGCAGGCGGAAGCGGTATGAAGATGCTTGAGAAACGTGTAAACCGTGTATTGGATGAGTTAGAAAAAACAGAATAATTACCATTCAAAAAGCTGTCCGTTGTTATCAATGGACCGCTTTTTTTTATAGGTTGTAACCTTGCCTCTTTTTTATCGTCGGTATTAATAAATATGCATTTATTATGGCCATGATTATGAAAGAAAAAAGGGGTGTCTAAAGTTGAAAAAGCTAAAACGAAGGTTTCCAATTTTTTTCATTATTTTATTAGTTTACCTTTCGGGCTGCAGTGCTGGCAGTGAAGAAAAAAGTGACAGTACTGCTAAGAGTAATGATATGGCTATGGATGCAGCTAAATCAGGAAGTGGAGAGCAGGCAGACTTTTATGCAGGTGAAACAGGGAAGACAGAAAATACCGCTGAACCTGCAAAAATAAAAGTCCAAAATCAAATGGTCATTTATCAAGCGGACCTACAGCTGCGTGTAAAAGAATTTGATCAAACGGTCCGTACTCTTGAAGAAAAGGTGATCAAGTATGGTGGCTATATAACAGAATCTAATGTGTCAAAAGAGGGGAACGAGCAAGTAAGTGGAAGCATAAAAATTAGGATACCACAAAAGCACTTCCAGGCCTTTTTACATGAAGCAGAGAGTCAAGCTGCCGAGGTTTTGCAAAGGAATATTACGGGGCAAGATGTAACGGAGGAATATGTAGATCTTGAATCAAGATTAAAATCAAAAAGGGTAGTGGAAGAACGTTTAACAACTTTCATGAAAAGTGCTGTAAAAACAGAAGATTTATTGAAAATTTCTGCTGATTTAGCGGTTGTTCAAGAGGAAATTGAATCCATTGAAGGAAAGATGAAGTTTTTAGAAAATCAAACATCCCTTTCCACAGTTAACATAACCCTATACGAAAAAAAGGTAGTTATTCCGACTATTGATAAAGACAAATTAAATACTTGGGAGAAAACAAAAAAACAATTTATGAAAAGTATTAATATGTTATTAGTTGGCCTATCAGGTTTAGTTGTTTTTATCATTGGCAATTTACCGGTCTTAGCTATCCTATTATTACTAGGTTTTCTTTTCGTTATCATATATAGAAGGAAGAAAAACAGAAACAGATCAGAGTAAAAAGGGGTTACGCTATATAAAATTAATGAATAATGCTAAAATGAAACCATAGTAGATAAGGATCTAAAAAAGAGGAGTTATTCTATGAAAAAGAGCTTCGCAGTCATTGGACTTGGTCGATTCGGTGGCAGTATTTGTCGTACTCTTACTGATGAGGGGATGGAAGTACTAGCAATTGACAAAAATGAAGAACGTGTAAATGAATTTGCAATGATTGCATCCCATGCGGTTGTAGGTGATACAACCGATGAAGCAGTCTTAAAAAGCCTAGGGATACGGAACTTTGATCATGTCATTGTAGCTATTGGCGATGATATTCAATCAAGTATACTAACAACCCTTATTCTCAAGGAATTAGGAGTTGCACGTATTACCGCTAAGGCTCAAAATGATTACCATGAAAAAGTTCTTCGTAAAATTGGGGCAGACAGTGTTGTTCATCCTGAAAGAGATATGGGAAAACGAATTGCCAACAATATGGCGTCTAGTAACGTGGTGGACTATCTTGAACTTTCAGATGAACATAGTATTGTTGAGATTGTTGCAAATCGAAGACTTAGTGGTCATACGATTATGGATTTGGATATTCGCAAAAAATACGGTTTAAATATTGTCGCCATAAAAAGAGGCGAAGAAATAATTGTTTCTCCGCAGGCAAAAGAAACATTACATGATAATGATGTGTTAATTGTGATTGGAACAGACCACGATATCGATCGATTCGAAAAAAAGGCCTTGGAATAAAGAAAAGCGGAAGCACCCTAGGCGCTGAAGCTAGCCAAACAAGAAAAGCTCCAGCGCTTAGGCGCTGGAGCTTTTTATCATTACACTTCCATAATGATTGGTAAAATCATTGGTCTACGTTTTGTTTTTTCATATAGAAATGGAGCTAAAGTATCGGTAATTTCGTTCTTAATTTCCGACCATTGGCTTGTCTTTCTTTCCATGATCCTATTAAGATGTTTAGTTATAAGACTCTGTGCATCGTTAATTAAATCGCCTGATTCTCTCATATAAACAAATCCTCGCGAAATTAGATCAGGTCCTGATGCAATTTTGAATTCTTTCATATTTATACTTACAACCACAACCACTAAGCCTTCCTCTGAGAGGATTCTACGGTCACGTAAGACGATATTTCCGATGTCGCCTACACCACTGCCGTCAATATAAACTGAACCGGATGGGATCTTTCCTGCAACCTGTGCAGTATCCTCGGAAAGTGCTAATACTTCACCGTTATCCATTATAAAACAATTTTCTTCTTGTACTCCACAATCGACTGCAATCTTGGCGTGCATTCTTTGCATGCGATATTCACCGTGAATTGGCATAAAGAACTTCGGTCTAATTAAACGAAGCATAAGCTTTTGTTCTTCTTGTCCGCCATGACCAGAGGTATGAATATTACTAAGTTTTCCGTGAATGACCTCAGCGCCTGCTCTGTAGAGCATATTAATAGTTCTGCTCACGCTGATTGTGTTCCCTGGAATGGGTGATGATGAAAATACAACGGTATCTCCAGGAATGATTTGAATTTGTCTGTGAGTACCATTTGCAATTCTTGATAATGCAGCCATTGCTTCGCCCTGACTTCCAGTACAAAGGATGGTAACTTTATCAGCTGGCAGTCGATTAATTTGATTTGCTTCAATAAAAGTCTCTTTAGGTGCATTGATATACCCCAGCTCAAGTCCAATATTGATAGCTGCTTCCATACTCCGGCCAAAAACGGCTACTTTTCTTCCGTACACCACAGCAGCCTCTACTACTTGCTGCAGTCTGTGGATATTTGATGCAAATGTTGCAAAGATGATTCGACCATCTACCTTACGGAAAATATCGTTAATGCTGTCGCCAACCCGGCGTTCTGACATGGTAAACTCAGGTATCTCACTATTCGTACTATCTGAAAGTAAACAAAGGACGCCTTCTTTTCCAATTTCAGCCATTTTAGTGAGGTTAGCTGGTTCACCAACAGGGGTAAAATCAAATTTAAAATCACCAGTATGGACAATTTGTCCAGGCGGTGTTTTAACAACAATTCCATAAGAATCCGGAATACTATGAGTAGTGCGGAAAAAAGTAACCGAAGTTTTGCGAAATTTAATCACATCGTCTTCTTTTATGTCTATTAGCTTGGCATTTCTTAATAAGCCATGTTCTTCAAGTTTATTTTTTATTAATCCAAGAGCGAGTTTTCCTCCATAAATTGGAACATTGATTTCGCGTAATAAATATGGAATCCCGCCAATGTGATCTTCATGTCCGTGTGTAACAAATAAACCTTTTATCTTATCTTGATTTTTAACCAAATAGGTATAGTCCGGAATAACATAATCAATACCTAATAGCTCGTCCTCAGGAAATTTTATGCCGGCATCAATTAGAATTATTTCATCCTGGAACTGAACTGCATACGTGTTTTTGCCAATTTCGCCTAATCCACCCAGGGCAAAAACTGCAGTTTGATCATTCTTAACAAATTTCATAAATTATCATTTCTCCAATACTTTATAGTCTTCATTTTGACGTTCATAATTAAGATAAGCACCCTTAACTTCTTGAACGGATTCAACATTATACCCACGATCGGCAATTCTTGAGCGGACCTCTCTTACCGAATCACCTTCAATATAAAGGGTTTTTGTATTTTCTCTAACAGGTACTTCAGTGATGCTTTCTTGGTAATATACTTTAAATATCATTACAATATCGCTCCTAACTGGGGTCATAACTTTTTCTATTATATAAAACATTTTCATCTTTTTCATTTATTTTCTTGGAAAACATTACTCTTGCATGAAAAGTATGTAAAAAAGAATCGTTGTTTTTACAATTTACAATAATGAAGGAGCCCTTCGCAAGTTTGAAGGGCCCTAAATAAAATTTAGGCAATGGATTTAAGCAATGGATTTTTTTCGTAATAAATCATTCCACTGTTTTAAAAGCTTCTTTCTTAGCTTCTTTAACATAGTGGATCATCTCCTTATCTCTTATTTTATACGATCCTTGTCCAATGTAAAGTAAGCGATGGCAGATTATTGAAGTTTTTTTAAAATAAGAGTATTTTTACTTTATTATATGAAGAAATATGCTGATTCAATCATGGTTAAACATGGAATTACATTGACAATTAGAAATTGACATTTAATAATATAGTGTTTAGTGTGGTAAACAATAAATACCATAGGCCTCTTATTTCCATTTCTAAGGCTATCCTAAAAAAGGAGTACATAACAAAATGAAGAAAATTGTATTTTTTGATATAGACGGTACCTTGCTTGATCATGAAAAAAAACTGCCAGAAAGCACGAAAAAAGCCATTCATTTATTACAGGAAAATGATGTATTTGTTGCTATTGCTACTGGAAGAGCCCCGTTTATGTTTGAGGGACTGCGTGAGGAACTTGGGATTGATTCCTATGTAAGTTTTAACGGTCAATTTGTCGTCTTTGAAAACGAAGTAATATATGAAAGTTCTTTAAATGAAGAGGAGCTAAAAAAGTTATTTGAGCAAGCAAAAACCAATGAGCATCCGTTAGTTTTTATGAACGAGAAAACCATGAAGGCAAGTGTGAAACATCATTCTTATATTGAAGAAAGTTTGGGAAGCTTAAATTTCCCTCATCCAGAGGACGATGACACCTTTTATATCAATCGAAAGATGTATCAGAGTTTGCTTTTTTGTGAAAATCAACATGAAAAATTATACTTTTCAAACTACCCCCAATTTGAATTTATTAGATGGCATCCGTATTCTGTGGATGTGTTACCAAAGGGCGGTTCAAAAGCTGAAGGTATCAAAAAAATGATTGATCGGTTAGGATTTGCGTTGAAGGACGTCTACGCATTCGGAGATGGGTTAAATGATTTAGAAATGTTAAAGGCAGTTGGTACAGGCGTTGCCATGGGGAATGGTGTTCCAGAAGCGAAGAAGCTCGCGAATCTGATTACAAGTGACGTTTCTAATGATGGTATTTGGAATGGACTAAAAGAATTACAGTTAATATAGCTAAAGAACCGACCCATGGGCCGGTTCTTTAAATTATTCAGCAACAAGTTGCTGAACTGTCTAGTTTACCGCTCGATTGCAATCGCACCTTCGATTGGTCTTAATGGATCCTCATGATTAATATAATCATAAAACATAACACCATTTAAATGATCAATTTCATGTTGAAAACAAATAGCAGGAAGTCCTTTTAAACGAAGTTTCACTTCTTCACCGCTTAGTGTTGTACCTTTTAACGTGATTCTTGCATATCTCGGTACATAACCGGGAATCGCTCTATCTACTGAAAGGCATCCTTCACCAGCTTGCAAATAGGACTTTTCAACAGAATGGCTAATAATTTTTGGATTAAATAACGCATAACTATAAAGAGTGCCTGTGTCATCTCTAAGATGCACCGCAATCATCCGTTTTAATACATTAATTTGCGGAGCAGCTAAACCAATTCCTGGTCGCAGTCCGTATTGTGCAGATATTTCAGGATTTTGGCTATTAATGACATATTCTAATAAACTGTTTAGTATTTGTTTATCCTCTTCAGAGGGAGGCATGGATACTTCTGCAGCCACTTTTCTAAGAGAAGGATGGCCATCTCGAATGATATCTTCCATCGTTAACATGATTCCACTCACTCCTGTACTCTAACTAAATTATTAATAATAATAATTAGTCTATCAGACAATTAATAAAAAGTTAACATTTGATTAAAGTCCTTTAATGCAGACCTTTTAACATCTAGATATTGTCAAACAAACCAAGTGTCGATATAGTAGATTATGGAATAGGCAGGAGGTTGAAACATGTCATTTAAGAAAAAGTACAATTTTATTTTATTTATATTCATTTCGGTTGTTATTTTTGCAGGTTGTACGAAAGAAAAAACACCTGAAGAAAAAATGTATACTGTGCTAGAAAAAGTCGTAGCGGCGGAAAAAGAATTTGAGGAACAACAGAATCCGCTTGTAACGCTTGAAAAAAAAGAAAAAGGAATTTATGACCAAATTATTAAATTGGGCATGAAAGAATATGATCAAATCGTTAAGCTTTCAGATGAGGCACTTTTATTAGCAGATCAAAGAAAAGAGCTTATGGAAAAAGAAACGAACAGTATTAAGCAATCGGAGAAAGAATTTACAAAGGCCGCAAATATAAAGGATAAATTTGAGGATCGCAGTTTAACGAAAATAGCGAATGAACTATATGAGATTATGATGGAAAGATATAAAGCACATGATGAGTTATACATCCAATATAACGAGGCACTTAAAAACGATAAAGCATTGTATGAGATGTTCAAAAATAAAAATCTTCCCCTTGAAGATCTTGAAGCCCAAGTGAATAAGCTTAATGAAACATATAAAAAGATTTCTGACGCGAATGAAAAATTTAATTTGTTAACAGAACAATACAATGATAAAAAGTTGTCATTTTATAAGCGGGCAGGGTTAAACACAAGTGAATAAATACTACTTCATACTAAAAATCGGCAGAACATGCCGGTTTTTTTTATATTATAACACTTTCAAAAAAAGAAAATAAATATATAACAGATTTAAGTGATTGAATGATACAGGTTGAACAATTTGCGATTTTTTTAGCAACACCTTCGTGTTGAAAAATATTAAAACATAGTATTTGACGTGTAAAAACTAATGAGGTAAACTTGAAAAAGAGTTCATTAATTGTATCAATGATGTTACATAAAATAGTGGTACAGAATATATTATTGGTAAGATAAAAGATAATTCGTTTTAACTTATCTTTTCTGTGAAAAACTATTTAGCACTATGTTTTAAGAACGAAACAAACCAAAATTCTATGTAATATCACGGGATTATCCAATGCAAAGTAAAAAATCAGTGTCCGAAACCATCTGGCTTTTATTCTTTAGTTTTTGGGTATTCTAACTTAGTGGATAATATTTTAAAAAATTTAGCTCCTGAATTGAAAGGAAGAGGTGACCTAAATGGTTTCTAAAACTCAAAACGCCAAGTTTGATGCGAAGAAAATACTAGAAGTTGTCGAAGAACAATTTCAAACACTTCAAATTCTAAATGAAGCTGGTGAAGTGGTAAACGAGGCGGCAATGCCAGACCTTAGCGATGAACAGCTCCAAGAATTAATGCGTCGTATGGTATATTCACGTATTCTTGACCAGCGCTCTATTTCTTTAAACCGCCAAGGAAGATTAGGTTTCTATGCTCCAACTGCGGGACAAGAAGCATCTCAGTTAGCTTCACAGTTTGCATTAGAAAAAGAAGATTTTATCTTACCAGGATATCGTGATGTTCCACAAATTATTTGGCATGGTTTACCATTATACCAAGCCTTTTTATGGTCAAGAGGTCACTTTGAAGGCGGACAAATTCCTGATGGAGTTAATATTGCGATCCCGCAAATTATTATCGGTGCACAGTATGTTCAAACGGCTGGTGTAGCGCTTGGTATGAAAAAACGAGGAGCAAAATCTGTAGCAATTACTTATACAGGTGACGGCGGTACTTCTCAAGGGGATTTCTATGAAGGAATGAATTTTGCAGGCGCCTATAAAGCTCCGGCCATCTTTATTGCTCAAAATAACCGTTTCGCAATTTCAACTCCTGTTGAAAAGCAATCAGCTGCCAAAACTTTGGCTCAAAAAGCTGTTGCTGCAGGTATCCCTGGTATTCAAGTTGACGGTATGGATGCTTTAGCTGTATATGCTGCAACTCGTGATGCACGTGAGCGTGCAATTAATGGTGAAGGTCCAACTTTCATTGAAACCTTAACATACAGATATGGTCCTCATACCATGGCTGGTGACGATCCAACTCGATATCGTACTGCTGACCTTGACAACGAATGGGAAAAGAAAGATCCATTAGTTCGTTTCCGTAAATTCCTTGAAAAGAAAGGTTTATGGACAGAAGAAAAAGAAAATGAAGTAATCGAACAAGCGAAAGAAGATATTAAAGAAGCAATTAAAAAGGCTGATGCAGCACCTAAACAAAAGGTTACTGATTTAATGTCTATTATGTATGAAGAAATGCCTCAAAACTTAAAAGAACAATATGAAATATATAAAGAAAAGGAGTCGAAGTAAGCCATGGCTCAAATGACAATGATTCAAGCAATTACAGATGCATTGCGTACAGAATTACGTAATGATCCGGATGTGTTAGTTTTCGGGGAAGATGTTGGTTTAAATGGTGGGGTTTTCCGCGCGACTGAAGGATTACAGACAGAATTTGGCGAAGATCGTGTTTTTGATACACCGCTTGCTGAATCTGGTATCGGTGGTTTAGCGGTTGGTCTTAGTCTACAAGGCTTCCGTCCTGTTCCAGAAATCCAATTCTTTGGTTTCGTATATGAAGTAATGGATTCTATTTCTGGTCAGGCAGCTCGTCTTCGTTATCGTACTGGAGGCAAATTTAATGCCCCTATTACATTTCGCTCGCCATTTGGAGGCGGCGTACATACACCAGATATGCACGCTGACAGCTTAGAAGGATTAATGGCTCAACAGCCTGGTGTAAAGGTTGTTATTCCGTCAACTCCTTATGATGCAAAAGGTCTCCTTATTTCATCAATCCGTGATAATGACCCTGTTATTTTCCTTGAACATATGAAGCTATACCGTTCTTTCCGTCAGGAAGTTCCTGAAGAGTCATATACAATTCCTCTAGGAAAAGCGGAAGTAAAACGTGAAGGTACAGATGTATCAATTATTACTTATGGCGCAATGGTTCATGAGTCGTTAAAGGCTGCAGAAGAGTTAGAAAAAGAAGGTTTTTCTGCTGAAGTAATTGATTTACGAACTGTAAGTCCGATTGACATTGAAACGATTGTTGCATCAGTTGAAAAAACAGGCCGTGCAATTGTTGTTCAAGAAGCACAAAAACAAGCAGGTATTGCGGCAAATGTCGTTGCTGAAATAAATGATCGTGTTATTTTAAGTTTAGAAGCACCAGTATTACGTGTTGCCGCTCCAGATACCGTATTTGCATTCCCACAAGCGGAGGCTGCATGGCTGCCGAATTATAAAGATGTAATTGAAACAGCTAAAAAAGTTTTAACTTTTTAATTAATTTCTTAATTGGACGCTGTAATTACTAAAGTTAACTTGCTCAAAAATACTTGTAATTTAGGAGGATGAATCCTAGTGTCATTTCAATTTAAAATGCCTGACATCGGTGAAGGTATTCATGAAGGCGAAATTGTTAAATGGTTTGTAAAACCAGGTGACAAAGTTCAAGAAGATGATGTACTTTGCGAGATTCAAAATGATAAAGCTGTGGTTGAAATCCCTTCCCCAGTCGAAGGATCTGTACTTGAAGTATTAGTGGGAGAAGGAACTGTCGCAACAGTAGGACAGGTCTTGGTAACCTTTGATGCTCCAGGATACGAGAACCTTCAATTTAAAGGCGATGAACATGCTGATGAACCGAAACAAGAAGAAAAACCAGCAGCACCAGCGCCTGAGGTTAAACAAGATGCCGCACCTCAACCTGCAGCGGTAGCAGTGGCACCACAAGTTGAGGTAGATCCAAGTCGTCGGATCGTTGCAATGCCGTCTGTTCGTAAATATGCTCGTGAAAAAGGTATTAATATCCAATTAGTTCCTGGAACAGGAAACCATGGGCGTATTCTAAAAACTGATATCGATGCATTTGTAAGCGGTGGAGCAGCACCTGTACCACAAGCTGTTAGTGATGCAGTTGTAGCAACTGAACAAGCTAAAGTGGAGGCACCACAAGCAGCAGCTGCTATTCCTCAAGGTGAATACCCAGAAACTCGTGAGAAAATGAGTGGTATTCGTAAGGCAATTGCTAAGGCTATGGTTAATTCCAAGCACACTGCACCTCACGTAACACTTATGGATGAAGTAGATGTAACCAAACTTGTTACACACCGTAAGAAATTTAAAGAAGTTGCGGCTGCTAAAGGCATTAAGCTTACATTCTTACCATACATCGTCAAAGCATTAACAAGTGCATTACGAGAGTTCCCAGCACTAAACACTTCACTTGATGATGCAACTAGTGAAATTATTCATAAACATTATTATAATATTGGAATTGCAGCAGATACGGAAAAAGGCTTGCTCGTACCAGTTGTAAAAGATGCAGATCGTAAGTCCGTTTTCTCAATTTCTAATGAAATCAATGAATTAGCTGGAAAAGCCCGTGATGGTAAGCTTGCACCTAATGAAATGAAGGGCGCTTCATGTACCATTTCCAACATCGGTTCCGCTGGCGGGCAATGGTTCACTCCAGTAATTAATCATCCTGAAGTAGCCATCTTGGGCGTGGGCCGAATTGCAGAAAAACCAATCGTAAGAAATGGTGAGATTGTTGCGGCACCAGTTTTAGCTTTATCATTAAGCTTTGACCACCGCATGATTGATGGTGCAACAGCACAAAATGCATTAAATCATATTAAACGTTTATTGAACGATCCAGAACTATTGTTAATGGAGGCGTAATCTAATGGTCGTTGGAGATTTCCCAATTGAAACAGATACTATTGTCATAGGAGCAGGCCCAGGGGGATATGTTGCCGCTATTCGTGCAGCACAGTTGGGACAAAAAGTGACAATTGTTGAAAAAGAATATGTTGGCGGCGTGTGTTTAAATGTTGGTTGTATTCCTTCGAAAGCATTAATTTCAGCAGGGCACCGATATGAAACAGCTATGCATTCAGATTCTTTTGGAATTACTGCAGAAAATGTAAAAGTGGATTTTTCAAAAGTTCAAGAATTCAAAGCAGGCATCGTTAATAAGTTAACAAGTGGTGTTGAAGGTTTATTAAAAGGTAATAAGGTAAACATTGTTCGCGGTGAAGCTTACTTTGTTGATGCCAATACCTTACGAGTTATGGATGAAAATTCAGCTCAAACATATACATTTAAGAATGCCATTATTGCAACAGGATCTCGTCCTATCGAGCTCCCAGCCTTTAAATATTCAAAACGGGTTCTTAATTCAACTGGTGCACTAAACTTAAATGAAATCCCTAAAAAGATTGTCGTTATTGGCGGCGGTGTAATCGGAATTGAACTTGGCGGTGCCTACGCAAACTTTGGCAGCCAAGTGACCATTTTAGAAGGTGCGGAAGAGATATTAGGTCTTGGCGTTTTTGATAAGCAAATGGCTGCACTTGTTAAACGAAGCATGAAGAAAAAAGGTGCGGAATTCTTTACAAAAGCATTTGCTAAGGGCGTTGAAGAAACAGAAAATGGTGTTGTCGTAACATTCGAAACAAAAGGCGAAGAAAAGAAAATCGAAGCTGATTATGTTTTTGTAATGGTCGGACGACGTCCAAACACCGATGAAATGGGCTTAGAACAAGTGGGTGTGAAATTAACTGAGCGCGGATTGATTGAAATCGATAAGCAATGCCGCACGAATCTTAACAATTTTTATGCAATTGGTGATGTTGTTGCAGGCCCTCAATTGGCACATAAAGCTTCATATGAAGCGAAAATTGCCGCTGAAGCAATTGCTGGTCACACCTCTGAAATCGATTATTTAGGTATTCCTGCTGTTGTTTTCTCAGATCCTGAATTAGCTTCAGTTGGATATACAGAAGCACAAGCTAAAGAAGAAGGAATTGCTGTAATTGCGGCTAAATTCCCATTTGCCGCTAATGGTCGAGCGTTATCATTAGACAGCGGTGATGGATTCTTGAAACTAATTACTCGTAAAGAGGATGGACTTGTAATCGGGGCACAGATTGCTGGTACAAGTGCATCAGATATGATTGCTGAATTGGGACTTGCGATTGAAGCAGGAATGACTGCTGAAGATCTTGCTATGACCATTCATGCTCATCCAACTCTCGGAGAAATCACAATGGAAGCGGCGGAAGTTGCATTAGGAAGCCCAATCCACATTATGAAATAATTTAGAAGGAAAAAGTCCTTTTCGTTATTTAGCGAAAAGGACTTTTTCTATTTATGGTGAATTCTATTCAATGATAAGTTCAAAAAATTCCTTGTCATTATAAAAACAAAATATATCTCTCGTTTTAAGAACATATACTTAAAAGAACTAGCATTCTGATATGAAATTGAATGTATTAAGAGTGGTGATAAATATGAGGGTCTATATTGTTGTGATACTACAATTTATCATTTGGAGCGGATATTCATTTATTGAATGGTTGTCAAAGCATGACCAGTTAATTTATAAAGTCATCATGTTTTTCGTGTTCTTTTATTTAGCATTTTTAATTGGAAACCAGGTAACAAAATCAGCCCGTAAAACGCTTTTTATCACTACCTTAAGCCTTGTTATTTACACTTCGATTCACTATACCATGGAAATGTTTATGCACTAAAAAAAGCCCCTCAAGGAGCTTTTTTATTTTCGTGGATAGTAATACATGATGCGCTCATTAAAAAGGTGAAGTTCCCCTTGAAGTTTTTTTGCAAGGTATTTACAAAACTCATTTGCTTTTCCTTTATCACCATAAGTAGATTGCTCTGGTAATGTGACTTGTATGTATGTTTGTTCCAGTTCTTGACCTTCTTCATTGCGAATCGTTTCCTGGTCAACTCCAATTAAAATGGCATAATAGCGTTCATCAGTAGCTTGTAGATAAAACCAGTTTCCTTTATTCTCTGCAGATTCTTTCAGTTCATAGGGGAAGGCAGACTCTCCGTACTCCCATCCAATTTGATTGCCTGTTTTTGTCGTGTTTTTTTTATACTCATGAAATAGTTCTTTTACTTCTTCAATTGTTACTGTTTGTTTAGCAGATGAAGGCACTAGCTTAATGTATGCGTTAACAGCCATCATCATCCCCCCCATTAGTCCGTTAATATTAACCATCTCTATTCTAGCATTGAATAAAATCTTATGACAACTATAGCTTGAAATAAAGTACAAGTTTCTTGTTTCTTAAGGGAATTTCAATTATAATAATATTCTAAAGATTCTTATAAAAAAGGAGGAAGCTTATGGAATTCTTTGAAAAGCTCTATGATGAGCATGAAAATGCAAAAGTAAGGTTTATTGGATTTACCACGGAAAGTACACGTTATGATTTCGGTATTATTTACACAAATATGTTTTTTGGTAAGCCGTTGGTTGTCTGCATGCAAACAGGCCGCTCCACTCTCCTTGACCCCAAAGATATTGAAGATATTGATTACCTTCAAACCGTATTCCGTATCCCTGATCAACAGCAGGCTGCAGATTTAGCTGATTTTTTCAGTGAAACACTTCCATCCATCCCTTTTGTTACCCAGTATGAGTAGTTATTCAAGAAGAGGCCTATTCAGGCCTTTTTTTATTGCCTCTAAACTCGCCCGTTAATTTCCGCTTTAATCAACATAGTGAAACAATCAACAAGGAGTCTTAAATCATCCTATTTTATAAATAAATTTTAAATGTGACATACAATTTGGGCTTGATTTTTCTAATGTGATATATTATTATTTGATTAAAGATATAACAATACTTCGTTTTGTGGACATTCAATTATGAAAAGGGGATTGAGCAGATGGGTACTTTAGTATGCCAAACATGTAATTCTACTATTGATCATTTTGAAGATGAAAAAGTAACGGTGCTTTATTCTAAATGCAATTGTTGCGAAGATCATCATAAAGAGGAAAATTAATAATTGTAAATATAAATAAAACAGGATTCCAAATTGGAATCCTGTATTTTTGTTCTATTTTATTGCCTTATACTCTTTAATTACGAGAAGCGACTTGATTTCATCATCTTCCGGCCCTTGGACAGGGAGGCCTGCTTCGAGGTTTTTCCGGATGTAATGGAGATTTTCCTTGGTAATGATCTCTCCAGGAATAAAAATTGGAATACCTGGTGGATAAACCATAACAAATTCAGCAATGATTCTGCCTTCTGATTCTTCAAAAGGGATTACTTCCGTTTCTGCATAAAATGCATCTCTTGGTGTTAAGGCAAGCACTGGGATTTCAGGAAGAAGGACTTCTACAGGTTCAATTCTTTCAGTCCTGTGTTGGCACTCATCCGCCAATTCTTTAAGTGCATTTACTAGTAGATCTGCCTCGTGTTCTGTGTCTCCGAGTGTGATAATACAAAGGATGTTATATAAATCGGAAAGTTCCACTTCGATATTATGTTTTTCCCTAAGCCATTTTTCCACATCATATCCAGTTAATCCTAGTTCTTTGACAGAAATAATCAACTTTGTTGGATCGTAATCAAAGGTAGCTTTTGACCCTAAAATTTCTTCACCAATACAATGTAGTTGTTCAATTTCATTAACTCTTTTGCGAATCGATTGTGCTACCTTAATGGTATTATCGATTAATTCCCTTCCCTTTGTAGCCAATTGCTTGCGGGCGACATCAAGGGAAGCGAGCAATAAGTACGAAGTGGAAGTTGTAGTGAGCATACTTAGAATGGATTGAACATGTTTGGCGGAAACAAGGCCTTCTTTTACATTTAAAATGGAACTTTGGGTCATTGAACCACCTAGTTTATGGACACTAGTGGCAGCCATATCGGCACCAGCCTGCATAGCTGAAAGTGGAAGCTCTTCATGAAAATGAATATGAACCCCATGGGCCTCATCAACCAGGACTGGAATATCATAGGAGTGTGCAATTTCAACAATCTTTTTTAAATCGCCAGAGATTCCAAAATAAGTTGGGTTGATCACTAATACCGCTTTTGCATCTGGATGCTGTTTCAAGGCTCTTGCAACGGCATCTGGAGTGATACCATGTGATATCCCTAGTTCCTTATCAATTTCGGGCTGGATAAACACGGGAATGGCTCCTGAAAAAACAATCGCAGACATGATTGATTTATGGACATTTCTTGGGACGATGATTTTATCATCTGGTCCACAAACCGCCATAATCATCGCAATAATGGCTCCGCTTGTGCCTTGGACAGAAAAGAATGTTCGGTCAGCACCAAAAGCTTCTGCCGCTAAATCTTGAGCTTGTTTGATGATACCTTTAGGTTGATGCAGGTCGTCTAGTGGGCCGATATTTATTAGGTCAATAGACAGGGCATTATCACCGATAAAGTTACGAAATTCCGGGTCAATTCCAGCACCTTTTTTATGACCTGGAATATGGAATTGAATTGGGTTCTTTTTCGCATGTTCTAGTAAACCGCTAAATAGCGGTGTTTGATTTTGAGACAATTTACAACCACACCTCTTTATAGAAAATACTCTAATTATGTCGAATTTAATAATAAACAAAGGAATTATAGCACTATTCCCTTTCCTTGCAAAGATATTTATGTTATTCCTTACTCTGTTTCCGATAGTTTCTCTTTAGAACAGGAAAATTACCCTAAAGTGACGAAATAACAATTAGAAAGTTTTTAGGAGGGGTTCAAATGGAATGGAAAACACGTATTACGGAATTACTTAACATTCGATTTCCGATCATTCAAGGAGGTCTTGCTTATTTAGCCTATTCTGAGTTGGCAGCTGCAGTTTCGAATGCGGGCGGTCTTGGCCAAATCACAGCTATGTCATTAGCGGAACCTGAACAACTTCGCACGGAGATACGTAAAGTGAAACAGCTTACGAATAATCCATTTGGGGTTAATTTTGCGATTGGACAACATGGCAGACCATTTGCAGATTTTCTCCAAGTAGCAATTGAGGAAGAGGTACCGGTCGTTTCAATGACCGGAGGAAATCCCGCCCCAATACTTGAACAATTAAAAGGCACACAAATTAAGACGCTTGTCCTGGTTGCGGCCAGAAGGCAGGCGATGAAAGCTGAAGAACTCGGTGCAGATGCTGTTATGGTGGTGGGGCAAGAAGGAGGAGGCCATCTTGGCCGTGATGATGTCGGTACGCTTGTTTTAGTGCCTCAAGTTGTGGATGCCGTTTCGATTCCTGTCATTGCTTCAGGAGGAATAGGCGATGGCCGAGGACTTATGGCAGCCCTTAGTTTAGGTGCAGAAGGGATTGAAATGGGTACAAGATTCATTGCAACTAAGGAATGTGTCCATGCAAACGAGCTATATAAAAAATCCTTAGTGGAAGGTAATGAATCTGGAACTGTGGTCATTAAGAGAACTCTTGGAACTCCAGGACGGGCACTTGCAAACAGCTGGACCGATAAAATTCTTGAGATCGAAAAGAACAATGGGGGATATGGCCAGCTGAAGGATTTCATAAGTGGAAATGCTAACCAGCGCTACATATATGATGGTGAGCCTGAACAAGGCTTTGCATGGGCAGGACAAGTGATGGGATTAATTAAAGATGTCCCTTCAGTTCAAGAATTATTTGAACGAATGATTCTTGATGCTGAACAAATTCGTGCAAAGTGGGGAAAATAATTATATGATACTTTTTAGTTAAGGCTCTTTTCGTAAATTTAGCCTTAGTTAAATTAGTTAGAAGGTGAAATAATGGAATACCAATATCCTATTGATTATCATTGGAGTACTGAGGAAATTGTTGATGTAATTGCATTTTTTGAAACAATAGAAAAGGCATATGAACAGGGAATTGACCGTGATGAAGTAATGAGGGCCTATCGTCGCTTTAAAGAAATCGTACCTAGCAAGGCGGAGGAAAAGACAATTTGTAGTGAATTTGAAGAAATGAGTAGTTATTCGTCTTATCGAACCATTAAAAAAGCAAAGGACGCCTCATCCGGGGATAAAATTAAAATGAAATAAGTTGAAAAAACTCCTGAACCGTTTGATTCAGGAGTTTTTTTATCTTATTTTCTATTTTGTGAGATTCGATATAATGGAGCTACTTTTTGAAAAACGTCCTCGATTTGTTTCATTAACCCATCTGAACCTAATTGAATCACTTTTTCCTTGTCAATCGTGTAGCCGCATAATAATTCTGCTTTCTTTACATTTTGTAGACGGTCAAAAAGCGCCCTTAATTCGTCCTTTGACAATTGACCATGTCCAATTGTTTCTGGTTTTGTATGATCGACTGACCAAACAAAATCCTTTGGTGTCTCTTTATAAATTTTAGCTAATTTTTTTGAAAATCTTGCTGCAATCGTTTCTTTTTGGGGTGCTTCATAAATAACAGCAAACCATATAAATAAATGGGTGTTCCACATGCCTATTTGAAAATGGGGGAGCATTTTATAACCTCGAGGATTATTTGAAAATGCTACCCATGTATCTTTAGGTGGATTAATGGTACGTCTTGCATGTTTAGCTACATGAACAAACATTTCATCATCTGTTAAGGAAGAAAGGAATGGTGCAAAATATCCTCCTAAATCCTCCAATTTCGGACGGACCGTTTCCTTTAAAGCTTCCATTCTAGCCTCTAATCCATCTATTAAGAAAACATTAAAATCTTCTTTTGTAAATCCTGTAAAACCCATAAACGAAAAACCTCCAACTAAACATTTGTCCCTAATTGTAGCATACCAGTAAGCGGACAAGAAGTTAGATGCTTTCTAGGTTAAAGCACATATTTGTTGCAACATATCTCCCTGGCTCATATTATACAGTAAAAAAATAATCTGAAAAATGAGTTAAAACCAGGGAAGGGGAGGAGAAACATGAAACAATTGATGAATACCTCACTTAAAAAAGCAGGCGAAAAGGAAAGAACAGCAGTGTTAAGATTGGAAATGGATTATGAATTAGCTACTTTATTCGAAGCAATCGAGGAAAAGAATGAGAAAAAAATGAAAGAATGCAAACAAAAATTAGAAAAAATCCGCCAAGAATTATTACGCTTAAAAGCTCTTTGATAAAATTAGAGGGTTTTTTTATCCAAGGAGAAATAAAGAAGAATGGAACGAAATAGAATATATTCTGAACTAATCTAAAACGAACTCCAGCAAAAACGAGGGGGGTTCGTTTATTATTGTCCTTTTCATGGTGGAACGGAGACCTTCTAAAAGTTGCTGTGTTCCAACAATTTGATTAAGCTAAAGGTACATTATTTAATTTATCATGCTTCATACTACATACATTGAAATCATGGCAGGAAATAAGGTATATGGAGGAGAGTTATGAACTGGGAGCAAATTTATTCTCATGCAAAGGAATGGGTAAATGACGCAGGAGCTAAGATCAGATTGTCTTTTGATAAGACATTAAATATTCAAACTAAGTCAAACGCTAATGACTTGGTAACGAATATGGATAAAGAAATTGAACAATTTTTTATTAGTAAAATTAGAGAGGTATATCCCGATCATAAAATAATGGGTGAAGAAGGATTTGGCGATACACTAGGTAGTCTTGATGGAATTGTTTGGTTAATTGACCCAATCGATGGAACGATGAATTTTATCCATCAACAAAGAAACTTTGCGATTTCCCTTGGTGTTTATGAGAATGGAGTAGGAAAGATTGGGCTGATTTACGATGTGGTCCATGACGAATTGTACCATGCCTCGAGGGGAAATGGAGCTTATTTAAATGATAAGCCGCTTGTTCCAATAAAGGAAACACCTGTGAAAGAATCCATCATCGCTTTAAATGCGACATGGGTAATGGAAAATCATCGTATTGATCACAATTTAATGATTCCTCTTGTGAGAGATGCGAGGGGGACAAGATCCTATGGTTCTGCCGCACTCGAAATGGTGTTTGTTGCAGCAGGAAGAGTTGACGCCTATCTTTCAATGCGCTTATCACCTTGGGATGTGGCTGCAGGGGCAGTAATAATTGAAGAACTTGGCGGCATAGTGACAAATTTAAGAGGAGAGCACCTGAATTTCCTTTCACAGGATTCATTATTTGCAGCTAAGCCAGGATTACACCAATCCATTTTAAAGGATTACTTAAAAGAGGGAAAATGGTAAAAAAAGAAGCCAATCTTGGCTTCTTTTTTATAATTCCCCATTTTCACGCATTTTTCGTTTTGTTTTAAAGCCCATTCCCATAATTACAATAATTGCAACGATACAGCCCAGTGCACCTATTATGCTTTTTTCGCCTATTGCTACTCCAATCCCCATAATGCTTGCGGCCGCAAGCATTGCATAAACAAGTAAAGACCACTTCACGTTTTTCATCTTTATAACTCCTTTTTCATTAATAAATACAGTTTAAACGTACACAACTTTTGTATATTTTTTATTCTACAATAAAATGGTTAGGGGTTTCCACTTTATTTGTGGTATAATGTTTTAGTTGTGAATGGGAAACTATAAATAGACTTATTTTTATAATATAGGTAGGAGTGGAATTTTTTGAATATAAGAAATGATATACGTAATATTGCAATCATTGCCCACGTTGACCACGGGAAAACAACGTTGGTGGATCAATTGTTGAAACAATCTGGAACATTTCGTTCTAACGAACATGTCGAAGAACGAGCAATGGATTCGAATGACTTAGAAAGAGAGCGTGGAATCACCATCCTCGCCAAGAATACGGCTATTCAATACAAAGATACTCGTATCAATATTTTGGATACTCCAGGACACGCTGACTTTGGCGGAGAAGTGGAACGGATTATGAAAATGGTTGATGGGGTATTGCTAGTAGTGGATGCCTATGAAGGCTGTATGCCACAAACTCGTTTTGTTCTTAAAAAGGCATTAGAGCAAAATTTAACTCCAATTGTTGTCGTTAATAAAATTGACCGTGACTTTGCACGACCTGCAGAAGTAATTGATGAAGTAATCGATTTGTTTATTGAACTTGAAGCAAATGAGGACCAACTTGAATTCCCAGTCATTTATGCTTCAGCAATAAATGGTACAGCAAGTACTGATCCAGAAAAGCAAGATGAAAATATGCAATCTTTATACGAGGCAATTGTTGAATATATACCTGCACCTGTTGACAATCGTGAAGAACCGTTACAATTCCAAGTTGCCCTTCTTGATTATAATGATTATGTTGGAAGAATTGGAATCGGGCGCGTATTCCGCGGTACAATGCAGGTTGGTCAACAAGTAGCACTAATGAAGTTAGATGGTTCAGTTAAGCAATTCCGAGTGACCAAAATTTTCGGTTTCTTTGGATTAAAACGACAAGAAATACAAGAGGCAGTAGCTGGCGACTTAATCGCAGTTTCAGGAATGGAAGATATCAATGTGGGTGAAACGGTTTGTCCGATCGAACATCAGGAAGCACTTCCAATCTTAAGAATTGATGAGCCGACATTACAAATGACATTTGTGGTAAACAACAGTCCATTTGCAGGTAGAGAAGGTAAGTATTTAACTGCAAGGAAGATTGAAGAAAGACTTCGTGCTCAATTACAAACAGACGTAAGTTTACGAGTAGATAACACAGATTCTCCAGATGCATGGATCGTTTCTGGACGTGGTGAACTTCATTTATCCATCTTAATTGAAAACATGCGTCGTGAAGGCTATGAACTTCAAGTTTCTAAACCAGAAGTTATCGTTAAAGAAATTGATGGTGTACGTTGTGAACCAGTTGAAAGAGTTCAAATCGATGTACCAGAAGAGCATACAGGCTCTGTAATGGAATCGATTGGTGCCCGCAAAGGCGAAATGCTTGATATGATCAATAATGGTACAGGTCAAGTACGCTTAATCTTTAACGTACCAGCACGAGGCTTAATAGGTTACACCACCGAGTTCTTAACAATGACACGTGGTTATGGAATTATTAATCATACCTTTGACAGCTATCAGCCAATGTTACCAGGCCAAGTAGGCGGAAGACACCAAGGTGTCCTTGTGTCAATGGAATCTGGAAAAGCTTCGACATATGGTATCATGCAAGTTGAAGACCGTGGAACCATTTTTGTTGAACCAGGTACGGAAATTTATGAGGGGATGATCGTTGGCGAAAACACTCGTGAAAATGACATCACCGTTAATATTACAAAAATGAAACAGGCGACAAATGTGCGTTCAGCTAACAAAGATCAAACATCTGTTATTAAAAAGCCACGCATTATGACACTAGAAGAGTCATTGGAATATTTAAATGATGACGAATATTGTGAGGTTACACCAGAATCGATTCGTCTTCGTAAGAAAATTCTTGATAAAAATGAACGTGAAAGAGCTGCTAAAAAGAAAAAATATGCTGAACAAAGTTAAGTAAAAGGAGTGCAAGAAGATGGAAGGATTCTCTCCTAGTCTTAGATTTTTCATTGAACTAACAGATGTAAAAACCGCTGTGTGGTTACAGTATGTATATATTGTAATTTTAGCGGCCATTGTATATAAGTTAGGCTTTGCAAAAAAATTGCCTCTTTTGAAAAATATTGTGATTTATGTTTGTCTGTTGATCGGATGCTTTGTGATGTTGATATTTTCTTATGCGTTGCCGATCGCGGAAGGACTCGCAGGTGCGGCAGTGTTATTGATTATTTATAAAATACGCTTACATCAAACGAAAAAGCATCAGGCTGAAGCAAAATAACGGGGGTTTAGTTAAATGAAATCCGTACAGGATACATTATATAATTGGCTTACAATTAAGGTTGTATGCGATGCACGGCCTGATGACACAGCAGCTCGAGATACATTAAACCTTTTCGAAGAAATGTTAGCGGATCTTAACCTCTCAAACATAGAGGTAACAACAGATGTTGTCATGTATTATGTTTCCTATCAACAAGGGGAAGAAACGAAAAAAACTCGTTTTCCTCGAGAATTAATTGAAGTCATGCTGCAACAAATAAATCAAGAACCCGAAAAGTATGAGAACTACCCAATTGAAGAAAAATAAAAAACCATCATGTTCATTCCGTTTTGGAATGGGCATGATGGTTTTTTTTATAACAGACACTAAACGGGCGCTTCCGCTTTTTATTTTACCAGTCGTCTTCTTCCGATTTTGCACGATATAATCGAAAATTTCCTGTTTCAAATCTGGCATTTGTTTTTTCAGTTATTCTTGAACTGCAATCTTTACACATATATGTATGGATAGGCCGATTACGAAGACGTTTGGCCACAAACGATTCATCTTCAATCGTTTCAATTTTATCGCAAATCACACATTTAACTCTCATTGGACACCTCTTCACCAAATTCTAATAACCGAATGATTTACTCTAGTATATCATGTCAGAAACTTTGTAGATAATCAATTAGGGCTATTTTTACTAAAAGAGTCTCGATTGGATTAATTTGATGAAAGCATGGGATAGTAGTAATATGAGAATATCTGTTTTTAATAACAGGAACATGGAATAATTAAAGGGGATGTAAAAATGGCAAATCAAGTAGAACCTAAGCTAATTAAACCTTTATATGATGAACTTCAAAAAGAGCGGTTCGTGACATTGGCAACGGTTGATTACGAAACGGGGGGTCCAAATGTAAGCTCTATTTCCTGGGTACTAGCAAAGAATGAAAGTACCATCTATTTTGCAGTAGATAATCGCTCCAGAATCCTTGAAAATATTAATAAAAACAAGCAAGTTGTTATTAATTTGATTGCTAACGAATCTACATATGCAATTCATGGGGAAGCACTGGTAAAAGAAGAACGTCTAGCGGATGTTCCATTAAAGCTCGCTCTAATCCAAGTGATAATTACAGCGGTAAGGGATGTCATGTTTTATGGGTCTAAAATAGTCACTGAAGTTCAATATGATAAAACATATGACAAAAATGCTGCCCAAAAGTTAGACAATCAAGTCATGGAAGCAATAAGAAAAGCTTAGGGATCCCTAAGCTTTTCTTATACTCAGAATTTATCTTTGAAATTTTTTGCTGTCTAACTCCGTTGTCTAGGGGCTGCACTTTTCTATTTATAATGATTTGATTGATCTTCTTGCTCTTTTTCTAGCTTATCTTTATCGCTTGATTTTAGCTTCTTATCGGGTTCTTCCGGGGCATTCTTAGGACTTGGAGTAATTAAATCTCCAGGAATCTCTGGCATCAATCGACCAGCAACATCTGCTAGTTCCTCCATAATGCCCTGTATTGGCCTTCCCTTATTTATATCTGTTTGTATTTCTTGTAAGCGCTGTGTTGTATCCGCATCAGCAAATACCACTGCATTGGCACCATACGGATCCTTCCTTAAACTTTCAGCCACTGAATATTTAATGGATCCTACTTGGGAACGATCAATTTTTGCATTTACATCAATACCAACGATCGCATATCTTCCTAATACAACTGCTGTCGCATCTTTAACATTTGGGACACTTGTTGCAAGTTTTACTAATCGTTTGGAGATTTCTTGTCCAGATTTTCGGTCAACATTTTCAATGTAGCTGTTTTTTACATTAACATTATTCTCGTTCTGATTGTTTGTCAGCTCCTTTTTTGTGCTGCAGCCGGCTATGATAAGACATAACGCAGTTATCATTAAGGTTTTCTTCATCCAAAATCCACCTCCGTAATACTTTATCCATACATAGGATTAAGCTATAAACCTTCATCTGTATTAAATGGTGTCATTAACATTTATTGTGCGGAACTCCTTCTATCTTTATTCCAATAAACATATATTTTACCAAAGTCCAATCTAGTAATAGGGTTGTTTGAAAGTCGCAATCCTAACAACAAGTAAAGCAGGAGGCGTTGCTTTGAGTAAGATATACGTGTTAGATACAAATGTTTTGTTACAAGACCCGTATTCCCTCTTCTCCTTTGAAGATAATGAAGTTGTTATTCCTGCAGTGGTTCTTGAAGAAGTGGACTCAAAGAAAAGGTACATGGATGAAGTCGGGAGAAATGCAAGACATGTATCCAGATTAATTGATGGCCTAAGAGCTTCAGGTAAACTCCATGAAAAAATCCCTCTTGAGAACGGAGGGACCATCAGAATTGAATTGAATCATCGTACCTTTCATGAGCTTCAGGATATATTTATTGAAAAAACAAATGATAATCGAATTCTTGCTGTTGCAAAAAATTTATTTTTAGAAGAACAAACCAAGGAAAATGGAAAGGCAGTTATTTTAGTTAGTAAGGATGCTCTCGTTAGAGTAAAAGCAGATGCAATTGGATTAGACGCCGAAGATTTTTTAAACGACCGTGTCGTAGAAATTGATCATATTTATACAGGATTTTTTGAAGTATTTCTCCCGATCGAATTATTAGGCAGGTTTTATGAGAAAGGTGAATTAAATCTCTCTGAGATAGCCAATCATCCATTTTATCCAAATCAATTTTTAGTAATGAAAGACTCACTGGGCAGTTCTGCATCAGCAATAGGCATGGTGGACAAAACAAGTAAAAAGGTAAAAAAATTAGCATTAAACCAAGAGCATGTTTGGGGCATCCATTCTAGAAATGTTCAGCAGACGATGGCGATTGAATTGTTATTACGGAAGGATATACATTTAGTTACATTAACGGGGAAAGCAGGTACAGGGAAAACTTTGTTAGCACTTGCTTCGGGATTAATGCAAACGGAAGATTTTCGGGAATATAAAAAACTTTTAGTGGCTAGACCAATTGTGCCGGTTGGAAAGGATCTAGGATTTTTACCAGGTGAAAAACAAGAGAAACTTAGACCTTGGATGCAACCAATCTTTGATAATCTTGAATTTCTTTTCAATACCAAAAAACCTGGTGAACTTGATGCCATCTTAGCGGGAATGGGATCAATTGAGGTGGAAGCATTAACGTATATTCGCGGTAGAAGTTTACCAAAACAGTTCATCATTATCGATGAAGCACAAAACCTAACAAAGCATGAAGTCAAAACCATTCTGACACGTGTCGGAGAAGGAAGTAAAATAGTTTTAATGGGAGACCCAGAACAGATTGACCATCCCTATCTTGATGCCTATAACAACGGTTTAACGTATGTTGTGGAAAAGTTTAAGGATCAAGCTATTTCGGGACATGTTAAATTAATGAAAGGGGAAAGGTCTGGATTAGCATTATTGGCAGCAGATTTACTTTAAATAATCCATAAAGTAAAACGGGCGCCATAGGCACCCGTCTTATTTTATGGTAAAACCAGTAACGTTTTTAATAGGACTTTGTTGATTAGAACCATCGCCAAAATAGACATGAATAGGTCCATCATCTTTTAGCGGCTTACCGTTATTTGAGAATCCTAAGATAAAGTCATAGGCGGTTTCAAGAGGGTATTCATACATACCATCGTTACAATGAATAACAAAAGTGTCTGCATCACTAGCAGGTTCTGAATTCATTAAAAAGGGTCTAATAGGAATACCGAAGGTCCCAGTCAATACTTTTTCTTTTTCATATTTCTTTTCTGACTTCAATGTAGGCGGATAAATCGCACCCTCCATAATTTCACGGTCCCAATGCTTTGAAACATCTTTCGTATACTCTTCTAATGAATTAGAACTCTCTAGTTTTGTTGAAAAATAGGTGGTTAAATCAACTCGTCGGTCGTCAAAAATCCACACACCTGGATCAAGTGTGATTGTATACTTTACGCTTCCTGAAATGATAATGATATTTTCCATTTATTATTCCCCCTAAACCTTTGCCTAATTAGTATAACTTTTTTTTGGCAAAATGTCATAATAGTACAATCAGGTGGTGTAAGAAGATAATTACCGTTCGAAGAGCCCCATCTCGACTAACTCCTTAAGCAAATTGACTTCATTGTTCTTGCAATTTTCCTTTGTAAACGGTAAAATTTATAGATAAGTTGAATTATCGCTCTGAAATGGGGGGATTAATGTTGGCGTCTGAAATGATCGTAAATCACCAGGAAAAAGCATATGCCTTATTACAGGCTGACGCTGAAAAAATATTAAGGCTAATCAAAGTGCAAATGGACAATCTCACGATGCCTCAATGCCCTCTTTATGAAGAGGTATTGGATACACAAATGTTTGGCCTATCTAGAGAAATAGATTTTGCTGTTCGATTAGGTTTAATGGATAGTAAAGATGGTAAAGCCATCCTCGATACATTAGAAAGAGAGTTATCAGCACTTCATGATGCATCGTTAAGGAAATAATGGCAAAAGAACTCAAACAATCACTGATCATTGTTTGGGTTTTTTTGTTATTATTTGAGCAAGTGATTTCATTTTTTGTGTGATGATTCAATATTAATTTGTTGTAACAAATTAACTTTTCCTTAAGAAATAATGTATATTTTCTATTATAATAGAATGATATAAATCAATATTGAAAATGAGGACCTTTTAAATGTTAAAAAAAATATTGAAATCATATGATTATACCTTAATTATCGCTATCGCCCTATTGTGTACCTTTGGCCTAGTAATGATATATAGTGCGAGTATGGCTTCCGCCGTTCAAAGGTATGGTTATCCACCTGATTATTTTTATCAAAAACAAAAAGTATGGCTGATCATTTTTACTGTAATCTTCCTTTTCGCAGCAATTATTCCATATAAGATTATGATGTTCAAAAAAGTTCTGGTATTGATTGTGCTAGCTTCTCTTTTATCTCTATTAGGATTATTTGTATTTGGGGTAGAAAAAAATAATGCGCAAAGCTGGTACTCAATTGGCACTTTCTTATTTCAACCATCGGAGTTTGTCAAGCTTGCAGCTATCATTTATTTGGCAGCCGTCTATGCGAAAAAGCAAGCCTATATCAATCAATTTAACAAAGGTGTTCTCCCACCTTTAGTCTATCTTTTTATTGTATGTGCACTTATCATTTTTCAACCTGACTTTGGTACTGCAGCGATTATTATAGCCATCGCAAGTACGATGATTTTTTGCTCTGGGATGAGTTTTAAAAGTATCGGCAAATTACTTATAATAGCGCTTATAGTTCTACTGCCGCTTGTTTTGGTTTCCTGGGGGAAGTTTTTTTCTAACGAACAACAAAGTCGTTTTGCGGTATTAGATAATCCATTTACTGATAAGTACGTAAATAATGAAGGTTTTCACCTAGCGAACTCCTATATCGCAATTGGTTCGGGTGGTGTCAATGGATTAGGCCTAGGGAAAAGTATTCAAAAACTTGGCTATCTTCCAGAATCCCATACAGACTTTATTATGGCGGTAATTGCCGAGGAATTAGGAATTTGGGGTGTTGGTTTCGTCCTCATTCTCCTCTTTTATATTGTTTTAAGAGGGATATATATCGGATTACAATGTAAAGATCCTTTTGGGAGTCTCCTTGCTTTTGGTATTTCAAGCATGATTGGGATCCAAACGTTTATCAATCTAGCAGGAGTATCAGGACTTATTCCTTTGACTGGTGTGCCATTGCCATTTATAAGCTATGGAGGATCCTCGATCTTAATGCTTGCAGGGGCAACAGGGATACTTGTAAATGTATCCATGTTCAATAAATATGAAAAGAAATATAAAAATAATCAAGAACAAGTAGATAAAAGGGTTAAGCAAAAGGATGGTAAGGTTTTCTATATTTAGTCAAAACGCGAAGGACATTTTTGCTCTTCGCGTTTTTAAAAATACATAGTATATGAGGTGCTCTTCGTGACAAGACAAATTAATAAAGTGTTGGTAGCCAATCGAGGCGAAATCGCAATCAGGGTTTTTCGCGCCTGTACAGAACTGAATATTCGAACAGTTGCAATTTATTCAAAAGAGGATTCCGGTGCCTATCATCGTTACAAGGCTGATGAGGCTTATCTAGTTGGGGAAGGTAAAAAACCAATTGATGCCTATTTAGACATTGATGGCATCCTTGCTATTGCCAAAAAAAGCGGTGCTAACGCCATCCATCCTGGCTATGGTTTTTTATCAGAAAATATTCATTTTGCCAAGCGATGCGAAGAAGAAGGAATTATTTTTATTGGACCAACCATTTCACAACTTGATATGTTTGGGGATAAGGTCAAAGCGAGGCATCAGGCCGAACTTGCTGGGATACCAGTTATTCCAGGAAGTCCAGGACCAGTTACAGAGGTAAGTCAGGTAGAGGATTTTGTAGAAGAACACAAGCTGCCTATTATCATAAAGGCTTCCCTTGGCGGAGGCGGCCGTGGGATGAGAATTGTGAAAAGCTTAGATGAAATCCGTGAAGCCTTTGAAAGAGCAAAGTCAGAAGCAAAAGCAGCTTTTGGGAATGACGAAGTTTATCTTGAAAAACTAATTGAAAGTCCAAAGCATATCGAAGTTCAAATTATCGGGGATAAACAGGGGAATATCGTTCACCTTTATGACCGCGATTGTTCCGTCCAAAGACGTCACCAAAAGGTAGTGGAGGTGGCTCCAAGTGTTTCCATCTCTGAAGAATTACGAAAAAGGATATGCGATGCTGCTGTAAAATTGATGAAGAATATAGATTACTTAAATGCAGGTACAGTAGAGTTTCTTGTTTCCGGAAATGACTTCTATTTTATAGAAGTAAATCCACGGGTTCAGGTTGAACACACGGTAACAGAGATGGTAACTGGAGTCGATATTGTTCAAACGCAAATATTGATAGCAGAAGGCCATGATTTACATGGTCCGATTATCGGTATTCCAGCACAAGAGAGAATACAAATAAATGGATTTGCTATACAGTCAAGGGTAACAACTGAAGACCCTCTTAATAATTTTATGCCTGATACGGGGAAAATTATGGCCTATCGCTCTGGCGGAGGTTTTGGAGTACGACTGGATGCGGGAAATGGCTTTCAAGGTGCCGTCATTACACCTTATTATGATTCCTTATTAGTAAAGCTTTCAACCTGGGCGTTAACCTTTGAACAAGCAGCCTCTAAAATGGTTCGTAATTTGCAAGAGTTCAGGATTAGAGGAATTAAAACTAATATTCCGTTCTTAGAGAATGTAGTAAAGCATGAGAAGTTTAGGAATGGTGAGTATGATACATCATTTATTGATACTACTCCAGAATTGTTTATTTTTCCGTTTCGCAAAGATCGTGGAACAAAAATGTTATCATACATTGGTACAGTAACAGTCAATGGTTTTCCTGGGATTGAGAAGAAGAAAAGGCCAGTCTTTCCGAAGCCAAGAATTCCTAATGTACCTTATAAATTACCGTATCAAGAGGGGACAAAGCAAATTCTCGACCAGTTCGGTGCTGAGGGACTTGTGGATTGGGTGAAGAATCAAAAGCATGTATTATTAACGGATACGACCTTTCGAGATGCTCATCAGTCACTTTTAGCTACCCGGATGCGGACGACAGATATTCTTCACATCGCAGAGCCTACGGCAAAACTTTTGCCTGATTTATTCTCTTTTGAAATGTGGGGCGGAGCAACCTTTGATGTGGCCTATCGTTTCTTAAAAGAAGATCCATGGGACCGATTAGTGACTCTTCGTAAGAAAATTCCAAACGTCTTATTCCAAATGCTGATACGTGGAGCGAATGCTGTTGGATATAAAAATTATCCTGATAATTTGATTCGTGAATTTGTTAATCAATCTGCTTCGGGTGGAATTGATGTTTTTCGAATTTTCGATAGTTTAAACTGGGTAAAGGGAATGGAAGTCGCGATAGATGCAGTACGACAAACTGGAAAAATTGCCGAGGCTTCGATTTGTTATACAGGGGACATTTTGGACCAGACCAGGACAAAATACAATCTTCAGTATTATAAACACCTGGCAAAAGAATTGGAACAACAAGGAGCACATATACTTGGGATAAAGGATATGGCTGGCTTATTAAAGCCGGAGGCAGCCTATCAACTTGTTTCTGAGTTAAAAGAAACAGTTGACATCCCTATACATCTTCATACCCATGATACAAGTGGAAATGGTCTGTATACGTATGCACGGGCCATTGATGGAGGGGTGGACATTGTTGACACGGCTTTGGGAACAATGGCGGGACTAACATCACAGCCAAGTGCTAATTCCTTATTTTATGCTCTTGAAGGGAATCCGCGGAAACCACAGGTAAACATCAATGCGCTGGAAAAATTGTCTTATTATTGGGAAGATGTCCGTAAGTATTATCAAGATTTTGAAAGTGGTATGATTTCCCCGCATACTGAAATTTATCAACATGAGATGCCTGGGGGTCAATATAGCAACCTCCAGCAACAAGCAAGAGCAGTTAGCCTTGGTGACCGTTGGGATGAAGTGAAAGAAATGTATTCAAGAGTAAATAATATGTTTGGTGATATTGTTAAAGTAACACCTTCATCAAAGGTCGTTGGTGATATGGCCTTATTTATGGTTCAAAATGATTTAAATGAGGAAGATGTGCTATTAAAGGGAGATACACTTGATTTCCCAGATTCAGTTGTTGAACTATTTGAAGGATCACTTGGTATGCCTTATGGTGGTTTACCAGAGAAGCTGCAAAAAGTGATCTTAAAAGGAAAAAAACCATTGGAAGTTCGTCCAGGTGAATTGCTTGAGTCAGTGAATTTTGAAAAACTGAAGGAAAAATTGTACAGGGAACTAGGCAGACAAGTAACGGATTTTGAAGCCATTTCTTATGCGTTATATCCAAAGGTATTTATGGAGTACATTAAAACGGATGAACAATATGGAAATATCTCAGTACTAGATACACCAACATTTCTTTATGGAATGCGACTGGGTGAAGAAATTGAGGTGGAAATTGAAACAGGGAAAACACTGATTGTTAAGCTCGTCTCAATGGGTCATCCTCAAGCCGATGGCACTAGAGTAGTCTATTTTGAGTTAAACGGACAGCCGCGTGAAGTCTCGATAAAGGATGAAAGTATTAAATCTACGGTTATTTCTAGATTAAAAGCCGATCCGAAAAATGAAAATCAACTTGCAGCCTCGATGCCGGGAACAGTAGTTAAAGTTATCGTGGAAAAAGGCGAAAAAGTGGAACGTGGAGATCATCTAATGATTACCGAAGCGATGAAAATGGAAACAACCGTACAAGCGCCATTTTCAGGGGTTGTGAAGGATATTTATGTATCAAGTGGTGATGCTATATTAACCGGTGATCTATTACTAGAATTAACGAAAGCATAAAAAAGTTGCTAGGGATTTCAATATCCCTAGCAGCTTTTTTTATTGATAATTTCTTTTAGATCTAGAATATAACAAAAGGAAATAACTTAAAACTCCAAACAAGCAGGTAATAAAGAAAGCGTGCAGAAGGGCAATATATAGATTTAAACTAGTGAAAATTATCAAAGCACCAGCAATCACTTGTAACGTAACCAGGATGAAAGAAATAATCCATCCCCAATAAAGAACTTTTTGCTCTTTATAGTGGCGGACCGTCAAAATAAGGATATAAGTAATCCAGATAAAGATCAGGCCGGCCGCTGCACGGTGCCCCATTTGCACCCATTCATACAAATTTGATGGTAAAGCGGGAGCGTCATTTAAACAAAACGGCCAGTCTCGACAAACTAAACTAGACTTAGTATGGCGCACTAGAGCGCCAGTATAAATGACAAGATAACTATAAATAGAAACGCCGATAATATGAAAACCCATACGCTTGTCGATATAAAGCTTTTCTGCATTAAATTTCTTATCAATTTCAAAAATTAAAAGTGTTAACAACAAAACCGCTGAGAATGAGATAAGTGAAATTCCAAAATGTAAGGCAAGTACAAAACTTGACTGTCCCCATTTTACAGCAGCTGCCCCGATTAATGCTTGTAAAAGTAAAAAGAAAAAGGAAAGGAACGAAAGAAATTTTGTTTCCCTAATATGGCCAATTGCCCTCCATGACCAAACAGAAAGAATGAGAACCATGATTCCCCCTACTCCGGAAACAAGCCTGTGGGCAAGTTCGATAGCTAATTCTGGTGTTATTGCCAACGGTAAGAATTTACCGTTACAAAGTGGCCAAGACCTCCCGCAGCCCATTCCAGAACCGGTCTTTGTCACTAATGCACCGCCTATTAGGATAAAAATCATTCCAATGGTAGTGGCAACCGCTAACCACTTCAAAGATCGTCGCAAAAAATTCACCTCTTAAAAGTTCAATAATTTGTCATTGGATAAACCTGCCAGTATAATAAATGGAAAAGTAACCAGATTATCAAATTCCCTATTAATAATACCGAATAATGTCGAAAATGAACAGAAGTTAATATAGATTATTAGATATCTTTAATAAATAAAAAAGGTCCTGAATAATAAATAATTTCCACTATTGTTATAGTGAAAACTGTTGAAACTTTACTTTTAGCCTGTTAGAAATATATATGGGCGGATTTATTAGAATAATTCCTGTATAAAGTAAAAGGAATTAACCGCATACACATACTGCAGGCACTCGAAGTTTATATTAAATATAGGTGATTCTTCTTTAACTGCTATGAACAATTGTAATAAAATGTAACCTTAGTTACTATTAAATGAATCCTGTCACAATTTTGTATAAAATTATTCAAAAAAAGTTCACAAAAATATAGGAAAGTGTGATTTAATATACAGAGAAAGTGTTTTGAAAATCACTATTCTTTTTTGATGTTTAATTTTTAAGTCGAAAAAAATTACTTGAATTTTTTTGATAAGTATTCCTTTTTATTACAAATGAGGGCATAAATAATTAAGTAATAATATTTAGAACTTAAATGATAAATGTTTTGTTATTTAGGTTTAGGAGGAGAAACAAATGTCTAACTCTAAGGCTTACGGAGATGCTGCCATTGAAAATGGCGCTGCGAGCCTGCATGCCAATATAAAAACCTCAGCTTGGAAAGACCTAATGGCCCTTATTAAAATAGGGATTGTCAATTCCAACCTTATTACAACTTTTACGGGGTTATGGTTAGCATTACATTTTTCGGGACAAAGCTTTCTAAATAATTTAGATATTGTCTTTTTTACAGTCGTAGGTTCTTCGTTAATCATTGCTGGGTCATGTGCCATCAATAATTATGTGGATCGCGACATTGACCACTTAATGGAAAGAACGAAAGCGCGACCAACTGTTACAGGGAAAGTGGTGCCAGTCAAAGTTCTTACATTAGGTATTTTACTCATTGGACTGGGAACACTGTCTTTATTCTTTACTACGATGACTGCAACAGTAATAGGACTGCTTGGAGTTTTTAGCTATGTTTTCCTATATACTTTATGGTCAAAGCGGCAACTGGTTTCCAATACTATAATCGGAAGCATTTCAGGCGCCGTGCCACCGCTTATTGGATGGGCAGCAGTAGATGCAAATCTTGATATTATGGCGTGGTCACTATTTGTATTGATGTTTGTTTGGCAGCCACCGCATTTTTATGCACTGGCAATGAGAAGGGTTAAAGAATATAAAGCAGCTGGGATCCCAATGTTACCTGTAGTTAAAGGATTTAAAACTACAAAAATTCACATTATTCTTTGGGTTGCTGCGCTTCAACCTATCCCGTTTTTTCTTACCAAATTAGGAATCCCATTTCTAGTTCTTGCTATCCTTTTAAATATCGGATGGTTAGCATTAGGGATTTATGGATATAGAATCAAAGATGACATAAAGTGGGCAAAACTAATGTTTGTTTACTCTTTGCAATATTTAACTATTATTTTTGTGGCAATGGTTATAGTTACATTAATTTAGTTTTGCAAATGATTGTTTCTGAATGAAATTTAACAGGAGCAGTCTTCCTACATACTTCTTTGATCCACCAAAAGTTTTAAAGAAATTATTAGTGAAAGAGGGGTTTGATTAAGCTATGAAAAGGCTTGCGAAGTGGCGTTTAATATCGTTATTTTCGATTTTAGCGCTTGTACTCTCCGGATGTGGCGAACCGTTCCTTTCCACGTTAAAGCCTGCCGGTGAAGTTGCAAAAATGCAATATGATTTAATGAAGTTAAGTACTTTAATCATGGTTGGGGTAATTGTTATTGTTGCGATCATTTTCATTTTGATTTTGGTCCGTTTTAAAAGAAGGGATGAAAAAATCCCAAAACAAGTAGAAGGAAGTCACAAATTAGAAATTATTTGGACTGTTGTGCCAATTCTTTTACTATTAATTCTTGCCGTACCAACTGTGGCCGCAACCTTTAAACTTGCAGATGTATCTCCAATGGACAAGAAAAATACCAAGTCGCTTGTTATCAATGTGCGCTCTCATTTATACTGGTGGGATTTTGAATATCCTGGTCAGAAGATTGTGACAAGTCAGGATTTAGTTGTCCCAACGAATGAAAAAGTATATTTTAATTTAAAATCTACTGATGTTAAACATTCATTCTGGATTCCAGCTGTTGGTGGAAAACTGGATACCAATACTGAAAATATCAACAAATTTTGGTTAGAGTTTGATGATAAAAAAGCAAACGAAGCCGGAAATCTCTTTTATGGGAAATGTGCAGAACTTTGTGGACCATCCCATGCTTTGATGGACTTTAAAGTTAAGGCAATCAGCAGGGACAAATTTGATGCGTGGGTTTCTTCAATGCAAAATGTTAAAGAACCACAAAAAGCTCAAGGGGCTGTAGCGACTCAAGGTCAAGAAATTTTTAATCAAAGCTGTATTGGCTGTCATGCTGTAACACCGTCAAACAAAATGCCTGAGACAGCACGATTGGCACCAAATTTATCAAACTTTGGTGATCGATCTCGCGTTGCTGGTGTTTTAGATCATAATAAAGAAGAATTGAAAAACTGGATTCGTAACCCGGAAACATACAAGCCTGGTAATATGATGACAGGAAAATACCCAGAAATGTCTGAAGACCAGCTTGATGCATTAGCAGAGTATTTAATGAGCTTAAAGGTTCAGGACTAAAAGGGGAATTGGTTGAAAGGGAGGTAAAATTGTGAGTACCTATGCTCAAAAAAAGGGATTCGGGGCAACTTTATGGGACTTTTTGACAACTGTCGACCATAAAAAAATCGCCATCCTTTATCTCATTGCAGGTGGATTTTTCTTCTTAGTGGGCGGACTTGAAGCAATATTTATCCGTATCCAGCTTGCAGTGCCGAATAATGATTTTGTAAGTGCCGGATTATTTAATGAAATTATTACAATGCACGGAACAACAATGATATTTTTAGCAGCGATGCCGTTGGTATTTGCTTTTATGAATGCCGTAATGCCATTACAAATTGGAGCACGTGATGTTGCGTTTCCATTTGTAAATGCGTTAGGATTTTGGTTGTTCTTCTTCGGGGGGATTTTCCTAAACTTATCATGGTTCTTAGGTGGAGCACCTGATGCAGGGTGGACATCTTATGCGTCACTTGCACTTCACTCAAAAGGACATGGTGTAGACTTTTATATCTTAGGTTTACAGATATCTGGTATAGGAACCTTGATTGGTGGTATTAACTTCCTTGTTACTATCATTAACATGCGTGCTCCAGGTATGACATATATGAGAATGCCTTTGTTTACTTGGACTACATTTGTTACTTCAGCACTTATTTTGTTCGCATTTCCTCCATTAACAGTTGGTTTAGTTTTAATGATGTTTGACCGTTTGTTTGGAGCGAATTTCTTTGATGCTACTATGGGTGGAAATACAATTATTTGGGAACATCTTTTCTGGATCTTCGGACACCCAGAAGTATATATTTTAATACTTCCAGCTTTCGGGATTTTCTCAGAGATTTTTCCAATTTTCTCAAGAAAGCGTTTATTTGGATACTCTTCCATGGTATTTGCAACTGTATTAATCGGTTTCTTAGGCTTCATGGTATGGGCTCACCATATGTTTACAACAGGTTTAGGTCCTGTTGCAAATGCCATTTTCGCAGTTGCTACAATGGCGATTGGTGTACCGACAGGAATTAAAATTTTCAACTGGCTTTTAACAATGTGGGGAGGAAGTGTAAAATTTACCACTCCTATGCATTGGGCAATGGCGTTTATTCCATCATTTCTTGCTGGTGGGGTTACAGGGGTAATGCTTGCCTCCGCAGCAGCCGACTATCAATATCATGATACTTATTTCGTTGTTGCACACTTCCATTACGTTATTGTGGGTGGTGTGGTATTTGCGGTCTTTGCAGGTACACATCTATATTGGCCAAAAATATTTGGAACAATGTTGAATGAAGCTTTGGGTAAAATTACTTTCTGGTTGTTCTTTATTGGGTTCCATTTAACATTCTTTATCCAACATTTCTTAGGTTTATGGGGAATGCCGCGACGCGTTTTCACATACCTTCCTGGTCAGGGATTAGACACTGCAAACATGGTAAGTTCTATAGGTGCAGCGTTTATGGGAATTGGTGTTATCGTAATGTTACTTAATATCATTATTACTTCTGTGAAAAATGAAAAAGTTGGTAATGATCCTTGGGGCGACGGAAGAACACTAGAATGGGCAATTCCTTCACCACCACCGTTCTATAACTTTAAGCAGTTACCACTAGTTCGTGGTTTAGATGCGTACTGGTTAGAAAAAATGGATGGTAAAAAAGGAATGACACCAGCTGAACCGCTTGGTGATATCCATATGCCAAATTCATCATTCTTACCGTTTATGATGGCTCTAGGATTATTCATTGCAGCCTTTGGGGCGATGTACCATGTTAATGATAAGGCTTGGGCATTACCAGTATTGATTATTGGTTTATTGGTAACATTTGGTTCTATGTTCTTACGTTCAGTTAAAGACGATCATGGATTCCACATTCACAAAGAGGACTTAATGGATGAAGATGATAAGGGGGTTAAGGCATAATGCACGCTGATGAAAAATTCACTTATGAAACATGGCCTGCCGCGCCGGAAAAATCTACCCTTGAATCAAAAAATAAATTCTTAGGTTTTTGGTTTTTCCTAGGGGGAGAAACAGTCCTGTTTGCTTCCCTCTTTGCCACATATCTTGCATTAAAGGATAAAGTTCCTAGTTCAAGTCACCCTTTAGCAAAAGATTTATTTGAATTACCGTTAACATTTGTAGCAACTATGCTTCTCTTAACTAGCTCGTTAACAAGTGTTTACGCGATGTACCATATGAAGAATTTTGCCTTCAAAAAAATGATGGTTTGGCTTGGTCTTACAGCTCTTTTAGGTTTAGGGTTCTTAGGCCTAGAGGTATACGAGTTTACCCATTATGTCCATGAAGGGCATACATTTACAAGCAGTGCTTTCGGATCAGCCTTCTATGCACTAGTTGGTTTCCATGGAGGTCACGTTGCCTTTGGTTTACTTTGGTGTTTTACCTTAATGTTTAGAAATTCTAAACGTGGCTTAGACCTTTACAACGCGCCTAAATTCTATGTGTTTAGTTTATACTGGCATTTTATCGACGTTGTTTGGGTATTTATCTTTACAGTAGTATATTTAATGGGAATGGTGGGATAAACTGATGGCTAATCAACAACTTAATTCAGGTAACCCAAGAGTTGACATTGAATATCGCCGCCGGAAAAGTGCGGAAGAGATGAGATATCAATTGGTTTCTTTTGCATTAATGATTTTCTTAACTCTCATTGCTTTTGCAGCTGTAGCTATTGAAGGGTTTACTTCATGGTTTACTGTACCGTTTATTATCCTTCTAGCGGTTGTTCAAGTTATTTTCCAACTATATTATTTCATGCATATGAGCCATAAAGGGCATGAAGCTCCATCGCTCTTTTTATACTCAGGTGTTTTAGTTGGTGCAATAACTATTCTTACCTTTTCAACTATTATTTGGTGGTAATATGTTCAAGAAGAGAAAATCGGCTTATGGCCGATTTTCTTTTTTAAAAGCAATAAAATGGAAGGTTTCATTTCTTTGCCTATCGTTTTGTCCAAGGGTATAATATGGTTATCAATTCTTTTAAATTATAATGAGGTGATTTGGGTGCTTACATTAGATATATTTGGTTTTAAAGCACTTTGGAGCCCGTATTTTTTATTCATTTTAATAGTCTTTACTGCAGGGTATTTTGTCCTTACAGTAAAATTCAGAAGCTTGTTTCCAGATAGTGAGCCGTTAACGAAAACACAAGGTGCTTTATTTCTATTATCGATGATTCTTCTTTACGCCATTAAGGGATCGCCCGTAGATTTATTAGCACACCTTATGTTTTGGGTCCATATGATTCAAATGGCTGTATTGGTATTAGTGGTACCGCCAATTTTAATCCTTAGTATCCCAAACTGGTTTTGGAGAAAAGTATTCACGCTAGGGCCTATTGATTCCGTATTTAAGGTTTTAACAAAGCCGCTGGTTGCTTTAATTCTCTTTAATGGGTTATTTTCCTTTTACCATGTCCCAATCATTTTCGATCATGTGATGCAAAATGGCTGGCTGCATGCAGGTTACTCCATCCTTTTATTTTTTGTGGCAGCCTTCATGTGGTGGCCTTTGCTTAATCAGCTCCCAGAACACCAAACATTAAGCGGACTGAAAAAGGTTGGTTATATTTTTGCAGATGGTATCCTATTAACACCAGCTTGTGCCTTAATTATCTTTGCGGATACACCAATGTATGCAACCTACTCTGATCCTCATGTTTGGGGTGAAGTAATGAGCCTATGTGTCGGCACTGCAAACTTTGATAGCTTAAATCTAAGTGGTCCCCAGCTTTTTAGCTCAATTTCATTACTCCATGATCAGCAGTTAGGTGGAGTTTTAATGAAAATCATTCAAGAAATCATCTATGGGGTCATCCTTGGGCATGTATTCTTTGAATGGTATAGGAAGGATCAAGCAGAAACCGAACAGGAAATGAAGCAACCGTTAAATCCATTACTTATTAAATAATCTCCCATCTTCCCGGGAGATTTTTTTACTAAGGCTATTTTCGCATAGCTGTTGTTTTTCGTATAAGTTCATCAACTCGTAAACCTATCTGCATCGTGGCATCTTTTCGTAAGAACCTTTGCGAAAATTGCCTAGAAAGTTAGTAAATGACCCTTATTAAGCTCCAATAGCAACAAAGTTTACGAAAAGAGCCTTTACTAAAGAGGCATTATTTTTTGTTATCGAGTTGAAAAGAAAGATTGGTTGGACTACTATTATACTAGAATAAAAGTAAAGAGAGGACTTTAAATGAATTCTTTACCGATTTTGCCAACGATCAGTACCTCGTTTATTGTTTTAAGTGCCATTACTGTTGCAATTGGGTGGTGGCAAATAAAGCTAAGAAAGATTGAGGCACACAAAAAGACGATGTTATTGGCTGCTGTTTTTGCTGTTATTTTCTTTATTATTTATGCTTCAAGAACAATCTTTATTGGAAATACGTCGTTTGGAGGGCCAGAAAATATAAAAATATATTATACAATATTTTTAATATTTCATATCACACTTGCGACAATAGGAGCTGGTTTTGGTATTGCGTCCATCCTGACTGGATACAAAAATAAGCTTTCGATTCATCGTAAACTCGGCCCAATAACTAGTTTTATTTGGTTTTTTACGGGCATAACAGGAGTTGCCGTTTACCTTTTGCTCTATGTATTCTATCGAGGCGGAGAGACTACTTCGATGATTAAAGCCATTCTAGGACTTTAACAGAACCAAACAAAAAAGACGCATGAAAGTATGCGTCTTTTTTTGTCCTTATAAAGCGAATTTACTTACTTCAGCTTTAACGGCATCAAGAATCTTTTTACATTGATTCACAAGTGAGGTTGGGAAATTTTCACCTTCGCCATATTCAACACCATGCGGATAATAATGTTTACCTAAAAGCGGAGTCATTAATTGAATGGTTGCTTTATGAGCACCAATGTCGCCTTCAATCGCATGGCCACGAACACGGAGGTAAAATACCCCTTCTTTTAATTCAAACTTACGGTCATATGTAACACGTTCGTAGTCCCATTGCCCCTCGCGGACTAAACCATGATCCAACATTACTTCATCTAGTCGGTTTAAGTCTGCCTTTAACTTTTCAATCTCAGTATTCTCGAATTTCATAAATAATCCCTCCTAAAAACAATACCATTTACCCCAATGTTTCTTTTATCAGTAAAGCAATTATAATTCAATTTTAATAATAGTTGAAAATGAATCAACTTGCAATGAATAGATGCAATGAATAAAACATTATTGGTTGGAAAACCTAGAATAATGATATGAAGAAATAATTATACTAGGGGGTTAAGAAATGGAAAAAATTAGAGACATAATGACAGAAAATGTTGAAAGTTGTTCTTTATTGGATAATGTATATGAAGTTGCTTTGAAAATGAAAGAATTAAATGTAGGAGCTATCCCCATTCTTGATCAGGACAAGATTGTTGGTATGATAACAGACCGTGATATTGTTATAAGAGGTGTTGCAGAAAAACATCCTGGATCATCAAAAGTTGAGGATATCATGAGTAAACAACTGATAACTGTTACTCCTGATTCTACAAGCAAGGAAGCAGCAAAATTAATGGCAGAACATCAAATCCGCCGTTTACCCGTGGTAGAAGAAGGTAAGTTAGTAGGAATTGTTTCACTAGGCGATTTTGCCATCCGCGAATTAACAGACGATCAGGCGAAAGAGGCTTTAACTGAAATATCTGAACAAAACTATAATGGAGTACAACACTAATAATTACTATATAAAAAAAATAGTATAAGAAAAACTAAACAGGTACATATTGTGCCTGTTTTCTTTTAATTAGTTCATTTATCTGATATTTAGGATAATGGCTATTATTATTCAAGACATAGATGATATAATAATTTTATCAATACATATAATGATAGAAAAAGTTCCAGAGAGGGTGAAGGCCTCTGCGTATACTGTCAAAAATACTTATCCTTTCAGCCGTTTTCTTAACCATTGGTTTTTATGTTAGTATAAACGATAATAATGAAGGTAATATTTTAATTAAAGAAAACAATACATCAGAAATAAAACAACCAATTACAAAAAATCCAGTTAATATACCTAATAAAAAAATTGTCTCAGAAAAACCGAAAGAGGGTTTGGCGTTATTAATTGGGAAAAATGAAGACGAATTAGAAAAAAACCTCGGTACTCCAGTACGAATAGATAAATCTATGTATGGTTATCAGTGGTTTATTTATAATCAAAACCCTAAAAGTTATCTTCAAGTAGGTGTAGAAAATAATCGTATTGTTACCATTTTCGCCATTGGTCAAAATTTAGATGTAGCACCATTTGAAATTGGACAACCAGTGGAGGAAATCTTTAATACTCATTATATTGATACAAATATAAATCTTGAATATAATGGAAATTCCTATCGCTTTGAATTGAATGATACGGATTTAAATCTACGACCAATGGTTCAATTGGGTGATATCTTTGTTCAACTATATATTGATAAGTTTACAGGAAATCTCTCAAGTGTTCGTTTCTTGGATGCATCCACACTAATCAAACAACGTCCCTATGAACTTGTTTATAATGGTGTCCTAATTCAAGCACCTGACCCAAGTGAGGAAATGCAGCGTGCAATTGAAGAAGATACCGAACAAGAGATATTTGATATAACCAATGTCTTAAGAGACAGGAATAAACTGAAAGTATTGCAGTGGGATGAAAATACAGCTCGAGCAGCGTTCCAACATAGTAAGGACATGTCAGAAAACAATGACTTTTCCCATACCTCCAAGAAATTTGGAGACCTTGACAAGAGATTAAAAACAGCTGATGTGGTATATCAGGCTGCAGGTGAAAATATCGCGGCAAATTATACGGATGGACCCGCTGTCGTGGAAGGATGGCTTAATAGTAAAGGTCATCGTGAAGCACTTTTAAACGAGGAATTTTCACACCTTGGAGTAGGGGTATATCAAAAGTACTATACGCAAAACTTTATTCAAAAAACAGAACAATAAAAAAGGTGACGAATAAGTCACCTTTTTTCAATTTTATATTCGTTAAATATGAATTTGTTATGCTCCCATTGCCCATATACTTTTATTACTTCTCCTACATTAAACGAGACTCTTTGGAAGTCTTTTGTCATGGGCATAATCTTTTGGACAGTAATTAATTTTGTTTCAGTTTGCAGCTTTAATAACTGAACATAAATGTAGCGGTGATAATAAAACCGCTGCTTCTCCTCTATGATGCTTTTAATTTCTCCTTTTAATATCGCTTCTTGCTTAACATGACCAGCATTAGCCCATTTAGTATCGTTCATCTTCATCTCTTTTTTGGTTAGCCAATAAAAGTAAAGGCAAATAATTGGAATGACAATGGCGGTGACCATTAATAATCAAACTCCTCCGGTCATTATTTGCTAATAATATAGAACGTACCTGTTGCATAGGCGATTTTTTTGCCGTCACTCCGATAGGCTTCCCCTGAAATAACCATGGTTTTGCTGCCTTTATGAACAATTTCTGCTTTACAATGGAGTGACTCTCCAATACCGGGTGCTATGTAATGGATATTCAATTGATTTGTAACAGCCCCAAATCCTTTTGGCAAAATATAATTTGCTAAGCTGCCCATCGTAGTATCAAGGACGGTTGCGGTAATCCCGCCATGAACTATATCTAGGTTATTATTAAGAATCGGGTGAATAGGAATGGTAATTTCACAAGTTTTCTCATCAATTTTTCTTTCCATTTGAAGAATCCCGTCTATATAGGTACTGCGGTTTTGATTCAATTTTTGTTTCAATCCATTTAAAAGGTAGGCAAGTGAATTTAGATCAGCCTCTGATCCATTTTCGATACAGGTTTCTAATAATTGACGTATTTCATCTTTCATTCTAAATACCTCTTTCATTACTTATTCTTTGGCGCGCTGTTAAACTTATCTGTTGATTTCCGTTCCAGACGCTCTTTTGACATCTTATCATTTACAGAAAAAATATTAAATATATTCATCTTACTGGGTTCTTTCACCTTTTGAATTTTCTTTCATATTGTATTATTGGCAGAAATATGGGCTGAGGTGAGAAGAATGACACAAAAAAAATTACACCCTACCGTTATACAATTCAAAGAATTTGTTAAGAACAATCCTAAACTAATCCAGGAAGTACGGAAGGGGAAGAGTACCTGGCAAGAGTTATATGAAGAATGGTATTTGTTAGGGGAAGAGGATACCCGCTGGGAAACGACTGGGTCTAATAATGAGACTGCCGATGAAGCAAGCACGGAAACTAAAGCTGATTGGATGTCCAGTATTATGGGGATGGTTAAGAAAATGGATCCAAATCAAGTGCAAAACCATATCAATAATTTAAGTCAGGCACTAGGTGCGATCCAAAGTGTTATTTCGCAATTTCAAGGAAACAGTGCAGCTGGGAGTTCAGTAAAGCCACAAGAAGGCCCTAAAAATCCCTTTTTGTTCAGAAAAGATTGATGGAAAGGAACTTTAAAATATGAGAAGAGACGTACTTGAATATATTGAAAATCAGAAGGATTTAAAACAGTTTATCCGCGAACAACCAATCTGGTATCGAAAGCTATCAAGAAATCCATATGATTTAGAGGCCCTTGAAATTCAATCGTTACACTATTATAAAAAGACGATTCCAGACCAAGTTAACAAATTTTCAAATAGTGTCCAAATGGCTTCTATGATGTATCAAATGTTTCAGGCGATGAAAAATCAAAATTAACCAAAGTCCACATTATCATTTTGTGGCTTTTTTTCTGTGTATTTAAGGATTAAGACTAAAAAATGAACTGGAGGCGAACAATACAAGCAAAAGAAGGAGTGAATCAAAATGAAAAAACATTTTCCGCAAGTAGCCCTTTTTATCTTATTGATTGGAATCCTTTCCGGATTTAACCATGTCTCCCCAAGTGCCGAAATGCCTTCACTATTCGTCCACCATGAAATTAAAGGAGAAGCCGTATTAATTAGTTGTATTGTTTCAGGGATCAGTTTTCGTGAGACAGACCAATCAAAGCGGAAAATTGGAAAGCTGGTTATATGGGTAGATGGCCAGAAAAAATCGGAAGCGAAGGCGGCAGCATTTATTATTAAAGGGTTAACGCCTGGTGGGCATCGGGTTAAGGTTGAAGTCGTTGACTTAAATAATGAACCGTATGGCTTGGAGAAAGAATTTATGGTAAATATCACTAGATAAACTGTATTTTTCGCATTACCAACACTTTCATGTTAAAATATCAGTGGAGGTGGGCGTAAACATGCTTGCTAATTTAGAAAGAGTCGAATTACTGGAACAGGCTGAGCAATTAGCAAAGATGGTTTTAGAGTCCGATATAGCAGAACAATATCAAATATGTTTATATAAATTGCAAAATAACAAAGAATCACAGCGGAAAATAAACCGCTTTGTTAGTCTAAAGGAACTATACGATGAGGTTCAACGTTTTGGTAAATACCATCCTGATTATAAAAAGGTAATGACTCAAATCCGCGAAAATAAAAGGGAAATGGATTTGGACCCACTTGTAGCTGAGTTTAAATTGGCTGAAAATGATTTGCAAGATCTTCTAGATGCAATCAGCATCATCGTAGGCGGTGCTGTTTCAGAACATATAAAGGTCCCAACTGGCAATCAGTTTTTTGAAACAAATTCTAGTCATAGCAGTGGTTGTGGCGGTGGCGGCAGCTGTAATTGCGGGTGAAAAAATCAGCTAATGGAAGCTGATTTTTTTTTTAGATTGCAGTAATTATCCTGTTACTCCATATAATATTGAAAAGAAGCAAAGTTTGAATTGAAATGAAACGTTTTAATATGCTAGACTTAGTTAAAATGATGGTTCTGTTGAAGGGGAAAAAAAGTATGTTTGTTCAAAGACAAGGATTGGTTGTTTGGCTTTACTCTTTAAAACAAGCTAAAATGCTTAGGCGCTTCGGAAATGTACATTATGTTTCAAAAAAGCTGAAATATGTTGTACTATATTGCAACCAAGAAGAAGTAGATGAAATAATGGAAAAGTTGAATTCATTTTCGTTTGTAAAAAAAGTAGAACCTTCATATAAACCATTCTTAAGAATGGAGTATGAAAATTCAGCTCCAGATAAAGCAAAAGAATATGATTATAAAATGGGTATTTAAAAAGGTGAGGGGATTACAGATCCCTCACCTTTTTCTATTGAAGTGGAAGTAAGTAATGATTAAGCCTCAAAATACCAATTAGGTATTGGAAATATAATTCCTTTTCATAAAAGATTGAAGATGGCTTTACCGATAGCTCATATATTTGTTTACTATATTTAGCAGCAGTTTGAGCAAAGAGCTCATACCTTTTATTTGGACAGAAATTTGGATTTGGAATTCCTTCTCGGCAAATAAAGAGAGGTTGAAACTTTCCTGGGTCTGTTGGTTTGAGGACAACGACTAAGGAGGTAAGTTCCTTATTATCAATCTTTGTATGGAGAGCTAGCATGTGTTGAAGACGGTGTTGATTGGCAGTTGTAAGTTCTAGTAATTCATATAAATCTGAATATCCTTCTCCTAATTCAATAAAACGCTGGATCAATTAAAACGCTCCTTTAACTGGGTCAATTCATCAATACTTTACCACTTATTTTTGAATTTTTGAATAAAAAGTAAAAAAAAAAACCTGCAGAACATTCTGCAGGGTCCTTCCATATCCTCATAAAGGATAGAAGGCAAAGGGAGAGGAGAAACCGGAGGAAGAACTTATGGGGAAACGTAAGTCTTCTCCGCGGTTGGCAACAACATCCTCGAATTGATGTTGTTAATTACATTATTTCCACAACCCAAAAGGTTATACGTGTTTTATAATAAAATTTAAGTGTTAAAACAATCTCCATAGAATTGTCTACTTTTTAATAATTATGGTAGGATGTACTAAGAAATTATTTCTGATAAAAATGTGGTGATAGGTAAGTGAGAGTGGTTTCAGGCAGTTGTAAAGGAAGACCTCTGAAAGCTGTTCCAGGAAATACAACGAGGCCGACAACGGATAAGGTTAAAGAAGCTTTATTTAATATGATTGGTCCTTATTTTGATGGCGGGATTGGGTTGGACTTATTTGCAGGGAGCGGTGGATTAGGTTTAGAGGCATTGAGCAGAGGATTGGATAAAGTTATTTTTATTGACCGTGAGTCAAAGGCCATTCAGGTAATTCATGAAAATATTAAAGCCTGTAAATTTGAGGAACAAGCCGAGGTTTATCGCAATGATGCGGAGCGAGCATTAAAAGCCCTCCTAAAAAGAGAAATCATCTTTGATTACATATTTTTAGACCCTCCATATAAAAAACAACAACTAGTCAGTTTAATGGAGAAAATGGATAAGCAGGATATAGTAAAAACCGATGGAATCGTTGTTTGTGAACACAGCTTTGATGTGGAATTACCGAAAACAGTAGGACGATTCAGCCAAATAAAACATGAGAAGTATGGGATTATTGCAGTAACCATTTATATTCGAACAGATATTGAGTAAGGGGGAATCATTTTGACAAGAATCGCCGTTTGTCCAGGTAGCTTTGATCCAATTACATATGGTCATTTAGATATTATTAGAAGAGGGGCCAAAATATTTGATACTGTCTATGTGAGCGTTTTAAATAATTCTTCTAAAAACCCGTTATTCACTGTTGAAGAGCGAATGAATCTAATCAAGGCTGTAACAAAAGATCTTCCCAATGTTAAAGTAGATGTGCATGCTGGCTTACTAGTTGATTATGCAAAGGCTGTTAATGCTAATGCCATCATCCGTGGATTACGGGCAGTTTCCGACTTTGAATACGAAATGCAAATTACTTCGATGAATAGAGTACTGAATGATGAAATTGAAACCTTTTTTATCATGACGAATAATCAATTTTCCTTCTTAAGTTCAAGTATTGTAAAAGAAGTAGCAAAGTATAATGGGGATATTTCAACACTCGTCCCACCAATTGTTGAAAAAGAATTGCAAAAAAAGTTCAAGGCATAAATGAAAAAAGAGCAGGCAAGCTCTTTTTTTATTGCCTTTTTATACGGGAAAATAAAATCAGCACATACACTAGCAGTGAGATGATGGTGAAAATCGGACCAACAACGATCATGTTATGGTAAAGGTGGTCTACCCATGATCCTTCGCCAAAAAAAACCACCGGCAAGGCATTTGAAGGCTGTTCATTACCGTTGTAGCGCAGGTAAACTGGTTTCCACAAAATAAGTGTGAAAAAGCCTGCAAAAATACCTTGAATGATTCTTGCAATAAAAAACGGTTTATATCTGATATCAGTTTCTGACAGAATGCTGGCAACCTGTGCCTGAACGCTAAAACCACTAAACGCCAAGATAAAGCTAGTTATGACCGCTTTCTGTAATAGAGTAGCATCCACAACCTGACTGGTCAGCTTACTCCCTAAGGTAATTTCAAATATTCCTGAAATAAACGGAATGCTTAACATATCTGGAAAAGATATAAATGATAATAGGATCTCAATTAATTTTGCAAGTGCAGCTGTGATATGTAAATGATAAAGTATTTTGTTAAGCACAGAAAATAGTATAATAAACCCACCTACCATTAAAAGGGTTTGAATGGAGGAATTGACAGCATCACCCAAAAGTTTTCCTATCGGTCGATTATCTTTTAATCTTGTTTGATGCAAAGTAGATAGTGCTGACCGTATTTTTAATTTCTTTCCGTTTGAGGTAATATCATGAGGGGATTCTTTCCCGTAAAATCGCATGACTAATCCAACACAAATATTTCCTAAATAATGAGCTAATGCAAGAGTAACACCTAAATGCGGATTATAAAAAAATCCTACTGATACCGCCCCAAAAATAAATAAAGGATTAGAGGAATTGGTGAAAGAAACAAGTCTTTCTGCCTCAATTTGTGTTAATTGTCCTTCCTGCCGTAATCTTGCCGTGAACTTTGCCCCGGCGGGGAATCCTGAAGCCATACCCATTGCCCAAACGAACCCTCCAACACCAGGAACCTTAAAAAGAGGTCTCATTAGTGGTTCCAATAAGACACCAATAAATTTTACAACCCCAAAGCCAATTAACATTTCAGACACAATAAAAAAGGGTAATAGAGAGGGGAAGACAATTTTCCACCACATATCCAGTCCGCGAATGGAAGCAGCTAATGATTCTTGTGGAAAAGAAATTAGGGAAGCAGCTAAAAGTGTGGCAGATATAGATAAAAAAATTGTTTTTAGTTTGGACTGAACCAATGAAGAGACCTCCTTCCGAGGGTGATCGATGAAACTGTGCAATCAATTAATTGAGTGTTAAAATAAAGAAATATTCCATACTGACTTGTCCTCATATAACACAAATATACTCATAGAACGTTTATTTAGACCATAAGATTGAACGAGATTTCACTTTTGTAAGGCAGGGCTAAGTTTAAGTCTTTCTATTAAGAAAACAATTATTTCTATAAGGTATTTATAGGAGGTCTACAGTTATGGAGCACCCTAAAATAGGCTTAGCACTTGGTTCTGGAGGTGCACGCGGGTTTGCTCATTTAGGTGTCATAAAAGCATTTAAGGACGCAGGAATTCCCATTCATTTAATTGCAGGCAGTAGTATGGGAGCACTAGTTGCTAGTTTTTATGGTGCAGGGATTGATATGGATCGTTTATATAAACTATCCACTGCATTTAAAAGGAAGTACTTTTTGGACTTTACTGTTCCTAAAATGGGCTTTATCTCAGGAAAAAAAGTAAAGGAATTTATTAAGGTTTTTACCCACGGAAAGAATATCGAGGATCTATCCATTCCAATTGGAATCGTCGCCACTGATTTATTGACAGGGGAAAAGGTGGTTTTTAAAACGGGCTCTGTTGCTGATGCTGTCCGAGCAAGCATCTCTATACCGGGAATTTTTGTGCCGGAAAAATTAAATGGAAGAATCCTAGTGGATGGTGGTGTGTCTGACCGCGTTCCTGTTTCTGTGGCTAAAGAGATGGGGGCAGATATTGTTATCGCGGTAGATGTTTCCAGGGTAAAGCGTAATGCTGAAATTACCTCTATTTATGATGTTATCATGCAGAGCATAGACATTATGCAAGCAGAAATAATTAACAATAGGGAAATTGCTGCTAGTGTGATGATTCGTCCGCCAGTCGAAATTTATAGTTCACGAGCCTTCACAAATATTGAGGAGATTATCAACCTAGGTGAGGAAGAAGCAAAAAAACATATCACGCAAATTAAAACCGTGATTGAACAGTGGAAGGGGTAAAAATTGCCATGCGCAAAAAAATATATATAGGTTCTACTCTATTTATTGCCATTATTTTGATTTGGGGGATGTTTTATTCATTGCCTTATTATGTCTCGAAACCAGGTATGGCGAAAGAATTAGGACCAATCATCAATGTCGAAGGTGGCGATAAAGATGAAGGGAATTTTATGCTTACAACAGTCAGAATGGGTAGAGCCAATATATACTCTTATTTAGAAGCGAAAATCAGAAAATATGAAGAGCTTTATCCACTAGATATGATCTTAAATAAAACTGAAACGGAAGAAGAATATAATGCAAGACAGCTCCACCTTATGGCAGGGTCGAAACTTAATGCGATAGAGGTAGCGTACCGAAAAGCGGGGTTACCTGTTAAATACAAATATAAAGGGATTTATGTGGTCCAGGTGATTCCTGGTATGCCTGCTGATGGGAAGCTTTCTACTGGTGATCGAATTTTTAAAGTTGATGGAAAACAATTGCCATCCTCTGAGAAATTCATTGAATACGTTAGTAAAAAACAAGCTGGGGACAATGTAACCTTAACATATTCGCGTAATAAAAGTACAAAGACTGTTACATTAAAAATTCAGCCTTTTAAAGAAGATCCTAAAAAGGTTGGGATTGGGATATCACTCGTTGACGATAAAGACATAATTGTTGATCCAAAAGTCAAGGTAAAGACTGATGAAATTGGCGGTCCTTCCGCAGGGTTCATGTTTTCTTTAGAAATCTATAACCAATTGGCAGAAGGGGATTTGACAAAAGGGTATCAGATTGCCGGAACAGGAACTATTGACGTAGATGGTACAGTGGGACCTATTGGCGGAATAGAACAAAAAATTGTTGCGGCAGACAAGGCAGGGGCGGAAATATTTTTTGCTCCCAATGAAAAAGGGATAAAGAATTCTAATTACCGAGATGCAGTAAAGACTGCCCGTGACATAAAAACCAATATGAAGATTGTTCCAATTGATACATTTGACGAGGCTGTTGATTATTTAGAAAAGCTAAAAGAAAAATAAAAAGATGGTGCACATGCATCATCTTTTTATTTATCTAATATATATAGGTGGCTGCTCAAATTCCTGATCTAGCATTTGGGTTTTTAAATGAGTAGGGATACCTAGGGAATAGACACGTGCTGCCTTAATGTCTAGGTTAATCTCTTTTCCTTTATAAGAAGAAAGTTTAGAAATTAGGGGAAGACTGAGATGAGATTTTGTTTTATTTAAGTATTCCTTTCCCCTTGTGGTCATTCCCAAAAGTCTTAAATAAGAAGCATTTTCTGAAATTAAACCCATTTCCTCTTTTTTAGTGTTCGTTAAAATATGAACACATAATCTTTGGAGTCTTGTCCAAGTATATCGTTTCGTTTTAATTTTTTGCATAAACTCATGAAAGGTATTTGCTTCTCGTGCTGCAGATAGAAGCCTGTTTTCCAGACCCTCTTCCATTTCATAAATTTCCCGCAGTTCTTCAGGACTAGATTGAATTAATCGAAATTGTAGATAGCTCCAATAATTTTCCCATTGGTGAAATACTTGATTAGATTGGAAATATTCTTTTAGCAATTGTTTAGTCGGCTCTGGTACATATTGGTCAATAGCGGATTTTCCATTACTGTCATTAAAGATGGCTTTCCGTATACTGGTTGCACTTGCAATCGTTGCAGAGGAAAAATCTTGATCATGATAGTTAGCGTTTTTGCGAGGAATCGTCATTGGGATGACATTGGACTTTTGATGTTTTATTGCTTTTATGTATTCAAGTCCAAGAATATTATTCGGCTTCGCTAAATCCAAATACTTTTCCGAATCTGGCAATTGCTGAAAAGCAAGGGATAAGGCTTTCGGATAACTGACCCCTGTGCCTATGTATTGTTTAATATTCTCATTAAATGTCCTTTGCTCCACTTCCAAGTAATCAATTGTTTGAAGGAAAGACGATATATCTCCGCTTTCGCTCCCGAAACAGAGGAAACTAGTGCCTGCTGCATCTAAAATTGACACTGCGCCATTTGCAAAAGTTTCTGCTTTTTGAGTGGCATAGCAATAAGGAAGTTCAAAAACAATATCTACTCCATTAAGCAATGCCATTCTCGTCCGCTGCCATTTGGATACAAGTGCTGGTTCCCCGCGCTGTAAAAAATCACCACTCATAACTGCGATGACAACCTCAGCCCCCGTTACTTCCTTAGATGCTTGCAGGTGATAGGCATGTCCATTATGAAAAGGGTTGTATTCCACGATTAATCCAACAGCTCTCATTTGTTCCCTCCTTATAACCATAAAATCTCGTGTTTTTCCGCTTTGGTAATCATTATAACAAATTTGTTATGAAACCAATCAAATAATATGGTAAGATATTAAAGATGTTTGCAAAAAGCTTATCTGGTTAAACTAGATAGGAACAGATATGAGCGTTTTTGCTTTTTTAATCATCTGACGAGGTGTAAAGAAAAAACATTGACAAAAAATTTATCGAAGGCTATAATTACCTTTGTTGCCTTGGGGTGATTCAATTGAAATGGACATTAAGTCAATTACAAAAATATCGAAACAAGGAATTTATGATTGATGAGATAGTTCGTGTGGATGAAATCAAACAAGATGATCCAACCATCCGAGAAGTTTCTCCGATGCATATTACAGGTCGGGGAGATATCGATTCAACAAAAGTAACATTCCATTTAAAAATTGAAGGTTACTTAATACTTCCATGTTCTCGTACTTTAGTGGATGTTAAACTTCCAATTAATGTCGAAACAACTGAAACGTTCCTCTTACAAGGTTCAGTTTATGAAGCTGAAGAGGAAGCATATCAAGTGAAAGGTGAAGTGATTGATGTAATGCCAATCCTTCGAGAAATTCTTTTACTTGAGATACCAATGCAAGTTTTTTGCGAAGATGTTAATCGTGAAGATGCTGCTCCACAGTCTGGCAAGGATTGGGAAGTTGTTCATGAAGAAGGTCAATCTAAAAAAATTGATCCGAGACTAGCAGGTCTTGCAAAGTTTTTTGATGAAAACAATTCTTCTTCCGAATCATAATCGACAAATCTAAGAAGCAAAGTGAAGACCCAGCATTCCTGGCCTTCATTACTTTCTTAATACTCTTTAAGGAGGTGGGAAGAATGGCTGTACCTTTTAGAAGAACTTCTAAAACTGCAAAAAGAAAACGTCGTACTCATTTTAAATTAAACGTACCTGGTATGGTAAGCTGCCCAAACTGTGGTGAAATGAAACTTTCACACCGCGTATGTAAAGCTTGCGGAACATACAAAGGAAAAGACGTAGTAAACGACTAATTTTCGATAAGATAGAAAGCACAAGGGTTTTTAACCCTTGTGCTTTTGTCGTTTATTAGAAATTATACATACCGCTAGAGTAATCAAAAATTAGTTTAACGAAAGGTCGTGTAGAAGGTTGTCATACTCCATTGAAAAACGGGATATGGGATATTTATTATTTACAATTACTAGAAGTGAAAAAAGAAATGCTATTAATTTTGACGTCATGGAAGGATTGGAAGAAGCAATAAAAAGGTCCTCAAAACCTGATATTAAGGCACTTGTAATTACTGGAAAGGACGATCGAGCCTTTTGTTCAGGAGGAGACTTATCTGTTTTTCATCAACTTCGCACAAAGGAAGAAGCCTATGGAATGCTCTCAAAAATGGCAAATATCCTTTATTCCCTGCTTACCTTGCCAATTCCGACTATGGCTCTTATTGATGGTACTGCAATTGGTGGCGGTTGTGAACTTGCTGCGGCTTGCGACTATCGCTTGGCACGAGAGGATATAAAAGCAGGATTTGTCCAAGGAAAGCAAGCGATAACAACAGGTTGGGGCGGTGGCTCCATCTTAGCAGAAAAGCTGCCAGCTCCGATTGCCATGAAGCTATTAATGGAAGCTGAACTGCAAACGGCCGTGTATTTAAAAGAAATTGGGTTTATCAACGCTTTATATACTGATAACTCTCTTCGGGCTTGTGAATCATTCCTTGGGCAGATGTTAACTAACGATCTAAATGTACTGAAATCGTATAAAAGGATTTGGGTGAGAAAGTGGGAAGAATCAAAACTGCGAGAAAGAATAGAGGAAGAGGTAAGAAATTGTGCCCTCCTATGGGAAAGTGATATCCATCATGAATATGTAAATGCTTTTATACGCAAAAAACAGTGAATAAAGATGAAAACACGGTGCTTGATTAAGTCTATCTTTTCTAGTAGATGCATATGTATTATAAAAACACTAGGAGGGATGATTTAATGTCACCGACTCGACAAGATGCATGGTCCCAAGATGAAGACTTGTTGCTTGCTGAGGTTGTGTTACGACACATCCGGGAAGGCGGGACACAACTGCAAGCATTCGAAGAAGTAGGGAAACAGCTCACGCGTACCTCAGCAGCCTGTGGCTTTCGCTGGAATTCATTTGTTAGAAAACAGTACAAATCGGGCATTGAGCTTGCCAAAAAGCAGCGTAAAGAGTTGAAAAAACAGCCAGCCTCGAATGAAGTAGAAGCATTTGAAGAACCAGCTGAAGTGGAAGCTGTTCCTTCTTCGTCAGTTAATGAGCAAGGAAGTGCAATTACATTTTCAGCGGTTATACATTTTTTAGAGGGACTTCAACAAAAAGCACAAGCCTCATCCAACATTGAAGCAGAACGGAAGAAATCTAATGAAAAAATCAAAGAGTTGGAAAAAAAGGCTTACTATTTGGCCGCGGAAAATGAAAGATTATCTAAAAACTTAAAAGCAATCGAAGAGGATTATCGTTCATTAATTGAAATTATGGAAAGAGCTCGGAAAATGGTTGTCCTTCAGGATGAGGATCGACAACAAAAAGTGAAGTTTCAAATGGACAAAAATGGTAATCTCGAGAGAGTAGAAAAGTAGAAAAAGCGGACTCAATGTCCGCTTTTTCATTTAGATTTTTAATGATGTTGTGCCTCCACGCCAGAAGGGTACCATACTAATGGATTTTCTCCACGATCACGCTCCATATCGTAATCAACATTAGCAAAGTCCATCTTTTCCCAAAAACCGCTTGATTGAACTCTTGGATTCGTCTTAATTGGGAGACCAAAGCTTTTTGCAAATTCTACAAGCACCTTGCCATAACCTTTACCTTGATAATCAGGTAATACTTCAAGTTTCCATAACTCTAAGTAGTTTTGTGGTGGATAGAAATAGCGGTCAAATTTTGCATCAATTTGGTATAAACTCATTCGTGCTACTAACTTATCACCAAAATAAATTCCGTAAAATGGTGAGTCGCTATTATTATCAACCATATTTGCTTCAAGATCTTCAAGCATGGATAATTCTTGAATTCCATATTCTTTAAACTTTTTAAACTCTTCTAGTGTTTTATAATTCACCTTAAGTCTTTCCACTTTTGCTACCATAATTGACCTCCTAAAAATGATAACTTGATAATCTTGTATATATTCATTTGTACTTGAATAACATGAAATGAAAAAATTTTTGATTTTTCAAATGAATCACTTTCATTATATAACAAAAACTCAAAAAATTCTTCAAATAAGTTCAGGAAGCGTTTTCATTTTTAAGCAGGAAATTCAGAGAATGATGTAGAAACATATATATGGTGGAATAAAAAGGGTACGAAAGGGGAAAGAATGTGCAAAAAATTTTAATTGCTAATCGAGGGGAAATTGCCCTTCGGATTATTCGAACCTGTCAGGAGATGGGAATTGAAACTATTGCTATTTATTCTGAAGCTGATAAGGAAATGCCCTTTGTAAAAGCGGCAACGGCTGCCTTCTGTGTAGGGGAACCTCCGGTTAATAAATCCTATTTACAAGTAGATAAAATTCTAGAGATAGCCAAACGAGAGAAAGTAGATGCAATCCATCCTGGTTATGGCTTTTTATCTGAAAATGCTGCATTTGCTAAACGAGCAATCGAGGAAGGAATTATTTTTATCGGGCCTAATCCTTCAACGATTGAATTAATGGGTGATAAAATTATTTCTCGTCAAACGATGGAGAAGGCAGGTGTCCCGGTGGTACCTGGCAGTGGATATGGATTAAAAACAAGTGAGGAAGCAAGCGTTCTTGCAGAAACAATCGGCTACCCAGTTATGCTTAAGGCAAGCGGCGGCGGCGGCGGGATTGGAATGGTGTATTGTGAAGATGAGCAAGCGCTCGTTAGGTCTTTTGCCCAGACAAAAGCAAGAGCAATGGCCTATTTTGGCTCAGACGAAGTCTTCATCGAGAAATACATTAAAGATGCTAGACACGTGGAAGTCCAGGTGTTTGGAGACACCCATGGTAATATCGTCCACCTTTACGAAAGAAATTGTTCCATTCAAAGAAGACATCAAAAAGTAATTGAGGAATCTCCGTCACCTTCTCTATCTGACACTGCACGTCAGAAAATGTTTGAAACGGCCTTAAGAGCAGCAAGTGCTGTTAATTATACAAATGCTGGGACAATTGAATTTATTGTCGATGAGAATGAAAGTTTTTATTTTCTAGAAATGAATACACGCCTTCAGGTTGAGCATCCTGTGACCGAAATGATAACTGGTTTAGATTTAGTTAAATGGCAGCTTCTTATCGCTCAAGGTGAACGTTTACCATTGCTCCAGGATGATATTACTTTATCGGGTCACGCGATCGAATTTAGACTTTATGCGGAGGACTCTGTTCGCTTTTTACCTTCACCTGGTAAAATCAGCACCCTTCATTGGAGTCGCCAAGCTGGAGTAAGGATTGATTCTGGTTATGAAGAAGGAGGAACGGTTACGCCGTTCTACGATCCAATGATTGCAAAAGTCATTATTCATAAGGAAACACGTGAAAATGCATTGGAAGAGGCTGTTCGCTTCTTTAATGGCGTCAAAATAGAAGGAATTAAAACAAATGTCCCACTTTTCCTAAATGTATTATCAAATAATGACTTTCAAAATGGGACGTACACAACAAGCTATTTAACACAAAAATTAGTGAATTAAGGGGAGAAAGAAAAATGAAAGAAATTACAGCAAGCATGGCAGGCACCGTTTTAAATATTTTTGTAGCAAATGGTAATCCAGTTCAACTTGGCCAGGAAGTAGTAATGCTTGAATCAATGAAAATGGAAATTCCGATTGAAAGCGATACTGAAGGGGTAGTTTTGGATGTAAAAGTCAACATTGGTGATTTCGTTAATGAAGGCGACGTATTAATTGTCATTGAATAAAAGATTGTAAAGGGGTGAGAATTAATGGCTGTAACTAATACATTAAATGACCAATTAAATGAGAACCGTAAAATGATTGAAGCGGGCGGACATCCCAAATATCATGAAAAGGCTAAAGAGCAAAAGAAGTTGTTTGTTCGTGAGCGTCTTGCCTTATTATTTGATGAAGGAAAATACGAGGAAGATGGTAAATTCGCTAATTTTAAAGCGGGTGATCTTCCTGCAGACGGTGTTGTAACAGCGATTGGTAAAATTAACGGGCAAACGGTTTGTGTCATGGCAAATGATTCGACAATCAAAGCGGGTTCATGGGGAGCAAGAACAGTTGAAAAGATTATCCGCATTCAAGAAGTTGCAGAAAAATTAAAAGTTCCATTATTCTACCTTGTTGATTCTGCGGGGGCAAGAATAACAGATCAATTAGAGATGTTTCCTAATCGTCGCGGAGCAGGGAAAATATTCCACAATCAAGTCAAACTTTCTGGGATGATTCCTCAGGTTTGTATTTTGTTTGGACCTTCCGCGGCTGGTGGTGCTTATATTCCAGCATTCTGTGATATCGTCATTATGGTCGATCAAAATGCGTCTATGTATTTGGGATCCCCACGTATGGCTGAAAAGGTGATCGGTGAAAAGGTAACGCTTGAAGAAATGGGCGGTGCGAGAATGCATTGTTCTGTCAGCGGTTGCGGGGATGTTCTTACCTATAGTGAAGAGGAAGCAATTGAATCGGCAAAAAAATATATCAGCTACTTTCCAGCTAGTTTTAAAGAAAAGCCAAAGATAACTGCAGGTGTGGCAGCGAATCATGGGCGTGAACTAGAAGCAATTATTCCCGAAAATCAAAACGCGCCGTTTGATATGTATGAATGTATTGATAGACTTGTGGACAATGCTAGTTTTTATGAAATTAAAAAATTGTTTGCACCAGAATTGATAACGGGATTAGCAAGAATCGATGGTCGACCGATTGGAATTATTGCTAATCAGCCTAAAGTAAAAGGCGGCGTTTTATTTGTTGATTCTGCAGATAAAGCAGCAAAATTTATTCAACTTTGCGATGCTTTTCATATTCCACTATTATTTTTGGCAGACGTACCGGGCTTCATGATTGGAACAAAGGTGGAACGGGCTGGCATCATCCGTCATGGGGCCAAGTTAATTGCAGCGATGAGTTCTGCAACTGTACCGAAAATCTCTGTAATTGTTAGAAAAGCGTATGGTGCTGGTCTTTATGCCATGGCTGGCCCAGCTTTTGAGCCGGATTGCTGCATTGCTTTACCAACTGCACAAATTGCCGTAATGGGTCCAGAAGCAGCTGTTAATGCCGTCTATTCAAATAAAATAAATCAGATTGAAGATCCGAAAGAAAGAATAGCTTTTGTGCAAGAAAAACATAAAGAATACAAAGAACATATCGATATCTATAAGTTGGCTTCAGAACTTATTGTCGATGAAATTGTCGCACCTTCTGAATTACGCGATGTCCTTATTCAACGCTTTGCTTACTATGAAACCAAGGAATTAACTTTCAGCATACGTAAGCATCCAGTGTACCCGGTTTAATTAGAAAAGCGTAAGCGATCCGATGTTGACTTATCGTAGGGAAAAGGGCGAAGTACACTAGCCGCTGGGCCGCTTGCGCTAGACAGTAATCTAAATTCAATAACTTACACTTATCTTATATATTCAGCCCTATTCGTCGTTAATCGAATAGGGCTCCATTTTTTTCTGAATCTTTATAACAAACTATCGACAGCATCTGATAAAATATGGGTAAAGACGACTAAAAAGAGGGGTTAGCATGAAGGTTGGAATTATTGGTGCTGGGTCAATTGGCCTGTTATTCACAGCTTACCTTAGTAGAGTATTAGAAGTTACGATTTACACTAGAACGCCAGAACAAGCTGCTGAGATAAATAAATATGGGATCGTCCTGAAGAAAAAGGGAGAACAAACAATATCCATGACGAAGGCCATGCCTATGGACAAGTGGCAGGGAAATGAAGATCTTACCATCATTGCAGTGAAGCAATATCAACTTCATCCAATTATTGAGAAAATAAATCAGTTGTCTATTCTTCCTAACAATCTCTTATTTTTACAGAATGGCATGGGGCATTTAAAACAGCTTGAAACTATCCCGTTTACTAATATTTTTGTTGGTTCAGTAGAGCATGGTGCGCTGAAAGAAAATCCATTTACTGTTTCCCATAATGGGGAAGCTTCGACAAAGGTTGCTGTATTTAAAGGGGATCCAACCCTTTTATTTAAATTGATCTCTATAGCACCGCTGGAATTTCCGCTTGTTTTTAAGGAGGATTATTATACCATGCTGCTGAGTAAATTAGTTGTCAATGCTGTCATAAATCCTTTAACAGCTATCCTTGAGGTGGAAAATGGTAAATTGATAAAAAATCAATTCTATTTTCGGGTACTAAAAAATTTATATTCCGAGGTTTCTTCGATCTTAAATTTAGAAAATACAGAAGAACATTTGCAGCAAATTATAAATATTTGTAAAAATACTTCTGCCAACCGTTCCTCCATGCTAAAAGATATTGAAGCAAACAGAACAACAGAAGTGGATGCAATCTTGGGGTTTATATTAGAAGAGGCAGATAACAAGGACATGAAGGCACCTCAAGTAGAGAACTTATATTATTTAATAAAAGGGAAAGAAATGATAAAGGGGGACTATGCTTGATTACTTTTCTAACCTCTATTATCTCAATTTTCTTTGCATTACCATTTTTAGGATTTCTATTGGTTTTCTTTGGAGTGAAACTGGTAACAAATAACACACGAAAGTCTGTTCATAGGGCACTAGATTCCACAACGATTTTATTTGTTATATCCGTTCATTTTTTAATTGTTACAATATGGGGAAAATCATTTTTTTGGTTAATCATACTTACCATGATTTTGATTGCCATGGTTTTTGTTTTGGTGCATTGGAAAGTAAAAGAAGAAATAATCTTAAAAAAAGTGATGAAGGGTTTTTGGCGTTTTAATTTTATCCTCTTTCTTTTTGCTTACCTCACGCTAACACTTTATGGATTGATTAATCGGGCATTGATTTTTACCTTTTCCAACTGAATTATAAGCCAAAGTTTTTTTCAAAATTGGTTGGTAGTGTTATACTCTTAACAGAATGAATTTGGGTGATCAGAAAGGAAGTACAATGAATGGAGATTTTAAATCTCTCTTTACCGGCAACCAATCGGTTTGCATCGAATTATTTGGAACAATCTCCTGAAATCCAGCCTTTTTTTCATTACCGGTTTAATGAAGTAACCGATGATGCCAAACGTGTTGGTGAACTTAGTAACCGATTATTTCCTCGCATTGAGGTTGCTGAACATATTGAGAGCTTTATGAAGCGGTTTCCATCGTCTGAAGCTGTTATAAAGTCAATCGATAAACTTAAATCAAACAATAGCCTTGTCGTTATTGGGGGTCAACAGGCAGGAATACTTACAGGACCGCTTTATTCAATTCATAAAGTGATTTCAATTATTAAATTGGCAGAGCAAAAAGAGGCACAACTCAAAGTGCCGGTAGTTCCTGTATTTTGGATTGCTGGAGAAGACCATGATTTCCAGGAAGTCAATCATGTGTTTGTACCAGTGAACCAAAAGGTAGATAAATGGACCTACCCTGAAAGAGTGCTTCAAAAGAAAATGGTCTCTGATATTCAATTAAACAAAGAAGTTTGTCTTGCATGGGTACAAAATTTAATTGAGAACTTCGGTGAAACAGAACATACGAATACATTATTAAAATTTGCTGAAAAACAAGTGGTGATCTCTACCAATTTCGTCGATTTCTTTGCAAATATTATTATGGAATTGTTCAAGGATTATGGGTTATTAATTGTTGATTCTGGCAACAAAGAGTTCCGGATGCTGCAGAAAGAATTTTTGAAAAAGCAAATCCTTAATCATGTAGAGATTACCTACAATTTATTGGAACAACAAAGTCTTATAGAAGAAAAAGGTTTTCCGGTAACGATAGATGCCGGTGAACAGAATGCAAACCTTTTCTACTATGACCAGAAAATGAATGATCGGGTTTTACTTGAATATGATCGTGGAAATGATTGGTTTGTGGGGAAAAATGGGGCACTAACATTTTCAAGAGAGCAATTAGTGGAGTATGCCGAGGAAAATCCCGCTGCTTTAAGCAATAATGTGGTGACGCGGCCGCTAATGCAAGAATGGCTTTTTCCAACTGTTGCTTTCATTGCAGGGCCAGGAGAAATTTCTTACTGGGCAGAACTCAAACTAGTCTTTGAGCATTTTAATATCAAGATGCCGCCAATTGTTCCTCGTTTGAACATTACTATCCTTGATCGTTCCATTGAAACTGACCTTTCTGAATTACAATTAAACTTAGCCGATATATTAAGCCATGGTACGGTAAAAGAAAGAAATCAATTTCTAGAAGAAATAAAAGATAAGGAAGTTGAAGCGTTATTTTTACGTACCAGAGAACAATTAGAGAGCCAGTATCGACAAATTGAAGAAAAGACAGTGGAGTTGGATCGTGGTCTATTACCATTGTTAAAGAAAAACGAAAATTACTTACTAAAAGAAATTGGGTTTATGGAAACAAAACTTAATGAGGCAGGAAAGTTAAAACACGATAATCGTCTCAAAAAATATGATCGTGTCGACCTTGCGTTAAGACCCGACGGCTTCCCTCAAGAAAGAGTTTGGAATATATTTTATTATTTAAATATATATGGGTTGAATTTTATTCATGATCTCATGTCAGGAACATTCGAATTTGATGGCCGGCATAAAGTCATGAAAATGTAGAAACTTCACAGCAGTGAAGTTTTTTTTTTGGAAAAAAATACTGGATAAAAAAGGATTTGAGGATTTTAAGAAGAATAGTTTAAAAATGGGTGGTGGAAAGTGGGGGAATGTGGTACATTTTTAATAGAAAGTGGGGGTCATGGGTATGTTCATGGGTGAATACCATCACAGCATTGATATGAAAGGCCGACTGATCGTGCCCTCCAAATTCCGTGATGAACTTGGTGACATGTTTATCATTACACGTGGTTTGGATCAATGTTTGTTTGGATACCCATTATCAGAGTGGGGGCTGATTGAAGAGAAATTAAAAGGCTTACCTCTGACAAAAAAAGATGCCCGGGCTTTTACTAGATTCTTCTTTTCAGGAGCAACAGAGAGTGAACTTGATAAACAAGGAAGAATTAATATCCCTGCACCACTTTTGCAATATGCAAAGTTGGAAAAAGAATGTGTAATTTTAGGAGTTTCCAATCGAATTGAAATTTGGAGCAAACAGATTTGGGAAGACTATTTTACTGAATCAGAAGAATCTTTTGCAGAAATTGCAGAAAATATGATTGGCTTTGATATATAATGGATAAATTATGTTAATATATTTTCTGTTATATATCGTTCGATTGGAAAAGGTGGTTACAACATGTTTGAACACACAACTGTGTTATTAAAGGAAGCTGTTGATGGGTTAAATATTAAGTCAGATGGAATTTATGTTGATTGTACTTTGGGTGGAGCGGGGCATAGTTCACTTATACTTTCAAAACTCGGAGCCCATGGTAAACTATTTGCATTTGACCAAGATGAAACAGCGATTGCACACGCAAAAGAGAAGTTAGCTGAATATGGAGATCGATTAGAAATTATTAAAAGCAATTTCTTATATTTAAAAGAAGAGCTTGAAAATCGGGGAATTTCTAAAGTTGATGGAGTTCTATACGATCTAGGAGTTTCCTCTCCGCAATTGGATACTCCAGAAAGAGGTTTTAGCTATCATCATGATGCTCCGCTCGATATGAGAATGGATAATGAAGCCGATATTTCTGCCTATGATGTAATTAACCATTGGGCCTATGAAGACTTGGTGCGTATCTTTTTTCGCTATGGTGAGGAGAAATTCTCTAAACAAATAGCTCGTAAAATAGAAGCAGCAAGGATGGTAAAACCCATTGAAACAACGGCGGAATTAGTTGAACTGATTAAGGATGCTATTCCTGCCCCTGCAAGAAGAAAAGGTGGACATCCAGCTAAGCGAGTTTTTCAAGCAGTAAGAATTGCTGTTAATGATGAATTAGGTGTATTCGAAAAGTCATTAAATCAAGCGATTGACTTGTTAAACCAGGAGGGAAGAATAAGTGTTATAACCTTCCACTCTCTTGAGGACAGGATTTGCAAAGCAGCCTTTAAGAAGGCAAGTGAAACCCCTAATTTACCTCCAGGTTTACCAATCATTCCAGATGAGTATAAACCAATATTAAAGTTAATCGTACGGAAGCCGATCCTTCCATCAGAAGAAGAATTAGAGCAAAACAATCGCGCTAGATCTGCAAAGCTAAGAATTGCAGAAAAGCTATGAGAAGAAATCCAGATCTTTAAAACTGGATGTAGAAAAAGATTATAATCTGGAGGGGAAGAAGTTTGAGTAATCTTGCCAGGAAGCAATTAGAGCAGCAACAAACAGAGCAGAAAGTCCAAGTAAAGAGTCAAGTAAAGTTAAAAAAATCCTGGCTCACTCCAGGGGAAAAAATTATGGGATTAGCCTTTGCCGGATTTGTATGTTTTGGTTCCGTTCATATTATTTCAAATCAAGCAAAAATTTACGATGTCAATAAAGATATACAAATCATGGAATCGAAGATATCTGAACAACAGAAAGTAAATAGCGATTTGCAAGTACAGGTAAGCGAATTGAGTGCGTACGATCGGATTTATAAAAAGGCTAAGGAAATGGGCCTTATCAAAGACGAAAATAATGTCAAGGTAGTGCATTAAAAATGAACAAAAAACAGCCATATATGAATTCAGGAGCAACCATTTTATTTGCATTTTTTGGTTTGCTCTTTTTTGTATTACTCTTCAGGTATTTTTCTATACAAATTTCTGGAGAAGTTGATGGACAGCCGCTCGCTGCGAAGGCACAAGAAAAATATAGCAGGGAAGGAAATTTGGCAGCCATAAGGGGCGATATCTTAGACCGGAATGGTGAGGAAATTGCTGAAGATACCAATGCTTATAAATTAATCGCTATTTTAGATAAGAAGATGACTACGAATCCAAAAAAACCGCAACACGTAAAAGACCCAGACAAAACAGCCAAAGAACTAGCTAAGTACTTAGATATGGATGAATCAGAGATTTATAGTATTTTAACCAAAGGGATAAAAAATAAGAAATTTCAGGTTGAGTTTGGCAAGGCGGGCAAAGATATTACTCACCAGACAAAGAAAAAGATTGAAGGTTTAAAGTTGCCCGGATTAACATTTATCCGTGATTCTAAGCGTTTTTACCCAAATGGAGTATTTGCTTCTCATTTAATAGGGTATGCGGATCAGGTTGAGCAAAAGGATAAAACCTTTACCTCGGTCGGGAAAATGGGCATTGAAGAAATGTTAAATAATGAATTAACTGGAAAAAATGGAAAGATTAATTTTGAAAGTGATTTGTGGGGCTATATCCTTCCTGACGGAAAGGAAAAAATTACTCCTGCTCAAAATGGACATGATGTTTATTTAACTATTGACCAAAAAATTCAAACCTTTTTAGAAGACGCAATGAATAAAGTAGCAAAGGAATATAAACCGGAAAAAATTATTGCGGTTGTTGCTGATCCAAAAACTGGGGAAATTTTAGCGATGGGACAACGACCTTCTTTTGATCCAAAGACAAAAGAGGGTATTGAAAATGGATGGCATAATGAGGCGGTTGAAACCTCATTCGAACCTGGTTCAACAATGAAAATTTTTACGCTTGCGGCAGCAGTTCAGGAAAAGGTTTTTAATCCAAATGAAATTTATCAATCTGGTTCCTATCAAGTAACTAAAAAGGATAAAGCGATTCATGACCATAATTACTCAGGATGGGGTCCTATCACCTATCTTGAAGGGGTACAGCGTTCATCTAACGTTGCCTTTGCAAAAATTGCGAAAGAGAAACTTGGTTTTGAAAGGTTTCGAGAATATTTAACAAGGTTTGGCTTCGATAAGCCTACAGGTATTGACCTTCCAAACGAAACATCAGGGAAAATCCAATTTACCTATCCGATTGAAAAAATTACCACTGCTTATGGGCAGGGAACAGCAATAACACCAATTCAACAAATTCAAGCAGCAACAGCCATTGCTAATGATGGCAAAATGGTAAAACCACATGTTGTTAAAAAGATTGTTGATCATGATACACGAGAGACGATTAAATCATCTACAACTGAAGTAGTTTCTACACCCATCACAAAAGAAACGGCCAAAGAGGTTCGCGATATTCTTGAAACGGTTGTTACCTCACCTAAGGGTACCGGTGGCCGGTATAAAATTGATGGGTACAGTGTCGCCGGTAAGACGGGAACGGCTAATATCCCTGGACCGAATGGAAGGTATTTACAAGGGGCTAATAACTATATGTTCTCATTTTTAGGAATGGCTCCAAAAGATGACCCTGAATTAATTGTCTATGTTGCTGTTCAGCAGCCTGAATTAGAGGGGATTGAAGCTGGTCAAGGTGCGATACCAGTATCGGCTATTTTTAACCCTGTCATGAAAAACAGCCTTCATTACTTAAATATAAAACCTTCTAAGCTTGAAAAAGCACAATTAAATAAACTAGATGATTTTAAGGGAAAGTCAATTGATGAAACTGTAGCTGCCTTGAAAGACAAAGGTGTTGAAACCGTCGTAATTGGCAAAGGAACAGAAGTTGTCAGACAGTTGCCAGAGCCAGGGACCACTGTTTTGCAGGGGGAGAAGGTAATCATTCAAACTAACGGTGAAATGCTTGTCCCTGATATGACGGGTTGGTCACTACGAGATGTAATGAAAGTAGCAAATATCACTGGATTAAAACTAAATTCAAAAGGCAAAGGGTATGTAACTCATCAAAATATTAAACCGAAAACTCATGTTCAAAAAGGAGATTTTTTAATCGTAGACTTTAAAACCCCTGAAGAACAGTGGAATGCGGAAAAAAATGATGCCGAAGAACAAACCGAAAAAAACAAAGAAGATATAGTTCAAGATTAAAAGAAAATCCCGCTCCTTAGGCGGGATTTCTCTTATTGTCGAGAAAGGGTATTTTTCTCGGCAATTTTTTATTTTGTCAGAATCTAAATACTAAATTTATTGATTGTCCCTGCAAATGGGCCTGTTGATTTCCGCTCCAATCAACAGGTAGGCAAATCAACTTAAAGTATTGCACACAACCAATTCATCAATAGATACAAATTCATATTCACTTTGGTTAGACTCTTTTGGCTTAAACATTGATTTCACCACTTATTTTTATTAGTTGTGTTGAAGATCTTTATTGAAAACACTCTGTTGATTGGTGCGGAAGGCACGAAGACTCCTGCGGGAGTACGGGTCAGGGGAGACCCCGCAGGAGCGAAGCGCCGAGGAGGCTCCCCGGCACGCCCGCGGAAAGCGAAGTGCCTGGAGCGCCAATCAACAGACCTATTTAAAGTCTATGTACCAATAACATTCTAATGAATTAATGCGGTGAACTGTTGGAGTGATTGAATAAAATAAGAGGCTGCCGAGGGTTTTTCTCTTATTTAATAGCCTTAACTAACGTTCTAAGAAAAAAAGTACAAGCATATAAATGAACGATAGAAAAAGGAGGGTCGTTCAATCTATGCGTGTTTCAAATGTTACTGTCCGTAAACGATTAATGATTGCACTATTCATTGGTATTCTAACCTTCTTGATTATTGATGTCCGACTTGGATATGTACAATTTGTTTTGGGTGATTGGTTGACTGCAGGTGCTAGAGACTCCTGGAGCCGAAATATCCCATTTGAACCTGAACGGGGTGAAATTGTGGACCGGAATGGAGTCGCGTTAGCAACCAATATTAGTACTCCGACCGTCTGGGTCGTTCCAAGACAAATTAAAGACCCAGCCACGACCGCGGAAAAGCTTGCTTCCGTTTTAAATATGTCAAAAGAAAAGGCCTATCGTGATATCACCTTAAAAGAGAGGATTGTTCGAATTAAGGAAGGTAGAAAAATTTCACATGAAAAGGCCAAGGAAATAAGATCTTTAGGACTAGAAGGTGTCTATATCGGTGAAGATTCTAAGCGGCACTATCCAATGGGGAGCTATCTATCACATGTTCTAGGGTTTGCAGGAGTGGACAACCAGGGATTGATGGGCCTAGAACAATACTATGATAAAGAATTAAGTGGTGAAAGGGGCTCCGTTAAATTCTATGCGAATGCTAAAGGGGAAAGAATGAACGATATGGCAGATGATTACGAGAAACCGACGAACGGTCTTGATTTGAAGCTGACAATCGATTCAAAAATACAAACAATTGTTGAAAGAGAGTTGGATATCGCTGACGCAAAATACAATCCAGATGGAATTGTTGCCATTGCGATGAACCCGAATAATGGTGAGATATTAGCTATGTCGAGCAGACCAACTTTTGATCCAGCGAAGTTTCAAAATGTTCCTCAAGAGGTATATAACCGCAATCTCCCAGTTTGGTCAACGTACGAACCAGGGTCAACTTTTAAAATAATTACCTTAGCCGCAGCGTTGAATGAAGGAAAAGTGAATTTGGAAAAGGAACATTTTCATGATTCTGGTTCCGTTCAAGTAGCAGGTGCAAGGTTAAAGTGTTGGAAAAGAGGGGGCCATGGCGATCAGTCCTTTTTAGAAGTTGTACAAAATTCCTGTAACCCAGGTTTTGTGGAATTAGGGCAGAGGCTTGGCAAAGATAAGCTGTTTAAATATGTGAAGGATTTTGGGTTTGGTCAAAAGACTGGTATCGACTTACAAGGAGAAGGAACAGGTATTTTGTTCAATTTAGACCGAGTTGGTCCAGTTGAGCAAGCAACGACAGCCTTTGGACAAGGGGTATCAGTGACACCAATCCAACAAGTTACTGCTGTATCTGCGGCCATTAATGGCGGGATATTATATAAGCCTTATATTGCTAAAGAGCTAATCGATCCAGTTACAAAAGAAGTGGTGATGAGAAATTCTCCAGTTGAAAAAAGGAGAGTTATTACCGAGGAAACTTCAAAAGAAATTCGCCATGCCCTTGAGAGCGTAGTTGCTCAGGGTTCAGGTGGAAAGGCATTTGTTGATGGTTACCGCGTTGGAGGCAAAACAGGTACGGCCCAGAAAGCAAAAAACGGTAGATATTTAGAAAATAACTTTATCGTATCGTTTATTGGATTTGCCCCAGCAGATGATCCGCAAATTGTTGTCTATGTGGCCGTTGATAACCCAAAAGGGATTACAGCCTTTGGTAGTACAGTAAGTGCACCAATTGTTGGCAATATTATGAAGGATAGTTTAAGCCAGATGGGGATAAAACCTCGGAAAAATCAAATGGAAAAAAAACTGAAATGGCCAGATTCACCGTTGATAAAATTACCGGATTTCACCGGGTTATCTAAAATGGAATTAATGGACCAATTTATAAACTTAAAAATTGATGCAAGCGGCGAAGGAGATGTGGTTGTTAGGCAATCTCCTGAAGCGGGTACCAAAGTTAAAGAAGGTTCAAAAATTAGGCTTTATTTTGGAAAAGAGGAATAAGAGAATAAACAATCATTTATGGAAGGGCGGTCGGAATAATTTCCGCCGCCTAATTTTTTCATTAAGTTTTAATTACTAAGGCTCTTTTCGTAAACTATTGTTGCTTTTGGAGCTTAATTAGTGTCATTTACTAAGTTTCTAGGCAATTTTCGCAAATGTTCTTACGAAAAGATGCCACGTATTATAAAGTTATACGGGGTGATGAACTTATACGAAAAACAACAATCTATACGAAAATAGCCATTACTAAATAGCAAAATAAAATATTTTAATGTAAAATAAGATGGAACTTTCTTACGAGGAATATTCAAGTGAAATATTAGTCATATGTATGTACGGTTATGAGAGGATTTGAGAGAAATGAAGCTACAAAAGCTGCTTAAGGATTTGCATCTTCTAGTTCCTTTTCAAGGTGAGGACACAGAAATTACTTCAATCGAAAACGATAATCGGAAGGTGCAAAAGGGGAGCTTATTTATTTGTATTAAAGGATACACAGTAGATGGGCATGATTTTGCGGAATCCGCTGTAAATAGCGGGGCAGCAGCTGTACTAGCTGAGCGTCCGTTAACACTCGATGTACCTGTTATTCTTGTTAAAGATACCACGAGAGCAATGGCTGTGATTTCTGATGCCTTTTATGAGCAGCCAACTAAAGACCTGCACTTAATTGGAATCACAGGAACAAACGGGAAAACAACCACCAGTCATTTACTTGAAAAAATATTTGCAGATGCTGGTCAAAAAACAGGTCTTATTGGGACTATGTACACTAAAATCGCTGACAAGACGATTGAAACAAAGAATACAACCCCTGAAAGCTTAACACTTCAAAAAACCTTTAAACAAATGGTTGAAGCAGGTGTCGATATAGCAGTAATGGAGGTTTCTTCACATGCGTTAGACCTTGGAAGGGTTCATGGCTGCGATTATGATGTAGCTGTGTTTACAAATCTATCGCAAGACCATCTGGACTATCATAAAACTATGGATGAATATAAGCGCGCCAAGAGTTTATTATTTGCCCAGCTTGGCAATACGTTTAATCATCAAAAACCAAAATTTGCAGTTTTAAATGCAGATGATCCTGCATCAGATATGTATAGTAGGTCGACTGCTGCACACGTCATTACATATGGAATCGACAATAAGGCTGATATTCAAGCGAAGAACATTCAAATGACTTCTTCGGGTACAAGGTTTGATCTTATTGTCCAAACAGAAAAGTATCCGATCGAAATGCAATTAATTGGTAAATTCAGTGTTTATAATGTTTTAGCAAGTATTGCGGCATCCGTAGTGTCCGGAATCGCTATTGAGGATGTGATCAAGTCCATCGAAGGCGTGACGGGTGTATCAGGGAGATTTGAACTTGTAAATTCAGGACAGGATTTCACTGTAATTGTTGATTATGCCCATACACCAGACAGTCTTGAAAATGTTTTAAAAACGATTCGGAATTTTGCTAAGAAAAAGGTTTTCGTTATTGTTGGCTGTGGTGGAGACCGCGACCGCACGAAGCGGCCATTAATGGCTCAAATAGCCTGCCAATGGGCTACAGATCCCATTTTCACTTCTGATAATCCAAGAAGTGAAGACCCATTAGCGATATTGAAGGAAATGGAAGCAGGATTGCAAGGTGCAACATACCGAATAATCCCTGACCGCAAAGAAGCGATCCAAACTGCTATTGGGGAGGCATCGGAGGGTGATGTGATCTTAATTGCTGGTAAAGGACATGAAACCTATCAAATAATTGGCAATGTAGTTCACGACTTTGATGACCGACTTGTGGCTCGGGAAGCGATTGAGGGGAGATAGCTATGTATTTAGCTTTAAAAGACTTGGCAAGTTTATTTGAAAATAGTCGCGGGATCCAAGATAACCTATTATTTGTTACAGTTTGCGACCAAGCTCATATAGCGCAGCCAAAAGGATTATTTGTATCATTAAGTGGAAAGTCTGGGGAACTTTCAGAAGCGATTGCAAATGGAGCAATCGCCGCTATTTGGGAGCAAGGGCACGAGGTTCCAAGCTATACTCCGAACCACTTTCCAGTATTCTTTGTACCAGACCCTATTAAGGCGATTGGAACCATATTAAATCGTTATATTGAAAAATTAAATGGAGAAACAGATGAAATTATGGATATAACTAACTTTAAATTTTCAAATAAAGAACTTCTTAATAAAAATAAAGAATCATATGATATAGCTGTGATGTTACAAAAGGTTACTAGAAAAAACACAGCTGAAAGGAGGGAATAAAATGCTCGAGCAAGTTATTTTCTTCACAATAATTATGGGATTTCTTATCTCGGTATTGCTTTCTCCTGTTTTTATTCCCTTCTTAAGAAGGTTGAAATTTGGACAAAGCATTCGTGAAGAGGGGCCAAAATCCCATCAAAAGAAATCAGGCACTCCCACCATGGGCGGAGTGATGATTATGTTTTCGATTGTTATTACGACACTTGTAATGACAGGGAAATTTTCTGAACCAACTGTTAAAACATACTTACTGCTTCTTGTTACGCTTGGCTTTGGATTGCTTGGGTTTTTAGACGATTTTATCAAAGTTGTTCTAAAACGGAATTTAGGGTTAACATCTAGACAAAAGCTGGCAGGTCAAATTATTATTTCAGTTATCTTTTATCTTATTTATAAACAACAAGGTTTTTCTACCGAAATAAGCATTCCATTTTCGGATACGACATTTGATTTAGGCTGGTTTTTTATTTTCTTTATCATATTCTGGCTGGTTGGATTTTCAAATGCAGTTAATTTAACAGATGGACTCGATGGATTGGTGTCAGGCACCGCAGCAATTGCGTTTGGTGCATTAGCTGTTCTTGCTTGGAATCAAAATCAGATTGAAATTGCGATATTTTCTGTAGCTGTTGTAGGCGCGGTGTTAGGATTCTTGGTGTTTAATGCCCATCCGGCAAAGGTTTTTATGGGAGATACAGGTTCGCTTGCTCTCGGTGGGGCTATTGCGACGATTGCTATTCTTACGAAGCTTGAAATTTTGCTGATCATCATTGGCGGAGTATTTGTTATTGAAACGTTATCGGTTATTTTACAGGTTATTTCCTTTAAAACAACGGGTAAGCGGATTTTCCGTATGAGCCCACTACATCATCACTATGAATTAGTCGGTTGGTCGGAATGGCGTGTAGTTGTTACTTTTTGGAGTGTAGGATTAATATTTGCGGTACTAGGAATCTATATTGAGGTGTGGTTATAAATTGAAACAGATTAAATCTTTCAGTCATAAAAAGATTCTTGTCCTTGGTTTGGCGAAAAGCGGGGTAACAGCAGCCGCATTATTACATAAGCTTGGTGCATTTGTAACTGTTAATGATAAAAAACCATTTTCGGAAAATCCAGAGGCTCAAGGATTATTAGAACAAGGGATTAAAGTAATTTGTGGTGATCACCCTATTGAGCTTCTTGATGAAGGATTCGAGTTGATCGTCAAAAACCCAGGGATTCCATATAACAACCCAATGATTGCAGGCGCGATTGAAAAAGGGATTCCTGTTATCACTGAAGTGGAACTTGCGTATGCAATTTCTGAGGCTCCATTTATTGGAATCACAGGGACAAATGGGAAAACAACAACAACAACATTAGTTTATGAAATGTTAAATGAGGATCATAAGCATCCGTTAATCGCAGGCAACATTGGCACGGTGGCTTCCGGGGTAGCCGAGGAAGCAACAGCGGAGAATACGATTGTTATTGAATTATCCTCTTTTCAATTAATGGGCATTGCCACTTTTAAACCCAAAATTGCCATTCTTACGAACCTTTATGATGCTCATTTAGATTATCATGGGACAAAAGAGGAGTATATTGCAGCAAAGGCAAACATCACAAAAAATCAAACCGAGCTAGACTATCTGATCGTCAATGCCGATCAAGCAGAGACGTTAGAAGTCGCTCGTCACTCTAAAGCCAGCATTATCCCTTTTTCTACTAAGAAGGAACTGACAGTAGGTGCTTATCTTTCTGACGGCTGGATTATGTTTAATCACGAAAAAGTGATGGAAATTGAGAAAATAGCTTTACCGGGTAACCACAATCTTGAAAATATTTTATCTGCTATGGCGTCAGCAAAGCTATCTGGAGTAGATAATAGTGCCATTCAGCGGGTCCTTAGAACTTTCACTGGTGTCAGGCACCGCCTGCAATATGTAAAAGAAGTGGACGGTAGAAAATTTTATAATGATTCGAAAGCAACGAATATACTGGCGACCATTAATGCCTTAGCTGCATTTGAAACCCCGGTTATTCTACTTGCAGGCGGACTAGATCGAGGTAATGAGTTTGATGAACTTCTGCCTTATTTAAAAAATGTAAAAGCGATGATAACCTTTGGGCAAACCGCTCCGAAGATGGAACGCATTGGAAAAGAAGCTGGAATAAAACTTATCAAGCGTGTCGATAATGTTGACAAGGCAGTGCCTGAAGCTTATCGATATTCTGAATCAGGTGACGTTATATTACTATCTCCAGCCTGTGCGAGCTGGGATCAATATAAAACTTTTGAGGTCAGGGGAGACATTTTTATCGAAGCGGTGCATAAGCTTAAGTAAGGGCTTGTCTTAGCCGGAAAAGCGCAAGCGCTCTGTCAGCGAGGTACACTAATTGTCGCTAAGAGCTGAAGCAAGACAGTAATTAAGGTTCTGCTAAGCCCTAAAACTAGCAGTTGAGGTGTATTGTGGTGCCGACAAAGAAAACAACTCCTGATTTTATTTTAATGATTGTAACATTCACGCTTCTGGCAATAGGGCTTATCATGGTTTACAGCGCAAGTGCTATTTGGGCTGAATATAAATTTAATGATTCCTTTTTCTTTGCAAAAAGACAAACCCTTTTTGCCGGGGTCGGAGTTGCTGCCATGTTTTTCATCATGAACATCAATTATTGGACGTGGCGGACGTGGTCCAAAACCTTTCTAATTGTTTGTTTTGTGTTACTTATACTTGTTTTAATTCCTGGGATTGGTAATGAAAGAAATGGTTCTAGAAGTTGGATTGGTGTAGGAGCCTTTTCAATACAGCCTTCCGAATTTATGAAACTGGCAATGATTGCTTTTTTGGCAAAGTATCTTTCGGAACGTCAAAAGTTAATTACTTCTTTTAAGAAAGGTCTTATTCCTTCCTTAGGGCTTGCCTTTCTAGCCTTTGCGATGATTATGCTTCAACCTGATTTAGGTACAGGAACTGTCATGATGGGCACCTGTGTTGTTATGATATTTATTGCTGGTGCACGGATTAGCCATTTTTCTTTACTTGGACTATTGGGTATAGCGGGTTTTGTCGGCTTAATTGCTTCCGCTCCATATCGAATGAAAAGAATAACTTCCTTTTTGGATCCATGGTCCGACCCGCAGGGAAGTGGTTTTCAAATGATTCAATCGCTTTTTGCGATTGGTCCTGGTGGATTGTTTGGACTGGGACTTGGCGAGAGCCGTCAGAAGTTCTTTTACCTGCCGGAACCACAGACGGACTTTATCTTTGCGATTCTATCTGAAGAACTAGGGTTCATTGGCGGTTCTTTTATTTTACTGTTATTTGCTCTATTGTTATGGAGAGGTATTCGAATCGCTTTAGGTGCACCTGATTTATATGGCAGCTTTCTAGCCGTTGGAATCATCGCAATGGTGGCAATTCAGGTAATGATTAATATTGGTGTTGTTACGGGTCTAATGCCTGTCACAGGTATCACTTTGCCATTTTTAAGCTACGGAGGCTCTAGTTTGACTTTGATGTTAATGGCAATCGGTGTTCTCCTTAACATCAGCAGGTATTCGAGATTATGAACCTACACCCTGTTTAGTAGCAGGGTTCTTTTTATTTTTTGCTGTGTTTACCTAAATTAAATCATATCTTTACATTTAGATAACATTCTTTTTTCATTTGCGTTATTTCGATTGTTTTTATAGTAATATAGGGTATGCCATTAGGTGTTAAATAGTTAATGAGGTGGAAAAATGAAAATAGTTGTTAGCGGTGGAGGGACTGGCGGGCATATTTATCCTGCTCTCGCACTAATTCGTGAAATACAAAAACAGAATAAAGAGGCTGAATTTTTATACATAGGGACTAGGAATGGCTTAGAAAGCAAGCTTGTTCCGATGGAAAATATTGATTTTAAAGATATTCATATCACAGGTTTTAAAAGAAAGCTCTCCTTTGAAAATATAAAAACAGTTCTACGCTTCCTAAAAGGTGTGCAAGACAGTAAAAAAATGTTAAAGGACTTCAAACCAGACATTGTCATCGGAACAGGCGGGTATGTTTGCGGACCTGTAGTATACGCCGCTTCTAAACTTGGAATTCCAACTATTATTCACGAACAAAATAGTGTTCCTGGCTTAACAAATAAATTTTTAAGCCGATATGTAAATAAGATCGCTATTTGTTTTGAAGAGGCGAAGGAATATTTTCCAGAAAACAAGACCGTATTCACGGGAAATCCACGTGCATCTGAAGTGATTGGTAAGGATGGGATTCAAGGCCGTCTTGCTGCTGGACTTAGTGCAACAATGCCGGTGGTTTTAATCTTTGGTGGCAGTCGCGGTGCAAGGCCAATTAATGAGGCAGTAGTGAAGGCATTTGCTGATTTGGCAGAAAAACCGTATCAAGTTCTTTATATTACGGGAGACGTACATTATGAGGATGTTAAAAAGGAAGTTGAATTAATTGGAAACCCTAAAAATGTAGTCATTAAACCATTTATTCATAATATGCCAGAGGTTTTGGCAGGGGTCGATTTGGTGGTTTCAAGAGCAGGAGCAACGACGCTAGCTGAAATAACCTCACTTGGTATTCCAAGTATCCTAGTCCCAAGTCCTTATGTTACAAATAATCATCAAGAGAAAAACGCAAGGTCACTAAGTGACCATGGGGCTGCCGAATTATTATTAGAGAAAGACTTAAATAATAATAGTCTTGTGAACCATATCGATCGTATTCTTATAAATAAAGATAAATTAAAGGAAATGAAGATAAAAGCCAAAAAAATGGGTGTTCCTGATTCAGCTTTGAGACTATATTCGTTAATGCAAGACTTGGTTAAAACAAATCGAAAGTAGCCCAAATAGGTTTTTGGCATAAACTGAAATAAATGCATCTAGGAAAGTTAGGGTGGTAAAAATGGACGGAATCTTAAACGAGTTACTAGCTTTAAATATCGGCAAGGTTAAGGAAAATGAACCTCTAGCTAATCATACAACAATGAAAATAGGGGGTCCTGCCGACCTTTTTATTGAACCGTCGTCTGTTGAAAATTTAAAGACTGTCATGAATGTTATTGAAAAACATGGATTAAAATGGCGTGCCATTGGGCGTGGATCAAACTTGTTAGTGTCGGATAAGGGAATTGAAGGGGCTGTTATCAAGCTAAGTTCTGGAATGGATCACCTTGAGATTAACGATACAAGTATTACAGTTGGCGGTGGTCATCCTCTTGTAAGCTTATCAACACTGATAAGCAAAAAGGGACTTGCGGGTTTAGAGTTTGCTAGTGGTATTCCTGGTTCAGTTGGTGGAGCCGTTTATATGAATGCAGGTGCGCATGGTTCGGATATTAGTAAAATTTTAACAAAAGCACATATTTTATTTGAGGATGGAAAAATGGAATGGCTCTCAAATCAGGAGATGGAGTTCTCCTACAGAACATCAATCCTTCAAAAAACTCGTCCAGGTATTGTAGTGGAAGCGGTTTTTGACCTTGTGAAAGGTGATCGAGCAGCCATCGTAGCTCAAATGCAAAAAAATAAAGATTATCGGAAAGAGACTCAGCCATGGAATTTTCCTTGTGCTGGCAGTATTTTTAGAAATCCGCTTCCGAATTACGCTGGGAAATTAATTGAAACTGCTGGGTTAAAGGGATTTAGTCTTGGCGGTGCAAAAATTTCGGAAATGCATGGGAATTTTATTGTCAATGCTGGAAATGCCACGGCAGAAGATGTTCTAGCGTTAATTCAACATATCAAGGATACCATCTTTAGCTTATATGAAGTAAGGATGGAAACAGAAGTGGAGATCATCGGAAGAAAGTAAGAAAAGCGGAAGCGCCTTGTCCAGAGAAAAAAGTAGTTCATTTTTTCCTATGGCCGACAAGCAAAAGACCCCTAGGCGCTACAGCTAGACAGTTATCAATTTCCAAAGAAATTATCCTTACTTTTCTAGTACTAAATGTCGTACGAATGACAAATATTGTGTTATAATTACTGATAATATTATAGGTGCAACCTCGAAAAAAGTTAGAGACGGCATGGTTTTTCGTGCCGTTGTTTCTCTTTTCGAGGTAACACTATCGAATGTTGGACAGGCTTAGTCTACTAATTTTGGAGCAGCTGCTTTTTATGTGGAGGAATTTTAAATGGAAAAAGGTAAAATCGTAGCTCTCGAGGACCGTATTCCTAAGCTAAAGGAACAAAGACGACGCAAAGCAAACAGACGCCTTGTGCTCCTGTTAATTCTGTTTTTTACAATGATAGTAGTTATCGCCTATTCACAGTCACCGTTAAGTCATGTAAAGACGATAACAATAAAAGGAAATGGAGTGTATTCTGAGGAGGAATTAGTCCGTCAGAGCGGCCTTTCGAATAATACGAATATTTGGAAAATAAAAAAGGATGAAACTGCTGCAAGATTAAAACGTTTATCTGAAATAAAAGAAGCTAATATTAAGGTTCAGTGGCCGAATACAGTTATTATTCAGGTAAAAGAGCATAAAAGGATTGCTTATCTTAAACAAGCAAATAATTTCTTACCAATTATGGAAAATGGAAAAATAATAAAAAAAAGAGCGGCAAAGAAAATCCCTGTAAATTCTCCAATTTTATTTGAGTTTAAAGAAGGGGCAGCCCTCAATCAATTGGTTAAAGAGTTAGAAAAACTTCCAAGTGAAATATCAAATTCTATCTCTGAAATTCATTATACTCCCAAAAAAACTGATAAATATCATATTTCCTTATTTATGAATGATGGATTTGAGGTGAGTGCCACATTAAGAAGTTTCTCGGAAAAAATGGTGCACTATCCCTCAATTATCTCTCAAATAGATCCCAACAAAAAGGGGATTATTGATTTAGAAGTGGGATCGTATTTTAAGGCTTTTGAAACCGAAGCGGAGGAAAAAGAAGTTGAGTAAGATAAGGGTGAAAGGTAAGCATGTCATTTTGTCCCTAGTCTGCCTTGTATTAGGATTTATGATTGCCTTTTCTTATCATTTAACACAAATGGAAATGAATAAAGGAAAACCTAAAGTTTCCGATAAACAGTGGGAAAAGACCCTTGCACTTCGAAACCAATTAATTGCGGAAGAAAAGAGTAATCGTGAATTGCAAAAGGAATTAAACCAAAAACAAGAGATGGTCCTTAAGAATGAAAAAGACCTTTCCAAGGAAGCTGAGGTTTATCAGAATCTTGCTGAGGATGCTGAAAATTATCGTATGTTCTTGGGGAAAGTGAAGGTTAAAGGTAAAGGAGTTAAGATTACACTAACCGACGGTGCTTACGATCCTAAAAAGGATAATATTAATAATTATCTGGTTCATGATCTCCATGTATTTAAAGTGGTAAATGAGCTATATATATCTGGGGCAGCAGCAGTTGCGATAAATGGGCAAAGGCTGACAAGCCATTCTTACATTATTTGCAATGGACCAGTTATTACCGTTGATGGAGTTGAGCATCCAGCCCCTTTTATTATTTCTGCAATTGGAGATCCTGATGTCCTCTCTTCATCAATCAACCTAGTTGGAGGGGTGAAAGATCAGTTAGTAAACGATAATATTGTTTTTTCATTAGAAAAAGATGATGAAATTGTTCTCAACCCAATTCTAGGGAGTTAGTCATTTGTGAAGTGGTGTCCACGGAATGATAATTTAAAAGGTTAGGTGAAAAAAAGTGGACAACAAAAAAAAAAATACAAGTTTTACATTGATCGCAGTTTTAGTGGGTTTCATGATTGCTATCCAGTTTCAAACAGTAAAAAAACCTGCTGAGCGGGATACTCGCGATATTTGGCAGCTTCGAGAAGCATTACTTAAAGAAAAAGAAATCCAATCTAACCTAATAAGTGAAATTCGTTCAAATGAAGAAAAACTGGCAGCCTATGAATCTAAACGAAAACAAAGCAAAGAAGAGGCTTTAATCGATACATTAAAAGAATTAAAGCTCGAAGCTGGACTGTCTGAAATAACTGTCCCAGGTATTAAATTAAAAATTGAACCTGTAATTGAAGAAATTAAGCCAGGAACTCCAGTGAATAGGGTGGTTTCACCGGAACTTCTAATTAGGTTACTAAACGAACTAAATATGTACGAAGCAAAGTATGTAGCAATTGACGGAAAAAGAATTATTAATACGTCCGTGATCCGAGACATCAATCATGATACAAAAATCGATGGTCATACCATTAAAAGTTTGCCGATAGAGGTTCTAGTTGGTGTGGATGATAATACTACAGCTGAAAAATTATATAATCGGATGAAAGTATCCAAATCGACGGAAGAATTTTTTATTGAAAATCTAAGACTTTCTATTTCCAAACCAAATCCGAATGTTACGGTACCAGCCTATGATGATTCTATTAAAATCCGCTACATGGAACCGACAAAAGAAGGAGGCGATTCTTAATGTGGCTTCCGTTCATAGGTTTAATAATTGGGATTATTCTGGGGTTATTAACAGAAATACGCATTCCTGAAGAATATTCCAACTATTTGTCGATTGCTGTCTTAGCAGCATTCGACACCCTTTTCGGTGGGATCAGGGCGTACCTGCAAAATATATATGATGAAAAAGTGTTTGTATCGGGATTCTTTTTTAATATTATCCTGGCTGCAAGTTTAGCTTTTCTCGGTGTTAATCTTGGTGTAGACTTGTATTTAGCGGCAGTTTTCGCGTTTGGTGTCAGATTGTTTCAGAATATTGCTGTAATAAGGCGAATCTTATTGACAAAATGGTCAACGAACAAAGAAAAAGTAGAAAAAAATTGAAATTTTTTAAAGGGAATCATTTAGTTGTGACGAATAATTTTATATGATATTAATATTGAACTTTTATTGAACAAAAAAAAATAAAGTTGTTGTTCAACTTAAGGAAATCTAAAGGAGGTGCCAAAGAATGAACAGCAATGAAATATATGTTAGTCTTGACATCGGTACATCCAGTGTAAAAGTAATCATTGGTGAAATGGTCAATGACTCGGGTAAAGACTCGTTAAATATAATTGGTGTTGGAAATGTGAAATCAGAAGGATTACGCAAAGGGTCAATTGTTGACATGGATGACACCGTTCATTCGATTAGAAGGGCGATAGAGCAAGCAGAAAGAATGATTGGGATGGAAATTAGGGATGTGGTAGTAGGCATCTCAGGTAACAATGTCATGCTTCAACAATGTCATGGTATTGTAGCTGTTTCCAGCCAAAATAGAGAAATCACGAATGAAGATGTCATTCGTGTCATTGAAGCATCACACGTTGGTTCGATCCCACCTGAAAGAGAAAATATTGGTGTTATTCGAAAACAATTTATCTTAGATGGTAAAGATGAAATTAATGACCCCCGCGGCATGATTGGGGTTCGCTTGGAAATGGATGGTACACTTATTACTGGTTCCAAATCGATTATCATTAATACACTTCGATGTGTTGAACGTGCCGGTCTTGAGATAGTAGATATTGTCCTTCAGCCGTTGGCAGCAGGAGATTATGCCCTATCAAAGGATGAGAAAAACCTCGGTGTGGCTCTTATCGACCTTGGGGGCGGTTCAACAACGATAGCCGTTTTTGAAGAAGGATTTATTACACAAACTAGTGTGCTTCCAGTTGGCGGAGATTATATCACAAAAGATATTTCTGTTGGGTTACGGACATCGACAGAAGATGCAGAAAAAATAAAAGTAAAACATGGACATGCATTCTATGATGAGGCATCAGAGGATGAAGTGTTCAGTGTACCGATTATCGGCAGTGATCAGCATCAACAATTTAATCAGCTTGAAATCTCTGATATTATTGAAGCGCGAATGGAAGAGATTTTTGAACTAGTATTGCATGAAATGAAACGCTTAGGATATAGTGACCTTCCTGGCGGTTATGTTTTAACTGGCGGAATTGCAAATATGCAAGGTGTATTAGAACTTGCCCAAGTGATTTTACAAAATAGAGTCCGCATTGCTGTGCCTGACTATATTGGTGTAAGAGAACCTCAATATACCACTGCAGTTGGTTTGATTAAATATGCGTACAAGAATGCTAGATTACCAGGTGGAACAATTGGTTCATCAACCATATCTGAACCTGTCGAAAAGAGAGCGCCCAAACAACAACAACAACCTAAAACAAAAGTAGAAAAACATCCGGAAGATAAGATGTCATCAAAAGTAAAAAAATTCCTTGGTTACTTTTTCGAATAGGCAAATCGAAAAGGTAGCAACGAATTAGGAGGATTGTCATGTTAGAATTTGATACAAATTTAGATTCTCTTGCAACAATAAAAGTAATTGGTGTTGGCGGCGGTGGTAATAACGCGGTAAACCGAATGATTGAACATGGCGTTCAAGGAGTGGAATTTATCGCCGTTAATACTGATGCTCAAGCGCTAAATCTTTCCAAAGCGGAAGTTAAGATGCAGATTGGTGCAAAACTAACCCGTGGACTAGGAGCAGGTGCGAATCCAGATGTAGGTAAGAAAGCAGCTGAAGAAAGTAAGGAACAGCTTGAAGCGGCATTAAGCGGTGCTGATATGGTATTTGTTACTGCTGGAATGGGTGGTGGTACAGGTACAGGAGCAGCACCTGTTATTGCTCAAATTGCTCGTGACTTAGGTGCATTAACTGTAGGTGTAGTTACTCGTCCGTTCACATTTGAAGGTAAAAAACGATCAGGACAAGCATCTGGAGGAATTGGTGCGATGAAAGACGCAGTGGATACACTGATTGTCATTCCTAATGATCGTCTTCTAGAAATCGTTGATAAAAGCACTCCAATGCTTGAAGCATTCCGCGAAGCAGATAATGTTCTTCGTCAAGGTGTACAAGGTATATCTGATTTAATTGCCGTACCTGGTCTTATTAACCTAGACTTTGCTGATGTTAAAACAATCATGTCTAATAAAGGCTCTGCCTTAATGGGTATTGGTGTATCTGCCGGTGAAAACCGTGCTGCTGAAGCCGCTAAGAAAGCAATTAGTTCTCCATTACTTGAAACATCTATTGATGGAGCTCAAGGGGTATTAATGAACATTACAGGCGGTACCAACTTAAGTCTTTATGAGGTTCAAGAAGCTGCCGATATCGTAGCAACCGCTTCTGATCAGGAAGTGAATATGATTTTTGGTTCGGTTATCAATGAATCACTTAAAGATGAAATTATTGTTACTGTTATTGCAACAGGATTTAAAGAAGAAACTGTGCAGCCAAAAGCTACCCGTCCTACTTTTGGACAGGCTAAACCACAAATGGGCGCTGTGAAGAGAGAACAGCCAAAACGTGAAGAGGTTCAGCAAGAACCAATTCGCCATACCCAAGTTAACCAAGAAGAAACTTTGGATATTCCAACCTTCTTACGCAACCGTAATCGCAGAAGGTAGATAAATAAATAAAAAATTAAGAGACACGGCCTAATCACAGGGTCGTGTCTTTTTTATTTGGGTTAAGTTAAATCGAATTGTTGAAATCAACAGCTGGGTAATAACAGCCTTATTATTTATTACAAAATCCATCTGACAAAATCCGTTCTGAATAGTGGAAATTTCTGTTTTTTTGATTACAGAAAGTGACACACTTCAGCCATGCAAGTACGTTATACTTTTTCGTAAACAGAAAGGAAAAGCTGACAATTTAAAGAGAGGAAGCTGGTAACTATTTATTTAGATGTGATCTGGGCTCTAAATTTGTTATTTGATAGCCTGCTTCTATATTTAACAGCTATTTTTCTAAAAAGAGAGGTAAAAATCGGGAGACTATTGGCTGGAGGGTTTATTGGTTCATTGATAATTTTATTATCTTTTACGCCATTAAATGTCTATACAAGCCATCCCATTTCAAAATTCATGTTTTCAATCCTGATGGTGTTAATTACTTTTGGATTTAAGCGGCTGACTTTTTTCTTTAAAGCGGTAATGACGCTTTATGTCTCAACCTTTTTAATTGGCGGGGCATTAATGGGAGCCCATTATTTTATCCAATATGACTCTGAGTTAACAACCAAGGTCCTTATGTCCAGTGCAAAAGGGTTTGGCGACCCCATTAGTTGGGTATTCGTTCTAATTGGATTTCCAGTTGCATGGCACTTCTCAAGAAAAAATGTTGAAGGCATGGAGATGACAAAAATCCAATTTGATCAAATTGTTAAAGTAAGTGTAAAAATTAATAATGAAACGCTTACGTTTAAAGGCTTAGTGGATAGTGGGAACCAACTCTATGATCCATTGTCAAAGCTTCCTGTCATGTTCGTATCCATTAAAAACCAACTAGATACGATCCCAGAATCGATTAAGAAACTTGCGGATGACCCAGAATTACTCATCCAAGGCAGTGGAGACCTTCCAGAGGAATGGCAAAATAGGCTCAGAATTGTACCTACTCGTGTGATTGGACAAGAACATCAACTGATTATTGCTGTAAAACCTGAAAGCATATTAATTGAACATAAAGAAACTCAATATCTTTGTGAGAAAGGTCTTGTTTCTTTTACAACAAAGCAGCTTTCAAGCGAGGATGCATTTCAATGTATTGTTCATCCAAAGATGCTTACAGGGCCTAAACAGCAAATTGAAACCGTTAAGGTGAGTTAGTATTACTATACTCAGAAAAACATATTTTAGAAGGAGGAACACGCATGAAAAAATGGAGGCTTCGCCTATCCTACTACTGGTATAAACTATTAATGAAATTGGGCCTAAAAACAGATGAAGTTTATTATATTGGTGGTAGCGAGGCCTTACCGCCTCCTTTGAGTAAAGATGAAGAAGAGATGTTATTGAAAAAATTACCTGGCGGTGATAAAGCAGCAAGGTCAATTTTAATTGAACGAAATCTGCGTCTTGTTGTTTATATTGCTAGAAAATTTGAAAATACCGGAATTAACATCGAAGATTTAATAAGTATCGGAACCATTGGATTAATTAAAGCTGTTAATACATTCAATCCCGAGAAAAAGATAAAACTTGCTACATATGCCTCACGATGTATCGAGAATGAGATTCTCATGTACTTAAGACGAAATAATAAAATCAGATCAGAAGTTTCTTTTGATGAACCGTTAAACATTGATTGGGATGGGAATGAACTTTTATTATCTGATGTTTTAGGAACAGATGATGATATTATCACAAAGGACTTAGAAGCAAATGTTGACCGAAAACTATTGACCAAAGCCCTCCATCAACTGACTGACCGTGAAAAACAAATAATGGAGCTTCGCTTTGGACTTACTAATGGAGAAGAAAAAACCCAAAAAGACGTAGCAGACATGCTGGGAATTTCCCAATCATATATTTCCCGCTTAGAAAAAAGAATTATTAAAAGGCTAAGAAAAGAATTTAATAAAATGGTTTAAGGAAAGAAAAAATTTTTTCATTAAAAAAACCTAATATTTTCGTGACTTAATTGCATTTTTCGACAAATATACACTTGTCCATCATCGTGGATAAGTGCATATTTTTCCTTCTCAAGGAGATACTGTTTTTTGTACAGCAACTCCTGTGAGGAGGGAAAAAGATTGACTCGAAATAAAGTTGAAATTTGCGGTGTGGACACAGCAAAACTTCCTGTCTTAAAAAACGAAGAAATGAGAATACTCTTCAAGCAAATGCAAGAGGGCGATATTTATGCCAGAGAAAAGCTCGTCAACGGTAACTTACGACTCGTATTAAGTGTCATTCAACGATTTAACAATAGAGGCGAGTTTGTTGACGACTTGTTTCAGGTTGGCTGTATTGGGCTGATGAAATCAATCGATAACTTTGATTTGGGCCAAAACGTGAAGTTTTCAACCTATGCGGTTCCGATGATCATCGGAGAAATTCGAAGGTATTTGCGAGATAACAATCCAATTCGAGTTTCTAGGTCCCTGAGGGATATAGCTTATAAAGCCCTTCAGGTAAGGGAGCGATTGATGAGCGAAACTTCAAGGGAACCGACTGCGGAAGAAATAGCCAAGGTCTTAGAAGTTCCACATGAAGAAATTGTATTCGCCCTTGATGCCATTCAGGACCCAGTGTCCCTTTTCGAGCCAATTTATAATGATGGCGGCGATCCAATTTATGTAATGGACCAATTAAGCGATGAAAAAAATAAAGATATCCATTGGATTGAAGAAATTGCTTTAAAAGAGGGTATGCGCAGGTTGAACGATCGTGAGAAGTTAATTTTGCGAAAACGATTCTTTCAAGGCAAAACACAAATGGAGGTTGCAGATGAAATCGGGATATCTCAAGCACAAGTTTCTCGGTTAGAAAAAGCGGCCATTAGACAAATGAATAAAAATATTCAAAGTTAGGCTGTCCATTGGGCAGCTTTATTTTTATTCCTTTTACTAAAACGAAAAACATAATCATATATTTTTCTATAGTAATAAAACCGGGAGTGAGAGAGATGGTAAAAATTTCTGAGTTCCAAATAAAAGATGTGGTTAATGTTTCAGATGGAAAAAGGCTTGGCAATATTGGTGATATCGAAATTAATTTAACTACAGGGAAAATTGAAGCAGTAGTAATAAGCGGAAGCGGAAGGGTGCTTGGCTTTTTTGGGAAAGACGACGACGTGGTTATTCCATGGAAAAATATAATAAAAATCGGTCAGGATGTGATTTTGGTCAGATATAAGGGAAGTGCAGAAAAATTAAGTGAAGAAGCTGAGGTTTGACAGTGTTATTTGCGGTGACCAATTTTTCTTTTCATGGTAAACTATAGAAAAAACAAAAGAGGGATGATAATGGAACCCTTTGTTTTAACAAATCAGTCCTTTTTTACAATTGAAAAATGGGTCAGCCATTTTTCTGGTTTGGTAGTGGGAATGACAACTAAACATGGTGGGTCAAGCAAAAAGGATTTTGAAACTTTGAACCTTGGCTTTCACGTGGGTGATGAAAAAAGCGATGTTTGTTCTAACCGTGAAAAAGTTTCGAGTTTGCTCGCATTTCCGATAAATGATTGGGTAGGCGCTGAACAAACACATGGCATTCAACTTAAAAAAGTTTCTAAATTTGACCGTGGTAAGGGCTCCAATTCCTATGAGGATTCTATCAAAGATACAGATGGTTTTTATACAAATGAGGAGGGCATCTTGTTAACACTCTGCTTTGCCGACTGCGTCCCTCTCTTTTTTATTGCACCTGAATCAAGAATGATTGGAATTGCCCATGCCGGCTGGAAAGGAACTGTTGGGCAAATTGCAAAGGAAATGATAAGTGCGTGGAAAAAAGAAGGAATTAACCCAGAACAGATCCTAGTTACAATTGGCCCATCAATTTGTGAAAAATGTTATATTGTAGATAAACGTGTTATAAATATGGTTGAAAATACACTAGAAGATGTCGAAACTTTACCCTATAATTTAATTAACGATGGCCAGTACTCTTTAGATTTAAGGGAAGTAAATAGGCAAATCTTATTAAAATCTGGTGTACCGGATTCTAATATCCTGATGACTGGATTTTGTTCTAGTTGTGATAAAGAGTTTTTTTCCCACCGCCGTGATCAGGGGAAAACAGGAAGAATGTTATCTTTTATTGGCTGGAAGGAGAATAGTAAACATTTATGAGTGTAGCAGCAAAGTATGAACTGATTAAACAAAAAATTAACGAAGCATGCCTTAATTCAGCCCGGAATCCTGATGAAGTAAAAGTGATTGCTGTTACGAAATATGTCAGTATCCAAAGAGCCAATGAAGCACTTGAGGCAGGGGTAATAAATTTAGGAGAAAATCGTGATGAGGGACTTCTTCAAAAGTGGGAAGTTTTAGGGGACAAGCCAACCTGGCATTATATTGGTTCACTTCAGACACGTAAAGTAAAAAATATTATTAATATTGTTGAATATATACATTCTTTGGACAGAATTTCTCTTGCAGAAGAAATTAATAAACGTGCCGAGCATAAGATGAAATGCTTAGTACAAGTTAATGTCTCAGGGGAAGAATCAAAGCATGGCTTAAGTGCTGAAGAGGCTCTGCCTTTTATTGAATCACTTCGTAAATTTGAGTATATCAGTGTGGTAGGTTTAATGACCATGGCTCCACTTACAAATAATGAATCCCAAATACGTGAATGTTTTCGCAAATTAAGAGAACTTCGCGAACAAGTCCAAGCCTTAGATTTGGATTTTGCTCCTTGCACCGAGCTTTCGATGGGCATGTCAAATGATTATGGAATTGCTATTGAAGAAGGGGCTACAATGGTAAGAATAGGCACAGCGCTTGTTGGTGAAGATGGTTAGGAGAGAAAATAATGACGATTAAATCGAAATTAAAAACATTTTTCTTTTTGGATGATGAATATGATGATACTAACGATGATTATCCAGAAACAGTTGAACCAATACCTGTAAAGCAAAAACAACAAGTTGTTAAAACGCAAAACGTTGTTAGCTTACAAAGTGTGCAAAAATCTCCGAGTCCTACATCAAAGTCATCAAAGGTAATTTTAGTTGAACCACGGACTTATTCTGAGTCAACTGATATTGCGGACCATTTAAAAAATCGTCGTGCAGTAGTAGTGAACTTGCAGCGAATTGATAGTGACCTAGGTAGACAAATTATCGATTTTCTAAGTGGAGCAGTTTATGCTATCGGTGGAGACATTCAAAAGATTGGTTTTAGTATATTTTTATGTACACCTGATAATGTTGAAGTGTCAGGAAATATATCAGAGCTGATTCCTGACTTTGAAAATCAAACGACGAGGTGGTAAATCTTAATGGACTTAATTTTTGTTATACTCGGCAAGGTCATTTATTATTATTCGTGGGCATTAATTATTTATATTCTAATGTCTTGGTTCCCAAATGCTAGAGAGTCATCGATCGGTCAATTTCTAGCGAAGATTTGTGAACCATATTTAGAACCATTTAGAAGAATTATTCCATCTATCGGTATGATGGACATCTCTCCTATCGTTGCCTTTCTTGTTTTAAACTTAGCAACAATGGGGCTGAGCAATGTAAGAGATTGGCTTTTGTAAGCATATTGAAATTAGGTTGTGTATTAATAGATGAACATTTATCAGCATTTTCGCCCCGAAGAACAAGAATATATTGATCAGGTGTTAAATTGGAAGAATTATGTTGAGACACACTATACGCCTAAATTAACTGATTTTCTTGATCCAAGGGAACAGCATATTCTAAAAATGTTAATTGGTGAACATGGTGAAGTAAAATACAAACTTTTTGGCGGCTGCTCTAATGTTGAACGAAAAAGAGCTTTAATTTTCCCTGATTATTTAACGTCCATTGATAATAATGAATTTCAAATAAGCCTTTTTGACGTCCAATATCCAACTAAGTTTGTTACAATCGAACATCGGCAGGTATTGGGAACGCTAATGTCATTAGGGTTGAAGCGGGGGAAATTTGGAGATATCCTAACTGAATATGGTAAATGCCAATTTTTTGCCGCAAAGGAAATTAGTGACTATATAAAAAGTAATGTTGAAACCATTGGCAGAGCAGGGGTAAAACTATCGGAAACGGATATTGAAAATGCACTTCCCACCAGTGAAATAATGATGGAGAGTGATTTAACGGTATCTTCGTTACGACTTGATACCGTTATTTCAGGAATTTATCATTTGTCACGGCAGAAATCACAACTTTTTATTCAACAAGGATTAGTGAAAGTAAATTGGACATTAATCGAAAACCCTTCATTTGAATGCGGTGTGGGTGATATGATTTCAGTTAGAGGCAGTGGTCGAGCAAAAATCCTCGCCATTGAAGGAAAAACGAAAAAAGAAAAATGGCGAATAAATGTCGGAAAACAAAAATAACTACATAAGTAAAGAAGGAAATTCGAAGAATGATGTCGAATATTTGCTTATACATATAGAATTCAGATTGTATGGAGGTGGCATTCATGCCGTTAACACCGTTGGATATTCATAATAAAGAGTTTAATAAGGGTTTTAGAGGATATGATGAGGATGAAGTAAACGAATTTCTTGATCAAGTGATCAAGGATTATGAATTAGTCCTTCGAGAGAAAAAAGAATTAGAAGAACGCTTAAACGATATGAATGAGCGTCTTGGTCATTTTGTAACAATTGAAGAAACCTTAAATAAATCTATCATTATTGCTCAAGAAGCAGGTGAGGATGTTAAACGGAATGCCCAAAAGGAAGCAAAGTTGATTATAAAGGAAGCAGAGAAAAATGCTGATCGGATTGTCAATGAATCACTTTCAAAAGCAAGGAAAATTGCTCTTGAAATCGAGGATTTAAAAAAGCAATCTAAAGTATTCCGCACGCGTTTTAAAATGTTGATTGAAGCCCAGCTTGATATGCTAAATACAGATGATTGGGATCATTTATTAGAATATGAGGTTGACGCAACAGAATTAAAAGTTCATCAAGAAGAAGATTCATTAGCTTGACGAAAAGCATTTTTTTAGCATATAATTTCTTAACAGTTATAAAGAATGGTCAATGACGATGAAAGGGACAGTACAATTTTTCTAGGACTTTTTTAGCGATCCGGGGGCGGTGGAAGCCTGGTAAAGTTGAGAAATTGGAAAATCACCCTTGAGTTCCGCAGTCGAACCTCCTATATATAGGTTAGTAGGCTTAGGCGTGTTATTCACGTTACGAATGTTAAAGAGGATAGAACGATTAGTTCGAACTATCTATCAGGGTGGTACCGCGGGAATAAAACCTTCTCGTCCCTATTTTGGGATGAGAGGGTTTTTTTATTTGTCTATTGGCTATTCTGTTATATGAAGAGGATTACAGGAGGAAGAAAAAATGGAATATAAAAATACGTTATTAATGCCGCAAACCGAATTCCCAATGCGTGGTAATCTTCCACAAAGAGAACCTGAGATTCAGGCCAAATGGGAAGAGTTGAATATCTACAATAAAGTTCAGGAACGGACCAAAGGACGTCCAATGTTTGTATTACATGATGGTCCTCCGTATGCCAATGGTGATATCCATATGGGGCATGCCCTTAATAAAATTTTAAAAGATATGATTGTTCGATATAAATCAATGAGCGGCTTCCATGCTCCATACGTGCCTGGCTGGGATACACATGGTCTACCGATTGAGCAAGCGTTAACGAATAAGGGAGTAAAACGCAAGGAAATGACAGTCGCAGAATTCCGTAAGCTTTGTACAAAGTACGCGCTTGAACAAATTGATAATCAACGTGAACAATTTAAACGTCTGGGTGTACGCGGTGACTGGGAAAATCCTTATATTACACTAAATCCTGCTTATGAAGCTCAACAAATTAAAGTCTTCGGTGAGATGGCAAAGAAGGGTTATATTTATAAGGGTCTTAAGCCTGTCTATTGGTCCCCATCAAGTGAATCAGCACTAGCTGAAGCCGAGATTGAATATCAGGACAAAAAGTCTGCATCCATTTATGTTGGCTTTAAGGTGAAAGACGGAAAAGATGTACTGGATACAGATACGCAAATTATTATCTGGACAACAACGCCATGGACAATTCCAGCAAACCTTGGAATTTCCGTTCATCCGGATCTAACCTATGTCGTGGTTTCGGTAAATGATCACAAATACCTTGTAGCAGAGGCTCTCCTTGAATCCGTATCAAAGGAAATTGGCTGGGAAAATGTAACGGTTGTTAAAAAGGTTAAAGGAAATGAATTAGAAAATGTTCTAGCCGTACATCCTCTATATGGTCGTGATTCATTGGTGATGTTGGGAGAACATGTAACAACTGATGCCGGTACAGGCTGTGTTCATACCGCACCTGGTCACGGGGAAGATGACTTTTATGTTGGTCAAAAATATGGTTTAGATGTCCTTTGCCCTGTTGATGATAAAGGTGTGATGACTAGTGAAGCACCAGGATTTGAAGGATTATTTTACGATACAGCAAATAAACCAATTACACAAGCATTAGAAGAAGCGGGAGCATTGTTAAAACTTGCGTTTATTACCCACTCCTATCCACACGACTGGAGAACGAAGAAACCGGTAATCTACCGGGCGACAGCACAGTGGTTTGCGTCTATTAAAGATTTCCGCAATGAACTACTCGATGCAGTGAAGGAAACAAAGTGGATTCCAGCTTGGGGTGAAACGCGATTATTTAATATGGTACGTGACCGAGGGGACTGGTGTATTTCTCGTCAACGTGTCTGGGGAGTACCAATTCCTGTTTTCTACGCAGAAAATGGTGAAGAGATCATTACAGACGAAACAATTAATCATGTTTCAGACGTATTCCGTGAATTTGGTTCAAATGTTTGGTTTGAACGTGAAGCAAAAGAATTACTTCCTGTTGGCTTCACTCATCCTGGCAGTCCGAACGGTATTTTTACAAAGGAAACAGATATCATGGATGTATGGTTTGATTCAGGTTCTTCCCATCAAGCTGTTCTCCTTGAGAGAGATGATTTAGTTCGCCCTGCTGACCTTTATCTTGAAGGCTCTGACCAGTATCGTGGCTGGTTTAACTCTTCTTTATCCACTGCTGTAGCTGTTACAGGAGAAGCACCATACAAAGGTGTATTAAGCCACGGCTTTGCTCTTGACGGTGAAGGTAGAAAAATGAGTAAATCCATTGGGAATGTTGTGGTTCCAGCAAAGGTAATGAATCAGTTAGGTGCCGATATTTTACGTCTCTGGGTTGCCTCTGTTGATTATCAATCCGATGTTCGTGTATCCGATGCTATTTTGAAACAGGTTGCGGAGGTTTACCGGAAAATTCGTAACACCTTCCGTTTCTTGTTGGGGAATTTAGCTGATTTTACCCCTGCTGATAAAGTGGCTTATGAAAATCTTCGGGAAGTAGATCAATTCATGCTTGTTAAGCTAAATAAGCTGATTAAAAATGTCCGTAATGCTTATGAGAACTATGAATTTGCTGGCATTTATCATGCCATTAATAATTTCTGTACCCTTGATTTAAGTTCATTTTATTTGGATTTTGCCAAAGATGTCCTTTATATTGAGGCAACAAATAATCATGAGCGTCGTGCCATTCAGACAGTGTTGTATGAATCGCTGCTTGCTTTAACAAAGTTGGTTTCACCTATCCTTTCACACACCGCTGATGAAGTGTGGAAATTCATCCCATCAGTGACAGAAGAAAGTGTTCAGTTAACAGACCTCCCTGAGTATCAGGAACTAAAGAATGCCGATGCTTTAGAGGAAAAATGGACTGGATTCATGAATCTTCGTGATGATGTATTAAAGGCGCTAGAGGAAGCACGGAATCAAAAAGTGATTGGAAAGTCGTTAACAGCAAAGGTAACACTATATGTTAATGAAAAATCAAGAACGTTATTAGATTCGATTGAAGAAAATATGAAACAACTCTTCATTATCTCTGGCTTTGAAGTAGCAGGAACCTACGAGGAAGCGCCTGAAAATGCAGTTAAATTAGAAACTGCAGCTATTGTTATTACGAAAGCTGAGGGAGAAACATGTGAGCGTTGCTGGATTGTTACACCTGAAGTAGGTCAAGACTCAGAACATCCAACCCTCTGCCCACGTTGTGCGGAAGTAGTGAAAGAAAACTATACACACTTGGCATAAGAAAAGTGGAAGCGCCCGTTAGCGGCGTATGGACTGGAGCACTTCGACTGAGATAAAGGAAACACGGAGAGCGATAGCGATCCGATGTTGACTTATCGTAGGGAAAAGTGCGAAGTACACTAGCTGTTGGGCGCTGGAACTGGACATTTCTCAAAGTTGAAAACTTATCATCTAAAAATTGTAGCCCTATGCATTTGCATAGGGTTTTTAAATTTTTCCTTCTCCGTTAATTGTTGTAGTTGTTGTCAAATGTTTTTCCGTGTCAGTTGATGGCCAGCGGAAATAATAAGACAAATGAAACACGGAGGTAACAACTATGAATGCAACGCAGGAACAGCTGTTTTTGGAACTCCGTCATACGAAAGAAGAAATTGAAAATTCATTAAGGAACAAACAGAAGCAAGATTGGCTTACTGCTGTTTTACACGAAGAATTATTAGATATTAATACGGCTATTCAAAAACTGGAGAATGGGAATTTTGGGCAATGTGAAGTTTCAGGAGAATTGTTGCCTAATGAATTATTAAGGATAATACCTACATTAAAGTCAGTAAAGGATTCGGAACATTTGATAAATTATTGCAAGAAATCGATTTACTAATCTTTTTCATCAGGTTCCATTTTCGTTTAGCGAAAAAGTATGCTAAAATGCTTAAGAAGTATGAAAAGCGAAAGCGTCTAGACTTAGGTCAGTCTAGGTTGATGTGGAGGTATTTCTTAGTGTTTTATTACTTAATCGCACTTTTTGTTATTTTATTAGATCAAATTACGAAATGGCTAATTGTAAGCAAAATGTACCTGGGAGAAAGTATTTCGATCATTGATAATATTTTCTATATTACTTCACATCGTAATCGTGGAGCAGCATGGGGAATATTACAAGGACAAATGTGGCTCTTTTATGTAATTACGGTTATTGTGATCGTCGGAATTATGTATTATCTATACAAAGCTGGAAGAGGTAAATGGATGCTCGGGGTATCCTTAGCGTTAATGCTCGGAGGCGCCATCGGAAACTTTATTGACCGTGTCATTCGTAAGGAAGTTGTTGATTTCATTCATACGTATGTTTTTGGCTATAATTTCCCTGTCTTTAATATCGCAGATTCAGCTTTAGTGATCGGTGTCATCCTGTTAATGATTCAAATGTTGTTAGAAGAGAGAGAAACAAAGGAGAAATCATATGGAGAAAATGGAACACATCATTCTTGAGGAGCAAAAAGGAGATCGGATCGATAAGGTAATCTCCAGTCTTGATGAAGAATGGTCAAGAACACAAGTACAGCAATGGATTAAAGAAGGCCATATTACTGTAAACGGACAACAAATTAAAACAAATTATAAATGCAGTTTAAACGATAAAATTGAAATCACAATTCCTGATCCTGAAGAATTGGATGTAGTCCCAGAGGACCTAAATCTAGAAATTTACTATGAAGACAGTGATGTTTTGGTGGTAAATAAACCAAGGGGAATGGTCGTACATCCAGCACCTGGGCATATGTCGGGGACGCTAGTCAATGGATTAATGTTCCACTGCAAGGATTTATCAGGAATTAATGGTGTGTTAAGACCAGGGATTGTTCATCGGATTGATAAGGATACGTCCGGATTATTAATGGTGGCCAAAAATGATTTGGCTCATGAAAGTCTTGTAAACCAATTAGTGGCTAAATCTGTCACGCGTAAATATAAGGCGATTGTCCATGGAGTTATTCCTCATGATTTTGGAACGGTAGATGCTCCACTGGGCCGAGATACAAAAGACCGGCAAAGCATGACAGTCGTTGACCATGGAAAACACGCTGTCACTCATTTCCATGTTCTTGAACGGTTTAAAGATTTTACGTTTGTTGAATGTCAATTAGAAACAGGCAGAACCCACCAAATTCGTGTTCATATGAAATATATTGGCTACCCGCTTGCTGGTGATCCAAAATATGGGCCGAAAAAGACACTCGATATTGACGGACAAGCATTACATGCAGGAGTACTTGGATTTAATCACCCAAGGACAAACGAATATTTAGAATTTGAAGCACCAATGCCAGAAGATATCGAATTGCTACTTACTCAACTTCGAAATAATCGTTGACATGGTCTTGTATTTGAAGTAAGATAATTTTAGCTTAATAAGCCTTTAAAACAGTCCCGTGAGGCTGAGAAGGAAACGGTTAAGATGTTGGGTAAACTATGCCCATATCTATCAATTAACTAGTTAACCTCTCGCCAACATTGGATGAGAGGTTTTTTATATTCATAAAAGAAGAAGGTGTAATATGAACCAAAAAGCTGTTGTCCTTGATGAACAAGCTATTGGAAGGGCACTGACAAGAATCGCCCACCAAATTATTGAGAAAAATAAAGGGATCGATGACTGTATTCTTGTTGGTATTCGGACGAGAGGCATTTTTATTGCAGAAAGACTTGCAACAAAAATTGAAGAGATTGAGGGGAATTCGATAGCAGTAGGTGAGTTAGATATTACCCTTTATCGTGATGATTTAACTAAAAAAACGGATAATCAAGAACCACTTGTTAAAGGATCAGATATCCCGGTCGGGATAAATAATAAAAAAGTGATACTAGTTGATGATGTTTTATATACAGGAAGAACGGTTAGAGCAGGACTTGATGCCCTTATGGATTTAGGACGACCTGCAGTCATTCAACTGGCGGTTCTAGTCGACAGAGGACATAGGGAATTACCAATTCGAGCAGATTATGTAGGGAAGAATATCCCGACCTCAAGTGACGAAAAAATAGTCGTTGAGTTAGCTGAAGTAGATAAGGTCGATCAAGTAAGTATTTTTGAAAAATAAATAGTAACCCTTTTAAATGTAGTCCAGAGAGGCTGACAAAGGGGAATATGCCGAAATGAATCTTTTTTAGGCATGTCCAAACCCTCTTTGTACCTTTCTGGCAAAGAGGGTTTTTTATGAAAAAAAATAGATACTAAAGATAAGCAATTAATAAATGGGGGAATTCACATGAACAATAAACCTATCCTAGACATAAAAGAGATTCCAAAACCATTTCAATGGATTACGTTAAGCTTACAACATTTATTCGCCATGTTTGGAGCTACAATTCTTGTACCTTACCTGGTTGGGTTGAGCCCGGCGATTGCACTTATTTCAAGCGGACTCGGCACTTTAGCATTTCTCTTAATTACTAAATTCCAGGTTCCAGCTTACTTAGGCTCATCCTTTGCCTTTATCGCACCGGTCATTGCCGCTAAAGCAGCAGGGGGACCAGGTGGAGCCATGGTAGGGACCTTCCTTGCAGGAATTGTTTACGGACTTGTGGCAATAATAATCAGCAAGGCAGGGCACCGCTGGATCATGAACCTGCTCCCGCCGATTGTGGTCGGACCAGTGATCATTGTCATCGGATTAGCATTATCAGGGACTGCAGTAAATATGGCAATGAATAATCCTGTGAGTGGAAAGTACAGCATGCTTCATTTCTCCGTCGCACTTGTCACTTTAATAGCAACAATCATCTTTTCGATATACGCCAAAAAAATGTTAAGCATGATTCCTATCTTAGCGGGGATTATTGTCGGATATATCTACGCATTAATGGTTGGGGTAGTCGATTTTAAACCGGTATTAGATGCTAAATGGTTTGAAATGCCTGAATTTATCATTCCATTTGTAAGCTATAAAATAAAATTTACTTGGGATTTAGTTCTGCTAATGGTACCTGTAGCGATTGTCACTTTATCAGAGCACATCGGACACCAGTTGGTGCTTAGCAAGGTAGTCGGCCGAGATTATATTAAAGAACCAGGCTTACACCGCTCGATTCTTGGGGATGGAACGGCAACAATGATTTCCGCTTTGATTGGCGGCCCGCCTAAAACAACATATGGTGAAAACATCGGAGTCCTTGCGATTACTCGAGTATATAGTGTGTATGTCATTGCTGGAGCAGCAATCTTCGCGATTATCTTTGGCTTTATTGGTAAAATAACAACCTTAATCGGAACCATACCAACCCCGGTTATGGGCGGAGTTTCGATTCTACTTTTTGGGATCATCGCTTCTTCTGGTTTACGAATGCTGGTTGATAGCAAAATTGATTTTGGAAACAAACGTAACCTTGTCGTCTCATCCGTTATCTTGGTAATTGGAATCGGTGGAGCTGTAATAAAAGTTTCGGAATCATTGCAAATCCAAGGAATGGCATTAGCTGCAATATGCGGGGTTTTGTTAAACCTCATCCTTCCTGGTAAGGAACCAATAAATGAAAATATGCTTGAGGAAATTGAACCTTCTGAAAAGCAGAAAACTGCATAACCAAGACTCAGCTCTTTAAATAAATCCAGAGAGGTTTATAAGGGTGTGTAACATTAGTGCTATAAAGGCACTAATATGGATTAGTTCGCAAAATCCAACACCCTGAACCAAAAGGTCAGGGTGTTTTTTTATCATAATGAGAGGCGGGAAATAACTGATGATAAATCACTTACTTACCACAAATGAATTAAAGGTAGAGGAGATTAATCAAATCTTGACAGATGCCGTGGGCTTTAAAAACGGAAAGAAGTGGCGTCCGGACGGGCAGATGTTTACTGCCAATCTATTCTTCGAACCAAGCACAAGAACAAAAAGCAGTTTTGAAGTTGCCGAGAGGCGATTAGGCTTAGAGGTAGTGCCCTTTGAAGTGCTTACTTCAAGTGTTCAAAAAGGAGAAACACTATACGACACGGTTAAAACATTAGAATCGATTGGTGTACAAACAATTGTCATTCGTCACGAACAAGATCGTTATTTTGATGAATTACTGGGAAAAGTAAATATTCCAATCATAAATGGCGGAGATGGATGCGGACATCATCCTACACAATCACTTCTAGACTTAATGACCATCCAGGAAGAGTTTGGCCAGTTCGCTGGTTTAAAAATTGCGATTATCGGTGACATCCGCCATAGCAGAGTCGCACGGTCTAATGCTGATGTTTTGACAAGACTGGGAGCAGAAGTGATTTTTTCCGGACCAGAAGAATGGTTTGATACGAGAAGTTCAGATATATCCAGGTACAGACCTATAGATGTGGCGATTCAAGAAGCTGATGTTGTCATGCTGCTTCGTGTCCAACATGAACGTCATCAACAAAAAACTAGTTTTACAGCAAATGAGTACCATAAACAGTATGGCCTTACATTAGAGAGAGAAAAAATGATGAAGTCTGGCAGCATTATCATGCATCCTGCCCCGGTAAATCGCAATGTTGAAATTGCTGATAGTCTTGTTGAGTGCAAGCGATCTAGAATCTTCAAACAAATGGAAAATGGTGTATATGTCAGAATGGCAGCAATAAAGAGAGCTATTGAAAGTATTGAAGGAGGAAAACACAATGAAACTACTTATTCAGAACGCATGCTACATAGCATTTAATGGAGAAACGAAACAAGCTGATATTTTAATTGAAAATGGAAAGATTACGAAAATCGATCCTAACATTAATGAGGTTGTGGATCGTAAAGTGGATGCGACTGGCAAGTTAGTTTCACCAGGGTTTATCGATTTACATGTTCATTTGCGCGAGCCAGGCGGTGAAAAGAAAGAAACGATTGCAACCGGTACCCTTGCCGCAGCAAAAGGCGGTTTTACAACCCTAGCAGCAATGCCAAATACAAGACCGGTGCCTGACACCAAAGAACAAATGGATTGGCTGCAAAAGCGAATTCAAGAAACAGCGAAAGTACGGGTATTGCCATATGCATCGATCACGACAAGACAGCTTGGCCAGGATCTAACTGACTTTGAGGCCTTAAAAGCTGCAGGGGCGTTTGCCTTTACAGATGATGGTGTCGGTGTTCAGTCCGCTGAAAGGATGCTTGCGGCGATGCGAAAAGCAGCAGCGCATAAAATGGCGATTGTTGCCCACTGTGAAGAAAACACATTAATTAATAAGGGCTGTGTTCATGAAGGTTCTTTTGCGGAGAAACATGGATTAAACGGAATTCCTTCAATCTGTGAATCGGTCCAAATTGCTAGAGATGTTCTCTTAGCTGAAGCGACAGGCTGCCATTATCACGTCTGCCATATCAGTACAAAGGAATCAGTTCGAGTAGTAAGGGATGCTAAGCGAGCGGGTATTAATGTCACTGCAGAAGTGACTCCTCATCATTTACTACTATCTCAAGATGATATTCCAGGACTGGACACAAATTATAAGATGAATCCGCCGCTTCGAGGGGTTGCTGACAGGGATGCATTAATTGAGGGGCTGCTTGATGGAACGATTGATTTTATTGCAACCGATCATGCCCCGCATACAGCAGAAGAAAAAAGTGAAGGAATGGTTCTTGCTCCTTTCGGAATTGTAGGACTAGAGACGGCATTCCCGCTACTTTATACACATTTTGTTTTGAAAAATATTATCTCACTTGAGCAATTAATTGAATTCTTAACGATTAAGCCAGCGGAAGCGTTTGGACTGACCCTTGGAAAAATAGAAGTTGGTGCACCGGGGGACGTAGTACTCTTGAATCTCGATGAAGAACGTGAAATAAACCCAGAAGAATTTGCATCAAAAGGAAAAAATACACCATTTGGCGGCTGGAAATGTAAGGGATGGCCTGAGATGACTATCGCTGAGGGGAAAATAGCATGGGAAAAAGGAAGTGTATTAGTATGAAAAAGCAGCTTATTTTAGAAGATGGTACGATATTTATTGGTAAGGGATTTGGCAGTGATACCGAGACGATTGGTGAAGTAGTATTTAACACAGGTATGACTGGTTACCAAGAGATTCTGTCCGACCCATCCTATTGTGGGCAAATCGTTACACTTACCTATCCGATGATCGGCAACTATGGGATTAATCGTGACGATTTCGAGTCGATTAACCCAGCTGTTAAGGGCTTTATTGTTAAAGAAGCAGCTGACTTTCCATCCAACTGGAGAAGTGAATATACCTTAAATGAATATTTTGAAATGAAAAAAATCCCGGGAATTGCTGGGATTGATACGAGAAAGTTGACTAGAATTATCCGTCAATATGGAACCTTAAAAGGAGCCATCTGTAGTATTGAAAAAAATCCGAACGAAGTATTAAGTCAGTTACAAAAATCGTCGCTTCCAATCAATCAAGTGAAACAAGTATCAACTAGAAATGCTTATCCAAGCCCAGGACGCGGGAAAAGAGTAGTCCTTGTTGATTTTGGGATGAAGCACGGGATCTTACGAGAACTAAACCAGCGTGACTGTGATGTCATCGTAGTTCCTTATCATACAACGGCTGATGAAATTCTACAGTTAAGTCCAGATGGAATTATGCTATCTAATGGCCCTGGAGACCCGAAAGATGTTCCAGAAGCCATTGATATGTTAACAGGAGTCCTCGGCAGAGTGCCTTTGTTTGGGATTTGTCTTGGCCATCAGTTGTTTGCACTTGCATGTGGGGCAAATACAGAGAAAATGAAGTTTGGGCACCGCGGTTCTAATCATCCTGTTAAAGATCTTTCTACAGGAAAAATAGCGATTACTTCACAAAATCATGGATATACAGTTGAAACAGACTCAATTAAAAATACAAGATTATCAATCACACACGTAGCAATAAATGATAATACGGTTGAAGGACTAAAACATCTAGATTATCCCGCTTTTACAGTTCAGTACCATCCAGAAGCTTCTCCAGGACCAGAAGATGCGAACGGATTATTTGATCAGTTTCTAGCGATGATGGATAAGAACAAACAGGAGGTTACAGCAAATGCCTAAACGTACAGATATCAACTCCATTTTAGTAATTGGTTCAGGCCCAATCGTGATTGGTCAGGCAGCCGAATTTGACTATGCCGGGACTCAGGCCTGTATCGCATTAAAAGAAGAAGGCTACCGTGTAATTCTAGTGAACTCAAACCCTGCAACGATTATGACTGATACAGAAATTGCAGATGCCGTCTATATCGAACCATTAACAGTGGAGTTTGTCAGCAGAATAATTCGTAAAGAACGTCCGGATGCCCTTTTAGCTACGCTCGGCGGGCAAACAGGTCTTAATCTTGCGGTTGAGTTATCAGAATCAGGAGTATTGGCAGAGTGTGAGGTTGAGATTCTTGGAACCAAACTTTCAGCGATAAAACAAGCGGAAGACCGCGATTTATTCCGCAATTTAATGAATGAGTTAAATGAACCTGTACCTGATAGTGAAATCATCCATGAATTAGCTGAAGCAAAGGCATTTGTGGAGCAGATTGGCTTCCCCGTGATTGTCCGTCCAGCCTACACACTAGGAGGAACAGGCGGCGGGATCTGTCATAATCCAGAAGAACTTGAAGAAATCGTCACAAGCGGATTAAAGCACAGTCCAGTGAATCAATGCTTACTTGAAAAAAGTATCGCTGGATTCAAAGAGATTGAATATGAAGTTATGCGTGATGGAAACGACAATGCCATTGTGGTTTGTAATATGGAAAACATTGATCCGGTCGGTGTCCATACGGGTGACTCCATCGTGGTTGCACCAAGCCAGACACTAAGTGACCGCGAATATCAGCTGTTAAGAAATGTATCTCTTAAAATCATTCGTGCCTTAGGAATTGAAGGTGGCTGTAACGTTCAGTTGGCGTTAGACCCAAATAGCTTCAATTACTATATTATCGAAGTAAATCCACGTGTTAGCCGTTCTTCGGCATTAGCGTCAAAAGCAACTGGTTATCCAATTGCCAAGCTTGCAGCAAAAATTGCGGTCGGCTTGACTTTGGACGAAATGTTGAATCCTGTTACGGGGAAAACGTACGCAAGCTTTGAGCCTGCACTTGATTATATCGTAACAAAAATCCCAAGATGGCCATTTGATAAATTTGAATCGGGTAATCGTTCACTGGGTACACAAATGAAAGCAACGGGAGAAATTATGGCGATTGGCCGTACATTTGAAGAATCCCTATTGAAAGCCATTCGTTCACTTGAAGCAGGTGTCTACCATTTTGAATTAAATGGGGCAAAGGACATCGATGACGAATTACTCGAAAAGCGGATTCGAAAAGCAGGGGATGAGCGTCTCTTCTACATCGCAGAAGGGTTAAAACGTGGATTAACAATTGACACACTGCATAACTGGAGTCAAATCGATTTATTTTACTTAAGGAAAATGGAAGGAATCATCCATCTAGAAGCAATGATTGCTGACAATCCTTTTGATCACGAAATCCTTATTGAGGCCAAGCAAAAAGGTTTTACCGATAAGAAAATAGCTGAGCTATGGAATGCATCAGAAAAAGATATCATTAACTTGAGAAAGAGCTTAGGGATTATCCCAGTATACAAAATGGTTGATACATGTGCAGCCGAATTTGAATCAGAAACACCATATTACTATGGTACGTATGAAGAGGAGAACGAGTCGATTGTAACTGCCAGAAAAAGTGTCATCGTTCTCGGTTCGGGTCCGATCCGCATTGGTCAAGGAATTGAATTTGACTATGCTACGGTACATTCTGTGAAAGCAATTAAAGAAGCAGGCTATGAAGCGATCATTATTAATAATAATCCTGAAACGGTATCTACCGATTTCAGTATTTCCGATAAGCTCTACTTCGAACCGCTGACGATAGAGGATGTCATGAGTATCGTTGAGTTAGAGAATCCACTTGGAGTTGTAGTTCAATTTGGCGGGCAAACAGCGATCAATCTTGCCGCTAAACTTACTGAAAACGGAGTGAAAATTCTCGGAACAAGCCTAGAAGATTTAGACCGTGCTGAAAATAGAGACAAATTTGAACATGCCCTTCGCCAGCTAAATATCCCGCAGCCGTTAGGAAAAACAGCTTTATCGGTACAAGAAGCGGTGGTGATTGCGAATGAAATCGGTTATCCCGTCTTAGTCCGCCCGTCGTATGTACTTGGCGGAAGGGCAATGGAAATAGTCTACCATGAAGAGGAATTGCTCCACTACATGAAAAATGCCGTCAAAATTAATCCAGATCATCCCGTTCTGATTGATCGTTATTTAACAGGAAAAGAAATTGAAGTAGATGCCATTTGTGATGGTGAGAATGTAATTATCCCTGGGATTATGGAACATATCGAACGTGCAGGGGTCCATTCTGGTGATTCGATTGCTGTATATCCGCCGCAAACACTTACTGAAACGGTCAAACAAACACTTGTTGAATATACCGAGAAATTAGCTAAAGGCTTAAATATTGTCGGATTGTTAAATATTCAATATGTGCTGGCAGGCGATCAAGTTTATGTGCTCGAGGTCAATCCTCGTGCAAGCCGAACGGTCCCATTTTTAAGTAAAATAACCAATGTTCCAATGGCAAAAATAGCTACCAAAGCAATTCTAGGAGAATCGATTATTGATCAAGGTTATATTCCTGGGCTTGTCACGGAAAAAGAAGGAGTATACGTTAAGGTTCCTGTTTTCTCCTTTGCAAAGCTCAAAAGTGTCGATATTACACTCGGGCCTGAAATGAAATCAACAGGTGAGGTAATGGGTAAGGATATCACACTTGAAAAAGCTCTGTATAAAGGATTAGTTGCTTCTGGTATGAACATTCAAAAGTTCGGTACGGTATTGTTTACAGTAGCTGATAAAGATAAGCAAGAAGCCTTAAAGCTAGCAAAACGTTTCTCAGCTAATGGTTATCGTTTAATGGCAACGAGTGGTACTGCAGCTGTACTAGAAGCTGCTGGACTAAGAGTCAAAGTGGTCGGAAAAATTGGTTCGGAAGGTAAGACGCTCTTGGATGTGATCCATCATGGAGATGCGCAATTTATTATCAATACACTCACCAAAGGAAAACAGCCTGAGCGTGATGGGTTTAGAATTCGCCGTGAAGCCGTTGAGAATGGAGTTCCATGTTTAACCTCTTTAGACACAGCAGATGCTATCCTTAAAGTGATAGAATCGATGAACTTTTCGGCCGAAGCAATGGAACAAGTGAAAAAGGAGGCTGTGTTTGCATGATAAAGAAAGAGTTATGCAAAATTAGCAGCCAAAAAGAAATTGCTGCCGATATATTCGAGTTGACCGTACAAGGAGAATTTGTTAGTCAAATAAATTCTCCGGGTCAATTCGTGCATATTCGTGTCACGAATGGTTCGGATCCACTTTTAAGAAGGCCAATCAGTATTTCTTCTTTCGATAAAAAACAGAAGAAAATGACGATGATTTATCGAATGGAAGGAAAAGGTACATCGATGCTGGCGCAACTGAGACCAGGAATGGAAATTGACATTCTTGGTCCATTAGGAAACGGATTTTCAATCGATGAAGTTAGCCGCGGAGAGACAGCCTTACTTGTAGGCGGTGGAATCGGTGTTCCGCCACTATTTGAACTTTCCAATCAATTAGTTGATAAGGGGGTAAAAGTAATCCATGTCCTCGGCTTTCAAACGGAAGAGGCGGTTTTTTACGAACAGGAATTCCTAAACAACGGGGAAACCTACGTAACCACCGTGGATGGTACTTATGGAAGAAAAGGTTTCGTCACAGATGTTATGAAAGATTTACAATTTGATTGTATTTATACATGCGGACCAACACCCATGTTAAAGGCAATTGAACAAAATTACTCCGATAAAAAATTGTTTTTATCATTAGAGGAACGAATGGGCTGCGGGATCGGGGCATGTTTTGCCTGTGTGTGTAAACGTGCAGATGATCTGGCCGGTGTTTCCTATAAAAAAGTATGCAGCGATGGACCTGTTTTTCGCGCAGGGGAGGTATTGATATGAACCGTTTGAACATCGAATTACCGGGTTTAACACTGAAAAATCCTATCATGCCTGCCTCGGGATGTTTTGGGTTTGGTCGGGAATACAGCCAATTTTATGATTTAAATGAACTTGGTGCGATTATGATTAAAGCAACAACTTTAGAACCTAGGTTTGGTAACCCAACCCCGCGGGTCGCAGAAACATCATCTGGGATGTTAAATGCTATTGGATTGCAAAATCCAGGCTTGGAAAAAGTACTAGGCGAGGAACTGGTTTGGTTATCTCAGTATGATACTCCGATTATTGCCAATGTTGCAGGGTCTCTCGAAGAGGATTATGTAGAGGTAGCCCGCAAAATTTCCAAAGCACCAAATGTGCATGCGTTAGAACTAAACATATCTTGTCCGAATGTAAAAACAGGAGGAATTGCATTTGGTACATTACCTGAAGTAGCCAAACGGTTAACAGAGAAGGTAAAAGAAGTTTCTGATGTGCCTGTATATGTGAAGTTATCACCAAATGTCACAAATATTGTGGAAATGGCTCAAGCAGTCGAAGCGGGTGGCGCCGATGGTCTTACAATGATTAATACACTAGTAGGAATGAGGCTTGATTTAAAAACTGGTAAGCCAATCCTAGCCAATCGTACGGGCGGCTTGTCTGGTCCTGCGATTAAGCCAGTTGCCCTTCGAATGATCTATGAGGTCAGCCAGGCTGTATCCATTCCGATTATTGGTATGGGTGGGATTGAGACGGCATCCGATGTTATTGAGTTTTTCTATGCAGGGGCAAGTGCAGTAGCAGTAGGGACAGCAAATTTTGTAGACCCATTGGTTTGCCCAACAATTATTCAAGAACTACCTGATCTACTTGAAAAATTAGGATTTGAACACATCAGTGAATGTATCGGAAGGAGCTGGAAGGAAAATGGACAACTCGCTTATCATCGCGCTTGATTTTGCCAATGGCAGTGAAGTGAATCGTTTTTTGGATCCGTTTGAAGGCAGAGAGCTGTTTGTGAAAGTGGGCATGGAGTTATTTTACCAGGAAGGACCTTCAATCGTTCATCAATTAAAAGAAAAAGGACATCGGATTTTCCTTGATTTAAAGCTTCATGATATCCCGAATACAGTGAAAAGTGCAATGAAGGGTCTTGCACGCTTGGAATGTGACTTAGTCAATGTTCACGCTGCAGGCGGAAAAGAAATGATGGCCGCTGCACTTGAAGGACTAGAAGCTGGGACGAATGCGGGACGGAAGCGTCCTGAATGCATCGCGGTAACACAGTTGACAAGCACATCAGAAGTGCAAATGAATAAAGAGCAGCTTATTCCTGTTTCCTTGGAAGAATCGGTTTTGCATTATGCTTTATTGACAAAAGAAGCGGGCTTGGACGGAGTTGTCTGCTCTGCCTGGGAAGCTGGCTTAATTAGGGAGAAAGCCGGGCAGTCGTTTTTGACTGTTTGCCCGGGAATTCGAATGGCTGCGGATCATGCAGGAGACCAAAAACGGGTGGCAACACCGGAATTTGCAAGGAGTTCGGAGGTAAGTTCGATTGTTGTTGGTCGTTCGATAACTCGTTCAGCTGACCCAGTAAAAAGCTATGAAAAATGGATGGAAGCATGGAAGGGGATAAAATTATGAAATACGTAATTGCGGAAAGATTATTAGATATAAATGCGGTTGCCTTGAAGCCGCAGGATCCATTTACTTGGACATCAGGCATGCGTTCTCCTATCTATTGTGATAATCGACTAACGCTCTCATACCCAGCCGTAAGAAGAGAAATCGCGGCCGGCTTGCAAAAACTCATCCTTGAGAATTTTTCAGAAGCAGAAGTTATTGCTGGTACAGCAACAGCTGGAATTCCACACGCAGCATGGGTAAGTGAACTTATGGATTTACCCATGTGCTATGTTCGCTCCAAAGCAAAAGGACATGGGAAAGGAAATCAGATTGAGGGCAAAGTTGAACAAGGTCAAAAAGTAGTTGTTGTGGAAGATTTAATTTCAACCGGCGGAAGCGTGATTACGGCAGTTCAAGCATTGAGGGAAGCAGGTTGTGACGTGCTTGGGGTTGTCTCCATTTTTACATATGGGCTTGAAAAAGGTAAAGAATTGCTTCAGGAAAACGGGATTAAAAGTATTTCTCTTACTGATTTTGCAACATTAATCGATGTTGCGATTTCAAAAGGAAACGTCACGGCAGAAGACCAGAATAGTTTACTTTCATGGAGTAAAGACCCTTCTGCATGGAGCAAACAGTTCGTGGAAACAGAATCGCTGATAAAATAGAATTTCCGCTGATATATTGCAATTAACGCTGATAAATCATGTGGTTTCGCTGATAAACAGGATATATCCGCTGATATATTGAAAAGAGGGCGTCCAAAATCTTTTGGATGCCCTCTTTACTTTCTATTTCTTTAATTTTAACACCAATTCTTCCTCCGGCGTGACATATACCGTTTGCTGATTATCATAAATCACAAACCCAGGTTTAGCACCGCTTGGTTTTTTTACAAAACGGACCCTAGTATAGTCAACTGGAACAGAGCTGGAAGTACGTGCTTTACTGAAGTAAGAGGCTAAAACAGCAGCCTCCCGAATCGTTTCATTGGAGGGTTCTTTGCTCCGAATCAACACGTGCGAACCAGGGATGTCCTTTGTATGGAGCCAAATCTCATCCCTTGCGGCCAATTTATTCGTTAAATAGTCATTCTGTTTATTATTTTTCCCAACGATAATATCCGTACCATCAGAAGATACAAAATGATCTAAAACGGGCTTCAGATTCTGTGCTTTCTTTAATTTCTTCTTTTGCCGTTCACGGATATAGCCGCCCTCAATAAGTTCTTCACGAATCTCTTGGATATCCTTAGGAGAGGCTGCGTGTATCTGCTGCATTAAATTATCAAAATAGGCTACTTCAACTTGTGCTTTCTCAATTTGCTCAACAACAATCTCTACAGCATTTTTTGCCTTTTGGTACTTTGAAAAATACTTTTGGGCGTTTTCAGAAGGTGTTTTTCGCGGATCAAGTGGAATGATAAGCGTCCCCCCTGATTCATCGTAATAATTAAGAACTTCTATTTCACGCATCCCTTTGTTGGCCGCATATAGATTGGCTGTTAAAAGTTCTCCAAAGCGTTGAAATTGTTCAGCACGCTCGGCTTCTTTTAAGGTAGCTTTCAGTTTCTCAATTTTCTTTTCATTTTTTTCTTTTTCATTATGAATAAATCGTTCAATATCATTTCCTTGCTGCTTTACTCGATCTCTTTCAGCTTTGCCAAAATAAAAGCGGTCAAGCATTTCACTTAAGGTAGAATAAGTTTTTACTTCTCCATTTAAATGCTCCACGGGAAATAAATAAAATGAGTCTTTACCTGCTGCCGTCATAATTGATGGGAGAATCTCTCCAGTTTCCACCCTTTTTATCATATTAATGAACGTTCCTGGTATAGTGGTTCGATTGGCCAATCCGCTTTGGAAAAGAACTTCCTTGGCAAAAAGGGGTGAAATCCCGGCAAAATGCTCCACTAATTGGCGGTCAATTTTCCCTGCATTAAAATCAATTTTTCGTAATAGATCATCTTTATCGCACTGAAATGGATTTTGCTTATGCTGTGCAGGTGGAAAAACATAAGGCTGGCCTGGCAAAATAGCCCTGTGGCTATTCACTGCAAAGGAAACATGCTTGATGCTGTCAAGTATGATATTCCGCGATTTATCAACGAGCACGATATTGCTATGTCTTCCCATAATTTCAATAATTAATTGTTTATAGCTGATATCCCCAATCTCATTCCTGCCCTTTATTTCTAGGACGATCATTCGATCCGTTTCTATCTGATATAAATCCTCTAAAATATAACCCTCAATATGTTTCCTGAGAAGCATACAGAACATTGGCGGCTCACTTGGATTATCATAGGCTTCTTCAGTAAATTGGACCCGTGCGTAACTTGGGTGTGCCGATAAGAGCAGTTTTTGATTGACGCCATTGGCGCGAATGGTGAGAATCACTTCATTTTTATAGGGCTGATGAACTTTATTAATCCTCCCGCCCTTTAACGAACGGACAAGTTCATCAACGATTGCTTTTGTAAATAAACCATCAAATGACATGGAAAACATCCTTTACTACATTCATATGTATTAATTATAGCGTACTAAAAAAATACTGTCTTATTTTTAACTACTTTTCAATTTTATCTTTCACTATATCATAGCATTTTTTGGGACGACCCTGAATAAGCTTTCTTTAGAGCATGTATTTATAGGTATTTAAAGGGGGAAGTGAGATGGTCGGATGAAATTCCATGAAATGAAGATAGAACAAGTAGAAAAGGCCTTAGAAACCGACTTTTCTTCTGGATTATCGCAGGAAGAAGTAACAAAGCGAAAAAGTGAGCACGGTCTAAATGAATTGGACGAAGGAGAAAAGCAATCAGCTTTACTCTTATTTTTTAGTCAATTTAAGGACTTTATGGTCTTAGTGCTTCTTGCTGCCACACTGATATCTGGATTGCTTGGCGAATACATTGATGCCATTGCGATTATTGCTATTGTCATAATCAATGGCTTTCTAGGCTTTTTTCAAGAAAGACGTGCAGAGAAATCACTTCAGGCTTTAAAAGAATTATCTGCCCCGCAAGTTTCAGCGCTTAGGGATGGTCAGTGGATTAAAATCCCATCGAAAGAAATTGTGATTGGCGATATTTTGAAGTTTACTAGTGGGGACCGTATTGGTGCCGACGTTAGAGTGATTGAGTCGAAAAGTTTAGAAATTGAAGAATCGGCTTTAACAGGTGAGTCTGTACCTGTTTCGAAGCATATTGATTCCCTAACCAACCCTAATCCTGGAATCGGAGATATGGAGAATATTGCCTTTATGGGTACGATGATTACGAGGGGAAGCGGGATTGGCGTCGTCATTGCAACAGGAATGAAAACAGCAATGGGTCAAATTGCTAATTTACTCCAAAATGCAGAATCACAAGATACACCTTTACAGCGTCGTTTAGAGCAATTGGGGAAAATTTTGATAACAGTAGCTTTACTTTTAACTGTACTCGTAGTTGTGGTTGGCGTTTTACGAGGACATGATCTTTATGAAATGTTTTTAGCCGGTGTTTCCCTTGCGGTAGCAGCTATACCAGAAGGGCTCCCAGCGATTGTAACAGTGGCCTTATCCCTCGGTGTCCAAAAAATGATTAAGAAAAATGCGATTGTCAGGAAGCTTCCTGCCGTTGAAACACTTGGCTGTGCATCGGTCATATGTTCTGATAAAACGGGTACAATGACGCAAAACAAAATGACTGTAACCCATTTATGGAGCGGAGGGCAAACCTGGACAGTGGACGGGGTGGGCTATCAACCACAAGGTAAATTTTATAGAAATGAACGAAATATTAATCCTAAAGAAGAAAAAGCATTGCAGCAAATGCTGATATTTGGGATGTTATGCAATCATTCCGATTTAGTTGTCAGGGATGATGATTATTTCCTAGATGGAGATCCAACCGAAGGAGCACTGTTGGTAAGTGCCATGAAAGCTGGATTCGATCGTCCTAAATTATTAGATGAGTTTACAATTATTAATGAATTCCCCTTTGACTCCTCTCGGAAAATGATGAGCGTCCATGTTAAAGACAAGCAGGGAAGGCATTTTATTGTCACTAAAGGGGCACCGGATGTCATATTAGGAATTAGTGAAACTGTCCTCTGGGACGAGAGAACACAATTTTTAAATAAAGAAACACAGTTTAAGGTCCAAGAAGCAATAAACGGCCTTGCAGCACAGGCCCTTCGAACCATTGCGATTGCTTTTAAACCAATCCAGGCTAACACTGTTATATTAAGTGAGCATGAAGCAGAGAAGAATTTAACTCTAATAGGGGTCCAGGGAATGATTGATCCGCCAAGACCTGAAGTGAAAAAGGCAATAAAGGAATGTAAGGAAGCAGGCATAAAAACAGTTATGATTACGGGTGACCATGTGATCACGGCAAAAGCAATTGCCTCCCAACTTGGGATAATAACCTCAAAAAGCAAGGTTATTGATGGGAATGCCTTATCTCAAATGTCCGTCGAAGAATTGGAAGAGGTCGTCGATGATGTTTCAGTTTTTGCCAGGGTCTCACCAGAGCATAAACTGAAAATTGTTAAAGCCTTACAAAATCGCGGACATGTTGTTGCGATGACAGGAGATGGAGTAAATGATGCTCCGGCCATTAAAGCAGCTGACATTGGAGTTGCCATGGGAATTACAGGAACAGACGTTGCAAAAGAAGCATCGGCGCTGGTCTTACTGGATGATAACTTTGCAACAATTAAGGCTGCGATAGTAGAGGGCAGAAATATATATGAAAATATTCGGAAATTTGTCCGCTACTTACTGGCCTCCAATGTTGGGGAAATTTTGGTGATGTTGTTTGCGATGATTTTAGCACTTCCACTACCGCTTATTCCTATCCAAATTCTATGGGTGAATTTGGTTACAGATGGTCTGCCAGCGATGGCACTTGGACTCGATCGTCCAGAAGAAAACGTCATGAAACGTAAGCCGCGCAGCCCAAATGAAGGTGTTTTTTCGCGAGGACTTGGCTGGAAGGTTGTATCGCGCGGCTTCCTAATAGGGATTGTAACATTGCTATCCTTCATGGTTGTTTATCATAACGATCCAGCACAGTTGCAATATGCGCAAACTGTCGCATTTGCTACACTCGTAATGGCACAGCTCATTCATGTGTTTGATTGCCGCAGTGAAAAATCAGTCCTCTCGAGAAATCCTTTTGGTAATCAATATCTTGTTTGGGCGGTTATATCTTCACTGGCGTTAATGTTTGTTGTTATTTATTACCAGCCGCTTCAGCCGATTTTCCATACGCTGCCGATTGCAGCTAAGGATTGGTTACTGATTGTTGGGTTATCGTCCATTCCAACTTTTTTACTAGCCGGGTCATTTTTGTTAAGAAAAACAAAATAAAGTGTGTTATAATCCAAAAGGTAATAGATTCCACTCTATTACCTTTTGTCTTTTTTGAAAAATTTAGGAGCCGATTAATTTTTCAGGAGATTGGATGTGCACAAAATGGTTATTAGTATGACGGGATTCGGAAGAGCTAGGGCAGAATCAGATTTCTTCTCTGTTAATGTGGAAGTAAAAACAGTAAACCACCGTTTTTGTGAAATGAATATCCGCATGCCTAGGCAGCTATTAAAAATAGAGGATCGAATGAAAAAGAAACTAAGTCAGCATATCCGTCGTGGTAGAGTTGAAGTATATGTTAGCTTAGAGGGTGAAGGTGTCGTTACCCGCAAAGTCCATGTTGACTGGAAACTCCTTGATGAATATGCCCAGACTATCAAGCAGGTACGTGAAAATTATGGTGTTGAAGGAACAGTAACACTTCAGGATTTGCTTAGTCGAAGTGAACTCTTACATATTGAAGAAAGTGAAATCGGCAATGATGAGCTTGAGAAACTAGTTCTAGACGCAACAGAAGAAGCTGCCAAATTATTGAAACAAATGAGGTTGGCAGAAGGAGAAGAATTAAAAAAAGATTTGCTCGCTATCCTGGCACAATTAGAACTATATGTGTTTGAACTTCAAAAATTCGCTCCACTTGTGGTTCAATCATATAAAGAGCGTCTAACAAAGAGGATGGAAGAATTTGCTAATGGGCAATTAGACGAAACGAGAATTTTAACAGAAGTAGCTGTTTTTGCTGATAAGGCAGATATCAATGAAGAAGTTACGCGTTTAAAAAGCCATATTCAACAATTCTTGCAAACTTTACAAAGTATGGAGCCAATTGGAAGAAAGTTGGATTTTATCGTCCAGGAAATGAACAGAGAAGCAAATACCATTGGTTCAAAGGCAAATGACTCAAACATTGCTAAACAAGTGGTCGATATTAAAAGTTTGCTTGAGAAACTAAAAGAACAGGTTCAAAATATCGAGTAACCTTGTTTAGAAATGGTTTGAGACGGTCAAAATATATTATTAATGATTGGATGAAAACCATGTCGATTAAATTAATTAATATTGGATTTGGAAATATCGTTTCTGCCAATCGAATTATTTCAATTGTCAGCCCTGAATCTGCTCCAATAAAAAGAATTATTCAAGATGCCCGGGACCGGGGTGCATTAATTGACGCCACATACGGTAGACGGACACGAGCAGTAATTGTTATGGATAGTGACCATGTTATTCTATCAGCCGTTCAACCTGAAACGGTTGCACACCGTTTAGCTGATCGTGATGAAATAATTGATGAAGGGTAGGATTTTTGAAAATGCAGGAAAAAGGATTGTTAATTGTACTTTCTGGTCCATCCGGGGTTGGTAAAGGAACGGTACGCAAAGAAATTTTTTCCCATCCGGATACAGCTTTTGAGTATTCCATTTCGATGACAACCCGCTCACCGCGAGAAGGGGAGATTGATGGAGTCGATTACTTTTTTAAATCAAGGGAAGAGTTTGAACATTTAATTAAGCAGGGAAAGCTGTTGGAGTATGCCGAATTTGTCGGAAATTATTATGGTACTCCTGTGGATTATGTTCGTGAAACCTTAGATGCAGGTAAAGATGTCTTTTTAGAAATTGAAGTAAAAGGTGCCCGTCAGGTTCGTGAAAAGTTTCCTGAAGGCTTATTTATATTCCTTATGCCACCGAGCCTATCCGAACTAAAGAACCGGATTGTCACTAGGGGAACGGAAACAGATGACATTATCAAAAACCGGATGATGTCTGCCCGGGATGAAATTGAAATGATGGAATTATATGATTATGTCGTTGAAAATGACCAAGTGAAGCGTGCATGTGAACGAGTAAAAGCCATTGTCACAGCAGAGCATTGCCGCAGAGAACGTGTAGAACATCGCTATAAAAAATTGCTGGAGGTTGAATAAAATGTTATATCCTTCTATTGATTCATTGCTTGAAAAAATCGATTCTAAATACTCACTAGTGTCCGTTGCTGCAAAGCGTGCACGTGTAATGTCCCAAGTAAAGGATGAAAGATTACCAAAGTATGTTTCCCATAAGCATGTTGGTAAAGCACTTGAGGAAATTTATAGCGGTGAATTAACCTACCGGATTTCTAAGAAAGCCGAAACAAGCATTGAGTAGAAAATAAGTATAGGTGAAAAAATCATGAAAGAAGGCGTGACAAAAGGGGGAAACCTTACGTGTCAGCCTTTTTTATTTTGGTGATTCTTTTTTTGTGAATTTTGTCGAAATATGAGTAGGTAAAAGATGAAAAATTACATTTATTCTTGCATAATAACAGTAAAGACTGTTGAACAAGAAGCGGGGGAACCGATGATGATAAAAGATAAAAAAATATTATTGTGTGTTACAGGTGGAATCGCCGTCTATAAAGCAGCAGCACTAACTAGTAAGCTTGTTCAGACTGGAGCACAATTAAAAGTTATTTTAAGTGAATCAGCCCAAAAATTTGTGACCCCATTAACCTTTCAGGCATTATCCCGCAATGAAGTATATGTCGATACTTTTGATGAAATCAATCCGCGTGTCATTGCCCATATTGATTTAGCAGATTGGGCTGATTTGATCCTTGTAGCCCCTGCAACTGCCAATACGATTGGGAAAATAGCGAGTGGAATAGCAGACAATATGATAACTACAACACTGCTCGCAGCCACTTCACCTGTTTGGATTGCCCCTGCCATGAATGTGCATATGTACGATCATCCTGCTGTGAAAAAGAACCTATCCCTATTAGCCGAATATGGTTATCAATTTATTGAACCTAGTGAAGGATACCTTGCTTGTGGATATGTTGGAAAGGGACGATTGGAAGAACCAGAAAAAATCGTCGAACTGATCCACGAATTTTTTAAGAACAAAGGACAGCAACCCTTAAAAGGCAAAACTATTGTGGTAACAGCTGGTCCGACTCGTGAAAAAATTGATCCAGTGCGGTTTATTTCTAATCATTCTTCAGGAAAAATGGGGTATGCCCTTGCTGAAGAGGCAAAAAAACAAGGTGCTAACGTTGTTTTAGTTTCCGGCCCGGTCCAACTTACACCTGCTTCCGGGATGGAAGTGGTGAAAGTGGAAAGCGCAGAGGAAATGTACAATGCGGTTCTGAAATATTATTCATTAGCCGATGTAGTTATAAAAACAGCAGCTGTTGCTGATTACCGTCCAAAAATTACTCATGAACATAAGGTAAAGAAGCAAGCTGGTGACGCGATTATTGAATTGGAAAGAACCAAAGATATTTTGATGGAACTGGGAAAGAGAAAGAAGAACCAAGTCCTTGTTGGCTTTGCCGCTGAAACGGAGAATGTTGAAGAATACGCAAGGAAAAAATTAACGACGAAAAATGCAGATATAATCGTCGCCAACAATGTGAAAGCGGAAGGTGCAGGGTTTGGGACGGATACAAATATTGTCACGCTTTTTAAACGCGAGGGAGCAGTAATTGATTTGCCGCTTATGTCAAAAAGTAAGGTAGCAAAAAGGATTATTGAAGAAATTACTTCCCTTTTAAAGGATATGGATAAAAATGGAAATAGCTAGTGTGATTGTGGATGTACCGACAAAGCAAACGGATCGGACCTTCGATTATTTGATTCCAAGGCAATGGAGCGGAGTCATTCAGCCGGGAATGAGGGTAATTGTTCCCTTCGGTCCGAGAAAAATCCAAGGGTTTGTCACTTCGTTAAAATCACAATCTGAGTTTAAAAAGTTAAGAGAGATTATTGAACCAATGGAGTTAGAGCCTGTTTTAAACAAAGAATTATTAGAACTTGGCGACTGGCTGACCGAACATACACTTTGTTTTAAAATCTTTGCTTATCAGGTGATGCTGCCAGCTGCATTAAAAGCAAAGTATGAAAAAAAAGTGAAACTTGCTGTGGGGGTGCAACTGGCTGATTTATCAGAACCCCTCCAAGCTCTTTTTGAAAACCAATTAATGGTGGACTGGGAAGATGCTTTGAAGAATGGTATGGTTTCTTTATTACAAAAAGAGGCAACGAAAGGTAAGTTGGAAGTCATTTACATTGTGAAAGAAAAGGTTAAAAAGAAACAACTTAAATTTGTCCGGCCTCTCGTTTCTTTACTTGAATTAAAAGAGGTTATTGAGCATTTTCCTGCTAAAGCTGAGAAACAAAAGCAAGTTTTAAGTTATTTTGTTGACCATTTCGATGCGGTCGAATTGAGACAATTGATCGCTGAGATAAAAACGACTTCCGCAACCATTAAAGCGCTTGTAGGAAAAAAGCTCCTTATTGAGTATGAAATGGAAGTATATCGCGATCCATTTGAACATAGCACTTTCAAACGAACAAAGCCTTTACCCTTAACAAGTTCCCAACAAACAGCCATTACGCCAATTTTAAACTCAATTGAAACAAATCGACATGAGGTATTTTTACTTTATGGGGTTACTGGAAGTGGAAAAACGGAAATTTACCTCCAATCCATACAAGAGGTTATTGAAAGAGGGCAGGAAGCCATTGTACTCGTACCGGAAATTTCGCTTACCCCGCAAATGGTTAATCGCTTTAAAGGAAGATTCGGGGATTTAGTGGCTGTTTTGCACAGTGGTTTATCTGCTGGAGAAAAATATGATGAGTGGCGTAAGATTCAACGCAAGGAAGTAAAAGTAGCGGTAGGAGCTAGATCGGCGATTTTTGCACCTTTTGAGAACTTAGGAATCATTATTATTGATGAGGAACACGAAACAAGCTATAAACAGGAGGAAATGCCTCGATATCATGCCAAGGATGTGGCAATTGAAAGGGCAAAAACCTATAACTGTCCTGTTGTGCTCGGAAGTGCAACCCCGTCACTCGAATCATTTGCTAGGGCTCAAAAGAAGGTATATCATCTTTTATCACTGCCTAGTCGGATGAATAATCAAACTCTTCCCGCAGTGGAGATCATTGACATGCGTGAAGAGCTTCGGAATGGAAATCGTTCCATGTTTTCTGGAAAGCTGTTTGAGATGCTAAAGGACCGAATCGAAAAAAAACAACAATCTGTTTTATTTTTAAATAAACGCGGCCATTCATCCTTTGTGATGTGCCGGGATTGCGGTTATGTGATGAATTGTCCTAATTGCGATATATCGCTAACCTATCACCGTGTCCATGAACAAATGAAATGTCATTATTGTGGGTATGAAAGCCTTGTTCCTAAAGAGTGCCCGGAATGTTCAAGTGAGTATATCCGTTACTTTGGGACCGGTACACAAAAGGTGGAAGATGAACTTGGAAAACTTCTTCCTGAAGCTAGGGTTATTCGTATGGATGTGGATACAACAGGGCGAAAGGGCTCACACGAACGATTACTAACAGATTTTCAAAATGGCAAAGCAGATATTCTCCTCGGGACACAAATGATTGCTAAAGGCTTGGATTTCCCCAATATCACTTTGGTTGGTGTACTTTCGGCTGATACCATGCTTCATTTACCTGATTTCCGAGCATCTGAAAAAACCTTTCAATTATTAACACAAGTGAGCGGAAGGGCAGGACGTCACCAATTGCCAGGTGAGGTCATTATCCAGACCTACACACCTGAACATTATAGTGTCGAACTTGCTGGGACACAAAACTATGATCTCTTTTATCACCGAGAAATGATGATTCGAAAAACTCATCATTACCCACCTTTTTATTATCTATCACTGATTACAGTCAGTCATGAACAATTAATGACAGTCGTAACGGCTACAGAGAAAATTGTTAAGTATGTACGCTCGCAGGTTTCAAACGATGCGGTTGTATTAGGACCAGCAGCCTCGCCAATTCCTAGGATTAATAATAGATATCGCTATCAATGTCTGATAAAATACAAGCGGGAACCGAACTTGACAAAAATGTTAAAAACAATTTTGGATCAATATCAAACAGATACAAAGAGTGGCTTATTGGTAACAATAGATGTTAATCCATTTATTTTAATGTAACAAGCTTGATAGTCAAGGTAGTCAAAGGTTAATATTTCGCTTTTTTGGTGAAAATGTAAGCAATAAAAAAATTAATTACGCCTTAATAATAATGGCATTAATGGGGGAAATGATTTGCCAATACTTAAAGTAGTAAATTATCCTGCTGAAATACTTGAGCAGACTTGCAAGCCAGTCGTAAAGTTTGATAGAAAGCTGGCAAAATTACTTGAAAATATGTATGACACGATGATTGAATATGACGGGGTAGGACTTGCTGCTCCGCAAATTGGATTAGCCGAACGGATTGCTATAGTTGATATCGATGATGAATTAGGGACAATTGAAATGATCAACCCAGTCATCTTAGAAACATCTGGTGAACAAACTGGACCAGAAGGTTGTTTAAGTTTCCCTGGATTGTATGGCGAAGTAACTAGACCCAATTTTGTTAAAATTGAAGCATTTGATCGTAAAGGCAGAAAATATACATTAGAAGCTGAAGACTTTCTCGCGAGGGCGATTCAGCATGAAATTGATCATCTGGATGGGATATTATTTACAACAAAAGTGTCGAGATATCTAGAGGAAGATGAGTTAAAAGGAGTAGAAGTTGAATGACCAAGATTGTTTTTATGGGTACTCCCGATTTTTCCGTACCGGTTTTACAACAAATTATTAATGATGGATATGAGGTCATTGGTGTTGTTACACAACCAGATCGACCGGTAGGAAGAAAAAAGATATTGACACCCACTCCAGTAAAGGTTGAGGCTTTAAAACATGGTATTCCGGTCTTTCAACCAGAAAAAGTTCGTCAAGAAGAAGAACTTGAGAAAATCCTTTCATTGAAACCTGATTTAATTGTTACGGCCGCGTTTGGCCAAATCTTACCAAATCAAATATTAGAAGCTCCAAAATATGGCTGCATTAATGTCCATGCCTCCTTACTTCCAGAACTTCGCGGCGGTGCACCTATCCACTACGCTATCATTCAAGGGAAACAGAAAACTGGTGTGACAATCATGTATATGGTGGAAAAATTAGATGCAGGCGATATTTTAACAAGTATCGAAGTTCCAATCACGGAAGAGGACAATGTTGGAACACTTTTCGTCAAATTGAGTTCAGCAGGGGCTAAGTTATTATCGGAAACTTTGCCGCTTCTATTGGAGGGGCGACTTACTCCAAAGCCGCAAAACCATGCAGATGCCACCTTTGCATCCAATATTAAACGAGAACAGGAAAAAATTAACTGGACAAAAACGGGTGAAGAAATCTATAACCATATCCGTGGATTAAACCCTTGGCCAGTTGCGTTTACAACCTTGAATGGTCAGGTAATCAAGGTATGGGGGGCAAAAAAGGTAGAAGGACACATGAAAGAAGTTCCTGGAACTGTCATTAAAGTAGAGTCAGATGGATTCACGGTTAGTACAGGCAATGAAACAGCAATTAAAATCATTGAACTTCAGCCTTCTGGGAAATCAAAAATGATGAGTGAACAATTCTTAAGAGGATCAAAAATTTCAATAGGCACAAAGCTAGGAGAAAGCAATGACATCAACAATAAATAATGTACGGACCATCGCAATGGATATGTTAGTTGCTATTGAGAAGAATCAATCCTACAGCAATTTACTACTTAATACAACAATTGAAAAAAACGAGCTGCCTGCTAAGGATGTTGGACTCTTAACAGAATTAGTTTATGGAACATTACAAAGAAGAATGGCACTAGATTATTTTTTAGAGCCATTCGTCAAAGAAAATAAAAAGTTAGCTAATTGGGTTCACCATTTATTAAGGCTGACGCTTTATCAAATGATTTATCTTGATCGGATTCCAGACAGAGCTGCTATATACGAGGCGGTCGAAATTGCCAAAAAACGAGGTCATAAAGGAATCGGCAGTTTGGTAAATGGAGTCCTCCGGAGCATTCAGAGAGAAGGACTCAGGTCTTTAGAGGAAATTACGGACTCTAATAAACGACTCTCACTTGAAACTAGTCACCCTGAATGGCTTATTACCAGGTGGGTTAATCAATTCGGTTTTGATAAAACGAAAGAAATGTGTGAAATTAACCTAACAGCACCACTGCAAACAGCCAGAGTTAATCTCACGAAAATCACAAGAGACGAATGTATTGATATATTGGAAGAAGATGGTTTTCAAATTGAGGAAAGTCCGATTATTCCTGAGGCAATTCGATCGTTAAAGGGAAATCTGGCTTCAACCCTTTCTTTTAAGTATGGAATGTTTACGATTCAAGACGAAAGTTCAATGCTTGCAGCCTATGCATTAGGTGCAAAACAAAATGAATATGTCCTTGATGCCTGCGCCGCACCAGGTGGTAAAAGTACCCATATTGCTGAAAAAATGGACAATTCCGGTGAAGTGATCTCGGTTGATCTTCATCAGCACAAAGTAAGGTTAATCAATGATAATGCCAAACGGTTGGGGTTAGAAAATATAAAAACAAGTGTCTCTGATTCAAGACATTTACAGGAAAAGTTTAAGAGTGAATCCTTTGATCGAATTCTTCTTGATGCTCCTTGCTCCGGTCTTGGGGTAATGAGGAGAAAGCCAGATATGAAATACACAAAAACTGAGATGGATATTAAGCGGCTAAGTACGATTCAGCAAGACTTGTTAACATCCGTAACCCCGTTATTGAAAAAGGGAGGCATTCTTGTCTATAGCACCTGTACTGTTGATAAAGAGGAAAATGAATATACGGTGAAGACATTCCTTGCGAATAACCCTGAATTTGAAGGGGATTTAACATTTAAAAACCGGATGCCTGAAGCGGTACAGCCATTAATTACAGGTTTTGATTTGCAGATATTCCCACAGGATTTTGGATCAGATGGATTCTATATTGCAGTTTTAAGAAAGAAGGTGTAACAGTTGGAACAATTAAATACAACTGAGACAAACACAACGACGGAAATAAAGAAAAAATCAATTTATTCATTGCAGCTACACGAATTAAAGGATTGGCTGTCAGAAAATGGAGAAAAGCCATTTCGTGCCGAACAAATCTTTGAATGGCTTTATAAAAAAAGGATAACAACTTTTGAGGATATGAGTAATGTCTCGAAAGGTCTTAGAGAAAAGCTGGCAAGGCATTTTGAACTTACAACATTAGATATCGCGATTCAACAAACTTCATCTGATGGGACGATAAAGTTCCTATTTGAACTTCATGATGGGTACTCGATTGAAACCGTGTTGATGCGTCATGATTATGGGAATTCCGTTTGTGTCACGACGCAGGTAGGCTGTCGAATTGGTTGTACCTTTTGCGCCTCAACATTAGGAGGATTAAAACGACATTTAGAAGCGGGCGAAATTGTTGCTCAAGTTGTGAAAGTACAACAAGCGCTCGATCAAACAGATGAGCGTGTTAGTTCAGTGGTTATTATGGGAATTGGTGAGCCCTTTGATAACTATGATAATATGATGTCATTTTTAAAAATCATTAACCACAAAAAAGCTCTTAATATTGGGGCTCGTCATATTACTGTTTCAACAAGTGGTATCGTGCCAAAGATTTATCAGTTTGCTGATGAAGATACACAAATTAATTTTGCTATTTCACTGCACGCCCCAAATACGGAATTACGTTCACGGTTAATGCCGATTAACAGAGCTTACAAACTTGATGACTTAATGGCCTCAGTAAGGTATTATATCGATAAGACAGGGCGTCGTATAAGCTTTGAATATGGTCTTTTTGGAGGAGTTAACGATTCTGTCGAGCATGCCGAAGAATTAGCAGAACTATTAAAAGGAATTAAGTGTCATGTGAATTTAATTCCTGTTAACTATGTTCCAGAACGGGATTATGTACGGACGCCAAGAGACAAGATTTTTGCTTTTGAAAAAACCTTGAAAAACCGCGGAGTTAATGTAACCATTCGCCGGGAGCAAGGTTCAGATATAGCTGCAGCATGTGGGCAACTTCGTGCAAAGGAGCGGAAAGAGGAGACGAGGTGACAAAAGTGAAAGCTGTTTTTAAAACGGACCAAGGTAGAGTTCGTCAGAATAATGAAGATAGTGGTGGTACTTTTGTAAATCGGGACGGACACCGCCTTGCCATCGTAGCTGATGGTATGGGCGGTCACCTTGCTGGTGATGTTGCAAGTAAAATGAGCGTTTCACATTTACAAGAAATGTGGGAGAAATCGAAAGGAATTCAAACAGCTGATCAAGCGGAAGCGTGGCTGAAAGCGCATGTCCTTCAGGTGAATCAAATACTTTTTGACCATGCCAGAAGTCATGTGGAATGTGAGGGAATGGGCACAACGATTGAAGCTGTCATTGCATCAGATAATTTTACAACAATTGCCCATGTGGGGGATAGTCGTTGTTATATATTAAATGATATGGGGTTTCAGCAGCTTACTGAGGACCATACTCTTGTCAATGAATTAGTCCGAACGGGGCAAATCACGAAAGAGGATGCGGAGCATCACCCAAGGAAAAATTGGATTTTAAGAGCATTAGGAACAGAACAAGACGTTAAAATCGATATTAAGACAATCATGTTTGAAGAAGGAGATTTTCTACTTTTATGTTCTGATGGTTTGTCCAATAAAGTAAATGAAAAGGAAATGGAACAAATTCTTCAAAATGAAGATTCACTTGATGAAAAAGCTTCTACATTAATTAGGATTGCAAATGAGAATGGTGGAGAAGACAATATTACCCTGATCATATTAGAATTTGCTAAAGATATTGAATTGGGTGATGTTCAGTGATTATTGGGAAGAGAATAAGCGGCCGCTATAAAGTTCTTAGAATGATTGGCGGAGGCGGTATGGCAAATGTTTATTTAGCACATGATATGATTTTAGACAGAGAAGTTGCTGTCAAAATGCTCCGCCTTGATTTTGTCAATGATGAGGAATTTATTCGACGTTTTCATAGAGAAGCACAGTCAGCTACTAGTCTTACCCATCCCAATATCGTAAGTATATATGATGTAGGGGAAGAGGATTCTCTTTACTATATTGTTATGGAATATGTGAATGGGCAAACTTTAAAGCAATACATAAACCAACATTCGTCGCTTCGTGTCGAAAAAGCCTTAGATATTATGATGCAGCTAACTTCTGCTATATCCCATGCCCATCAAAATCATATTATTCATCGTGATATTAAGCCGCATAACATCCTAATCGATCGGGATGGCAATGTGAAAATCACTGATTTTGGAATTGCTATGGCCCTGAGTGCAACCAGCATTACCCAAACTAATTCTGTATTAGGTTCAGTACACTATTTATCACCAGAACAAGCCCGAGGTGGCATGGCGAATCGGAAATCTGATATTTATTCCCTTGGGATTGTTATGTTCGAAATTTTAACAGGGAGGCTTCCTTTCTCAGGTGAATCGGCAGTATCGATTGCATTGAAGCATCTCCAGTCAGAAACACCTTCTGTCAGAAGGTGGAATTCAAACATACCGCAAAGTGTAGAGAATATCGTTTTGAAAGCCACCGCAAAAGATCCATTCCATCGCTATAACAGTGTCGATGAAATGGAGGAGGATATCAGAACAGCACTTAATTCTGAGAGAATGAATGAACCCAAGTTTACCATTCCGGTTGATGACGAAGCAACAAAAGCAATACCTATTATTACAAATGACCGTCCACATAAAAACCTTGATGAAACATTAGTGCATAGTACCGATAAAATGGTACAAAACAAAAAGGATTCACCTAAAAAAGATAAAAATAGTAAGCAAAAGCGGAAAAAATGGCCGGCTGTCTTAATTATTACTTTTCTTATCCTTGCTGTTCTTGGACTATTAGTTATTACATTTTTACCTGGATTATTAACTGCTAAGGATGTCAAAATTCCAAATGTAAGTGGCATGGAATTAAATGATGCGATTTCTAAGCTGACTCTTAGTGGGCTAGAGGTTGATAAACAAATCGAAATTCCTGATGAAAATGTGGAAGAAGGAGATGTTATTAAGACAGATCCTGAAATTGGTACAACGGTGAAGGAAAACGCAAAAGTAACATTATATGTTAGTACAGGGAAAGAAAAAACGGAACTCTCTAATTATGTTGGCCGACTATATGATGATATCTTTGGATTATTAGAAGGTAGAAATTTTAAAGATATCAAGAAAACGGAGATATACAATGAAAGTCCACCAGGAACGATACTTAGCCAATCCCCTCCAGGTGGTGAAGAAGTCGTCCCTGAAGATACTATTTTAGAGTTTGAAGTTAGTAAAGGACCAGAAACAATTGTCCTTAAGGACTTAAAACAATACACATTAAAAAGTGCTGAGGACTATGCTTCCTTAGTGGGGCTCAAGATAGAGACAGAAGAAAAATATGATGAAAAAGTTCCTGCTGACATGGTGATTTCACAAACACCAAAACCTGGAACGGAAATGAATAAGGGTGACACAGTAACCGTTATTATCTCAAAAGGTAAGGAAGAAAAGCCTCCAAAAACGGTAATTAAGGAGATAACAATCGATTATGAACCGACCGTTCCAGTTACTGGCGAACCTATTCCACCGCAGGAAGTTCTCATCTACATTGAAGATATGAATCACAGCATGACTGAACCTGCTGAAACCTTTTCTATTACTGAAACAACAAAAAAACAAATTGAGTTAACGATTCCTTATGGCGGAAAAGCTGGTTACAAAGTTATTCGGGACACTAAGGTGATCGCAGAGGATGTCATTAACTATTCTGAAACAGAATGATTAATATTCTAATGTTCTAATTGAAAGGCAAGGAGTGTGGCTATGCCTGAAGGAAAAATTGTTAAAGCATTAAGCGGTTTCTATTATGTACTTGGAAATGATAAGTTAATCCAGTGCCGTGGGAGAGGGATATTTAGAAAAAATAAAATTACCCCTCTTGTGGGTGATGAGGTTGTCTTTCAAGCTGAGAATGACTTGGAAGGGTACATTATGGAAGTTAAGACACGGAAGAATGAGTTAATTCGTCCACCGATTGCTAATGTAGATCAGGCCATTTTAGTGTTTTCGGCTGTTGAACCAGATTTCAGTACGGTCTTATTAGATCGTTTCCTTGTACTTGTTGAATTTAATCGGATTGAACCGCTTATATGTATTACCAAAATGGACCTTACAAACGATGAAGAGAAAAAGATGATAAAGGATTATGCAGAGCAGTATACCGCTGCAGGATATAAAGTAATCCTTACTTCTTCCGAAACAGAAGCTGGAATTGAACTGTTAAGTCCTCACGTCGATAATAAAATATCTGTCTTTGCCGGTCAATCCGGTGTCGGGAAATCATCGTTATTGAATGTACTTAGACCGGATCTTGAATTAAAAACAAATGATATTTCAACGCATCTAGGCAGAGGAAAGCACACGACAAGACATGTGGAATTAATTAAGATCGGCAATGGACTAATAGCAGATACGCCTGGATTTAGTTCATTGGAATTTACCAATATTGAAGCGGAAGATTTAACTTTTTGTTTCCCTGAGATACAAAGAGCAAGTGAGAATTGTAAATTTCGAGGCTGTTTACATGTATCTGAACCCAAATGCGGGGTGAAACAAGCAGTTGACTCAAGTGAAATCCCAGCTTATCGTTATGAACATTATCTGGATTTCCTACAGGAGATAAAAGATAGAAAGCCGAGGTATTAAAAATGGTTAAAATAGCACCTTCAATACTTTCAGCCGATTTTTCGAGATTGGGTGAAGAAATCACAGCTGTGGAAAAAGGTGGAGCTGATTACATTCATATTGATGTCATGGATGGTCATTTTGTACCAAATATCACGATTGGACCGCTGATTGTCGAAGCTATTCGTCCAATCACGAGACTTCCGCTTGATGTACACCTAATGATTGAAAACCCTGATCAATATATTGAGGCATTTGCAAAGGCAGGGGCCGACTATATTACAGTACATGTAGAAGCTTGCATGCATCTTCACCGAACAATCCAAAATATTAAGTCTTACGGAATAAAAGCAGGTGTCGTCTTAAATCCTGCGACACCCGTAGAATCAATTCAACATATTATTAGAGATATTGATATGGTATTATTAATGTCAGTTAATCCTGGGTTTGGCGGTCAAAAATTCATACCTGAGGTTCTTCCGAAAATAAGAAAAGTAAAAGCGATGGCAGAAGAAAAAGGTATGGATCTTGAGATCGAAATTGATGGCGGCGTAAATTCAGAAACAGCAAAGCTCTGTATGGAAGCTGGCGCAAATGTACTTGTTGCAGGCTCAGCTATTTATAATGAAGAAGATTATGCGAAGGCAATTTCGCTTTTAAGAGGTTAATGAGGAGGGCCAGCTTAGATGCTGGCCTTTTGCATATTGTAAAGGAGACATTTCTATGATTATCAATATTCTAGGCGGGGGACCTGAAGACCTTTTGCCTAATTTAACTGAGTACTTAGCAAAGGACGAAATTTGGGTCGGAGTCGATCGTGGCGTCTATCATTTGTTAAAAAGGAATATAACTCCAGCAATTGCTTTTGGTGATTTTGATTCTGTCTCATCAGAAGAATTAAAGTTTATTGAAGACAATGTAACCGAATTGAAGAAATATCAACCGGAAAAGGATGAAACAGACATGGAACTTGCCCTCAATTGGGCACTTAATCAGCATCCAAGTATCATCCGTATTTTTGGGGCAACTGGAGGAAGACTTGATCATTTATTTGCGAATGTGCACTTATTACTTAATCCATTCAAAGAAAAAAATGAAGTGGATGTTTTCTTAATTGATCGTTCTAACATCATTTTTATAAAGGAAGCTGGCAGCTATACGATTGAAAAAATGAATACAAAAAAATATATATCCTTTGTTCCTTTAACTCTAAATATCCGCAATCTCACCTTAAAGGGCTTTAAATTTCCCCTGGAAAATCGTCATATTTCAATTGGTTCAACACTATGTATTAGTAATGAACTTATTAGTGATTATGGTACTTTTTCATTTTCTGAAGGCATATTAATAGTGATAAGAAGTCACGATTAATATGTTTTAGTAACTAACTCAGAATAGCCCTTTGAAGTTGGAATAGTGCCTTCAATTTTTTTGGTACTGATTTCGTTCGTTTGAATAAAATGGTAGGGCGTTCGAAAAAAGTTGAGTTGAAATAAGCTGGGGAGATTTGTGAGGAGGGACAGTATGAAATTCTATACGATTAAACTGCCGAAATTTTTAGGCGGACTTGTCCGCGCGATGATTGGGGCGTTTAAAAAGAACGAATAGCATATGTATGTAGTTTGATAACCTTTTCTTTAACTAATGGCACCCGTTTAATTTGGGTGCTTTTTATTTTGTTAGTTGGGAATAATAGGTGAGAAGGTTTTGAATTGAAATTGCTTTCTGTTCAAAAAGAAAAGACACCCTTAGCGGATGCCTTTTCTAAACGTTCTATTAAACGCGTTCTACTTTACCGGATTTCAACGCTCTTGCAGAAACCCAAACACGCTTAGGCTTTCCATCAACAAGAATACGTACTTTTTGTAGGTTAGCACCCCATGTACGCTTGTTTGCGTTCATAGCGTGAGAACGTGCGTTACCAGTTGTTGTTTTCTTTCCAGTTACAACACATTGACGTGGCATAATGATTTCCCTCCTTAACTACCAAAAGCTTTATACAGCAATCTTTTAAGATCCTCATCTGGAAAAAGAAAAATTGTTTGAACAAATTTTCTAGACTTGAGATACCTTAATAATTTATCATACAACTAATTTGATTGCAATAGTTACCTTTCAAGAAAAAAACCTTGACATCACTTAAAATGAAATCCTCTTGTATTAAACAGGCAGGAATAACTTTCAATATTGCATTGACTATAGTAAAATGACTGTAGTCAAGGAGCAATTTTTCAGGAGGGGGAACGATTCATGTCCATTGAATTAAAAACAAAGTTCGGACAAATTGATATTTCTAACGAAGTAATCGCGACCATCGCCGGAGGTGCGGCAATTGAATGTTATGGGATCGTAGGTATGGCCTCTAAGAATCAAATTAAAGATGGAATTACGGAAATACTACGAAGAGAAAATTTCACTCGGGGAGTAATTGTTCGCCAAGAGAATGAGGCATTACATATTGATATGTATATAATTGTTAGTTATGGAACGAAAATTTCCGAAATTGCCCACAACGTGCAATCAAAGGTTAAATATACCCTCGATAAGACTGTTGGACTTGCCGTTGACTCGGTAAATATTTACGTTCAGGGAGTTCGAGTGACGAACCCCTAAGTTCGTGAGCTGAACTCACGTAGAGGAGGAAAGTTTGTGTCAATTACAGCTTTAGATGGAAAACGTTTTGCCGAGATGGTGATTCAAGGGGCCAATCATTTAGCAGCAAATGCAAAAATGGTTGATGCTTTAAACGTTTTTCCCGTGCCCGATGGTGATACAGGAACGAATATGAATTTATCAATGACATCTGGGGCCAAAGAAGTAAAAAATAATGTACAAGATCATATAGGTAAAGTGGGAGTAGCCCTATCGAAGGGATTGCTAATGGGAGCTCGCGGAAATTCAGGCGTTATCCTTTCACAGTTGTTCCGTGGTTTTTCTAAGGCGGTTGAAACTAAAGCACAAATCTCAGGGAATGATTTTGCTCATGCCCTCGAAGCTGGTGTGGAAACAGCCTATAAAGCAGTAATGAAGCCTGTTGAAGGAACCATTTTAACTGTTGCAAAGGATTCTGCTAAGCAGGCTGTACAAGCAGCTCAGCATTCTAACGATCTCATTGTGATTATGGATGAAGTTTTAAAAGAAGCAAAGGCTTCATTGAAACGCACTCCGGATCTACTTCCAGTTTTAAAGGAAGTTGGCGTGGTTGATAGTGGAGGCCAGGGTCTTGTCTTTGTTTACGAAGGGTTTCTTGCGGTTTTAAAAGGTGAAAAGTTACCTGATACACCTTCTGCATGGCTTTCGATGGATGAGTTGGTCAATACGGAGCACCATAAAAGTGTCCAAGGACATATAAACACTGAAGACATTGAATTTGGGTACTGTACAGAATTTATGGTTCGCTTTGAACAAGAAAAGACCGCTAAACATCCTTTTGATGAAGGGGTATTTAGAAATGACCTCAGCAAATTAGGAGATTCTTTATTGGTTATTGCGGATGAGGATGTTGTGAAAGTGCATATTCATTCCGAACAGCCTGGAGAAGTACTTAGCTACGGACAAAAGTATGGAAATTTAATTAATATGAAGATAGAAAATATGCGTCAACAACATACCAATATTGTTGGCGAATCACATAATTCATCTGTTGTTAACCAGCAGAAGTCACCTAGAAAACAAGAAGAATTCGGAATTGTTGCCGTTTCTATGGGATCAGGAATTGCAGACTTATTTAAAAGTATTGGCGCCCATGAGGTGATTGAAGGCGGGCAAACAATGAACCCGAGTACGGAGGATATCATCAAGGCTGTTAATGAAGTGAATGCTAAAAAGGTATTTATCCTGCCGAATAATAAAAACATCATTATGGCAGCTCAACAGGCAGCAGATGTTTCTGAAGAGGAAATTTATGTGATCCCTTCCAAAACGGTACCGCAAGGACTTTCAGCTTTGTTAGCTTTTAATCCTTCTGCTGATCTCGAGACAAATAAAGGCGCAATGAGCGATGCCTTAGAACACGTGAAAACTGGCCAAATAACCTTTGCTGTTCGAGATACCCAAATTGATGGCTTAGAAATCGAGAAAGATGATTTCATGGGCATTGCCGAAGGGAAAATCGTAGTTAAAAACAAGGACAAAGGAAAAGTAGCAGAAAATTTACTCTCACAAATGCTGGATGAGGATTCAGAAATTTTAACCATCATATATGGGGAAGACATTAGTGAGGAAGAAGTAAATAAGCTTACCCAGTTTGTTGAAGAAAACTATGCAGATATTGAAGTAGAAATCCATAACGGTAAGCAGCCGTTGTATTCATTTATCTTTTCAATTGAATAAGGCTCAGCTAAAATAGAAGGGGGATTCCCTTCTTTTTTTGTGGAAAAAAGCTGGGGGAAAAATAAGATAATAAAAAAGAATATTAAATAGACTAGCGCGCGAGGGGGAGAATCGAGTGAAATATAGGAGCGTGTTTGATATCATTGGTCCAATCATGATTGGACCCTCAAGCTCACATACAGCTGGTGCAGCAAGAATAGGCAGGGTAGCTAGAAGCTTATTTGGCAGGGAGCCGAAGTGGGCCAATATTTCTTTATATGGTTCTTTTGCTAAAACCTATAAGGGGCATGGCACGGATGTAGCCATTGTGGGTGGACTGTTAGATTTTGATACCGATGATGTGCGAATCATTAAGGCCATAGACATTGCTAAGGAAAAGGGGATAAAGCTCAGGTTTATTGAAGAGGATGCGGTTGCTGACCATCCCAACACGGCAAGGGTCATTATTGGTGATCATAATGGGGAGCTAGAGTTAGTTGGTATTTCTATTGGCGGCGGGAAAATTGAGATAACCGAGCTTAATGGGTTTGAATTAAAGCTGTCAGGTAATCATCCGGCCCTTCTAGTCGTTCATAATGATCGTTATGGAACAATTGCTGGTGTAGCTAACATTCTTGCACAATACGAAATAAATATTGGTCATATGGAGGTTTCTCGAAAAGAAAAAGGAAAGCTTGCTTTAATGACCATTGAAGTAGACCAAAATATTGACAATAAAATCCTCGTTGAGCTAGAACAGCTTCCCAACATTTTAAAAGTAACCAAAATTGTGGATTAACCAACCAGGGGGAATGGTCTCAGTGTTTCGCAATGTTGCAGAATTAGTTGAGCTGGCAAAGAGTCAGAGGAAAAAGATTTCAGAAATTATGATCGAGCAAGAGGTAGAAGTGACAGGGCGTTCCCGAGAAGAAGTGCTAGCCTTTATGGAACGGAATCTTAAGGTTATGCAAGAAGCGGTAGAACGAGGGATTAAAGGGGTACACTCACACTCAGGGTTAACTGGTGGAGATGCTGTCCTGTTGCAAAAATATATTGAAAAGGGCACCTTTTTAACAGGTGAAACTATTCTGGATGCGGTAAGTAAAGCTGTCGCAACAAATGAAGTGAATGCGGCTATGGGCACCATTTGTGCGACTCCAACGGCCGGTTCTGCAGGTGTTGTGCCAGGTACCTTATTTGCAGTCGAAAAAAAGTTAAAGCCCACCAAAGAGCAAAAGATTTCATACCTGTTTACGGCAGGGGCATTTGGCTTTGTAGTGGCAAATAATGCTTCGATTTCTGGTGCAGCAGGTGGCTGCCAGGCGGAAGTTGGTTCTGCAGCGGGAATGGCTGCAGCTGCCATTGTAGAAATGGCAGGCGGAACCCCCGAACAATGTGCAGAGGCAATGGCGATTACCTTAAAAAACATGCTGGGTTTAGTATGTGATCCGGTTGCTGGCCTTGTTGAAGTTCCTTGTGTGAAGCGAAATGCGATGGGTGCAGCGAATGCAATGGTTGCTGCCGATATGGCTTTAGCGGGAATTACAAGTCGAATTCCCTGTGATGAAGTGATTGAAGCGATGTTTAAAATAGGTCAAACCATGCCAACAACACTAAAAGAAACTGGGCAGGGAGGGTTGGCGGCAACACCGACAGGTCGCAAACTGGAAGCAAAGATCTTCGGTTTACCGCGAAATAATAGTGAAACCACATCTTAATCAATCAATAACTGTCATAAAGGGAATAGGTGAAGAAACTGCTGAAATTTTTTCGGAAATGAAAATCTATACGATCGAAGACCTATTGGAATATTTTCCGTATCGTTATGAAGATTATCGCCTCCGTGATATTACAGAGGTGCAGCATGAGGAGAAAGTAACAGTGGAAGGGAAGGTTCATAGTGAGCCTTCTCTTGTCTATTATGGTAGGAAGAAATCCAAACTTATGTTCCGTTTTTTTGTCGGAACTCATCTGATCCAAATAGTCTTTTTCAACCAACCCTATTTAAAAAATAAAATCATGATCAATGAAACAATTACTGTCACAGGAAAATGGGATGCACATCGGCAAACCATTACGGCAAATGAGATGCAGGTGGGCCCAAATGCAAAATCAAAGGATTTTGAACCAGTATACTCATTAAGAGGGAAATTAACGACAAAAGGAATCCGGAAATTTATCAGCATTGCTCTTCAACAATATGGACAATTTATTGATGAAACACTGCCCCTCGCTTTCTTGAAAAAATATCGCCTTCTTGATAGGCAGGCGGCCATCCAAGCGATGCACTTTCCCGACAGTCAAGAAGATGTGAAACAAGCTCGAAGACGCATCGTTTATGAGGAATTTCTTTTGTTTCAATTAAAAATGCAGGCACTTAGGAAGTTCGAACGGGAACATTCCCCAGGGGTTTGCCAAAACTATGATGAAACAAAGGTAAAGGAATTTATTAATAGTCTTCCTTTTCCATTAACAAATGCTCAAACACGTGTGATCCATGAAGTATTAGCAGAGCTAAAATCTCCACTTAGAATGAATCGCTTACTGCAGGGAGATGTGGGTTCGGGAAAAACAGTGGTCGCAGCGATTGGCTTGTATGCCAGTGTCACGGCAGGTTTTCAAGGAGCGCTTATGGTTCCAACAGAAATATTGGCAGAGCAGCATGCAGAAAGCTTAAAAAGTATGCTAGAACCATTTCATGTCAGGTGTGAACTCCTGACGAGTTCGATAAAAGGAAAACGAAGAAAGGAAATCCTCCACGAATTAGCAGAAGGGAACGTTGATATCTTAATTGGGACACACGCCCTAATCCAAGATGAGGTCACCTTCAAGAGACTCGGCTTTGTCATTACGGATGAACAGCATCGATTTGGCGTTGAACAGCGACGTGTTCTAAGAGAAAAAGGTGAAAATCCGGACGTGCTTTTTATGACGGCGACACCGATTCCTCGAACCCTTGCGATTACCGTATTTGGGGAAATGGATGTTTCCATTATAGATGAGATGCCAGCAGGGAGAAAAACCATTGAAACCTATTGGGCAAAACCAGAAATGCTTGAACGCGTTCTGGCGTTTGTTGAAAAAGAATTACAAAAAGGCCACCAAGCTTATGTAATTTGTCCGCTCATCGAAGAATCAGAAAAGCTCGATGTTCAAAATGCTATTGACGTCTATAATACATTAAGTCAATATTTCAAAAACCGTTTTAAAGCAGGTCTTATGCATGGCCGCTTAAGTTCAGAAGAAAAGGACTCAGTGATGAAAGCATTTAGTACGGGCGAAGTACAGGTGTTAGTCTCAACGACCGTTGTTGAGGTTGGAGTAAATGTACCGAATGCAACCATGATGGTAATTTATGATGCGGAAAGGTTTGGCCTTTCACAGCTTCATCAGCTGCGCGGCCGGGTTGGACGAGGCAGCGATCAATCCTATTGTATTTTGCTGGCTAGTCCAAAGTCAGAAGTTGGCCAAGAAAGAATGCGGATTATGACTGAAACGAATGATGGTTTCGTTTTAAGTGAAAAAGATTTAGAACTTAGAGGGCCTGGCGACTTTTTTGGCAGAAAACAAAGCGGGGTTCCTGAATTCAAGGTAGCAGATATGGTTCATGACTATCGTGCCCTTGAAACTGCAAGAAGTGATGCGGCGATGCTTATCCAGTCTGAAACATTTTGGACAGCCCCGGAATATCAATTTTTAAGAAATAGCCTGGATGAATCAGGAGTATTAGAAGGGGAAAAGCTAGATTAAATCAAACTTTTTCCCCTTATAGGACTCTTTAATAGGCTATAGCAGATGGTCATGATAAAAACTAATTCTTGCAATCTGCTTTTTCAAATTTTATACTACTATTAGTACCTAGTCATAAGATCGCGGACGGTGTGAAAATACATGAGAAAAAGTAAAAAAGAGCGCCAACAATTGTTGACTTCAACAATTAACGATAATCCATTTATTACGGATGAGGATTTAGCAGAAAAATTTCAGGTGAGTGTCCAAACCATTCGTCTGGACCGTTTAGAATTATCGATTCCAGAACTCAGGGAACGCATTAAGACTGTAGCTGAGAAACGATTTGATGATGAAGTCCGCTCATTACCGCTTGAAGAAGTGATTGGTGAAATTATTCATATAGAATTGGATCAGAATGCAATTTCGATTTTTGATGTAAAAAAAGAGCATGTGTTTAAACGAAATAACATTGCCCGCGGCCATCATGTTTTCGCTCAGGCAAATTCTTTAGCAGTGGCCGTTATAAATGATGAATTAGCTTTGACAGCAAAAGCGAATATTCAATTTAATCGTTTGGTAAAATTGAATGAGCGTGTTATTGCCAAAGCCAAGGTAACAAAAATTGACAGGAACCTAGGCAGAACGAGTGTCGAGGTAACAAGTTTTGTAAATAATGAACTTGTTTTTACCGGAGAATTTGAAATGTACCGTTCGAAAAATCGGTAGAGGATGAGGAAAATGAAACTAGCAATTGATGCAATGGGCGGCGACAATGCTCCAAAAGAAATCGTCTTAGGGGCACTAAAAGCCGTACAAGCATTTTCAGATATACATATTACCCTTGTCGGGGATGAAAATAAGATTAAAGAAACTTTAACGAATCATGATCGGATTTCTGTAATCCATACCACCGAAGTGATCCTTGGAACTGATGAACCTGTAAAAGCGGTTCGCCGCAAAAAGAATGCCTCAATGGTGTTAGCCGCACAGCAAGTAGCAGATGGGGTGGCAGATGCGTGTATTTCGGCAGGAAATACAGGAGCTTTAGTAGCAGCAGGTCTTTTTGTGGTTGGGAGAATAAATGGAATACACCGCCCAGCATTAGCACCAACGCTTCCTACCATTGGCGGTGAAGGATTCTTGTTATTAGACGTCGGAGCAAACGCAGATGCAAAACCAGAGCATCTGCTTCAATATGGACTAATGGGTTCCATTTATAGTGAAAAAGTAAGGGGAATTTCAAGGCCTAGAGTCGGTCTTTTAAATATCGGGACTGAGGAAAAGAAAGGGAATGAACTTACTAAGCAAGCCTTCGAATTGTTAAAAAATGCTGATATTAACTTTGTCGGAAATGTTGAAGCGAGGGATTTGTTAGATGGTGTTGCTGATATTGTTGTGACCGATGGATTTACGGGTAACATGGTCTTAAAAACAATAGAGGGTACGGCTCTTTCAATGTTTAAAATGTTAAAAACGGCCTTAATGAGCAGCTTTACTAGTAAATTAGCCGCAGCCGTGCTGAAACCGAATCTTAAAACCTTAAAAAATACAATGGATTACTCTGAATATGGCGGTGCTGCTTTATTTGGATTAAACGCTCCTGTAATTAAGGCACACGGCTCATCCAATGGCCAAGCTATATTTAGTGCAATTAGGCAAACAAGGGAAATGGTAAGTAATGATGTGGTAGGTTTAATTAAGATGTCAACTGAAGAAGAAAATAAGGAAAAAGTAGAACGGTAAAGGAGTTTTGAAATGAATAAAATAGCATTCGTGTTTCCAGGACAAGGGTCACAAGCAGTCGGAATGGGAAAAGAGTTAGCAGAAAAACACTCTGAAGTTATGGATTATTTTAGGAGAGCCAATGAAAAGCTAAATATTCCACTGAGTAAACTAATTTTTGAAGGACCGAAGGAAGAATTGACAATTACCTTCAATACACAGCCTGCCCTTTTAACTACCAGTATTGCTATTTTAGACTACTTCCAAAAGTCTGGGATTAAAGCTGATTATGTCGCTGGTCACAGCTTAGGTGAATATACCGCGCTTGTAGCTGCAGGCACACTTTCTTTCGAAGAAGGAGTGTATGCCGTCAGAAAACGGGGCGAGTTTATGGAGAATGCAGTCCCAAATGGAGAAGGTTCGATGGCTGCCGTATTAGGGCTTGACCGTGACCGTCTTTTTGCGGTAACAAACGAGGTAAGTGAATCAGGCAATCCAGTCTCATTAGCTAATCTAAATTGTCCTGGGCAAATCGTTATTTCTGGTTCGAAAAAAGGGGTCGAGATTGCAGGCGCGAAGGCGAAAGAAGCAGGTGCAAAAAGAGCTCTTCCTTTAGACGTTAGCGGCCCATTCCATTCTGCTTTAATGAAACCTGCTGCAGACCAGCTTCGTGAAGTCCTAGATGGAATTGAAGTAAAGGACGCCTCAGTGCCGATTGTCGCCAATGTAACGGCAGAACCAATTACTTCGGCTACTGAAATTAAAGATAAATTAATTGAGCAGCTTTATTCCCCTGTTTTGTGGGAAGATTCCGTTCGCAAAATGATCGAGTTAGGTGTCGATACGTTCATTGAAATTGGCCCTGGGAAAGTTCTTTCAGGCTTAATCAAGAAAATCGATAAAACAGTTACGACATTTTCAGTATCGGACGAGGAGAGTGCGCAAACTGTTATTGACGCATTAAAGGAGGAAAGAATATGAATCTAGAAGGGAAAGCAGCCCTTGTAACTGGAGCATCAAGAGGTATTGGCAGAGAGATTGCCCTTGAACTAGCACGACAAGGTGCCAATGTGGCAGTAAATTATTCGGGCAGTGAAGCAAAAGCAAATGAGGTTGTTGATGAAATAAAAGCGCTTGGCAGAGAGGCATTCGCTGTAAAATGTGATGTATCAAACGCTGATGCAGTTGCTGAAATGGTGAAAGGTACAATTGACAACTTTGGGAAACTTGATATCCTCGTTAATAACGCAGGGATTACAAGAGATAATTTGTTGATGAGAATGAAAGAGGAAGAATGGGATGATGTTATTAATATCAACCTTAAAGGTGTTTTCCTTTGTACCAAGGCGGTAACAAGGCAAATGATGAAGCAGCGGGTTGGACGCATCATTAATATCGCATCGATTGTTGGCGTTAGTGGGAATCCAGGCCAGGCTAACTATGTTGCAGCCAAAGCCGGGGTAATCGGATTAACCAAAACAACAGCGAAAGAACTGGCCTCTCGCAACATTACAGTAAACGCAATTGCACCTGGCTTCATCACGACAGATATGACAAATAAACTTTCCGAAGAAGTTAAAGCTGAAATGTTAAAACAGATACCATTGGCAAGATTAGGAGAGCCTAAAGATATCGCAAAAATAACGGCATTCCTCGCTTCTGACGATTCTGCCTATATGACAGGACAAACCCTTCATATTGACGGCGGCATGGTAATGTGATTAGAAAGCGAATCGCCCGTTCAGCGAAGGACACTAGCCGTTGGACGATGTAGCTAGACAATTCAAAAAGTTTAAAATGCAAATAGTTATAAAAACCTAGTGTATTATTTTGATGAAATACTCTATAATAGCTTGAGGGGAGGTGAACAGGCATGGCAGAGGTATTAGAACGTGTAACAAAAATCATCGTTGACCGCTTAGGTGTAGATGAATCTCAAGTTAAACTTGAAGCTTCATTTAAAGATGATCTTGGTGCTGATTCCCTTGACGTAGTTGAACTAGTTATGGAATTAGAAGATGAGTTCGATATGGAAATTTCTGACGATGATGCTGAAAAAATTAGCACAGTTGGTGACGCTGTTAATTACATACAAAGCACGAAGTAATCGTTGGATTTATTCACAAAAGCTCCGTTTTCAAACGGAGCTTTATTCTGTAAAATAGAACTTGGCTTCCAATTGTGATGCCAAGTTTCTTTGCGTTTTGCGAAAAACTTTTTTAAACTAGTAGTTAGTAGCAGTGTGTAAATTATTTGATGCAAGGTGGAGAAGTTTCATATGCGCAAGAACAGTAATGAAAAAGAGTTAAATAATCGCGCAAAAGAAAATCTATTTAAAGGTTTTCAAAATACGATTGGTATTACGATGGAGAACGAGAAATTATTAAAACAAGCTTTTACTCATTCATCCTATGTGAATGAGCATCGCAGAAAGCCTTTCGAAGATAATGAGAGACTTGAGTTTTTAGGGGATGCCGTTCTTGAGCTAACTGTTTCACAATTCCTTTACAAAAAATACCCAACCATGTCCGAGGGCGAATTGACGAAACTTCGAGCAGCTATTGTTTGCGAGCCATCTCTGGTATCTTTTGCCAACGAACTGAATTTTGGGAAATTAGTATTGTTAGGTAAAGGAGAAGAGATGACGGGAGGAAGAGAGCGTCCAGCCTTATTAGCTGATGTGTTTGAAGCATTCATCGGTGCCCTTTATTTGGACCAAGGAATTGAAACAGTTATTAGTTTTCTTGAAAAAGTAGTATTTCCTAAAATAAATGCTGGTGCTTTTTCTCATGTGATGGATTACAAAAGCCAATTACAGGAGCTTATTCAACGTGACGGAACAGGGACCATTGAATACCGTGTTCTTCAAGAGATAGGTCCTGCACATAACAAAGAATTTGTTTCAAAGGTTTCCTTGAACGGCAAGGAATTAGGTGTAGGTACCGGAAAATCAAAGAAGGAAGCCGAACAACATGCCGCCCAAATGGCTTTAGACATATTAAAGGCTAAAACAACCTAGAATGACAAAATGTTTGCAAGGAGTCCGTCTTGCGCGCATAGGGAGGATTAAGAAATGTTTCTAAAACGGTTGGACATTATTGGCTTTAAGTCCTTCGCTGATCGCATTGGTGTTGATTTTGTTCCAGGAGTAACGGCGGTGGTAGGACCCAATGGCAGTGGAAAAAGTAATATAACTGATGCCATCCGTTGGGTTTTGGGAGAACAATCAGCTAAATCGCTAAGAGGCAGCAAAATGGAAGATATAATTTTTGGTGGAAGTGATACGAGAAAGCCATTGAATTTTGCTGAAGTTACCTTAACCTTAGATAATCAAGAACAAGGCGTGTCACTTGATTATAACGAAATTAGCGTTACAAGAAGAGTATCCCGCTCTGGAGATAGTGAATTCTTAATAAATAAGCAGCCATGCCGGCTTAAGGATATTATCGATTTATTCATGGATTCTGGGCTGGGACGAGAAGCATTTTCGATTATTAGCCAAGGAAAAGTGGAAGAAATATTAAATAGCAAAGCAGAAGAAAGACGAACGATATTTGATGAAGCCGCAGGGGTTCTTAAATATAAACAGCGTAAAAAAAAGGCAGAAGTGAAACTGTTTGAGACTCAGGACAATTTAAACCGTGTTAATGATATATTACACGAACTCGAAGGCCAAGTAGAACCATTAAAAATACAGGCATCGATGGCAAAAGATTTTCTTGAGAAAAAAGAGGAACTTGAAAAATTTGAGGTTGCCTTAACTGTTTATGAGATCGAAGACCTCCATCAAAAATGGGAGGACCTATCAAATCAGTTAAAAGAACATCAGGAGGATGAACTCAAAATCTCTTCTGAACTACAGGTAAAAGAAGCAAAAATCGTTGAAAAAAGAGACCAGATAGCAGCGTTTGATGAATCAATTACCGACCTGCAAAACGTCCTTCTTCATGCAACAGAGGAACTAGAAAAACTTGAGGGCCGAAAAGAAGTCTTAAAAGAACGAAAGAAAAATGCCTCGCAAAATAAAGAGCAGCTTCAAACCAACATCACAGAATTAGCTGAAAAAATTAGCCAGCTAAGAATGAGTCGCGACAGTCTTTCCAGCACAGCTGAGGATCTTGGTCAGCAAGTTAAACAATTACAAATTCAATTAAAAGAAAAACAGTCAAAACTGCAGTTATTTAGTGAAAATATTGAAGAGAAAATTGAGAGCTTAAAAAGTGAATATATCGAAATACTAAACGACCAAGCTGGCGCAAAAAATGAATTGAAGTATATTGAGCAACAGTTAGAACAGCAAGAAAGAAAAAGTTCGCGTCTCGATGTTGAGAATGACAAGTTTATTGAGGAACGGCAACTTGCGAAAAGTAAAAAAACTAACATCCAATCGGCATTAGACGAAATCAGACAAAAAATAGACGATCAAGTTGGAGCCTTTCGAGACAAGCAACGAAAGCTTGAAACAACGAAAAATAATTATCAAAAACAGGAAACGACGCTGTACCAAGCATATCAAATTCTCCAGCAGGCAAAGTCAAGAAAAGAAATGCTCGAAGAAATGGAAGAGGATTACTCAGGCTTTTTTCAAGGTGTCAAAGAGGTGCTTAAAGCGCGCGGGAAAAACCTCAAGGGAATTGAAGGGGCAGTTGCTGAGCTTGTGACCGTACCTAAAGAGTATGAAACCGCACTGGAAACAGCATTTGGCGGGGCATTGCAGCATATCGTTGTCGATAATGAACAAAATGCACGGTCTGCCATTCAATATTTGAAACAGAATTCTTTTGGCAGGGCAACGTTCTTACCTTTGAATGTCATTAAGGGGCGAGCTTTGTCTGCAGTCCAATTATCTTCGATTCAAAATCATTCATCTTTTATTGGAACAGCAGTCAGTCTGGTGCAATTTGATCCAAAGTACTCAGAGGTTATGAGCAGCCTACTTGGCAATGTGGTTATTACAAGCGACTTAAAAGGGGCAAATGATTTAGCGAAAATTCTCCAATATCGCTGCCGAATGGTCACCCTTGATGGGGATATCGTCAATCCTGGCGGTTCAATGACAGGGGGAGCCATTAAGCAAAAAAACTCTTCTTTATTAACTCGTAAAGGTGAGTTAGAGGAATTAAAAGAAAAGCTAACGGTGATGGAAGAAAAAACTACCCAATTAGAGAAACTCGTCAAGTCATTAAAAACAGAAATTCAAGTTTTCGAAAATCAACTAGAAGAATTGCGTAAAGATGGCGAAGATTTGAGATTAACTGAATTGACATTAAAGGGTGACCTTCGTCAGGCAGAACTTGAAGAAAAAAATATCAATGATCGTTTAGCCATTTATGATCTTGAAAAAGGGCAATTTTCTGATGAGAAAACAACCTTAACAAATAGAAAAAGTGAACTATCTAGTGCAATGGAAAACTATAAAATTTCGGTCGCGGATCTAGATGCCGAAATATCAAAGCTCTCGGAACAAAAGACGAGTGATCTGACTTCGAAAGAAGCACTTACGAACGAAATAAATGATTTAAAAGTAACATTTGCCTCCAAAAATGAACAGTTTATGAGTACACAAGAACGCTTAACTCAATTACAGGCCGATTTGGATGAGAGTGAACAAAAGCATTCCCTGTATTCTGATGACTTAAATTTATTAACCTCTGAAATGACGAATAGTTCATCAGGTGAGGAGCAGTTAGAAAATGCTGCCATTAGAAAACAACAGGATAAAGATGCGGCATTGCAGTTAATTTCTGTTCGAAGAGAAGAGCGCCTATCCTTAAAGACGGCCTTAGAAGATTTGGAATTGGAAGTAAAGGAATTAAAAAGACTTCATCGAGGGCTGATTGTTGTTTTAAGAGACGAGGAAGTAAAAATCAACCGTTTGGATGTGGAGCTTGAAAACCGTTTTGCCCGTTTAAGAGAAGAATATCTTTTATCCTTTGAAGGGGCTAAGGAGCAATATCCATTAACTATTCCGATAGAAGAGGCAAGGAAAAAGGTCAAGCTCATCAAACTGGCAATTGAGGAACTTGGAAATGTCAATATTGGTGCGATTGAAGAATATGATCGTGTATCGGAACGTTATGAGTTTCTCAATGAACAAAAGACTGATCTTCAGGATGCCAAAGAAACCCTCTACAAGGTAATTGAGGAAATGGATGAGGAAATGAAAAGACGCTTTGAACAAACCTTCAAAGGAATTCGAGAGCATTTTGAGCCGGTTTTCAGATCCCTTTTTGGTGGTGGAAGAGCTGACTTGGTACTAACAATCCCCGGAGATTTATTAAATACAGGAGTCGAAATTGTTGCACAGCCGCCTGGGAAAAAGCTACAAAACTTAGGCTTATTATCAGGTGGAGAACGTGCATTAACCGCCATTGCCCTTCTTTTTTCGATTTTAAAAGTACGGCCAGTTCCATTCTGTATTCTGGATGAGGTAGAGGCTGCCTTGGATGAAGCGAATGTCCAGCGCTTTAGCCAATACCTAAAACGATACAGTAATGAAACGCAATTTATTGTCATTACTCACCGTAAAGGAACAATGGAGGAAGCGGATGTTCTTTACGGGGTAACAATGCAGGAATCAGGCGTTTCAAAGCTGGTATCTGTTCGTCTCGAGGACACAAAAGAGCTTGTTGAATCTTAACATTAGGAAGTGAGAAAATGAGTTTTTTTAAAAAGTTAAAAGAAAAAATTACAAAGTCAACCGATACAGTAACAGAGAAGTTTAAGGAAGGTTTGACGAAAACAAGAGATAATTTTTCCGGAAAGGTAAATGATCTTGTCGCAAGATACCGCAAAGTGGATGAAGATTTCTTCGAGGAATTAGAGGAAATCATGATCCAAGCCGATGTCGGTTTTGACACCGTAATGAAACTAATCGAAGATTTAAAAATGGAGGTAAAACGCCGAAATATCCAAGATCCACGGGAAGTTCAAAGCGTAATTTCCGAGAAACTTGTTGATATTTATAATGCGGGTGAAGAACAATCCTCAAAATTAAATATTCAAGCGGATGGGTTAACTGTTATCCTATTTGTTGGGGTAAACGGCGTTGGAAAAACTACTACAATTGGAAAACTAGGTTACAAGTTTAAAAATGAGGGAAAGAAAGTATTATTGGTTGCAGGTGATACCTTCCGTGCTGGAGCAATAGAACAGCTAGAAGTCTGGGGAGAAAGAGTCGGTGTTGAAGTTATCAAGCAAGCAGAAGGGTCAGATCCAGCTGCTGTTATGTATGATGCAATTCAGGCTGCGAAATCTCGAAAAACAGATATTTTGTTATGTGACACCGCTGGACGCTTGCAAAACAAAGTGAACTTAATGAAGGAGCTTGAGAAGGTTAAACGTGTCATCGAAAAAGAAATTCCAGGTGCACCCCATGAAGTAATCCTAGTTTTAGATGCAACAACTGGTCAAAACGCTTTAATCCAGGCAAAAACCTTCAAAGAAGTGACAAATGTAAGTGGAATCGTCCTTTCAAAATTGGATGGAACGGCAAAAGGCGGTATTGTCCTTGCGATTCGCAATGAATTAAAAATTCCTGTAAAATTTGTTGGTCTTGGCGAAAAAATGGATGATCTTCAGGAATTTGATGCGGAGAAATATGTGTATGGATTATTTGCCAATGAAATAGAAAAAACGGAATAAGTGATGTAAAGGGATTATCTTGACAGATAATCCCTGACCCTGTAAACTACTTATGTAAAGGCTTTTCACTTAACATACGTGTTGGAGGGGATTGGCATGCTTGAAAAGACAACACGAATGAACTATCTTTATGATTTTTACCATTCGTTGTTAACACCAAAACAGCAAAGCTATATGTCTCTCTATTATTTAGATGATTTTTCTTTAGGAGAAATAGCCGAAGAGTATGACGTCAGTCGTCAAGCCGTTTATGATAATATTAAACGGACCGAGGCAATGCTCGAGGAGTATGAAGAAAAGCTTCTTTTATTTCATAAATTTCAAGAGCGCAGCAAACTTTTAAGAAATGTTAAAGAATTGCTTAATGAGGATGACCCTTCAAAGCAGGCAATGTTAGAAGCTGTTGCCGAGTTGGAGAATTTAGATTAGGAGGCGGCATGAATGGCATTTGAAGGATTAGCCGACCGACTGCAGAATACAATCCAGAAAATCCGCGGTAAAGGAAAAGTTTCAGAAGCGGATGTAAAAGAAATGATGCGGGAAGTACGTCTCGCTTTACTAGAAGCAGACGTAAACTTCAAGGTAGTTAAAGATTTTGTGAAAAAAGTCAGTGACCGTGCCGTAGGGCAGGAAGTACTGAAAAGCTTAACACCTGGACAGCAAATTATTAAAATCGTTAATGAAGAATTAACGGAGTTAATGGGTGGAGAACAAAGCAAAATCGCTGCGTCTAATCGTCCCCCTACGGTCATCATGATGGTCGGCTTACAGGGTGCCGGTAAAACGACAACTTCAGGAAAGCTTGCTAATTTACTTCGCAAAAAGTATAACCGTAAGCCCCTGCTTGTTGCAGCAGATATTTATCGACCTGCAGCCATTAAACAGCTTGAAACCCTTGGTAAGCAACTGGACATGCCTGTTTTCTCACTTGGTGATCAAGTTAGCCCAGTAGAAATTGCTAGGCAGGCAATTGCAAAAGCAAAAGAAGAGCACAATGATTATGTCCTTATTGATACTGCTGGCCGACTTCATGTTGATGAAGCATTAATGGGTGAGTTAAAGGACATTAAAGAATTGACGAAGCCTGATGAAATCTTCTTAGTTGTCGATGCCATGACCGGTCAAGACGCGGTTAATGTCGCTCAAAGCTTTAATGAACAGCTCGGTCTAACAGGAGTTGTATTAACGAAGTTAGACGGTGATACTAGGGGCGGTGCGGCGCTATCGATTCGTGCTGTAACGCAAACACCTATTAAATTTGTCGGTTTAGGTGAGAAGTTAGACGCTCTTGAACCGTTTCACCCTGAACGGATGGCATCAAGGATCCTTGGTATGGGTGACGTGCTGACGTTGATTGAAAAGGCACAGGCCAATGTTGATGAAGAAAAAGCCAAAGAGTTGGAACAAAAAATGCGGACAGCGTCTTTTACGCTGGAAGATTTTTTGGAACAGCTTGGTCAAGTTCGTAATTTAGGACCACTTGACGAATTATTAAAGATGATGCCTGGTGCAAATAAAATCAAAGGGTTAAATAATCTTCAAATTGATGAGAAACAAATTGCGCATGTAGAGGCAATCATCCGTTCGATGACTATGGCTGAAAAAAATAATCCTGAAATTTTGAATGCAAAACGGAAAAACCGCATTGCTAAGGGCAGCGGTCGCTCTGTAACGGAAGTAAATCGTTTGTTGAAACAGTTTGAAGACATGAAAAAAATGATGAAACAAATGACTGGAATGCAGCAAAAAGGCAAGAAAAAAGGTGGATTTAAATTTCCATTTAAACCATTCTAGCTTGTTTTATTTCTGAAAAAAATTGGCAATACTGTATGTAAAGAAAAAACACTTTACAAACTATAAAAGAATTGATATTATACTATCTTGTGTGAAACTATTCGGAGGTGCTTTTTTAAAATGGCAGTAAAAATTCGTTTAAAACGTATGGGAGCTAACAAAACTCCTTTCTATCGTATCGTAGTAGCAGATTCTCGTTCACCACGTGATGGACGTTACATCGAGATTGTTGGAACTTACAATCCAGTTGCGCAACCAGCTAAAGTTGACATCAACGAAGAATTAGCTCTTAAATGGTTACAAGACGGCGCAAAGCCATCTGATACAGTTCGTAACCTTTTCTCTAACCAAGGCATCATGGAAAAATTCCATAATGCAAAATTAAGCAAGTAATCCGGACGACGATGAAACAATTAGTCGAAACGATTGTTAAGCCTCTTGTTGATTTTCCAGAAGACGTTCGAGTGGATGTTGTGGAAGACGACAGCCGCATAACCTATCAACTATCTGTTAATAAAACAGATATGGGAAAAGTTATTGGTAAACAGGGGCGTGTTGCAAAGGCCATTAGAACTGTTGTATACGCAGCGGGATCATCACAACAAAAGAAAATTTTTCTAGAAATTGGTGAATAGCTTTTTGCACCGAGATGAAAGGGAGGAATTATTTCCTCCCTTTTTTTGCATACGAATGTGAGAGCGTGAGGGAGGAATTTCTATGCAAATCATTCAAACTGTTGTGGTAAAACAAATTCTAACGGAAGATAGTAAGAAAAAATTATTCGATCAATATGAAGCGAAAAAACTGCAGCTTCAGCGGGAAAATAATCAGCTTCAATTTGAACTGAAGCGGATGGAAAAAACCAAGAATTTCTCTCCTGGAGCGTTAAAGAATCATTTTGAAAAAGAAATCAATAAACGTTTGGAAAAAGAAAAGCTTCTTGATTTTCAAATCGAACAATTACATATGCTACCTTTAGGCAGTGAATTAAAGGAAAAGGAAGTTCAGGCTCTTATTGAGGTAAAAGTGGGCGATTCGTGGAATGATCGCCAAGGACAGCCAGAGATCATAATTAAAGATGGAATAATTGAGGAAATAAGAGAAGGTGAATAAGGAAATGGAAAAATGGTTTAATGTTGGAAAAATTGTTAATACGCAGGGGATTAAGGGGGAAGTCCGGGTCATTTCAAAGACTGATTTCCCTGAGAAACGCTATAAGGCAGGAAATGTATTATATTTGTTTATGCCAGGTTCGAGTTCTCCGATTGAACTAACAGTCAAAAGCCACCGAACCCATAAAAATTTTGAATTACTTACATTTGAAGGTTTTAACAATATCAATGAAGTAGAAAAGTTTAGAGAAGGAATCCTGAAAGTACCTGAATCACAACTAGGTACCCTTGAAGAAGACGAATTTTATTACCATGAAATTATTGGATGCCTTGTTGCTACAACAAAAGGGGAAGAACTTGGAAAAGTTTCTGAAATCCTATCCCCTGGTGCCAATGATGTCTGGGTGGTAAAAGGTAAAAGCGGCAAAGAATTACTAATCCCTTATATCCATGATGTAGTTAAGAAAGTAGATGTGAAAGAGAAAGTTATATTAATTGATCCAATAGAAGGTCTATTTTCATGATGCAGATAGATATTCTCACTTTATTTCCGGAAATGTTTTCCGGGGTACTGGGCCAATCCATTTTGCAAAAGGCTGTTGAAAAATCGGCAGTCAACTATAACGTCGTTAATTTTCGTGAATTTGCAGATAACAAACATTCAACCGTGGACGATTACCCATACGGCGGTGGTGCTGGTATGGTTTTAAAAGCGCAGCCGATCTTTGACGCTGTTGAATCTCTTAAAGAAAAAGCAAAGTGTAGAACTCCCAGAGTGATTCTTCTATGTCCACAGGGTGAAAGCTATGAACAGCGAAAAGCGGAGGAATTGGCAAAAGAAGAGCATTTAATTTTTATTTGTGGTCATTATGAGGGCTATGATGAACGAATTAGGGAACATGTTGTGACGGACGAAATATCGATTGGAGATTATGTCTTGACTGGCGGTGAACTTGGTGCAATGGTAGTAGTCGATAGTGTAGTCCGCCTCCTGCCTGAAGTGTTAGGTAACCAGGAATCTCATATGAAAGATTCTTTCAGCACGGGACTGCTTGAGCATCCACACTATACAAGACCAGCAGATTTCCGAGGCCTGAAGGTACCGGACGTTCTAATATCAGGGAATCATAAGTTAATAGAGGAATGGCGTAATAAAGAAGCATTGCGACGAACACTTGCCAGACGCCCAGACCTTTTGGAGAAAATTGAATTAACAGACGAGCAGGAAAAATGGCTTAATGAAATAAAAAAAGAGGATAAGTAGTATTGCACGTGTCTAGTAAATATGGTATGATACTACTTGTGACTTGAGCTGATACCTATCAGATTGTGGTCTTATAACGATGTTCCGCTGCAGTGGATTTAGAAGTTTGATGTGCATGAGCGTCTGTTGGAAGGAGTTGAAAACGATGCAAAAATTGATTGAAGATATCACAAAAGAACAACTTCGTACTGATCTTCCTGCTTTCCGTCCTGGTGACACTGTACGTGTACACGTTAAGGTTGTCGAGGGTACTCGTGAGCGTATTCAGTTATTTGAAGGTGTTGTGATTAAGCGTCGTGGTGGTGGAATTAGCGAAACTTTTACAGTTCGTAAAATTTCTTACGGAGTAGGCGTTGAGCGTACTTTCCCAGTACACACACCAAAAATTGCGAAGCTAGAAGTACTTCGTCGCGGTAAAGTTCGCCGTGCTAAGCTTTACTACTTGCGTAACCTTCGTGGTAAAAAAGCAAGAATTAAAGAGATTCGATAATAAGAAAAGAAAAAGAGCTTGCTCGGGAGCAGGCTCTTTTTTTATATGTATCGATTTAATGAGCCCCTTAACAAGGCTATTTTCGCATAGATTGTTGCTTTTCGTATAAGTTCTTCAAACCGTATAACTTTATGCATCGTGGCATCTTTACGTAAGAACTCTTGCTAAAATTGCCTAGATACTTAGTAGATGACCCTTATAAAGCTCCAAAAGCAACAAATTTTACGAAAAGAGCCTTTAATAAAGAGATTTATGGGGTTACCAAATTGTTGATGATTTTTTAATAAATTATTAAAGTTTAATTAAAAAATATGTTCCCATCGTGTTAAATTTGTTGAAGTTATGTAAAATAAGCTTTATAAAACATTTTTTTACAGAGAATGGCGGGGATTGTTATGACAAAAAAGAAGAATGAACTTTGGGAATGGACAAAGGCCCTTTTAATTGCAGTTATATTAGCTGCGGTAATTCGTTACTTTCTGTTTGCTCCGATTGTTGTCGATGGGTTATCGATGATGCCAACATTGAAAGATCAGGATCGAATGATAGTAAATAAGTTTAGTTATAATATTGGTGAGCCAAAGCGTTTTGATATCATTGTCTTTCATGCACCAGAGCAAAAAGATTACATAAAGCGCGTGATAGGACTGCCCGGCGATACGATCGAGTATAAAGATGATACATTATATGTTAATGGAAAAGCGTATAAAGAGCCATATTTAGATAAGTATAAAAAAGAAGTTCAAGATGGACCGTTAACAGATCCATTCACATTGGAAGAAAAAATAGGTCGTAAAACAGTTCCAAAAGGTGAATTGTTTGTGATGGGTGATAATCGCCGCTTCAGTAAAGATAGTCGCCATATTGGGACCATTTCTTATGATAAAATTATCGGTAAAACAAGTTTTGTTTACTGGCCTTTAAATGATGCACATATCGTAACAGTGAAATAGAGTTTATTATCCAGCTACAGCGCCTAGCCCCTCGATGGTCTACAGCCAATCCGTCATGAAGGTTAAAAAACAACCTTCCTGCCGGCTTGTCTTATGCTTGTCGGGGCTGGTCAAGGCGCTTACGCTTTTATGGGAGGTGGCCGTATGACGATCCAATGGTTTCCAGGCCATATGGCAAAGGCTCGCAGAGAGGTCACAGAAAAGTTAAAATTGGTTGATATTATTTTCGAATTGGTGGATGCGAGAATTCCATACTCTTCGAGAAATCCAATGATCGATGAAATAATTCAGCATAAGCCAAGGCTTGTCTTGTTAAATAAAGCAGATATGGCTGATAGAGAAGCTACAAGGGAATGGATTGACTTCTTTGCCGGAAAAGGAATTAAAGCATTAGCGATTAATTCTCAAGCCGGAGAAGGGATGAGAGATATTGCCCAGGCTTCTCAAGAACTATTGAAGGAAAAATTTGACCGCCTTCGAGCAAGAGGGGTTACAAATCCAAGGGCGATTCGTGCGATGATTGTCGGAATTCCTAACGCTGGAAAATCGACATTAATTAATCGGTTAGCGAAGAAAAATATCGCTAAAACTGGAAATACACCAGGTGTTACGAAAGCTCAACAATGGATTAAAGTAGGGAAGGAAATGGAACTTCTTGATACGCCAGGGATCTTATGGCCGAAGTTTGAGGACCAGGAAGTTGGTAAAAAACTGGCCGTAACAGGGGCAATCAAGGATACTTTACTGAACCTGCAAGACCTTACTGTATATGTTCTCAAGTTTTTAGAACGTGAATATCCCGGGCGCTTAAAGGAGCGCTTCAATCTTGATACCCTGCCTGAGGATGTAGTCGAGATGTTTGACAAAATAGGTGTACTCCGTGGATGCCTAATGGCAGGCGGGATCGTTGACTATGATAAGGTTTCAGAACTAGTGATCAGGGAAATTAGGTCGGAAAAATTTGGCCGGATTACCTTTGAACGACCAGCTGATTTTATTGTTGAATAAAGGAAAAATTTGGCTAGAGCTCTCCAGGTCGGAGAGTCTTTTTTATGAGATTTTCCAGTAATTATCGCAGGCTATTTAGCACAATATCTTGTAAAATTAATTAGTAATGAAAGTAAAGGAGCGTCCTAAATGAAATATCGATCAGCATTTGATATTATAGGTCCAGTCATGATTGGACCATCAAGCTCTCATACAGCAGGTGCAGCAAGAATTGGCCGGGTCGCAAGAACCTTATTCGGTCGTCTGCCCAAAAAAGCAATTATCTCTTTGTACGGTTCATTTGCAAAAACCTATAAAGGACATGGAACAGACTTTGCCATTGTGGCTGGACTGTTAGATTTTGATACATTTGATGAACGTATGCCACAATCTTTAGAAATAGCAAAAGAATTGGGTTTAGATGTGACCTTTTCTATTGAAGAAGCAGTAACGGATCATCCCAATACCGTAAAAATTAATTTATATCACGATGATAACGAACTTGAATTAGTTGGGATTTCTATTGGCGGTGGTACGATAGAGATTACAGAATTAAACTCCTTTCCGTTGAAACTTTCTGGTGAACATCCCGCTATCTTGGTCATTCATCAAGACCGTTTTGGTATCATCTCAGCCGTAACAAGTGTTTTATCAAAATATGAGATTAATATTGGTCATATGGAAGTTTCGCGATTAGAAAAAGGTGAAATGGCTTTAATGCTTATTGAAGTGGACCAGAAAATTGATGAAATAGTAATCGATGAATTACAGCAGCTTTCAAATGTATCCCAAATCATTCGAATGGCTGAATAGATAAACGATATTGCCATCAGGAGGTGTTCGAATGTTTAGAAATGTAGCGGAACTTGTTCAACTTGCGGAAACTAATCAAGTGAAAATTGCAGAAATCATGATCCGTCAAGAAATTGAAGTTTCGGGTCTTTCTAGAGAAGAAGTCCTTAATAAAATGGAAAAGAACTTAATGATTATGGAACAAGCGGTTGAAAGAGGTCTAAAGGGCGTACACTCCCATACCGGCCTAACAGGCGGCGACGCAGTATTGCTCCAAAATTATCTTAAAAGTGGTAAAGCACTTGGGGGAACCATTTTATTAGATGCCGTAAGTAAAGCGGTTGCAACGAATGAAGTGAACGCCGCAATGGGTGTTATTTGTGCTACGCCTACAGCGGGTTCAGCAGGCGTAGTCCCTGGAACATTATTTGCTGTAAAAGAAAAGTTAAATCCCACCCGGCAAGAAATGATTGAATTTTTATTTACGGCCGCGGCATTCGGTTTCGTCGTGGCTAATAATGCTTCTATATCTGGCGCAGCAGGGGGATGCCAAGCAGAGGTAGGTTCTGCAAGTGGAATGGCAGCAGCAGCGATTGTAGAGCTAGCAGGCGGCTCCCCTAAGCAGGCTGCTGAGGCGATGGCGATTACCTTGAAAAATATGCTTGGATTAGTATGTGATCCAGTCGCAGGCTTAGTTGAAGTTCCTTGTGTGAAGCGAAATGCTATGGGGGCATCCAATGCCATCACTGCAGCGGATATGGCGTTGGCAGGAATTACAAGCAGAATCCCTTGTGATGAAGTCATTCATGCCATGTTTATAATAGGCCAATCCATGCCATCTGCTTTAAGGGAAACAGCTGAGGGTGGTCTTGCAGCAACTCCGACAGGAAAAAGATTGGAACAAGAAATTTTTGGCACGGAAAAACCATTTAAACTAAAAGACTTAGTGTTATCCTAACAAGAGTAAATAACACCCAATTGATATAAAATATTGGGTGTTCTTTTGTGTCCGAACTAGTAGATGCTAAGGGATTATAATAGCGGGTGAAAATGAATGAAACAATTAACAATCACAGAAATTGAACAACATTTGGAAAAGATCGTGAACGAATCTGATCCTTTCTTAGTCAATCTTTTTCAAGATGAGCGTAAAGGTGTCCAACAGTTGGTACATAGATGGAAAAAGAAATTTGCAGAACAGCAACAACTAAAAGAAAAATTTGTTGAAATGAATGTGTATGAGCAGAAATGGCGCATAAGAGGCTATGAAATGATTGCAGGTGTTGATGAAGTTGGGAGAGGACCGCTTGCAGGTCCAGTAGTTGCCGCAGCAGTCATTTTACCAAAAGACTTTTTCCTTGCAGGGATAGACGACTCCAAAAAGCTATCTGAAAAAAAACGCTTGGAATACGATGCAATCATTAGAAAAGAAGCAATAGCCTTCAGCATTTCGATGATTCATGCGCAGGAAATTGATGAAATGAATATATATCAAGCCACAAAAAAAGCTATGAATGCTGCAATTGCATCATTAGACCCAAAACCTGACTTATTACTTATTGATGCAATGAAACTTGACCTTCCTTTTCCCTCTGAATCTATTATTAAGGGTGACGCAAAAAGTATCTCAATCGCTGCAGCATCAATTGTAGCAAAAGTAGCCAGAGATTCACTGATGAAGGAAATTTCCCACATCCACTCTGTCTATGGATTTCAGCAAAACATGGGATATGGAACAAAGGAGCACATCGAGGCTATTAAGAAACATGGGATTACATCCTATCACAGAAAAAGCTTCGCACCAGTTAAGGATTTTGTCTAAGGAAAACACAATAAAAAACAGGTAAATACCTGTTTTCAGATTGTCGAGAAAGGGTATTTTTCTCTGCAATTTTTTATTTGTCTGAATCTAAATACTAAATTTATTGATTGTCCATGCAAATAGGCCTGTTGATTTCCGCTCCGGGCACTCGCTTTCCGCGGGGAGGTCCTGGAGCCTCCTCGGCGCATTGGCGCCTGCGGGGTCTCCAGTGACCTCTCTATCCCGTAGGAGTCAAGTGCCCTCCGCTCCAATCAACAGGGAGGCAAATCAACCTAAAGTACTACAACACAATTTTTCTAACCTTGCTAAGTGTGTCACAATCTTTTTATATTTTGTCAGGCTGCAGTAAGAAGAGCCTGTTCGCTCACATTCTTCAATCGCTGTAATAAGGACGGTCCTTCTCAAGAAGAAGCGAAAAATCAATATGCTTATCAATCAAACGAAGAAGATGGTCATCAGGTAACTATTCATCAATAGATACAAATTCATATTCACTTTGGCTAAACTCTTTTGGCTTAAACATTGATTTCACCACTTCTTTTATTATTTATTAGTTGAGGTGAAGGTCTTTATTGAAAACACTCTGTTGATTGGTGCGGAAGGCACGAAGACTCCTGCGGGAGTACGGGTCAGGGGAGACCCCGCAGGAGCGGAGGAGGCTTCCCGGCACGCCCGCGGAAAGCGAAGTGCCTGGAGCGCCAATCAACAGACCTGTTTAAAGTCTATATACCAATAATTATAACGAATTTACGCGGTGAATTGTTGAAGTGAATGAATAAAATGCTGTCGAGGTTTTTCGATAGCCTGAAAACAGATAAATACCTGTATTTTTATTATATTGGAAAACAAATTATTCCAAATGAGGTGTAGATTCCCTCCGAGAAATCAAGAATAAGTAATTGACTATTTCGAGTATTAAAACGACGTATATAATTTTTTAGCATAATGGTAGACAAGGTATGTATCATTATATAAAATGAAAACGGAGTCAGTTTTTAGAAGAGTTTGAATAGGAGGATGGGAAATGAATATCCATGAGTATCAAGGGAAAGAGATCCTCAGAAAATACGGGGTTGCTGTTCCAAATGGAAAAGTAGCATTCACTGTAGAAGAAGCAGTGGAAGCGGCGAAAGAATTAGGTACACAGGTTTGTGTGGTAAAAGCACAAATCCATGCCGGTGGACGGGGTAAAGCCGGTGGTGTTAAAGTAGCGAAAAACCTTGATGAGGTTCGTACATATGCCAGCGAAATCCTCGGAAAAACTTTAGTAACACACCAAACAGGTCCAGAAGGTAAAGAAGTAAAACGCCTGCTAATTGAAGAAGGCTGTGATATTAAAAAAGAATATTATATTGGACTAGTATTAGACCGTGCGACATCTCGAGTTGTTTTGATGGCTTCAGAAGAGGGCGGTACGGAAATCGAAGAGGTTGCTGAAAAGACTCCAGAGAAAATTTTCAAAGAACAAATTGATCCTGTAGTTGGCTTACAGGCTTATCAAGCACGTCGAATTGCGTTCAATATTAATATTCCAAAAGAATTAATTAACCAGGCTGTAAAATTTATGACAGCACTATACAATGCTTACATTGACAAGGATTGCTCGATTGCAGAAATTAACCCGCTTGTTGTTACAGGTGATGGGAAAGTAATGGCACTTGATGCTAAATTGAACTTTGACTCAAATGCTCTATACCGTCAAAAAGACGTTTTAGAGTACCGTGACCTTGAAGAAGAGGATGCAAAAGAAATCGAAGCTTCTAAATACGATTTAAGCTATGTTGCATTAGATGGCAACATTGGCTGTATGGTTAACGGAGCTGGACTTGCTATGTCCACGATGGATATTATTAAACATTACGGCGGCGACCCCGCTAACTTCCTTGATGTTGGGGGCGGCGCGACAGCTGAAAAGGTTACAGAAGCATTCAAAATTATCCTTTCTGATCCAAACGTAAAAGGTATTTTCGTTAATATCTTTGGTGGAATCATGAAGTGTGATGTTATTGCTGAGGGTGTAGTAGAAGCAGCTAAGCAGGTTGGCCTAAGTGTTCCACTAGTTGTTCGCTTAGAAGGAACAAATGTTGATTTAGGTAAGAAAATCTTAGCTGAGTCAACCGTAGAGATTATTGCTGCTGAATCCATGGCTGATGGCGCACAAAAAATCGTTTCATTAGTGAAATAGGATCATAGAAAGGGGAATTAACGTGAGCGTTTTTATTAATAAAGATACAAAAGTTATTGTTCAAGGGATTACTGGTTCAACAGCCCTTTTTCATACAAAACAAATGCTTGAATATGGTACACAAATTGTTGGTGGTACCTCACCAGGTAAAGGCGGTATGGAAGTAGAAGGCGTGCCTGTCTTTAACACGGTTAAAGATGCTGTTGATTCAACTGGCGCTACTGCATCCGTTATTTACGTACCAGCACCATTTGCCGCAGATGCGATTATCGAAGCTGTCGATGCTGAGTTAGATCTTGCTATTTGCATCACTGAACATATTCCAGTATTGGATATGGTAAAAGTAAAGCGTTACATGGAAGGCAAAAAGACCCGCTTAGTTGGTCCGAACTGCCCAGGTGTAATCACTCCTGACGAGTGTAAAATCGGTATCATGCCAGGTTACATTCATACAAAAGGCCATGTAGGCGTTGTATCCCGCTCTGGAACATTAACTTACGAAGCTGTTCATCAATTAACTCAAGCTGGGCTTGGTCAAACTACTGCTGTAGGTATTGGCGGGGACCCTGTTAACGGAACCAATTTCATTGATGTCCTAAAGGCATTTAATGAAGATCCTGAAACATACGCTGTAATCATGATTGGTGAAATCGGCGGAACAGCTGAAGAAGAAGCAGCTGAGTGGGTGAAAGCGAACATGACAAAACCTGTTGTCGGATTCATTGGTGGTCGTACAGCCCCTCCAGGAAAGCGTATGGGACATGCAGGTGCAATTATCTCAGGCGGTAAGGGTACAGCAGATGAAAAAATCCGTGTTATGAACGAATGCGGAATTAAAGTTGCTGACACTCCATCTGTTATGGGTGAAACTTTAATCGAAGTATTAAAAGAACAAGGTTTATACGAAAAGTGTAAAACACACTAATATATGTGCTGCGAGATCATATCAAATAGTCCCTCATAATTGAGGGGCTATTTATTCTACTATCATAATTATAAGGAGGCAATTTTTTATAATGGACGATTTTAAAGAAAAGCTTATTTCCTTGCTGCATTATCCGGAAATCTCTTGGAGTACCGTTTTACAAATGCTAAAAAAAGACCCGACTTTAAAAAACTTGTATAAGGTACACCCCCCATTTCCACAGCAAACTTGCTTATTTCCACCCGGTACCTCAAGTAACCCTTCAGAAAAATTTTCTACCAATTTCCTTCATCCCGACATCATTCGTGACCAAATCCGCCAATATGAAACCAATGAAATAACCGTGATCACTATTTTGGATAAGGAATATCCCCCCTTGTTAAAAGAAATATATCAACCGCCATGGGCTTTGTTTGCTAAGGGTGACCTATCTCTCCTTGAAAAAGACCCCAAACTTGCAGTTGTCGGATCTCGACAGGCTACTCAATATGGTAAAAATGCGATTCGTCTGATTTTTCCGGGTTTAATAGACAAAGGTGTGCTGATTGTAAGTGGGTTAGCAAGGGGCATTGACGCACTTGCTCATGAATCTGCGATTAGAAATGGTGGAAAAACCATTGCCGTGATAGCTGGTGGCTTTTATCATATTTATCCAAAGGAAAATATGAACTTAGCATTAGAAATGATGAAAAATCAGCTCGTTCTATCAGAGTACCCACCCGATACAAAGCCACTTCGATGGCATTTTCCGTCTAGAAATCGAATCATAAGCGGTCTGTCAAAGGGGACCCTTATTATAGAAGCAAAACGTAAAAGCGGCTCCCTAATAACCGCAAATTTTGCTGTTAATGAGGGAAGAGATGTATTTTCCTTACCTGGAAGCATTTTTAATCCATATTCCATCGGTGCAAACGAGTTAATTCAACAAGGGGCAAAGCTCGTGACAGATGCTGAAGATATATTAGTTGAAATTAAATGAAACTCTTGTTTATCTATAAATATCTTAGAAAAATTGGTTAATTTTAAAGGTTTTTATGAATAAATGGAGAAATTAGCTTAAAAAGGTTGCAATAATTTCAAATTTGTTATACATTTTCCAACAGATGTTCGAAAAAAAGAATATTTGCAAATGGAATAAATAATATTTTAAATAACATATAATGAAAAACTTTGGGATAGGGCAGTTTTGTAAAGTATTTTCTCCGGTCAATTTAGGTAAAACTGGTATTTAGGAAAGCTTCTCAAATGAAAAGCACCTTGGAAACAGACAGTTGCCGGATTCGGGGCGCTTCTACACTTTCCCTCTTAAGGAGGATATTTGAATGGCAGATTTTCTTGTAATCGTTGAATCGCCGGCAAAAGCGAAAACGATTGAACGATATTTAGGCAATAAATATAAAGTAAAAGCATCAATGGGACATATTCGCGATTTGCCACGGAGCCAAATGGGGGTCAATGTAGAAAATAGCTATGAACCAAAATATATAACGATTCGTGGAAAAGGTCCTGTTTTAAAAGAATTAAAAACAGCGGCCAAAAAGGCTAAAAAAATTTATCTCGCAGCTGACCCGGATCGCGAAGGGGAAGCAATAGCTTGGCATTTGGCCCATAGCTTATCAGTCGACATTACTTCTGATTGTCGTGTAGTTTTTAATGAAATTACAAAAGATGCAATTAAAGAGTCATTTAAGCATCCACGACCAATTAATATGGATTTAGTCGATGCTCAGCAGGCACGGAGAATTCTTGATCGCCTTGTAGGCTATAATATCAGTCCATTACTTTGGAAAAAGGTGAAAAAGGGATTAAGTGCTGGTCGGGTTCAATCGGTTGCGGTCCGACTAATTATTGATCGGGAAACGGAGATCAAAGCCTTTGTCCCAGAAGAATATTGGACGATTGATGGAGAATTTTTAAAAGGGAAAGACCATTTTAGTGCCCAGTATTTTTCACTAGCTAATAAGGAAAAATTCGAACTTAAATCCGAACAAGATGTTCAAAAAATCTTAAGTCAAATGGATGATAATAAATTCAAAGTTGTGTCAGTTACAAAAAAAGAACGAAAAAGAAACCCGGCACCACCTTTTATTACTTCATCCTTGCAACAAGAGGCAGCCAGAAAACTGAACTTCCGGGCTAAGAAAACGATGATGCTCGCACAGCAGTTATATGAGGGAATCGAACTTGGAAAAGAAGGAACGGTTGGTCTGATTACTTATATGAGAACAGACTCAACACGGATTTCAGAAGTCGCCCAAGCCGAAGCTGCGAGTTACATCCAATCAGAGTATGGGGAAAATTATTTAAAAGAAGATCAAAGAAAAGAGAAGAAACAATCGAATGCTCAAGATGCACATGAAGCGATTCGCCCGACCAGTACATTAAGGGACCCTAATAGCTTAAAAGCATTTTTATCAAGAGACCAACATCGCTTATATAAATTAATCTGGGAACGTTTTTTAGCTAGTCAAATGGCACAAGCAGTTATGGATACCATGAGTGTCGACTTGCAAAATGGTAGCGTTATATTCCGTGCCAATGGTTCAAAAATTAAGTTTCCTGGCTTTATGAAGCTTTATGTTGAGGGGTCAGATGACAATGTAGATGAAAAGGACAAAATGCTTCCTGATCTTAAAGAAGGCGATGAAGTGTTTAAAAAGGATATCGAGCCGAAGCAGCACTTCACACAACCACCTCCAAGGTACACAGAGGCAAGACTTGTGAAAACACTTGAAGAACTTGGCATTGGGCGCCCGTCTACCTATGCACCTACATTAGACACGATCCAAAAGAGGGGCTACGTAGCACTAGATAATAAAAGATTTGTTCCAACCGAGCTGGGTGAAATTATCGATGAATTAATTTTAGAGTTTTTTCCAGATATTCTCGATGTTGAATTTACAGCGAAAATGGAACAAGGCTTAGACAATGTTGAGGATGGGAAAGTTCCTTGGGTCAATATAATTGATGAATTTTATCAAGATTTTGAAATTCATTTAAAAAAAGCTGAAGAAGAAATGCAATCAGTTGAAATCAAAGACGAACCTGCTGGGGAAGATTGTGAGAACTGCGGAAACCCGATGGTCTTTAAAATGGGGCGCTATGGAAAATTCATGGCTTGCAGCAACTTCCCAGATTGCCGGAATACAAAACCGATTGTCAAAGAAATCGGTGTGACTTGCCCAAATTGTAAAGAAGGACAGATCATTGAACGTAAAAGCAAGAAAAAGAGATTATTTTACGGGTGCACCAAATACCCAGAATGTGAATTTATTTCCTGGGATAAACCACTGCCGAGGGAATGCCCTAAATGTGAAGGCATGTTGGTTGAAAAGAAATTGAAAAAAGGTGTGCAAGTTCAATGTGTTAGTTGTGACTACAAGGAAGAACCACAAAGCTAAGGGGAGAGTGGACAAAGTCCACTCTTTTCATTTTGTGAAAATCATCCGTAAATGAAAGGCACGAATATGGCAACTTCACTTTTTAAAACATTTTCGAATGATTTAAAACTTTTTTCTTTTTCATTCGTATAGTACAATGCAAGATGGACTTAATTGTGGGAAAAGTATGGATAGGTATGTGCACTTTCCTACATGTACATAAAACCACAGTTAAAAATAGGAGGGTAATAAATGAAAGATGTAACAATAAATGTAATCGGTGCTGGATTAGCAGGAAGTGAAGCAGCCTGGCAGATTGCGAAACGCGGGGTCAAGGTACGATTATATGAAATGAGACCAGTGAAGCAAACCCCGGCCCACCATACGGATAAATTTGCAGAATTAGTTTGCAGCAATTCTTTACGTGCAAATACATTAACAAATGCAGTTGGTGTGTTAAAAGAAGAAATGAGAAAGCTTGATTCCGTTATCATTGCAGCGGCCGATGCTTGTTCTGTTCCAGCCGGAGGTGCCCTTGCCGTTGACCGTCATGAATTTGCAGCTAAAGTGACTGAAATGGTCAAAAACCATGAAAATGTCACGGTGGTAAATGAAGAAGTAACGGAAATTCCTGAGGGGATCACAGTTATTGCTACAGGACCGCTGACGAGTCCTGAACTTTCTGAGAAGCTTAAGGGACTAACTGGCGAAGATTATCTTTATTTTTACGATGCTGCTGCACCAATTCTTGAAAAAGATAGCATAGACATGGAAAAAGTTTATTTAAAATCCCGCTATGATAAAGGGGAAGCAGCCTACCTGAATTGTCCAATGAATGAAGAGGAATTTAACCGTTTTTATGAAGCGCTAATCTCTGCTGAAACAGTGCCAGTAAAAGAATTTGAAAAGGAAGTTTTTTTCGAAGGGTGTATGCCAATTGAAGTAATGGCTTCCCGAGGAAAGAAAACAATGCTTTTCGGTCCGTTAAAACCAGTAGGATTAGAGGATCCGAAAACAGGAAAAAGACCTTTTGCAGTAGTACAGCTTCGTCAGGATGATGCGGCAGGAACTCTTTTTAATATTGTCGGTTTTCAGACACATTTAAAGTGGGGGGCTCAAAAGGAAGTAATCCAATTAATTCCTGGATTAGAAAATGCGGAAATCATCCGTTACGGTGTAATGCACCGTAATACTTTTATCAATTCTCCTAAGGTACTTAAAGCAACCTATCAATTCCGCGATCGCGAAGATTTATTTTTTGCTGGTCAAATGACAGGAGTAGAGGGGTATGTTGAATCTGCTGCTAGCGGGTTGATTGCAGGAATAAATGCTGCTCGGTTAAGCCAAGGCTTGGATCCACTGGAGTTTCCAGCAGAAACATCGATTGGAAGCATGGCCCATTATATTACGACAACGAATGCTAAAAACTTTCAACCAATGAATGCGAACTTTGGTTTATTTCCCGAACTGCCGGCAAGAATTAAAGGAAAGCAAGAAAGAAATTTACAGCATGCTAATCGAGCGTTAGAAACAATTCAGAACTTTGTGAAAGTTTTGTAAAGTTTATTGCAAGGGCATTAGAAGTATGTTACTATTTAGTAGCCCTTGCGAGGTGAATATTGTGACAAATGTGAATGTTTTATTAAAGTTAGTTATGGAGTCTTTACAAATAAGAACGAATTATGCACAATATACAATTGAACATTATCAACATGAAATCAGTAAATTTCTTTTTTTCATTCGTTGAAATGTAGTATAGAGGTCAAATATTCAATGCTGAGTCTTAGGTAGCTTATTGGATAAAATGTTCCAGTTAACATAGTCAGTTATCATAACAATCAATGGTAATCACATGTTACATAATTATCTACGGGAAATGTGAATCGAAATCACTCCAAAGGGAGGCTCATCTTTATGAACCAATTTCATGCGACAACGATTTTTGCAATCCATCATAATGGTGAATATTCAATGTCAGGTGATGGACAAGTGACATTTGGTAATGCGGTAGTGATGAAGCACACAGCAAGAAAAGTAAGAAAGATATTTAATGGAAAAGTACTCGCTGGTTTTGCCGGATCTGTTGCAGATGCATTTACTCTTTTTGAATTATTTGAGGGCAAGTTAGAAGAATTTAATGGCAACCTTCAAAGAGCTGCAGTTGAGCTTGCTAAAGAGTGGAGAAGCGATAAGGTGCTCAGAAAGCTTGAAGCGATGTTAATTGTGATGAATCGTGAATACTTACTGCTTGTATCAGGAACTGGAGAAGTAATCGAACCTGACGATGGAATTCTTGCGATTGGCTCAGGGGGGAACTATGCATTATCCGCAGGTCGTGCATTAAAGAAATATGCAGGAGACCATTTATCTGCAAAGGAAATTGCGAAAGCTTCTTTAGAAATAGCAGCGGAAATATGTGTGTATACGAACCACAACATTATTGTTGAAGAGCTATAACGGAAGGAGACTAATTATCATGGGAAGAACCACTAATTTAACCCCTCGTCAAATTGTAGAAAAACTTGATCAATATATCATTGGACAAAAAGATGCTAAGAAAGCAGTGGCTGTTGCTCTTAGGAATCGATATAGAAGAGGATTGTTAAATGAAAAAATTAGGGATGAAATTATCCCTAAAAATATTTTAATGATCGGGCCAACTGGTGTGGGGAAAACTGAAATTGCCAGAAGGATTGCTAAAATTGTTGGTGCTCCTTTTATCAAGGTCGAAGCTACTAAGTTTACGGAAGTGGGCTATGTCGGGCGAGATGTTGAGTCCATGGTAAGAGATCTTGCTGAAACCTCTGTACGTTTAGTCAAAGAGGAACGAATGCAAAGTGTGAAAGAGCGGGCTGAAGAGAATGCCAACAGCAGATTGGTGGATTTACTAGTCCCATCTGCTAAAAAATCAAATAACTTTAAAAATCCACTTGAGATGTTATTTGGCGGTGGTAACCAATCTACTGAAACTGAAACACAGCAAGAAGATTATTCGATTGCTGAAAAACGGAAAATCGTCAAAGAAAAATTAGCACTAGGGCAGCTAGAGGATGAAATCGTTACGGTAGAAGTAGAAGAGCAAACACCATCCATGTTTGATATGCTTCAAGGCTCAGGGATTGAACAAATGGGGATGAATATGCAGGATGCTCTGAGCAGCTTTATGCCTAAAAAAAGCAAAAAGCGAAAATTGACTGTTCGTGAAGCTAGAAAGGTGTTAACTAGTGAAGAGGCTTCTAAGCTAATTGACATGGACGAAGTTTCGTCAGAAGCAATATATCGCGCTGAACAAAATGGGATCATCTTCATTGATGAGATTGATAAAATTGCCAGCAAGAACTCTGGAGGCTCTTCTGCAGATGTATCAAGAGAAGGGGTCCAAAGGGATATTTTGCCTGTAGTCGAAGGCTCAACAGTTGTGACTAAATATGGATCAGTAAAAACTGATCATGTTTTATTTATTGCTGCTGGTGCATTTCACATGGCTAAACCTTCTGATCTCATTCCAGAACTTCAAGGGCGCTTCCCTATTCGTGTTGAATTAACGAAGCTAACAGTGGAAGATTTCTTCAGGATATTAATCGAGCCGGATAATGCACTGATTAAACAATATCAAGCATTATTGGAAACTGAAGGTATACAAATTGAATTTTCTGACGATGCTATTCGTAGAATTGCTGAAGTTGCTTTTGAAGTAAATCAAAATACCGATAATATTGGTGCAAGACGTCTTCATACAATACTAGAAAAGCTTTTAGAAGATTTATCTTTTGAGGCACCAGATATTTCTATGGAAAAAATCACCATTACACCACAGTATGTAGATGATAAACTCGGTGCAATTTCGAAAAACAAAGATTTAAGTCAGTTTATCCTATAAAAATGAACGTTTGATTTTCCTTTTTGGAGAAGATGTTCATTTATTAAATACCCTAAAAAGTAGAATGAATGATTGTTTAAAATTTAATAATGGTTGTAGTTAATTAGGAGGAAATAACAGATGGATTTACTTACAAAAACTAGAAGGATTAACGTATTATTGCAAAAGGCGGCTGGAAAACCAGTTAACTTTAAGGAAATGTCTGAGACATTGAGTGAAACAATTGAAGCAAATGTGTATATTGTCAGCCGTCGTGGAAAACTTCTTGGTTTTTCAATTCATCAGCAAATTGAAAACGAAAGAATGAAAAAAATGTTTGAGGATCGTCAATTCCCTGAAGAATATACACTTGGTTTATTTAATATCCAAGAAACCTCTTCAAATCTTGACATTGAAAGTCAATATACTGCATTTCCTGTGGAAAACAGAGACTTATTCCGTACAGGTTTAACAACGATTGTTCCAATTATTGGTGGAGGGGAGCGTCTTGGAACACTTATTCTTGCAAGATTAGAGTCGAAATTCCAAGATGACGATTTAATCCTCGCAGAATATGGTGCAACTGTTGTAGGGATGGAAATTCTTCGTGAAAAGTCAGAAGAAATTGAAGAAGAAGCAAGAAGTAAAGCAGTTGTTCAAATGGCGATTAGTTCATTATCATATAGCGAACTTGAAGCAATCGAACATATTTTTGAAGAACTTAATGGCCGTGAAGGCTTATTGGTTGCCTCAAAAATTGCTGATCGTGTTGGTATAACTCGTTCCGTTATCGTTAACGCTCTAAGAAAGCTTGAGAGTGCTGGGGTAATTGAATCTCGTTCCCTTGGAATGAAAGGAACGTATATCAAAGTATTAAATGATAAGTTTTTGATTGAATTAGATAAATTAAGAGCAAATTAATCATAACAAATCCCTAGCTTTGCTGGGGATTTATTTTTTGGGCTGTGTTAAAGGTCATTGGTGATTTTGTAACTATGTTGATTGGAGCGGAAATCAACATCCAGATACAACACAGCCATTTTTTTAAAAGTAATGCTTGATTGTTAGTATTACATATGCTATATTATTTCATGGTGTTAATACACACGCTCATTGATTTAAACAGATGGTGCTGTTTTGACAGTTTCTGTTTAAAGATGAAGTGAGCGGAGGAAAACAAACCATTAGGAGGAAAAATCATGTCAGTAATTTCTATGAAGCAATTGCTTGAAGCTGGTGTACACTTTGGACACCAAACACGCCGTTGGAACCCAAAAATGAAGAAATATATCTTCACTGAGCGTAACGGTATCTATATCATTGACCTACAAAAAACAGTTAAGAAAGTTGAAGAAGCTTATAACTGGGTTAAGGAACTTGCTGGTAACGGCGGAACAGTTCTTTTTGTTGGTACTAAGAAACAAGCTCAAGATTCTGTTAAAGAAGAAGCAGGCCGTTCTGGTATGTACTATGTTAACCAACGTTGGTTAGGTGGTACACTAACAAACTTTGAAACAATTCAAAAGCGTATTGGCCGCTTAAAAGATATTGAAAGAATGTCTGAAGACGGTACTTTCGAAGTATTACCTAAGAAAGAAGTTGTACAATTAAAGAAACAACAAGAACGTCTTGAAAAATTCCTAGGCGGAATTAAAGACATGAAACAACTTCCAGATGCTTTATTCATCATCGACCCTCGTAAAGAGCGTATCGCTGTTGCAGAAGCTAAGAAATTAAACATTCCTATCGTTGGTATCGTTGATACAAACTGCGATCCAGACGAAATCGATGTTGTTATTCCAGCAAATGACGATGCAATCCGTGCGGTTAAGCTTTTAACTGGTAAAATGGCTGATGCGATCCTTGAAGCAAAACAAGGTGAAGAAGTACAAGTTCAAGCTTAATAGAAAAGCGGAATCGCCTTGTTCAGCCCCGACAAGCGTAAGGCGAGCACTGCGGAAGGCGTTTTTTGCCTTCCACAGTGCTTGGCTTAGACCAAAGAGGGGCTAGGCGATGAAGCCGGACAGTTTAATTTAAGTGAGTAAATAAAAAGGTGATAAGAGGGAGACCCTTTATCACCTTTTTTTAAGAAGGTTTTTAAAAGAAAGTTTTATATTAGCTGTCATTGGCTAAGATATGGATACATAGTAAACTAAAGGAGGAATTTACATTATGGCAATTACTGCTCAAATGGTAAAAGAATTACGTGAAAAAACTGGTGCAGGTATGTTGGATTGTAAAAAAGCATTAACTGAAACTGATGGTGATATGGACAAAGCAATCGACTTCTTACGTGAAAAAGGAATTGCTTCTGCCGCTAAGAAAGGTGACCGTATTGCTGCTGAAGGGTTAACTTATGTTGTATCTGAAGGAAATGATGCAGTCATCCTAGAAGTTAACTCTGAGACTGACTTTGTTGCGAAAAACGAAGCTTTCCAAGCTCTTGTAAAAGACTTAGCTGCACATCTTTTAAACAACAAGCCAGCAACTGTTGAAGAAGCATCAGCTCAAACAATGGAAAATGGTGCGACTGTAGCAGACCATATCAATGCTTCAATTGCTAAGATTGGTGAAAAGTTAACTCTTCGCCGTTTCGCAGTTTTATCAAAAACAGACAATGATGCATTTGGAGCATACATCCACATGGGTGGGCGTATTTCTGTGTTATCTGTTCTTGAAGGTACTACTGAAGCTGACGCTGCTAAGGATGTTTCTATGCATATCGCTGCACTTAAGCCAAAATATGTTTCTCGTGACCAAGTATCACAAGAAGAAGTAGAGCATGAGCGTCAAGTATTAACACAACAAGCACTTAACGAAGGCAAGCCTGCTAAAATTGTTGAAAAAATGGTTGAAGGCCGTTTAGGAAAATATTTTGAAGATGTATGTGTTCTTGATCAGACGTTTGTTAAAAACCCTGATCAAAAAGTACGTCAATTTGTTGAATCTAAAGGTGCTACTATCCGTGAATTCGTTCGTTACGAAGTAGGAGAAGGTATCGAAAAACGTGAAGATAACTTTGCAGAAGAAGTTATGAATCAAATTAAAAAATAATCGGCAAATATTCTCGAGATATAAACCATGAAAGTTTTAAGGGAATGTTACTGAAATAGTTATTAAATAGGGGACACAGTGTGTTCCCTTTTTTAAAAAGAAATTACATAAATGGAGGTTTATATGAGCGGTCCTAAGTACAAACGCGTAGTATTAAAGTTGAGCGGAGAAGCACTTGCAGGTGAGTCGAGCTTTGGAATTAAACCTTCTGTGATCAAATCGATTGCTATTCAAGTAAAAGAAATAGCGGAACTTGGTGTAGAAGTTGCTGTCGTGGTTGGCGGTGGTAACATTTGGCGCGGAAAAATTGGCAGTGAAATGGGTATGGACCGGGCAACTGCAGATTATATGGGTATGCTTGCAACGGTAATGAACTCTTTAGCTTTACAAGATAGCTTGGAACACTTGGGTATTGAATCGAGAGTACAAACTTCAATTGAAATGCGTCAGGTGGCAGAACCGTATATTAGACGTCGTGCGATTAGGCACTTAGAAAAAAAACGAGTGGTTATTTTTGCGGCAGGTACTGGGAATCCGTATTTCTCAACTGATACAACGGCAGCATTAAGAGCAGCGGAAATTGATGCAGAAGTGATTTTAATGGCAAAAAATAATGTCGATGGAGTATACTCTGCTGACCCACGTTTAGATGCTAATGCTACTAAATATGAAGATTTGTCTTTCCTAGATGTTCTTAAAGAAGGATTAGCGGTTATGGACTCTACTGCCTCCTCTTTATGTATGGACAATGATATTCCATTGATTGTGTTCTCAATTATGGAGCAGGGAAATATTAAACGAGCCGTTATGGGTGAAAAAATAGGAACCATTGTTAGGGGGAAACATTAATGCCAAAACAGGTCATCTCTACCATTAAAGATCGAATGACAAAAGCGATTCAGTCATATACACGTGAGCTTGCGAGTATCCGTGCAGGAAGAGCAAGTGCATCGTTATTGGATCGAATTACAATTGATTATTATGGTGCACCTACGCCTGTCAATCAAATGGCTGGAATTACAACACCTGAAGCTAGGCTGATTGTTATTCAACCATATGATAAGTCCATTCTAGGTGATATTGAAAAAGCTATCCTTAAATCCGATTTAGGATTGAATCCAACCAATGACGGAGTGGTGATTCGCCTAGCAATCCCGCAATTGACTGAGGAGCGCCGTAAAGAGTTGGTTAAGTTAGTTAAGAAGTATTCTGAAGAAGCTAAAGTAGCAGTCCGTAATATCCGTCGTGACGGGAATGATGATTTGAAAAAGCTTGAGAAAAATGGTGAAATCACTGAGGATAGTCTACGCGGGCACTCAGATGATATTCAAAAATTAACAGATGAATACATTAGCAAAATTGATCAAATCACGAAAGATAAAGAGAAAGAAATTTTGGAAGTATAATTTATAATTAGAACCCTCTGTTTAGGGGGTTTTTCACTATTTTTTTACTTAGAATAAGATTTTTTAGGGATTTTGAAAGTTGTCTGAATATAATTCTTAATTCCTTCTATTTTACATAAATTATTTAATAGAGATATCTTAAGGCTTTTTTGGTATGATAAAAATGCTACCCCGAAATATCCATTACATAACATCTCACGCGACAATGGAATTGATAGATGATTTATTTTCGGAGGAATGATTAACTAATTGGAGGAGCAATGTCATGTTTAATAAAATAAGGCTTAGGAAGAACCGAAGTACCTCTTCCACACTCCGAAATAAAATAGATGAAATAAAAAAATTGCCTGTTCCTGAACATGTGGCGATTATTATGGATGGAAACGGGCGCTGGGCTAAGAAACGAGCATTGCCTCGGATTGCTGGTCATCATGAAGGTATGAAGGTTGTTCGGAAAACAACGAAATTAGCAAATGAGCTTGGGATAAAAACCTTAACATTATATGCTTTTTCGACTGAAAATTGGAAAAGACCAAAGAATGAGGTCGAATATATAATGAGTCTGCCTGATGAGTTTTTAGGTACTTTTCTCCCTGATTTAATTGAAGAAAATGTTCAGGTAAAAATGATGGGTTATAAAAATCAGCTTCCTGTACATACACTGCGTGCAATTGAAAAAGCTATAGAAGATACCAAAAATAACGATGGGTTAGTACTAAACTTTGCACTAAATTATGGGAGCAGAGCGGAAATACTAGATGCCGTTAAGAATGTTTTAACTGATAGCAAAAGCGGTAAGCTGGAGGAATCAGAACTGGACGAAAAAGTTTTTTCTTCTTATTTAATGACTTCCGCCTTTACTGACCCAGACCTGTTAATCCGAACTAGTGGTGAAATCCGCCTAAGTAACTTTATGCTTTGGCAGTTGGCATACTCAGAGTTTTGGTTTACAGAAGTGTTATGGCCAGATTTTAGTGAAGAACATTTACTTGAAGCAATTGAAACATTTCAAAAACGTCAACGTCGGTTTGGTGGCATATAACAACAAAGGTGTTGAAAAAATAAATGAAGCAAAGAATCATAACAGCAGTCATCGCAGCTGCACTATTTTTGCCAATCGTTTACTTTGGTGGATTTCCATTGGTATTGCTAACCTACTTTTTAGCGACGATAGGTCTGTATGAATTATTAAAAATGAAAAAACTTAACATTTTTTCAATAAATGGTGTATTATCAGTATTATTTCTATGGGTGCTGATTTTTCCTGAAAAGTATTATCACCTATTAGATTCATTTTATTATTCAAAAATCGAGATTTGTATTGCGTTAATTCTATTGTTATTAACCTTTACAGTCATAACCAAGAATCAATTTACATTTGAAGATGTTTCGTTTTCAATCCTATCTGCGATTTATGTAGGGATTGGTTTTTCCTTTTTCTTCGAAACAAGGCAAGAGGGTGGACTTGTTTTTATTTTGTATTCCTTGTTTATGATCTGGGCTACTGACTCAGGTGCCTATTTTATTGGCAAGTCCCTTGGTAAAACAAAGTTATGGCCGGAAATTAGTCCTAATAAAACAGTAGAAGGTTCAATTGGCGGTGTTGTATGTGCTGTTTTGGTTGCCGTTCTCTTTGCAATCTTTTCTAACATAAACGTCGGTCTTATATCATTAATGGGTATAACAGTGGTGCTATCTGTTTTTGGACAAATCGGTGACTTAGTTGAATCTGCTTTTAAGCGTCATTTTAATGTCAAAGATTCTGGTAAGATCTTGCCAGGCCATGGAGGAATCCTTGACCGCTTTGACAGTCTATTATTTGTCTGGCCCTTGCTTCATCTGTTTCACCTTTGGGTATAAAGCGCATGCGCTTCACATTTAGGAGTTGACTCTAGTTGAAAATAATTAGTTTATTGGGTGCAACAGGATCAATTGGCACCCAAACGTTAGATATTGTTCGTGAGCATCCCTCTGAATTTAGAGTGGCAGCCCTTTCTGTTGGTAAAAATATCGAGTTGGCTCGAAAAATGATTATTGAGTTTCAACCTGAGCTTGTTTCTGTACAAGACTATCATGACTGTAATACATTAAAAGCAGAATTTCCTACTATTAAATTTACATTTGGTCAGGAAGGACTAATTGAAACAGCGGTTTATGAAAAAGCAGATATCCTTGTAAATGCCGTTCTCGGAAGTGTGGGTTTAAACCCGACGCTGCAAGCCATTGAGTGTGGGAAGGTTATCGCGATTGCTAATAAAGAAACCCTTGTAACAGCAGGTCATTTAGTAATTGAAGCTGCTAAAAGAAATAATGTGCCACTCCTTCCTGTCGATAGTGAGCATTCTGCCATTTTTCAAGCCTTGCAAGGAGAAAAAGAAAAAAATATTGAAAGATTAATTCTCACTGCTTCTGGCGGTAGTTTTCGTGATCTTTCTAGGCAAGAATTGAAAAATGTTACGGTAGAACAAGCATTAAACCATCCAAATTGGTCAATGGGGGCCAAAATCACCATTGATTCAGCATCGATGATGAACAAGGGGTTGGAAGTAATCGAGGCACACTGGCTTTTTGATATGCCATATGAAAAAATTGATGTATTGCTTCATAAAGAAAGCATCATTCATTCAATGGTTGAATTTCATGATAGCAGTATTATTGCTCAACTTGGTACGCCAGACATGAGAGTACCAATCCAGTATGCACTAACCTATCCTGATCGCCTGGAATTGCCCACATCAAAGCGTTTAAATTTAGCGAATATCGGGAAATTACATTTTCAGGAAATGGATGTTGCAAGATTCCGCTGTCTTGGTTTTGCCTATGAGGCAGGAAAAAAAGGGGGATCAATGCCTACAGTATTAAATGCTGCTAATGAAGTAGCCGTTGCAGCATTTTTAGAGGGAAAAATTCACTTCTTGCAAATTGAAGACTTGATTGAAAAGGCATTAACCGCTCACCAAACCGTCGATCACCCTAGCCTAACTGCAATCCAAGAGATAGATAAAGATACAAGAGACTATGTACGTTCACTTCTATAAAAAAAGGTGGTTTTAATTTGACTACAGTTATTGCCTTTATTGTGATTTTTGGCGCACTCGTATTCTTTCATGAATTAGGTCATTTGATTTTCGCAAAAAGGGCAGGAATATTATGCCGTGAATTTGCAATAGGTTTTGGTCCAAAGGTCTTTTCTCATAAAAAAGGGGAGACAACCTATACCATTCGCTTACTACCGATCGGCGGATTTGTCCGTATGGCTGGTGAAGACCCAGAAATGATTGAAATAAAGCCTGGATATCGAATTGGCTTGTTGTTTGATAAGGAAGAAAAAGTTAATAAAATCATCTTAACCAATAAAGAGAAGTTTCCTAATTGTCGGATTGTTGAAGTTGAATATGCTGATATTGAAAAGGATTTAATTATTAAAGGATTTCCTGACGATGAAGATGAAGAATTAAAAACCTTTATCATTGATCCAAAAGCAGTCATCGTTGAAAATGGAGTCGAATCACAAATTGCTCCAATTGACCGGCAGTTTGGTTCAAAGACTTTAGCCCAAAGAACGATGGCTATTTTTGCAGGTCCGATGATGAATTTTGTGCTTGCCTTCATTGTATTTATTATTATTGCTTTTATACAGGGAGTTCCTACCAATGAACCAAAATTAGGTGAAATAACTCCTGATGGGGCAGCAATGGCTGCAGGTCTAAAAAAAGGTGATCTAATACAGACGATCAATGGTTCAGAAATTTCAAGTTGGTCTGACGTAGTGGAGGTCATTCGGAAAAATCCAAATGAAAAACTCGAATTTTCTATTCGCCGTGACAAAAAGGATTTAGATATCACGGTAACGCCGATTGAAAAAAAGGTTGAGGGAAAGAAAATCGGACTTATCGGTGTATATAGTCCTGTCGAGAAATCACCCATTCAAGCGATTAAAGCCGGATTCACAGAAACCTATTTCTGGACTAAGCAAATTTTTGTGATGGTAGGTAAATTAGTGACTGGGCAATTTTCAATCGATGCTCTTTCTGGTCCGGTTGGGATTTACCAAGCAACTGATTCTGTTGCGAAATCAGGAATTTATTATTTAATGAAATGGGCCGGGATATTAAGCATTAACTTAGGGATTATGAACTTATTACCGATTCCCGCACTTGATGGTGGAAGATTGATGTTTTTTGCCGTTGAAGCTGTCAGAGGCAAGCCAATTGACCGTCAAAAGGAAGGGATGGTTCATTTTATTGGATTTGCTCTCCTTATGTTGCTCATGCTTGTAGTAACGTGGAATGATATTCAAAGGTTTTTCTTGTAATAAACGAAAATAAATGCCCCTGTTAATTTCTAACGGGGGCCTCATTTTGGAGAAAATGAAGTGAAGAGGTGTCGTAAATGAAACAGAGTCAAACGTTAATTCCTACCTTAAGAGAAGTCCCTGCAGATGCAGACATAAAGAGCCATCAATTATTACTTAAAGCAGGATATATTCGCCAGAATGCTAGTGGAATCTATAGCTATTTGCCCCTTGGTAAACGCGTTCTTCAAAAGGTGGAAACAATAGTTCGGGATGAAATGGACAAGGCTTGCGCCGTTGAATTGCTCATGCCTGCTTTGCAGCAAGCTGAATTATGGCAAGAATCTGGTCGATGGTATACATATGGTCCTGAATTAATGCGATTAAACGATCGACATAATCGTGAGTTTGCTCTCGGTGCTACCCATGAGGAAGTCATCACAAGCCTGGTTCGGGATGAAGTGAAATCCTATAAACGGCTGCCGCTAACTTTATATCAAATTCAAACAAAATTCCGCGATGAAAAACGGCCCCGTTTTGGACTCTTACGTGGTCGAGAATTTGTGATGAAGGATGCTTATTCCTTTCATTCAACATTTGAAAGTCTCGACGATGTTTATCAAAAGCTTTTTCAAGCCTATTCGAATGTTTTTAGCCGTTGTGGATTGAACTTCCGAGCAGTTATTGCAGATTCAGGTGCAATGGGTGGAAAAGATACACATGAATTCATGGTATTATCGGATGTCGGTGAGGACACGGTCGCCTATTCTGATACATCAACATATGCGGCCAATATCGAAATGGCACCTGTAAATGTCAACTATGAGCGTAGTGAAGAATCACTACAACCATTAGGAAGAGTCGAAACGAAGGACCAAAAATCGATCGCCGAGGTTTCTCAATTTTTAAAGGTATCAGCTGAAAAATGTATTAAATCACTTCTGTTTAAAATTGATGATCAATTCGTGCTGGTATTAGTACGAGGGGATCATGAAGTGAATGATATTAAACTAAAGAACCTATTTGAGGCTGGTACAGTGGAATTAGCAAGTCCTGAAGAAACAAAAGAAATATTATCTTGCACTGTCGGTTCACTGGGTCCGATAGGGGTAAAGAATGTAGAAGTAGTCGCTGACCAGGCTGTTGATTTCATTATCAATGGGGTTTGTGGTGCAAATGAAGAAAACTATCATTTTGTCAATGTAAATCCTAGCCGTGACTTTAAAGTTAACAAGTTCGCTGATCTCCGATTTATTCAAGAGGGGGACCTATCTCCAGACGGTGAGGGTACGATTGTTTTTGCGAAAGGAATTGAAGTTGGACATATATTCAAGCTTGGTACTCGCTATAGTGAGGCAATGAATGCCGTTTATCTAGATGAAAATGGCAGATCGCAGCCAATGATTATGGGGTGCTATGGAATTGGTGTTTCAAGGACTGTTGCTGCGATTGCAGAACAGGGCAATGACGACAAAGGCTTGGTTTGGCCAGCAAATATTGCTCCCTATCAAATCCATTTAATTGCAGTCAATATCAAAGATTCCATTCAAAGTGAACTTTCAGAAACACTTTATCAGGAACTACAAAAAAATCGCTTTGAAGTCTTGTTCGATGATCGACAAGAACGAGCAGGTGTGAAATTCGCCGATTCTGACTTAATTGGTTTGCCAATCCGTATCACGGTTGGGAAAAAAGCGACAGACGGAATTATTGAAATAAAAGTTCGCAAAACAAGCGAAGTCATCGAAGCCCATAAAGATGAACTTATGGATAAAATTACATCAATACTGCACACCCTTTAATAAATTATAGGGGCCGTTAACTCGGCCCCTATTTCTGTTAAAAAAGATAACGATTTAACGAAAATGGAGAATTTTTTCTGTCGAATAAAGCCGAATCCATGCCACTCATATGATATAATTACTTTTTGACGAGATAAAAATAGTGATTTTTAATAGATGGGAGAGAGAACGATGAGCGAACATGCCCTAGGCAAAAAAGAGCGATTCCAACTCTTGCTCCAGCAGCTGCAATTAACCGAGGATGCTGTTGTAGTGCATTTCAACAATGCGCAAATAGATAGATTATTAGTTGAAAAAAAGAATAGGAAGTGGCATTTCCAATTTTTATTCGAAAATATCCTTCCCTATAATATATATGTTCTGTTTACGACACAACTTGAACGGACATTTTCAAATATTGCTACGATTTCTTATCATATAAATGTAGAAAATCAAACCATTTCAACGGAATTAATACAAGAGTATTGGAGTTATAGTATTCAGCAGATTGACGGGATTGCGCCGCCGCTTTTAAAACTGCTGCATGAACAACTCCCAGAAGTAAATGGTCATAAGCTTACAATTTCCGTTCGTAATGATACAGAGGGACTAGCCTTAAAGCGGAAATATGGCGAGATTATCTCAAAAATATATCAATCGTTCGGTTTTCCTAGTCTTTCAATTGAGACGGAACTGAAAAATGTCGAGAAAAGTGATGAATATCAACAATTTTTACTTGCCAAGCAGAAGGAAGACCAAGAACGTGGACTTCAAGCTATGGTGGAATTACAGAAGAAAGAAGCTGAAAAGGATCAAGCCTCTGGTGAAGTACCGTCTGGGCCGCTTACGATTGGTCTTACCATTAAAGATAATAACGATTTCCGCAGTTTGATAGATATTGTCGACGAAGAAAGAAGAGTAGCAGTGGAAGGGTATATCTTTGATGCCGAAATTCGCGAACTCAGGAGCGGTCGTTCCCTGCTAACCTTTAAATTAACTGATTATACTAGTTCCATCATGGTAAAAATGTTTTCGCGAGACAAAGAGGATGCTGCGTTATTTCAACTGGTCAAGAAAGGCATGTGGGTAAAGGTTCGAGGAAGCATTCAAAATGATACCTTTGTTCGTGACCTGGTGATGATTGGAAATGATATTAATGAAATAAAACCGGTTGGACGAAAAGATACGGCACCAGAAGATGAGAAACGAGTGGAACTACATCTTCATACGCCAATGAGTCAAATGGATGCAGTCACACCTGTAAGCGCACTGATTGCTCAGGCGAGTAAGTGGGGACATAAAGCTATTGCCGTAACCGATCATGCTGTTGCACAATCCTTTCCTGAAGCGTATGGTGCAGGGAAGAAAAATGATATAAAGATTCTCTATGGAGTCGAAGTGAATTTAGTCGATGATGGCGTGCCTATCGCTTACAATGACGCACACCGACAGCTTGCAGAAGATACTTATGTGGTTTTTGACGTTGAAACGACTGGACTCTCGGCCGTGTATAACACCATTATTGAGCTGGCAGCTGTGAAAATCCATGATGGCGAAATCATTGACCGGTTTGAATCCTTTGCTAATCCGCATCACCGTTTATCGGCAACAACCATCAACCTTACGGGTATTACCGATGATATGGTTCAAACGGCTCCGGAAATTGAGGAAGTTCTTCGGAATTTTAAAGAGTGGGTCGGGGATGCTGTCCTCGTTGCCCATAATGCTTCCTTTGATATGGGTTTCCTTAATGTCGGCTATAAAAAAATAGGCTTTGACAAAGCAAGCAATCCTGTTATTGATACGCTTGAACTTGGACGATTTTTATATCCAGAGATGAAAAATCATCGGTTAAATACGCTGGCTAAGAAGTTTGATATCGAATTAACCCAGCATCACCGTGCGATATATGATGCTGAGGCCACCGGTTATTTAATGTTGAAAATGTTAAAAGATTCGCTCGAAAAAGGCATCGAATATCATGACCAATTTAATGATAACATGGGAAAAGGAAATGCCTATCAACGCGCACGTCCGTATCATTGTACATTATTAGCCCAAACTCAAGCCGGGTTAAAGAACCTGTTTAAACTTGTATCCATTTCACACCTCGAATACTTTTATCGAGTCCCTAGATTGCCAAGATCTGTTTTACAAAAATACAGAGAAGGAATTCTTGTTGGCTCTGGCTGTAATAAAGGTGAAGTATTTGAAGGAATGATGCAAAAATCCCCAGAGGAAGTGGAGGGTGCTGCCCGCTTCTATGATTATCTGGAAGTAATGCCGAAAGAAGTAAATGCGCCATTGATTGAAATGGAATTGGTGAGCGATGAAAAAGCAATGGAAGACATCATTGCGAAAATTGTTGACCTTGGTGATAAATTGGGACTTCCAGTTGTTGCCACTGGTAATGTTCATTACCTAAACGAAAATGATAAAATTTATCGAAAAATTTTAATAAACTCTCAAGGTGGAGCAAACCCGCTCAACCGACATCAACTGCCAGATGTTCACTTTAGAACAACCAATGAAATGCTTGATGCTTTTTCATTTTTAGGGAAAGAGAAAGCAAAAGAAATTGTCGTCACGAACACGAATAAAATTGCGGACATGATTGAAGTGATTAAACCAATTAAGGATGATTTGTATACACCGAAAATTGAAGGTGCCGATGAAGAAATGCGTGAAATGAGTTATTCAATGGCACGGAGAATTTACGGTGACAATCTACCGGAAATTGTTGAAGCACGGTTAGAAAAAGAATTGAAAAGTATTATTGGACATGGATTTGCTGTAATCTATTTGATTTCCCACAAACTGGTAAAAAAATCATTGGATGACGGCTACCTTGTAGGTTCAAGGGGATCTGTCGGCTCATCACTTGTTGCAACCATGACAGAGATTACCGAAGTAAATCCACTGCCGCCGCATTATGTTTGCCCAACCTGTAAGCATTCAGAGTTCTTTAATGATGGATCAGTTGGATCTGGATTTGACTTACCTGATAAAGATTGCCCGCAATGTGGCGGGAAATACCATAAGGACGGACATGATATTCCGTTCGAAACGTTTCTAGGATTTAAAGGGGACAAGGTTCCCGATATCGATTTAAACTTCTCGGGTGAATATCAGCCACGGGCCCATAACTATACAAAGGTTCTTTTCGGAGAAGAATATGTTTATCGTGCAGGGACTATTGGAACTGTTGCAGATAAAACTGCTTTTGGATATGTGAAGGCATATCAACAGGATAACAATCTTCAACTGCGTGGTGCAGAGGTGGAACGTCTTGCTTCGGGCTGTACGGGTGTAAAAAGAACAACTGGACAGCATCCAGGTGGGATTATCGTAATACCTGATTACATGGATGTATATGATTTTTCACCGATTCAATTCCCAGCTGATGATAGAAATTCAGAATGGAAGACCACCCATTTCGACTTCCATTCCATCCATGACAATGTCTTAAAGCTCGATATCCTCGGACACGACGACCCGACTGTTATTAGGATGCTGCAGGACCTAAGCGGAATGGATCCAAAAACTATCCCGACAGATGATCCTGAAGTGATGAAAATCTTCAGCGGTACGGAGTCCTTAGGCGTTACAGAGCAACAGATTATGTGTAAAACTGGAACACTTGGTATTCCTGAGTTTGGTACTCGATTCGTCCGGCAAATGCTCGAGGATACAAAGCCAACAACCTTCTCAGAACTTGTCCAAATATCGGGGTTATCACATGGCACTGATGTATGGCTTGGAAATGCCCAGGAATTAATCCATAATCAAACCTGTAATCTAAGTGAAGTAATTGGCTGCCGGGATGATATCATGGTCTATCTTATTTATCAGGGACTAGACCCTTCCTTTGCTTTTAAAATTATGGAATCTGTACGTAAGGGTAAAGGCTTAAGCGAGGAAATGGAAGCAGAGATGAGGAAAAACGAGGTTCCAGAATGGTACATTGACTCCTGTAAAAAGATCAAGTACATGTTCCCTAAAGCCCATGCGGCTGCCTATGTACTTATGGCTGTTCGAATTGCTTACTTCAAAGTGCATCTACCATTGCTTTATTATGCCGCTTATTTTACTGTCCGTGCGGAAGACTTTGACATCGAAGCCATGTCACGCGGACCAGAAGCCATCAGGGCAAAAATTGAGGAAATCAATGCTAAAGGGTTAGAAGCATCAAATAAAGAGAAAAACTTATTAACGGTTTTAGAACTAGCATTAGAGATGACACAAAGAGGATTTGTATTCCAAAATTACGATCTTTATAAATCATCGGCATATGAATTTACCATCGAAGGCAATACCCTAATACCTCCGTTTAATTCGATTCCGGGACTCGGAACAAACGCGGCCTATAATATAGTCAAAGCACGTGAAACAGGAGAATTTTTATCGAAAGAAGATCTGCAGCAGCGTGGAAAAGTATCGAAGACCATTCTTGAATATTTAGATAAACAAGGGTGCCTAAGATCCCTTCCTGAACAAAACCAGCTTTCGTTGTTCTAAATAGGAAAAACCTTGACAAACCGCGATGCTATTTGCATAAAAATGATGGTTATGGTATAGTTTTATTGGAAATACTAAGAAATACTCTCGTGATCAAGAGTGGGGAAACCCGCTCTTTCGTTTTTGTATATGACTTTTTTCCTGAGTGACAAGGGGCGGAACGCTCATAATAGTCCTTCTATTTGATGGGATTAGTAGTTGAAACTCATGAGATTTTTTTAGTAACTTGATAAAACTTTCCGTGAACTACATACAATATGGGTGAAATAATTCGGAAAAGGAGGTAAAGCATGAGCAAGGTAACGGAAGTTGTAGAAGAGCTAGCTACACCTATTTTTCAAGAACTTGGTTTAGAGTTGGTGGAAATTGAGTATGTGAAGGAAGGGAAAAGTTGGTTTCTACGCGTATATATCGATAAAGACAACGGTGTTGATATTGAAGATTGCGGACTCGTTAGCGAAAAACTCAGCGAAAAACTAGATGAGCTCGATCCGATTCCCCATAACTACTTTCTTGAAGTTTCTTCACCTGGGGCGGAGCGGCCATTAAAAAAAGATAAAGACTTCCAAAAAGCAATCGGAAAAAACGTCTTTATCAAAACTTATGAACCAATCGATGGGGAAAAAAGCTTCGAAGGGGCCTTATTAGAATTTGATGGACAACATTTAAAGATTGAAATGAAGATAAAGACCCGAAAAAAGACGATTGAAATTCCCTATGAAAAGGTGGCCAATGCACGTTTAGCTGTTACTTTTTCGTAATGATATTATAGGAATAGGATAGGGGGATACACAAAGATGAGCAGCGAATTATTAGATGCTCTTACTATACTGGAAAGAGAAAAAGGTATTTCCAGAGAAGTTATCATTGAAGCCATTGAAGCAGCACTTGTTTCGGCATATCGCCGTAATTTTAATCAGGCACAGAATGTTCGGATTGATTTAAATTTACAGACAGGGTCTATGCGTGTTTTTGCTAGAAAAGAAGTGGTCGATCAAGTATTTGATCCACGTCTTGAAATTTCCATCGAGGATGCTAGACAAATCTCACCCAATTATCAAGTTGAAGATGTTGTTGAAATGGAAGTCACTCCTAAAGATTTTGGACGGATTGCAGCTCAAACAGCTAAGCAAGTCGTAACCCAGCGTGTTAGAGAAGCTGAACGCGGAATTATTTATTCAGAATTTATTGACCGTGAAGAAGATATTATGACTGGTATCGTCCAAAGATTGGACTCCAAATTCATTTATGTAAGCCTGGGTAAAATTGAGGCATTACTTCCAGTGAATGAGCAGATGCCTAATGAGCGTTATAAACCGCATGACCGAATCAAGGTATTTATCACAAAAGTTGAAAAAACGACCAAAGGTCCTCAAATATTCGTGTCACGGACACATCCAGGCCTCCTAAAACGTCTGTTTGAGATTGAAGTCCCGGAAATTTATGACGGAACTGTAGAAATTAAATCTGTTGCCCGTGAAGCAGGAGATCGTTCGAAAATCTCCGTTCATTCTGATAATTCTGAGGTAGACCCAGTGGGTTCTTGTGTTGGACCTAAAGGGGCAAGGGTCCAAGCTGTAGTCAATGAATTAAAAGGTGAGAAAATAGATATTGTTAAGTGGTCAGCAGACCCGGTTGTTTTTGTGGCAAATTCTCTTAGCCCTTCTAAAGTGTTAGATGTAATGGTTAATGAAAATGAAAAAGCTACCACTGTTGTGGTTCCTGATTATCAACTGTCATTGGCAATCGGTAAACGTGGACAAAATGCCCGCTTAGCAGCGAAATTAACAGGCTGGAAAATTGATATTAAATCAGAAACGGAAGCACGTGAAATTGGAATCTATCCGCGTGAAGAAACCATTAGGCTTTTTGATGATCAAGTTGAAAATGAATTTGATTATGAAGAAGAGTTGGACTAAAAAGTGAGGTGAATGATGAGTGAACCCTAAGAAAAAAGTTCCTATGCGCAAGTGTGTAGCAACCGGCGAAATGAAGCCGAAAAAAGAACTAGTTCGCATCGTTCGCTCAAAAGAAGGGGATGTATCCATTGACCTGACGGGTAAGAAATCCGGAAGGGGTGCCTACCTTTCAAAGGACAAGGAAGCTGTCTTACTTGCCAAGAAAAAAAATACCCTATCTAATCACTTACAGGTTTCTATAAATGATTCGTTATACGAAGAGCTACTTGAGCTTATAGAGAAGGAGAATTGACTATCCAAATGAAACAAAATCAATGGATGTCATTACTTGGCTTGGCCAATCGAGCACGCAAAATCATATCAGGTGAGGAGCTAACCGTGAAGCAGATTCAAAGCGGAAAAGCACGACTCATTTTATTATCCGCAGATGCTTCTGAAAATACGACAAAAAAAATTACTGATAAGTGTAATTCTTATCAGATTCCATATAAACTTGTGGAAAATCGTCATCTTCTTGGCCAAGCGATTGGCAAGGAAGCCCGCGTTGTTGTAGCTGTACTGGATGAAGGATTTGCAAAAAAAATGGTAACGTTGCTCGATTAAATCTAGCGGGGGTGAAAAGATGAGTAAAATACGTGTATATGAGTATGCAAAAAAGCACAACATTTCAAGTAAAGAAATCATCACAAAACTAAAAGAAATGAACATAGAGGTCTCTAATCATATGGCAACAATAGAAGACGCAGACGTTAAAAAGCTTGACGCAACATTCAGCAAAAAGGATAACAAGACACCACAGTCAAAACCAGAAAATAGACAAAATGGACAACAGCAGTCACAACGAACTAACTCACGCCCAGGTCAGCAGCAGCAGCAGCGTCAAAACCAAAGACCTGCTCAGTCTGCACAAAGACCGCAAGTGCAAACCAAAACTGCGAAGGCATTTGAGGAAGCGGCGGATAATAATGTTGCTCCAACAAAAGTAAAAGTGGTCTCTCCTCCAAAATCAGGAGAAGGCAAAAAGCAGAACCAGGAATCCCAATCCAAAGAAAATAAAGTCTTCAATAATGCTGATAAAGCAAAGGCCAAGCCTTATAATAATAATCAAAATCGCAATAATAATAATAGAAATAAGAAAAAGACTCATACACCAGTTCAACAAGCCCAACCTCAGAAGAAAAAAGAGAAAGAACTTCCAGCGAAAATTACTTTCAGTGAATCTTTAACAGTGGGTGAATTAGCGAAAAAGATTTATCGTGAGCCTTCTGAAATTATTAAAAAGCTCTTTTTACTTGGAGTAATGGCAACCATTAACCAGGTATTAGATAAAGATGCAATTGAATTAATTGCAAGTGAGTATGGTGTTGAGGTTGAAGAAGAAATTAAAGTGGATACCACTGATCTTGAAGTATACTTTACTGAAGATACAGAGGAAGCTTTAGTGGAAAGACCTTCTGTTGTAACAATCATGGGTCACGTTGACCATGGTAAAACAACCTTGCTCGATTCTATCCGGAACACAAAGGTAACAGAAGGTGAAGCGGGGGGAATTACCCAGCATATTGGTGCCTATCAAGTGGTTGAAAACGGGAAAAAGATTACCTTCCTTGATACACCAGGACACGCTGCCTTTACGACAATGCGTGCACGTGGTGCTAAAATAACTGATATTACCATCCTTGTAGTAGCTGCAGATGATGGTGTTATGCCGCAAACTGTTGAAGCGATTAACCATGCAAAAGCTGCCGAGGTTCCAATTATTGTAGCAGTTAATAAAATGGATAAAGAAGCTGCAAATGCTGACCGTGTAATGCAAGAGTTGACTGAACATGGATTAGTATCAGAAGCATGGGGTGGAGATACTATCTTTGTACCACTTTCTGCAAAAACGGGAGAAGGCATTGACACCCTTCTAGAAATGATCTTACTCGTTAGTGAAGTAGAAGAATATAAAGCGAATCCAAATCGTAAAGCCGTTGGTACTGTTATCGAAGCACAATTAGATAAAGGTCGTGGATCCGTTGCAACCTTACTAGTCCAAAACGGTACACTAAAAATTGGTGATCCAATTGTTGTTGGTCATACCTTTGGTCGTGTCCGTGCAATGGTGAATGACAAAGGACGCCGTGTCAAAGAGGCAGGTCCTTCAACTCCTGTTGAAATAACTGGACTTAATGACGTGCCACAAGCTGGAGATCGGTTCGTTGTGTTTGAAGACGAAAAAACTGCACGTCAAGTTGGAGAATCACGAGCTCAAACAGCACTGGTAGCCCAACGTGGTGAAAAATCCATTGTTAGTCTAGAAACGCTTTTTGATCAATTAAAGCAAGGTGAAATGAAGGATTTAAACATCATCCTTAAAGCGGACGTTCAAGGGTCTGCTGAAGCCGTTGCTGCTTCATTGCAAAAAATAGATGTTGAAGGTGTCAATATTAAGATTATTCATAGTGGTGCAGGTGCCATTAATGAATCGGATATTAGTCTAGCTGCTGCTTCAAATGCAATCGTTATTGGATTTAATGTTCGTCCAGATGTTAATGCGAAACGTGCAGCAGAAGCGGAGAAAGTCGATGTTCGTCTTCACCGCATTATCTATAAAGTTATTGAAGAGATTGAAGCTGCTATGAAAGGTATGCTTGATCCTGAATTCCAAGAGAAGATTATTGGTCAGGCAGAAATCCGCCAGACTTTCAAGGTATCGAAGGTTGGTACAATTGCTGGGTCTTATGTTACGGATGGTAAAATTACCCGTGATAGCGGCATTCGTTTAATTCGTAACGGTGTTGTCACTTTTGAAGGTAATATTGATGCCTTAAAACGATTTAAAGATGACGTAAAAGAAGTAGCACAAGGGTACGAATGCGGAATTACCATTAAAAACTTTAATGATGTTAAAGAAGGAGACATCATTGAAGCATATGTAATGGAAGAAATTGAACGGAAATGATCATCGGTGTAGCCGAATGTGAATGTATGATATATGATGCTCATTCTTTAAAAGAGAAACGAGCAGTTCTGCAAAGAATCCTAACTCGTTTAAAACAGAAATTTAATGTTTCTGTTGCAGAAGTTGGTTTTCGGGATGTATGGCAACGGACAAAAATTGCTATCGTTGTCGTTACTTCCACTCGGGTTAACACGGAACATGAGTTGAATAATGCTTTAAAATTTATCGACTCCTTTCCAGAAATAGAGAGAACGATCACCGAGATTGAATGGCTTTAAGTTAAGAGGTGAATGTGATGAGCCACAGAGCAAATCGTGTCGGAGAACAAATGAAGAAAGAACTTGGTGACATCATCGGTCGTAAAATTAAAGATCCTCGGATTGGTTTTGTTACAGTAACCGATGTTGAAGTGACAGGTGATTTACAACAAGCCAAAGTATATATTTCCGTATTAGGTGATGAAGAGCAAAGGGAAAATACTTTAAAAGGTCTGGCCAAGGCCAAAGGCTTTATACGGACCGAAATTGGCCACCGTATTCGCCTTCGGAAAACACCAGAAATCATCTTTGAATGGGATGAATCCATCGATTATGGAAATCGAATCGATACGCTTCTTCATCAATTGCATAAAGATGAAAAGCCTTTAGAAAAAAGAGAAGAAGAATAACAGGATAGACTTACGTCTATCCTTTTTTTTGATAGGAGGTATAAAATGGAAGGGATATTACCTTTATTTAAACCTGCAGGCTTAACATCTCATGATTGTGTCTTTAGGTTACGAAAAATATTAAAAACCAAAAAAGTTGGACATACGGGTACCTTAGATCCAGACGTCACAGGAGTTCTTCCTATTTGTATTGGAAAAGCAACTAAAGTTGCCGAATACATAACGGAAGCTGGTAAAGCATACGAAGGTGAAGTAGCCCTTGGGTATTCCACAACCACAGAAGATGCTTCAGGTGAAACCGTTGAACAAAAGCCAGTAACCAGGATTATTCAGAGAGAAGAAATACTCAATGTTTTTCAGTCATTAACTGGTGAAATTGAACAAACACCACCAATGTTTTCAGCAGTAAAAGTTGGCGGGGTCCGTTTGTATGAATATGCGCGGAAGGGGATTGAGGTTGAACGGCCAACTAGGAAGGTAACGATTTATTCCATAGAGTTATTAGATGATCGATCTGAATTTACTGGTGATACCATAAAATTTAAGTTTAAAGTTAGTTGTAGTAAAGGAACCTATATTCGAACCTTAGCGGTAATGATTGGTGAAATGCTTGGCTTCCCAGCACATATGTCTTACTTACAAAGAGTTCAATCGGCAACCTATTCATTAGAGGATTGTTTGACGTTCGAAGAGATTGAAAAACATATGGAAGCAGGGACCATTTCGAGTGTATTAAGGCCTTTAGAAACAGCACTTTCTCATTTGCCGAAACTGCAAATTAATGATAAAGTAGCAGAGAAAGTGAAAAATGGGGCATTATTACAAATACCTGAACACTTAAAAACCAGTAACGGACCGATAATCGCTGAAACTGCTGATGGCCTGGCTCTTGCTATCTATTCAAAGCATCCTAATAAGCCTGACCTCTTAAAACCAGTTAAAGTGTTACGAAATGATTTAGATTAAAAAGGTACGGTATAGAAAAGGTGAGTTTCTTTTGGAAGTAATTAGGCTTAGATTTCCATTTAATGTTGCAAGTAATGAATATCCACCCCTGGCAATGGCATTGGGTTACTTCGACGGTGTTCACCGAGGCCATCAACAGGTAGTTCTTGAGGCTAAAAAACAAGCAGAAGAAAAAGGAATTTGCAGTGCGGTCATGACATTTGACCCCCATCCGTCTGTGGTATTAGGAAAAACTAATAAGCAGATTCAATATATTAGCCCATTAGCAGATAAAATCAAAAGTATCGAAGAATTAGGGATTGATTATTTATTTATAATCCATTTTAGCGTGGAATTTGCTAATTTGCTGCCACAGGAATTTATTGACCAATATGTGATTGGATTGAATGTAAAGCATGTGGTGGCTGGTTTTGATTTTACCTATGGGCGAATGGGAAAGGGAACAATGGAGACCTTACCATTTCATTCTAGAGATAAATTTTCTTATTCTGTTGTACCAAAGTTTACAGAAGGTGACGAAAAGGTCAGTTCAACTAGAATTCGTCTTCTGATTAAGGACGGTAGAACCAACGAACTTTATTCACTTTTAGGCCGATATTATACAACATCAGGCATCGTTATTCATGGTGATAAACGGGGCAGGACGATTGGCTTTCCAACCGCGAACGTCGATTTAAAAGACGAGTATATTATTCCACCAGTCGGTGTGTATGCAGTAAGAATGAAAGTACATTCACAATGGTATAATGGAGTATGCAATATAGGCTATAAACCTACATTTAACAAGGAATCCATCCTTCCTTCCGTTGAAGTACACATATTTGACTTTAATGAGGACATCTATGGTGAAGAAGTGACCATTGAATGGCGTCTCCACTTACGAAATGAACAAAAATTTTCAGGAATTGAAGAGCTTGTCGCACAAATTGAACGAGATAAGCAAAATTCACTCAAGTATTTTAGAAATTTAGACAATCTTCCTAATTCTAGTCTTTAAAAGGTGTTTTTCCTCAATAAACTTCGTTATAGCCTTGCTTTTTGGTGTAAAAAGTTGTATTCTTATTAACGTATTAAAAATAACCTCTACTTGGCAAGACGAATCACCAACGCTTGCTCGGTACCAGGGGATTTGTAAAATTTAGGAGGTGAATCCGGATGGCAATCACTCAAGAACGTAAAAATGAACTTATCAATGAGTTTAAAACTCATGAAAGCGACACTGGATCTGCAGAAGTTCAAATCGCTGTCCTTACAGAATCAATCAACAATTTGAATGAGCACTTACGTACTCATAAGAAAGATCACCACTCACGTCGCGGTCTTTTGAAAATGGTTGGTAAACGTCGTAATCTTTTAACATTCCTACGTAACAAAGATGTTCAACGTTACCGTGTGTTAATTAATAAGCTTGGCCTACGTCGTTAGTTTACAGAAGCGGGATTATTCCCGCTTTTTTATTAGGTTTAAAAAGTAGACAGCTCACTAAAGAATTTTTTATACATATTTTTAAGTCAGGACTTTTTGTGCATACTATTAAGGTGATTTGTATTGATATCATAAGCTTTTCTAGGCTTTTTAATATTAGTTTGATTTAGAATGATGAGTACAGCGAAATAGAAATTTTCGCATCATCCTCCTAAGTGATTTAGATAGAGAGGGGTAAAAAAATGGAACAATTGAAACGAGAGTATTCCATGGTCTGGGCAGGTCGTAAATTAACTGTCGAAATTGGACAATTAGCTAAACAAGCAAACGGTGCAGTCCTAGTTCGCTATGGGGATACAGCAGTATTAAGTACAGCAACTGCTTCAAAGGAACCTAAAAATTTAGACTTTTTTCCATTAACAGTAAACTATGAAGAACGCTTGTATGCTGTTGGGAAAATCCCTGGCGGCTTTATTAAACGTGAGGGTCGTCCAAGCGAAAAAGCAATCTTAGCAAGCAGACTGATTGACAGACCAATTCGACCGCTTTTTGCTGATGGTTTCCGTAATGATGTTCAAGTGATTAGTATTGTCATGAGTGTGGATCAGGATTGTTCGACAGAAATGGCCGCAATGTTTGGTTCTTCGTTAGCACTAAGTACATCGGATATCCCATTTGAGGGACCAATTGCTGGTGTTGTTGTTGGGCGGGTTAACAATGAATTTGTTATTAATCCAACTGTTGAACAAGCTGAAAAAAGTGATATTCACTTAACTGTTGCTGGTACGAAAGATGCAATCAACATGGTAGAAGCAGGAGCTTTAGAGGTTCCTGAGGAAACTATGCTTGAAGCCATTATGTTTGGTCATGATGAAATTAAGCGTCTGATTGAATTCCAAGAAAAAATCGTCGCTGAAATTGGCAAGCCAAAAAGAGAAATATCTCTTTATGAAATTGATAAAGACCTCGAGGCAGAAGTTAGGGGAATGTGTGAGGCTGATATGGTAAGTGCCATTCAGGTTCAAGAGAAGCATGCCCGTGAAGACGCCATTAAAGAGGTGAAAAATCGAGTTATTGCTAAATATGAAGAACAAGAAGCAACAGATGAAGATTTGAAACAAGTTAAGCAAATATTGGACAAGATTGTTAAGGGTGAAGTCCGCCGTTTAATTACTGTTGAGAAGGTTCGACCAGATGGCCGAAAAATTGATGAAATCCGTCCGCTTTCTTCACAAATTAGTATTTTACCTCGTACGCACGGTTCAGGTCTTTTCACACGCGGGCAAACACAAGCCCTAAGCATTTGTACTCTTGGTGCAATGGGTGATGTCCAAATTCTTGATGGTCTTGGCATTGAAGAAGAGAAACGTTTTATGCACCATTATAACTTCCCTTCGTTCAGTGTGGGCGAAACAGGTCCAATTCGTGGTCCAGGTCGTCGTGAAATTGGTCATGGTGCACTTGGAGAACGTGCTCTTGAACCAATTGTTCCGTCTGAAAAGGATTTCCCGTACACGATTCGCCTTGTATCTGAAGTGCTTGAATCCAATGGTTCGACTTCACAGGCTAGTATTTGTGCTAGTACCTTAGCGATGATGGATGCAGGTGTACCGATCAAAGCTCCTGTAGCCGGAATTGCAATGGGGCTTGTAAAATCAGGCGAGCACTATACCGTGTTATCCGATATCCAAGGAATGGAAGATCATCTTGGAGATATGGACTTTAAAGTAGCCGGTACAGCTAAAGGGGTAACTGCACTTCAAATGGATATTAAAATTGAAGGTCTTTCCCGTGAAATTTTAGAAGAAGCCCTTCTACAGGCAAAAGTTGGCAGAATGCATATATTGGATTCAATGTTAGCTACGATTTCTGAACCAAGAACAGAGCTTTCACAGTTTGCGCCGAAAATCTTAACAATGACAATCAACCCAGATAAAATTCGTGATGTTATTGGACCTAGCGGAAAACAAATCAATAAGATTATTGAAGAAACTGGTGTCAAGATTGATATTGAGCAGGATGGTACTGTATTTATTGCCTCAACTAATCAAGAAATGAACCAAAAAGCAAAGAAAATCATTGAAGATATTGTTCGTGAAGTACAAGTAGGCGAAATGTACCTTGGTAAGGTAAAACGAATTGAAAAATTTGGAGCCTTTGTCGAAATCTTTGCTGGAAAAGATGGACTCGTTCATATTTCTGAACTTGCCGAAGAACGTGTTGGCAAAGTGGAAGACGTTGTAAAAATCGGGGACGAACTTTTAGTCAAAGTAACTGAAATTGATAAACAGGGTCGTGTAAATCTTTCCCGAAAAGCAGTCTTAAAAGAACAGCGTGAAAAAGCTGAAGAAAACAAATAATTAGAATCTAAATAGAAAGTCAGGGTACCTACCCTGGCTTTTTCCATATGTAAAGATGTTCCTTAATCTTTTAACTTTAGAACAAGTTGTATTGGTGAACCCACAGTTCTACCTTGTCCCTTTTATACATAATCTGTATGGAAAGGGGGAAAGTTAGATGAAAAAGATTTCTATCATAATTGTTATTTGTTTAGCAGGATGGATCGCAGTAAGTAATCCATTTGTGAACAAATACTTAACTCTTACAAAAGAATCATCTCTGCCAGCAGCAAAACAGTCAGACCCTCTTTATCAAAGCATTATCAAAAATGCCCCTACATATGAAATACCGCCAAAAGATGCGACGATTGATAGGGTCTGGAAAGCTATTCCTGGCTATAATGGGCGAAAGGTTGATATTGCTGCATCATATAAAAATATGAAAAACAAAGGCGTCTTTAATGAGAAGAAACTTGTTTTTACTGAGACAAAGCCCAAAGTTCACCTTAAGGATTTACCGCCATCCCCTATTTACAAAGGTCACCCTGATAAACCAATGGTCTCATTTATTATTAATGTGGCGTGGGGAAATGAATATTTATCACAAATGCTTGCAACCCTTAAAAGACATAATATAACTGTTAGTTTTTTTCTGGAAGGGAATTGGGTGAAAAAAAATCCGGATCTTGCCAAAATGATTGTCAGTTCAGGTCATGAAGTCGGCAATCATTCCTATTCTCATCCAGATATGAAGCAATTAACAGCAGCAAGAGCCAGAGATCAAATCGTGAAAACGAATGAAATTATCGAAGCAGCTACAGGTGAAAAATGTATTTGGTTTGCTCCGCCAAGTGGCAGTTATCGTGATGAAACGGTAAGAGTGGCCGATGAATTAAATATGATGACGGTTATGTGGACGGTTGATACGGTTGACTGGAGAAAACCAACCCCCGATGCGCTCATAACCCGTGTTATGTCAAAAATTGATAATGGTGCGATGGTACTTATGCATCCAACAGAATCTACGGCGAAATCACTTGATCGTTTAATAACGCAAATTAAGCAAAAAAACTTAAAAATTGGTACAGTTTCGGAGTTAATGAGCGAAGAAAGAGTAGAGCAATAATAATCGGGAAAGAAATCCTGAAAATTGGAGAAAATATACTATTATAAGTATAATGATAGTTGGAGAAGCGTTTGTTTATCCCGCTTTGAATGGGAAGAAAGACCCCCACTGATTGTAGTTTCACTGTATAGACTGGAGGAAGTCGATGATTAATAAATACACATGCCAAAATGGAGTAAGAATTGTGTTAGAAAATATTCATACCGTTCGTTCGGTAGCAATAGGTGTTTGGATAGGTACTGGCTCTAGAGATGAGAATCCGCAAAACAATGGTATCTCCCATTTTCTTGAGCATATGTTCTTTAAAGGCACCACAACTAGGTCGGCGAAGGAAATTGCCGAATCTTTTGATAGCATTGGCGGACAAGTGAATGCGTTTACGTCTAAGGAATATACATGCTATTATGCTAAAGTCCTTGATACACATTCCCAATTTGCATTAGATGTGCTTGCGGATATGTTCTTTAACTCAACATTTGTTGAAGAGGAATTAAACAAAGAGAGAAATGTAGTTTTAGAAGAAATAAAAATGTATGAAGATACTCCAGATGATATCGTTCATGATTTATTAAGCAGAGCTGTTTTTGGTGACCATCCACTTGGATATCCCATCCTAGGCACGGAAGAAATCTTAAATACGTTTACTGGAGAAACATTAAAAGAATATATCCATGAAAGATATACGCCAGAAAATGTAGTTATTTCAATTGCTGGTAATGTTTCTGATGCGTTTATTAAAGAGGTTGAAAAATATTTTGGATCCTATACAGGTGCTAATAATCAGCCTGTTGAAAATATTCCTACCTTTCATTCGAATCAAATATCGCGGAAAAAAGACACAGAACAAGCTCATTTATGTATAGGTTTTGAAGGATTAAAGGTGGGGCACGAAGACATCTACAGCTTAATTACTTTAAATAATATATTAGGCGGAAGTATGAGTTCAAGATTGTTCCAGGAGGTTAGAGAGCAAAGGGGCTTAGCCTACTCTGTTTTCTCTTACCATTCTGCCTACCAAGATAGTGGGATTGTGACAGTTTATGGTGGAACAGGTGCGAAACAACTGAATGTATTATTTGAAACCATCCAAGAAACACTTAATACATTGAAGCGAGATGGGATTACGGAAAGGGAATTAACGAATAGTAAAGAACAGCTTAAAGGCAGCTTGATGTTAAGTCTCGAAAGCACAAATAGCCGGATGAGCCGTAATGGTAAAAATGAACTTTTACTAAAAAGACATCGTTCGCTTGATGAAATAATTGATCAAATTGATATGGTTACCAAGAACAGTGTCGATGAAATGGCTAGAAATATCTTTACTGATAAATATTCCATTACTTTAATCAGCCCAGACGGAGAATTTCCCAATAAACTTGCATAAAATTAAGAGGTATTCCATTTCCAATGGATACCTCTTTTTATATAGTGGAAACTCCATCTTCTAAGTCCTTCTAGCTTTTCTTAGTCTAAATATGGACTTCCTCTTATAAACTTATAGTAAGGGGAAAGGAAGGGGGGCTTTTGCACGTGAGATTGAGTGAATTAAGTGGTAAAGAAATTGTGGATGTAAAAAAGGCTGAACGACTTGGAGTACTCGGGCAAACAGATTTAGAAATTAATGAGGGAACAGGCCAAATTCAAGCATTGCTCATTCCTTCTATAAAATGGTTTGGATTTCGAAAACAAGGGGAAGAAATTAGAGTTCCTTGGCAGCATATTAAAAAAATAGGCTCTGATATGATCATTATCGATGTTCCTGATGAAGATTAGGAACCACAAATGTTGACCCAAGCGAGTTTTATCTTGCTTGGGCTTTTTTTTATTTAGTACGAATGGAAAACTCACCGAATGGAGAGAACCGACATAAGATGGTGGAGTGATATAAAGAAAAGGAATCTCTTAGTAGGATTTTTAAAAAAAGAAGGTGAATGTTTTCATGCTGACAGGGATGCAGATTGCCGTGATTGGCGGGGATGCCAGACAGCTGGAAATCATCCGCAAGTTAACCGAATTAGATGCGAAATTATCGCTTATTGGTTTCGAACAGCTTGACCATGCCTTTACGGGTGCGGTCAAGGAAAAATTGGATGAAGTCGATTTTTCAAATATGGATACTCTTATCCTGCCAGTGCCTGGTACAAATTTAGAAGGACAGGTAGAAACAATCTTTTCGAATGAAAAGGTTATTTTGACAGCGGATTTGCTTGCAAAGACACCAGAACATTGTACGATTTATTCCGGAATTAGTAACTCCTATTTAAATGGGATTACTAAGGAAACCAAACGGACTCTTATTCAGTTATTTGAAAGGGATGATGTGGCCATCTATAATTCCATTCCGACTGTAGAAGGGACAATTATGATGGCGATCCAACACACTGATTTTACTATACATGGGTCAAATATTACTGTTCTTGGCTTAGGGAGAGTGGGGATGAGTGTGGCAAGGACCTTTGCTGCACTAGGAGCAAAAGTAAAAGTAGGAGCAAGAAAAAGTGAGCATCTAGCTAGGATTACTGAGATGGGATTAACTCCATTCCATTTAAATAACCTGGTAAATGAAGTGAAAAACACCGATATATTAATTAACACAGCACCACATTTAATCGTAACAGCGATGGTTATATCAAAAATGCCTTCACATACGCTCATTATTGACTTGGCTTCAAAGCCAGGTGGCACCGATTTTCGTTATGCCGAAAAAAGAGGGGTAAAAGCTTTGCTCGCACCAGGGCTTCCGGGAATTGTTGCACCGAAAACGGCTGGTCAAATTCTGGCCAATGTCCTTGCCCAACTGCTTCAAGAGGATTTAAGAAAGCGAAAGGGGAAAGTGAAATGAGTTTAAAAGGTAAAAGAATTGGCTTTGGCTTAACCGGCTCTCATTGTACGTACGATGCAGTATTCCCAGAAATAGAAAAGTTAGTTCAAGCCGGTGCAGAGGTAATGCCAGTCGTAACTTTTACAGTTAAAAATACAGATACTCGTTTTGGTAAAGGAGAAGATTGGATCCAAAGAATTGAAGATTTAACAGGAAACAAGGTCATAGACTCGATCGTTAAAGCGGAGCCGCTCGGACCGAAGATTCCTTTGGATTGTATGGTTATTGCTCCATTAACAGGGGTATCGATGAGTAAATTTGCCAATGCCATGAATGATAGTCCTGTATTAATGGCTGCAAAAGCAACACTGCGCAACTTAAAACCAGTGGTGCTGGGTATTTCAACAAATGATGCACTCGGTTTAAATGGAGTAAATTTAATGAGATTAATGGCTACGAAGAATATCTACTTCATTCCATATGGCCAAGATGACCCCGTTAAAAAGCCAAATTCGATGGTTGCAAGAATGACATTGCTCACAGAAACAGTTGAAGCAGCAATCGAAGGGATCCAAATTCAGCCTGTTTTAGTTGAGAGGTATAAAGATTCTGACTAATAATTCCTTCATTCATCAAAATAGGTTATTTCTTTAAAGGAATATGTTAAAATAAATTATTCTATCATCAGTGGGAAGCTTATTACCCACTGATGAGATAAAAAAATTATTATTAACATGCTGGATGCTAAATAAGGGCCATTTCCTTTTAAAGTATGATGACCAGTTATGTACACGATGAGTATGGAAGGGGAAAATAGTAATGAGTCAACAAAATGGATTTCACGTTGCCGTTGTCGGAGCAACAGGAGCAGTAGGACAACAAATGCTACAAACATTAATAAAAGAGAACTTCCCAATCAGAAAACTTACCCTATTATCTTCAGCTCGATCAGCTGGGAAAAAAGTGGATGTGAATGGTCAGGAATACATCATTGAAGAAGCTAAGCCTGAGAGCTTTGAAGGCGTTGAGATTGCCCTATTTAGCGCTGGTGGCAGTGTATCAAAGGAACTTGGTCCAGAAGCAGTTAAACGTGGTGCTATCGTGGTGGACAACACTAGTGCTTTTAGAATGGATGAGAATACACCTTTAGTTGTTCCAGAAGTGAACGAAGCGGACCTTCACGAACATAATGGGATCATTGCTAACCCTAATTGTTCTACTATTCAAATGGTTGTTGCTCTTGAGCCAATCCGTCAACAATTCGGGTTGAAAAAAGTTATTGTCTCAACTTATCAAGCTGTTTCCGGTTCAGGTGCCGCAGCTGTTGAAGAATTGATGCAACAAACTCAGTCAATATTAAACGGCGAAGCATATGAACCAAAAATTTTGCCAGTGAAATCAGATAAAAATCACTATCAAATTGCTTTTAATGCAATCCCGCAAATTGATAAATTTCAAGATAATGGTTATACATTTGAAGAGATGAAAATGATTAATGAAACCAAAAAAATCATGCATTTACCAGAGCTACAGGTATCAGCTACTTGCGTTCGACTTCCAGTAGCAGTTGGCCACTCCGAATCAGTTTATTTTGAAATTGATGCGGATGATGTAAGCGCAAATGACATTAAGGCATTATTAAAGGATGCGCCAGGGGTTATTTTACAGGACGATCCAGAAAATCAACTATATCCAATGCCAGCAAATTGCGTTGGAAAAAATGATGTATTTGTCGGACGAATTAGAAGAGACATCGATGAACCTCGTGGTTTTCATATGTGGGTTGTTTCAGATAATCTGCTCAAAGGAGCAGCTTGGAACTCTGTACAAATCGCAGAAAGCTTAGTGAAATTAGGTATTGTAAAATAAAGTTACATCAAAAAAAGGTAGGTTTTGGTGTCACCATGAAAATTATTGTTCAAAAATTTGGCGGTACTTCTGTCAAAGATGAAGAAAGCAGAAAATATGCACAAGGCCATATCGAGAATGCATTAGCTGATGGCTATAAAGTGGTAGTAGTTGTCTCCGCGATGGGAAGAAAAGGTGACCCTTATGCTACAGATTCACTACTTTCTTTAATCGGTGGGAATTTAAGCAAAATTTCAAAACGGGAACATGATTTATTATTGTCCTGTGGTGAAGTTATTTCGAGTGTCGTGTTTGTAAATATGTTACTAGAAAGCGGAATTAATGCTGTTTCATTAACTGGATCACAAGCAGGCTTCCGTACAAACAATGATCATACAAATGCAAAAATCATCGAAATGCAGTGTGATCGATTGCTTAGTGAGTTAGAGAAAAATGATGTTGTTGTGGTTGCAGGCTTCCAAGGGGCCGCAAAAAATGGCGATGTTACGACCATTGGCCGTGGCGGGAGTGATACTTCAGCAGCTGCCTTAGGAGCTGCCCTTAATGCGGAATATATTGATATTTTTACTGATGTGGAAGGTATTATGACTGCTGATCCACGGATCGCTGAAAATGCCCGACCGCTATCGGTTGTAACCTACACAGAAGTATGTAATTTGGCTTATCAAGGGGCAAAGGTTATTCACCCAAGGGCAGTTGAAATCGCGATGCAGGCAAAAGTGCCAATCCGGATTCGCTCCACCTATTCAGATAATTTAGGAACGTTGGTAACTTCTTTAAATAAACATAATCGTGGCAGTGATATCAAGGAACGAGTTGTTACCGGTATCGCCCACGTTTCAAATGTTACACAAATTAAAGTCTTTGCCAAAAAGGATCAATATTACTTGCAGGCTGAAGTATTTAAGGCAATGGCCAATGAAGGAATCAGTGTAGATTTTATCAATATTTCTCCTAACGGGGTAATCTACACAGTAACAGAGGAAATGACGGATCGGGCTATTCAGGTTCTAAATGAATTAGGTCATGATCCTGATGTCGAGCGTCATTGTGCTAAGGTTTCTGTTGTTGGTGCAGGAATTGCCGGTGTTCCTGGCGTTACCTCCAAAATCGTAACAGCCTTATCGGATTATGGGATTCGTATCTTACAATCTGCAGATAGTCATACGACGATTTGGGTACTTGTAAAGCAGGATGATTTAATTAAATCCGTCAATGCCCTTCACGATGCCTTTCAGTTAGAAGATGAATCAGTAGAATTTAATCTTACTGATTTATAAAAGTTATCTTCAAATTAATAGTAAATCCTTACGATGAATGTGGATTTAATTATGCTTGATGGTATTGAGAGGAGTAGAAATATGGTTCATTTCGGGCGAGTATCGACGGCAATGGTGACTCCCTTTGATAAAAAAGGACATATTGACTTTGCTAAGACCACGCAATTAGTGAATTTTTTGATTGAAAATGGAACAGAGTCCCTTGTGGTTGCTGGAACCACTGGCGAATCACCAACTTTGACTAAGGAAGAAAAACTGGCATTATTTGATCATGTTGTTAAAGTGGTAAATAAGCGGATTCCTGTAATAGCTGGAACTGGAAGCAATAATACGTATGCATCCGTTGAATTGACAAAAAAGGCTGAGCAACTTGGCGTGAATGCTATTATGGTTGTCGCTCCTTATTATAATAAGCCCAATCAAGAAGGTCTGTATCAGCATTTTAAGGCCGTTGCAGAAGCAACTTCCTTACCGGTTATGGTTTACAATATACCCGGCCGTTCGTCGGTTAATATCCATCCTGATACGATTATTCGACTTTCAAAGATAGCCAATATTGTTGCTGTTAAGGAAGCAAGCGGTGACCTAAATGCAATGACCCGCATCATTGCCAATACCGATGATGATTTTGTTTTATATAGTGGAGATGATAGTCTGACCATTCCTGTTCTTTCCATTGGTGGGGCAGGAGTTGTTTCCGTTGCTTCCCATGTGATTGGAAATCAGCTGCAGGAGATGGTTCAAGCATTTTTTAGCGGGGAGAATGATAAGGCTGCAAAATTGCACCAGTCTCTCCTCCCTGTTATGCAAGGGTTATTTGCTGCTCCAAGTCCTGCTCCTGTTAAAACAGCCTTACAATTATCAGGATTAGATGTGGGGTCAGTGAGGCTTCCTCTCGTTGGGCTAACAGAACAAGAACGAACAACGTTAATTACTTTATTAAAGGCTATTTTCGCATAGATTGTTGTTTTTCGTATAAGTTCATCAACCAGTATACCTATATGCTTCGTGGCATCTTTTCGTAATAGCCTTTGCGAAAATTGCCTAGAAACATAGTAAATGACACTAATAAAGCTCCGAAAGCAACAAAGTTTACAAAAAGAGCCTTATTAAAACGGTTAAAATAAATAGCTAAAGCCAACCGAAAGATCTACTCGGTTGGCTTTTTATTATTCCATTTTTTATTATTCCTTTTAATATTGGAAAGGTTTTCTAAAATCAAGTATAATAATCATAACTGATTTGGATCGGAAATAAGAAAAGCGGAAGCGCCCGGTTTAGCGGAGCTAGAGCTAGACATTTTTCGGAGTTCAATTATAAATTTGGTACAGCATAGGAGGATTTACAAATTGATAAAAAAAATTAATAACTCCATTAAGATAATCACACTTGGTGGTGTGGGAGAAATCGGAAAAAACATGTATCTTGTTGAGGTGGACAAGGACATTTTTATCATTGATGCCGGCTTAATGTTCCCCGAGGAAGAAATGCTTGGCATAGATATCGTGATTCCAGATATTACATATTTAAAAGAAAATAAGGAACGGGTAAAAGCTATTTTCTTAACTCATGGTCATGAAGATCATATTGGAGCATTGTCGTATGTGCTCCGTCAAATTGATGTACCTGTTTATGGAACTAAGCTAACATTAGCCCTTGCCAATGCCAAACTAAAAGAACAAGATTTTTTTGGTCAGCCCAATTTTATTGAAGTGCAATCTGATACGGTAGTTAACCTCGATGCAGTGGATGTAAGCTTCTTTAAAACCAATCATAGTATTCCTGATTCTGTTGGGATCTGTATCCATACCTCTGAAGGTATCATCGTTTATACAGGTGATTTTAAATTTGATCAGGCTGCTACAAAGCTTTATAAACCAGAAATAGGAAAGATGGCATCAATCGGGGAACAAGGAGTTTTATGTTTGTTGTCTGATAGTACAGAAGCTGAAAAACCTGGTTATACAGCATCAGAAGCAATTGTGGAGCGAGAAATGTCAAATGCCTTCTATAATGCGCCAGGTAGGATTATTGCTGCTTGTTTCGCCTCAGATATAAATAGAATCCAGCATATCTTTAATGCTGCTAAAGAGAACGGACGTAAAGTTGCAGTCGTAGGAAAAAGCCTCGAGAGAATTTATCATATTGCCCTTGATTTAGGTTATTTAGAAGTGGCAGAGGATTTAATTATACCTACCAATGAGTTAAAAGATTATCAAGACCGAGAAATTGTCGTATTAATGACTGGAAGTCAGGGCGAACCAATTGAGGCTCTGCAGAAGATGGCGAAGCAAATGGATAAAGTGGTTAATATCCAAAAAGGCGATACAGTATTAATTGCCGCTTCACCACTTAGGGGCAGTGAAGTATTTTTATTCAAGACAATTGATATGCTTTTTAGAGCAGGTGCTAATGTTATTTCAGGTAAAAGAACCATCCATGTATCGAGTCACGGCAGCCAAGAAGAATTAAAATTCATGATTAACTTAATGAAACCAAAATATTTGGTCCCTGTACACGGGGAATACCGAATGCTTAAAGCCCATCGAAAAGTAGCTTTGGAATGTGGACTTATTGATGAACAAATTATTATCCCCGACCGTGGTGATATTCTTGAATGGAAGGAAGGCAGACTTGCCATTTCAGGAAAAGTTCCTTCTGGAAATATCCTTATCGATGGAATTGGTGTAGGGGATGTGGGAAATATTGTCCTTCGCGATCGAAGACTTTTATCACAGGATGGAATTCTTATTGTCGTTGTAACATTAAAAAAACAAGACAAGAGTATAGTAGCTGGTCCTGAAATTATATCTAGAGGATTTGTTTATGTTCGCGAATCAGAAAAATTGATGGAGGAGTCAACAAAACTAGTCCGTGACATTGTAGATAGAAATATTGCGAAGGAATCATTTGAGTGGTCAAGTTTAAAGCAAGAAATTAGAGAAGAATTAAATCGAAATTTATATGAAAAGACAAAAAGAAGACCAATGATTCTCCCAATCATTATGGAAATCTAGAATTCAAGACGTAGAGCACTGGTAACCCAGTGCTTTTTATTTTAAGCATGAAATTACCTTTTAAGCCTAATACTAACTTATATCATGCTTGAAGGGAGTATTAGGATGAATAACGATTTACAACAAAATAAAAGTGAAAATCAAGAAGGCGGGGAACCTCAAAAAGAGGATAAACCTTCTTCTGCACTAATAGAAAAAATTCAACAACTTGGACAAACAAATGTACCACAGCTATCGACTGATTCTAAAATCCATTGCTTGACGATAATTGGTCAAATTGAAGGACATTTAGCTCTACCACCACAAAACAAAACAACAAAATATGAGCATATCATTCCACAACTCGTTGCAATCGAACAAAATCCCAAAATAGAGGGAGTTCTAATCATTTTAAACACAGTTGGCGGTGATGTTGAGGCGGGTCTAGCTATATCGGAAATGCTTGCGACAATTTCAAAGCCGACTGTTTCAATTGTGTTGGGAGGAGGGCATTCCATTGGAGTCCCGATTGCTGTTTCCTGTAATTATTCCTTTATTGCGGAAACTGCGACGATGACGATCCACCCAATTAGGTTAACAGGACTTGTAATTGGTGTGCCGCAAACCTTCGAATACATGGATAAAATGCAAGATCGGGTAATCAATTTTGTCACGAAGCATTCTAAAATTACTGAAGAAACATTTAAAGATTTAATGTTTGCGAAAGGTAACTTAACCAGAGACATTGGAACAAATGTTATTGGTGTTGATGCAGTAAAAACAGGTTTGATAGATGAAGTAGGCGGACTTGGACAGGCAATGAAAAAGTTAAATGAATTGATTGAACTTCATAAAGACAAAGAAGAAGGGTTGATCCAATGATTCTATATACAATGATGCCGCCTGAATTAATTTTCCCTTATCAAACTGAATCACCGAGCAATCAACAAATGGTAAGTTATCAAGGAATACCACTTTTAGTAGAGTTGATAGACGGACAAAATGTTCAAGTTATTCGATGCCTCAGCACAGATCCTCAGCATTATTTAGATAACCAAATATGCCCAGGTGCAAAAATTTCTTTCGCAAACCTAGAAGGATTGTCCGCAATGTAATAGAAGAATATGGTATAATCAGGGGAAGATACAAGAGCAGCCAGTTAGGCTGCTTTCTTCCTTTTTACCCTTTATTCAAGGATGTAATATATTAAGGAATAATATACCATAATGGAACAGCAAGGTGATTAGATGGCTAAGAAAAAGAGAAGACAACCTAAAAAGAGAGATAACCATTTGAAAAAGACCGTTCAATATGAATTATCTGCACTGGCTATTTTAGCGGTAGCAATTATATCGATTGCAAAACTCGGTGCAGTAGGAAAAGCAACTGTTATCTTTTTCCGTTTTTGGATGGGAGAATGGTATATGCTCAGTTTAATTGGGCTAGTTGTATTAAGCGTTTATTTAATGTGGAAACGTAGTATTCCTTTTTTCTTTCATATCAAATTAGTAGGAGTGTACTTTATTACTTCCGCTATACTACTTCTAAGTCATGTAACCCTTTTTCATTTGTTAACCAATGAAGGAAAATTTAAAGACCCTAGTGTGATTAGCAATACATGGGAATTGTTTATGATGGAATTAAGAGGTGAAACAAGCACCATCGATTTAGGCGGAGGAATGGTTGGTGCAGTGTTATTTGCTCTCTTCCATTATCTATTTGCCGAGACAGGTACGAAAATTATTGCATTTATTTTCATCCTTATTGGCATTATTCTATTAACTGGCAAATCGTTTGGAGATTTCATCGCTAAAATTATGATGGTCTTTGTTGATTTTTCAAAAAATCAGTGGGATGCATTTAAAACGGATATGACCGAATGGAAACAAAAACAACAAGAGAAAAAAGCAGAAAGAACTACGCAACGTAGACAAGCACAGGAAAATCACGAACAAAACGATCGGTCTGGCTCAACTGCAGCACCTCAGTCTCTTCAGGCGGAAATAAGAACACCAGAACCAATTATTTCAAGTTTTGCTGATAGGGCCTATGTAGAAGAAGATGAGAAGAATAAAAATCAACCGGAAGAAACAAAAGAACGAAAAGGAACGAAGGAAGAAAATGACGATCCAATCCCACCAATCACCTTTACAGAAGTCGAAAATATTGACTATGAGTTACCACCGCTCCGATTGTTAAATCTTCCGAAGAAAGCAGATCAAAGTGGAGAATATCAACAAATTCATGCGAATGCAGCAAAGCTTGAGAGAACCTTCCAAAGCTTTGGTGTCAAAGCGAGAGTAACCCAAGTACATTTAGGACCAGCTGTAACAAAATATGAAGTTCACCCAGATGTCGGTGTAAAAGTAAGTAAAATTGTTAGTCTTAGTGATGACTTAGCATTAGCACTAGCTGCTAAGGGTATTCGGATTGAGGCTCCAATCCCAGGTAAATCGGCGATAGGGATTGAAGTTCCCAATTCTGAGGTGGCGATGGTCTCACTTCGTGAGGTACTAGAAGCTACCCAAAATGACAAACCCGACTCCAAGCTATTAATCGGTTTAGGTAGGGACATTACTGGTGAGGCCGTTTTAGCTGAATTAAATAAAATGCCTCATTTACTTGTTGCCGGTGCAACAGGAAGCGGGAAAAGTGTCTGTATTAATGGGATTATCACAAGTATATTAATGCGGGCTAAACCACATGAAGTGAAATTAATGATGATTGACCCGAAAATGGTTGAATTAAATGTTTATAATGGAATTCCGCACTTGCTGGCACCAGTGGTAACAAATCCCAAAAAAGCCTCACAAGCGTTGCAAAAAGTAGTAAGTGAAATGGAAAGGCGTTACGATTTATTCTCTCATACGGGAACGCGTAATATTGAGGGCTATAATGATCATGTCAAAAAGCATAATTTAGAAGAGAATGATAAACAGCCGTTACTTCCATTCATTGTCGTAATCGTTGACGAGTTAGCTGACTTAATGATGGTTGCCTCATCAGATGTAGAAGATTCGATTACTCGCCTTGCCCAAATGGCGCGTGCGGCCGGAATTCATTTAATCATTGCTACACAACGGCCATCTGTTGATGTAATTACTGGGGTAATTAAAGCAAATATACCATCCAGAATAGCCTTTGCGGTATCAAGTGCTACTGATTCTAGGACGATTTTAGATATGGGTGGTGCAGAAAAACTGTTAGGAAGAGGCGATATGTTATTCCTGCCAGTTGGTGAATCCAAACCAGTGCGTGTTCAAGGTGCTTTCCTCTCAGATCAAGAGGTTGAGGATACGGTAGAATTTGTTATTTCACAACAAAAAGCGCAGTACCAAGAGGAAATGATTCCTGATGATATTCCAGAAGTAACAGGTGCCGTCGATGATGATATTTATAATGAGGCCGTTGACTTAATCATTGAAATGCAAACAGCATCTGTTTCCATGTTACAAAGACGTTTTCGAATTGGGTATACAAGAGCAGCGAGGTTAATTGATGAAATGGAGGCACGGGGTATCGTTGGTCCCTATGAGGGAAGTAAACCACGAGCTGTTTTACAGTCAAAACCAATAGACAAAGAAGAACAAAGTTCATAGTTATCTTAACTTAAGGCTATTTTCGCATAGATTGATGTTTTTCGTACAAGTCCATCAACACGTATAACATTATGCTTCGTGGCATATTTTCGTAAGAACATTTGCGAAAATTTCCCAGAAACTTAGTAATTGACCCTTAATAAGCTCCAAAAGCAACAAAGTTTACGAAAAGAGCCTAACTTAAAAAAGTTGCATGATTAATTGTGACTAAGAATAGCCTATATTATGTGCGAATAAATCCTCATAATATAGGCTATTTTTATGAGCAGATGGACCTTTTTTCGGAAAATATCAAATAGGTAAAATTCCTCTTATATAATTGTGACATAAGCTGCCACCATTTATCGACAAATTTTTGAATAGCTATTTATTTATCCAGAAAAAAGTGTTAATATAAATTTCGATTAGTAGAAATGATATCAGATGTCTGATGTCTAAGGAAAAGGCTGGAGGAATACAGCATGTCTATAAAATCAGATAACCGGCATTTATACTTACAGGTGATCGATCGCTTAAAGCAAGATATCGCAACTGGGGTATATAAAGAAAAAGAAAAATTACCATCAGAGTTTGATCTTGCTAAACAGCTTGGTGTGAGCAGGGCAACCCTTCGAGAAGCATTGCGGATACTCGAAGAAGAGAATGTTATCATTAGGCGCCACGGTGTGGGTACATTTGTTAACGTACAGCCTTTGTTTACTTCAGGGATTGAACAACTTAATAGTGTAACTGCTATGATCACACAAGCTGGGATGACACCAGGAACGATTTTCCTTAGTTCATCAACACAAAGTCCTACCGAAGAGGATATTCGTCGTTTCTCTTGTTCTACAAGTGAGGAAATTTTCGTGATGGAGAGGGTAAGAACCGCAAATGGGGAACCCGTCGTCTACTGTGTCGACAAGGTACCAGAACGAATTCTGCCAGAAACATTTTCCCATGCAGAAGAATCTATCTTTCATATTTTGGAAGAAGAATCAAACCGAAGAATTACATACGCGGTTGCTCAAATCGAGCCATTAGGCTATCATGAAAAAATTTCCCCAATTCTAGAATGTGAACCAGAAACTGCTTTGTTGGTTTTAAAACAAATGCATTTCGATGAAATGGATGAACCTATCCTATTTTCGGTAAACTATTTTAAAGCGGACAAGTTTAGTTTTCATGTTTTAAGGAAAAGAATTTAATTTTTTGTCCAAATTGAAAACGCAATCAGTCTTGCTACAAAAACATTTTTACTAAATCAAACCATATTCATAGGGGGTCAAGACCATGAAAAAGCGTAAAATAGGAACGGCTTTATCACTAGTTCTAGCTGCTGGTACACTTTTAGGAGCATGTGGAAAAAGTGATGACACAACCAAAGATACAAATAAGGGTGGAGAAAAGAAAAATGATTTCTCTGTAGCAATGGTTACTGATGTTGGTGGTGTTGATGACAAATCATTTAACCAATCGGCTTGGGAAGGTCTTCAAAAATTCGGTAAAGACAACGGTTTATCAAAAGGTAAAGGCGGATACGATTACCTTCAATCAAAATCTGATGCTGACTATTCTACAAACTTAAATACACTTGCCCGTCAAGACTTTGATTTAGTTTACGGAATTGGTTTCTTAATGCAGGCTGCTGTAGAAGAAATTGCGAAACAACAAAAAGATTCTCAATTTGCGATCATCGATGCTGAAGTTAAACAGCCAAACGTTGCAAGCGTTCTTTTTAAAGAGCAAGAAGCTGCTTTCCTTGCTGGTGTAGCAGCAGCTCTTCAAACAAAATCTAACCATATCGGATTCATCGGTGGGATGGAAATTCCTGTTATTGAACGTTTTGAAGCTGGTTTCTTAGCTGGTGTTAAGGCTGCAAAACCAGAAGTTAAAGTGGATGTTCAATATTCAGGTGCATTTGATAAAGCGGAACTAGGTCAAAACATTGCTTCTAAAATGTATTCTTCTGGTGCAGACGTAATCTTCCATGCTGCGGGTGGTACTGGTAACGGTCTATTCAAAGAAGCAACTGACAGAAAAGCAAAAGATCCAAGTAAAGAGATTTGGGCAATTGGTGTAGACCGTGACCAAAATGACATGGGTCCAGATGTTGTTCTTACATCAGCACTTAAGCGTGTTGACGTAGCAGTGCAAGATTTATCTAAAAAAGCAATGGACGGCAATTTCCCTGGTGGCGAGGTTGCATTATACGGTTTAGCTGAAGATGGAGTTGGTTTAGCTCCAATCAATAGCAAAGCTAGCAATAAAGATGCAATTGAAGCTGCTGTAAAAGAGTGGATTGAAAAGATTAAGTCTGGTGCTGTAAAAGTTCCAGGAACTCGTGATGAATTAAAGAACTTTAGTGCAAAATAATTTTTGTGAGGAATAAGCGGGATCTATTAGCTGCTCGCTTATTCCATTCTAATGAATTTTAACTGAAGCGTAGAATATGCATTCTACTTTTCATTTAGGATTACAGTGGGGAGGAATTCCCTGTTTTTTTTAAAATTCGGAAAGGTCTGACCTCTTACTACTATTGGTCAATTTTTCCTTTTACCTTATCACAGGGAGTGAGAAAAGATGGAATATGTAATTGAAATGCTTAACATCCGTAAAGAGTTTAATGGCTTCGTTGCGAATGATAACATAACCCTTCAATTAAAAAAGGGTGAAATCCATGCTTTGCTTGGAGAAAATGGTGCAGGAAAATCCACTTTGATGAATGTTCTCTTTGGTCTTTATCAACCAGAACAAGGGGAAATTCGTGTTAAAGGGAAACCTGTTAACATTTCAAACCCAAATATCGCAAACGACCTAGGAATTGGAATGGTCCATCAACACTTCATGCTTGTTGACACATTTACAGTTACCGAAAATATTATTCTAGGTAGAGAAATTACTTCTGCTGGGAAAATCGACATTAAAAAAGCTGAACAGCAAGTTCGTGAAATTTCAGAGCGTTACGGATTATCTGTTGATCCTCAGGCTAAAATTTCCGATATTTCCGTGGGAATGCAACAACGTGTGGAAATCTTAAAAACACTTTATCGCGGGGCAGAAATTCTCATTTTTGATGAGCCTACAGCGGTGCTTACACCACAAGAAATTAAAGAGTTAATTCAAATTATGAAAACGCTTATAAAAGAAGGTAAATCTATTATTCTCATTACCCATAAACTTAAAGAAATTATGGAAGTATCTGACCGCTGTACCGTTATTCGTAAAGGTAAGGGGATTGGCACGGTAACTGTTAGCGAAACAAACCCTAATGAGCTAGCTAGTTTAATGGTAGGCCGAGAAGTTGTCTTTAAAACCGATAAAAAAGAAGCAACTCCAAAACAAGAAGTTCTTGAAATTAAGGATTTGGTTGTAAAAGACACTCGTGGTGTCACAGTTGTTAATGGATTAAATCTTACTGTACGTGCTGGTGAGATCGTTGGAATCGCTGGTGTCGATGGTAATGGACAATCGGAATTTATTGAAGCCATTACCGGTTTACGTAAAGCTGATAGTGGCAGTGTCAAATTATATGGAAAAGAATTAATCAACCATACACCAAGACAAATTACCGAATCGGGTGTAGGTCATATTCCACAGGACCGTCACAAGCATGGGTTAGTTTTGAACTTCCCAATTGGTGAGAATATGGTTTTACAAACTTATAATAAGAAGCCATTCTCCAAAAATGGAATTTTAAACTTCGGTGAAATTTATAAAAAGGCAAAAACCTTAATTAGTGAGTTTGATGTACGTACACCAAGTGAATATACTTTGGCGCGTGCTCTATCAGGAGGAAATCAGCAAAAAGCCATCATTGGCCGTGAAGTTGATCGAAACCCGGACTTATTGATAGCTGCTCAGCCAACTCGTGGACTGGATGTTGGAGCCATTGAATTCATTCATAAACGCCTAATCGAGCAACGTGATAATGGTAAGGGTGTCTTGCTTGTATCCTTTGAATTAGATGAAATTATGAATGTAAGTGACCGGATTGCGGTTATATATGAGGGAAAAATCGTAGCTGTCGTTAATCCGAAGGAAACAACTGAGCAGGAGCTTGGATTGTTGATGGCTGGATCGAATAGAAAGGAAGCGGGTGAATCAACAAATGTCTAAACGCTTAAAAAGTATTCTAACACCAATAATTGCTGTATTGCTAGGTATCCTTGTTGGAACAATTATCATGTTATTTAGTGGTTACAATCCGGTTGCTGCCTACACTGCACTGTGGAATGGGGCATTTGGAGAAATTTATTATATTGGGGAAGTAATTAGACAGTTTACTCCCTATATTCTTGCCGGATTAGCAGTTGCTTTTGCTTTCCGAGTAGGCTTATTTAATATCGGGGTTGAGGGACAATTCTTAATGGGCTGGCTTGCAGCGGTATGGGTTGGAGTAGCCTTTGACCTGCCGCGTGTTATTCATTTACCACTTGCCATCTTAGCAGCCATTGCTGCAGGTGCGCTTTGGGCATTTATTCCTGGTTTATTAAAAGCACGTTTCCGTGTCCATGAAGTAATTGTTACCATCATGATGAACTACGTTGCCTTACATGTATCCAATTATCTAATTCGTAATGTAATCACAGATCATGGCGACAATTCAGGCCCTATTCATAAATCCGCAACATTACGTTCTGGGTTTTTAGAAAGTATTACTGATTATTCGCGGCTTCACTGGGGAATTCTTATTGCTATTATTTCTTGTTTTATTATGTGGTTCTTATTAGAACGGACAACCAGAGGATTTGAATTAAGATCAGTTGGTTTTAACCAACATGCCGCACAATATGCAGGAATGAATGTTAATAAAAATATTATTCTTTCCATGGTTATTTCCGGCGCATTTGCTGGTTTGGCAGGTGCTATGGAAGGTCTAGGTACATTTGAATACGCTGCTGTTAAAGGTGGATTCTCAGGTGTTGGTTTCGACGGAATTGCTGTTGCGTTACTTGGTGGTAATACGGCATTAGGTGTGTTTTTCTCCGCAATATTATTTGGTGTTCTAAAAGTCGGAGCATTGAACATGCCACTTGAAGCTGGAGTACCAAATGAATTAGTAGATATCATCATTGCGTTAATCGTATTCTTTGTTGCATCAAGCTATATAATAAGAGTATTTCTTGACCGATTCAGTAAGAAGGAGGTGAAGTAAGTTGAGTTTAATGGATATTTTAATTATTCTTGTTCCATCCACTTTATTATGGGCTGCTCCTCTTGTCTTCACTGCATTAGGCGGTATATTCTCGGAGCGTTCCGGGGTAGTAAATATTGGACTTGAAGGATTAATGGTAATAGGCGCATTTTCTGCGATTGTCTTTAACTTAACTACATTTGATACATTTGGGAGTGCTACGCCGTGGATCGCATTATTAGTAGCAATGGTAGCAGGAGCATTGTTCTCCATCCTTCACGCGGTTGCATCAATTACCTTCCGTGCGGACCATACGGTATCCGGTGTTGCCATTAACTTACTTGCAACAGGACTTACTCTGTTTCTTGTAAAGCTTATTTATGATAAAGGTGAAACGGGAATCATCAGTAAAGGTTTTAGCAAAATTGATGTCCCAGTTTTGAAGGATATTCCTGTAATAGGTAAAATCTTTTTCCAAAATACGTATTGGACGTCTTTCGTTGCCATCCTTGTTGCTATTATAGTTTGGTATATTGTTTTCAAAACACCATTTGGTCTTCGACTTCGCTCCGTTGGTGAACATCCAATGGCAGCTGATACAATGGGGATTAATGTTACAAAAATGCGTTATTTAGGCGTTATTCTTTCTGGAGCCCTAGGTGGTCTAGGCGGAGGAGTTTATGCACAATCGATTACGTCTAACTTCAGTCACTCCACGATTAGTGGTCAAGGTTTCATGGCGTTAGCGGCAATGATATTCGGTAAATGGCATCCACTTGGCGCACTAGGTGCTGCAATATTCTTTGGTTTCGCTCAAAGTATCAGTATTATTGGCTCAAGTTTACCTTTCTTAAAAGAAATTCCGAATGTCTATTTGTTAATTGCTCCTTACGTGTTAACAATATTAGCTCTAACTGGATTCATTGGTCGTGCCGATGCACCAAAAGCATCTGGTACACATTATATTAAAGGTAGTAGATAAAATCATTGATACAATGTAGAACCCCTGGTTATAGTTCCAGGGGTTCGTTTTATTAGAGTATCTTATAGCTTATTAATGATTTTGGCACCCTGTTGATTGGAGTGGAATCGCGAAGACTCCTGCGGGAGGACGGGGCAGAGGAGACCCCGCAGGAGCGCAGCGACGAGGAGGCTCCCCGGACTGCCCGCGGAAAGCGAAGCGCCTGGAGCGGAAATCAACAGGCAAGTGTAACAGAGCCAATAAAATAAAAGTGTATTTGCTTGTAATGACCAAGCATGTCAAATTATAGTAATAAGTATAGGGTTTTATTGCAAAGGAAAAGATATAAAGAAAAATGTTTACATATAGTTAAGTATGACCTTGACCAGCTAAGGAGGAATGTAAATGGCCACTGCAACAGAAAAGATAATCCAACTTAAGGGATATAGACTTCATGTGATCCCGACAGAAAAATATAAAACGAATACTTTGATTTGGAAAATGAAAGCCCCTCTTACAAAAGAAGATGTAACCAAACGGGCACTTCTTCCACAAGTATTGCAAAGCAGTTCAGCAAAATATTCTACAACCACAGCGCTTCGCTCCTATCTTGATGAGTTATATGGCGCAACCCTTTTTGTTGACCTATCAAAAAAAGGTGAATACCACATTATGAGTTTTTCAATAGAAATTGCCAACGAAAAATTTCTAAGTGATCCAAGCCCATTATTAAAAAAAGGGTTTGAATTGTTAACCGAAATATTAACCAACCCAAATAGTAAAGGTAATGCATTTGACAGGGAAACCATTGAAAAAGAGAAGCGGACCCTCAAACAACGAATCCAATCTGTTTTTGATGATAAGATGCGCTACTCGAATGTCCGCCTGATTCAAGAAATGTGTAAGGGCGAGCCATATGCCTTAGAAGTAAACGGAGATGCAGCAGATGTAGATGCCATTACACCTGAAAATTTATATGAATATTATCAAAGTGCATTTTTAAATGATGAAATGGATTTATATATTATCGGCGACGTTAATGAAGAAGAGGTAAAGCAATTTGCTGCTGACCTACTACATTTTGAGGATAGAACACCAAAAAAGTTAGGACAACAAGAGGGAAACAGTAATCGACAAGTAAATGAAGTAAAAGAGCAGCAAGATGTAAAACAAGGAAAATTAAACATCGGATATCGTACGAATATTATCTATGGTGCCCCCGATTATTTTGCCTTACAAGTGTTTAATGGTATTTTTGGCGGGTTTTCGCATTCCAAATTATTTATTAATGTCCGTGAAAAAGCAAGTCTAGCCTATTATGCAGCCAGCCGTCTTGAAAGTCATAAAGGATTAATGATGGTTATGTCAGGGATTGATTTAAAGAATTATGATCAGGCTGTTGGAATTATTCATGATCAATTAGAGGCGATGAAAAATGGAGATTTCACAGATCAGGAGCTAAGCCAAACAAAGGCAGTCATTCAAAATCAAATACTAGAAACGATTGACACTTCTAGAGGATTAACGGAAATTCTTTATCATAATGTTGTGGCCGATGCAAATATTAATCTTGATACATGGCTTCAAGAAATGCAAAAAGTAACGAAAGAAGAAATTATCGCAGTTGCGAAAAAAATCGAAATGGATACCATCTACTTTTTAACTGGAACGGAGGCGGGCAAATAAAATGGAGAAAATTACTTTTGACCAGCTTCAGGAAGAGCTCTATCATGAAAAATTACCCAATGGTCTAAATGTTTATATCTTACCGAAAAAAGGATTTAATAAAACCTTTGCAACTTTTACGACAAAATATGGTTCTGTCGATAATACCTTTGTTCCTTTTGGAAAAGAAGAGTACGTCAAAGTCCCTGATGGAATTGCCCATTTTTTAGAGCATAAGTTGTTTGAAAAAGAAGATGGTGATGTTTTTCAGCAATTTAGCCGCCAAGGTGCATCTGCGAATGCATTTACTTCGTTTACACGGACGGCCTATTTATTTTCAAGCACGTCTGATGTAGAAAAAAATCTTGAAACATTAATTGATTTTGTTCAAGACCCTTATTTTTCTGAAAAAACCGTTGAAAAAGAAAAAGGAATTATTGGGCAAGAAATAACCATGTACGATGATAATGCCGATTGGCGTTTATACTTTGGATTGATTCAAAATTTATACCAGAACCATCCCGTTAAAATCGATATAGCTGGTACAATTGAATCTATTTCACATATCACAAAAGATTGGCTTTATGAATGCTATAACACCTTCTATCATCCGAGTAATATGCTCCTATTTATTGTTGGCCCTGTTGACCCAGACAGTTTCATGAACCAAGTAAAAGAAAACCAAGCTAAAAAAGAATACAAAGACATGCCTGAGATTAAGCGTAAATTTGAAAATGAGCCTATAGAGGCAGCTGAAAAAAAACAGGTCCTAGAAATGAATGTGCAAACATCAAAATGTTTACTAGGAATTAAAGCACTTCATATCGATCAAAGTGGAAACGAAATGCTTAAAAATGAATTAACCATGAATGTGTTATTGGATCTATTATTTGGGAAAAGCTCAGAAAATTACAATCAACTCTATAATGATGGATTGATTGATGAAACTTTTTCTTTCGACTATACACAAGAACAAGGTTTTGGATTTGCTATGATTGGCGGGGATACAGGCGAACCTGATAAGCTGGCAGATACACTTGAAAAAATGCTCCTTGAAGCAAAAAATCAATCTGTATTTAACGAAGACCAATTAGAAAGAGCGAAAAGGAAAAAGATTGGTGCATTTCTGAGGGCAGTAAACTCACCTGAATATATTGCTAATCAATTTACCCGCTATGCTTTTAATGATATGAACTTGTTTGATGTTGTACCAACACTTGAAAAAATCACCTTAAACGATGTTCAGTCACTTGCGTCCGAGATTATTTCAGAAGAGCGTTTTTCTGTATGCCAAGTGGTTCCTAAGAAAAAATAAATACCTGAAAGCGTCGGAGACTCGGCGCTTTTTCTTCGTAAAAGTTTTCAATTAGAGAGAGTGGGAAATAAATGAAATACGCATTAATAACTGGGGCAAGTGGTGGAATCGGGCAAGCGATTGCATATAACCTAGCAGAAAAAGGTTATCATTTGTATCTTCATTATAATAACAATGAACAAGCAATTAGAGGATTAATAAATCAACTGAAGCCCTTCGGTGGGGAATATATACCTATTCAAGCAAATTTGGCTGATCCTAGTGGGTATAAAAAGGTTTTTTCAGAAATATTTTCGTTAGATGCAATTATTCATTGCGGGGGACAAAGTCAATATGGGCTTCTAGTTGATTTACAACAATCAGAAGCTGAAGCATTATTGAATGTTCATGTATTAACTCCAATCATGCTTACAAAAGAACTTCTCCCTAAATTACTTACTAAAGGAAAAGGAAGTATTGTTTTGATTACTTCCATTTGGGGTCAAACAGGTGCATCTTGTGAGGTGGCCTATTCTACAGTCAAGGGTGCACAAATCGCATTTGTAAAAGCATTAAGTAAAGAGGTAGCCATGAATGGAATTCGAGTGAATGCCATTGCCGCTGGAGCTATCTCGACGCCCATGATGGAAGGTTTTACACAAGAAGAAGTAGACCAGATTATTTATGAGATCCCCATGGGAAGGATGGGCAAGCCAGAAGAAATAGCGAGAAGTGTTGGTTTCTTGCTTTCTGATGAGTCATCCTACATAACAGGACAAGTCCTTGCAATAAATGGTGGGTGGTATACCTAAAAAATCAAAAGTAACAATGCATAGTTCCCCTCACTTCATCGCAAAATAATCTTGTACAAAATTAAAGGAGGGAAAAAACATGTCTGTATTAGATAACTGGAAACAGTGGGAAGACTTTTTAGCCGATCGTCTTAATCATGCAAAAGATGAAGGTATGAGTGAAGGGGCCATTAATACTCTTGCGTTTCAAATTGGGGACTACTTATCAAATCAAGTAGAGCCAAAAAATGAACAGGAAAGAATTCTTGCTGATCTTTGGTCAGTTGCAGATAAAGAAGAACAACAAGCTATTGCAAATATCATGGTAAAATTGATTCAAAATAACGGCAGTCGCTAAAAGAGAGGAGGCTTTCTCCTCTCTTTTTGCATGCATCAAATACAGAATCTTCTTTAATGTAAGGAATATCTTTGTTTTTACTTTCATCTTCATTCAAAATCATTTATTATAGGGGTTAGATGAGGAATTGTAAAAAAAATGTCGAAACTTCTTTAAAGGAGGTTTATAGCTTGAAAAAAGAATGGTATTTAGAATATGAAATACAAAAAAATCGACCAGGTCTACTAGGGGATATTTCATCCTTGTTGGGTATGCTTTCTATTAACATTGTCACAATTAATGGTGTTGATGAGGGTCGACGCGGATTACTCATTTTAGCAAAAGATGATGATCAAATTAAACGACTTGAGTCAATTTTACATACTATGGACACAATAAAACTAATTAAACTTAGAGAACCAAAACTGCGAGACAGGCTTGCAGTTAGACACGGACGTTATATTCAAAGAGATGCGGATGATAAAAAAACCTTCCGTTTTGTAAGGGACGAACTTGGCTTATTAGTTGATTTTATGGCAGAATTATTTAAGCAAGAGGGGCATAAGCTAATCGGTATTCGCGGAATGCCGCGCGTTGGAAAAACAGAATCTCTGGTAGCTGCAAGTGTTTGTGCAAATAAACGCTGGTTATTTGTTTCCTCTACGCTGTTAAAACAAACCATCCGGAATCAATTAATTGAAGATGAATATAACGAAAATAATCTATTTATTCTCGATGGAATTGTTTCTACCAGACGCGCTAATGAGCGTCATTGGCAGCTAGTTCGTGAAATCATGCGACTTCCGTCCGTAAAAGTAATCGAGCATCCTGATATCTTCATACAAAATTCTGAATACACACTGGAAGATTTTGATTATATTATTGAGCTCAGGAATGACGCGGAAGAAGAGATTACATATGAGGTTGTTGACCATAATAACATGTTCTCCGGATCTGATTTTGGAGATTTTGATTTTTAGTAAATTGGAAGGTGTTAACAGGTGACTGAATTAGGGAATCGACTAAAAGAAGCCCGAGTAGCTAAAGGATTGAGCTTGGATGATTTACAATCCATGACGAAAATTCAAAAGCGTTATTTAATTGGTATTGAAGAGGGAAATTATGCAAGCATGCCCGGGAATTTTTATGTTCGGGCATTTATTAAACAGTATGCAGAGGCACTGAGTCTTAATCCTGATGAAATTTTTGAAACCTATAAAGGTGAAATTCCTGCCAGCTATAACGATGATTTGCCTCAGCAATTGTCAAGAGTGAAAACTCATAAAGCGATTTCAGAAACTAATTCGAAAATTTTTGATATTCTTCCTAAAATCTTAATTGGAGTTTTTGTGATCGGGGTTGCCAGCCTGTTATATTACTTTGTATATAAACATGCAGGGGATAATACAAATGAATCCATTAACAAAGAAACTGAACGGGTTAAAATTGTGAAATCGGAGAATCTTGAAAAAGAAAAGGCAGACGCTAAAGAGAATACGACAAACACCACTGATGAAAAGAAGGATAATCAACAACAGGAAGAAGAGCAACAAACAACTGTTGATGAAACACCAAAACAAGAAATTACCGCCGTTCAAAGCAGCGGCAGGAATTCCACCTATGAATTAAAAAATGCCGACAAATTTGTCGTAAAATTGGTTTCTAAAGGGCAGACCTGGGTTAGTATTAAAAATGGAAAAGGGAAGTCCTTTTTCCAAGGAACACTTAAAACCAGCGGTACCGAGAGCCAAATAGAAGATTTATCAGCAGAGAGCACGGCTGTTATTAGAGTAGGTAATGCTGCTGATACTGAAATCTATGTTAATGATCAAAAGCTTGAGTATGCAGTGCCAGCGACTGCAAATGTTCAGAACATAACAATTCAACATGTTCTGAAAAACGAATAGTCATCTGTTGATGACTATTTTTCGCTTTTAATAATAAGACGGAGGAAAACTATGAATATTCCGAATAGAATAACTGTATCAAGAATATTATTAATCCCAATATTCTTGATTATTATGCTTGCTCCATTTGATTGGGGCGATATGCATCTTCTTGGGACAGACCTTCCAGTTACCCATTTTGTCGGGGCCTTGATTTTCATTTTAGCCTCAGCAACTGACTGGGTAGATGGTCATTATGCCCGAAAATATAACCTTGTGACCAATATGGGGAAATTTCTTGACCCTCTTGCTGACAAATTACTAGTCTCAGCCGCATTGATTGTTCTTGTTGAACTGAATGATGTTTATGCACCTTCATGGATAGTGATTATTATTATTAGCAGGGAGTTTGCGGTAACTGGTTTACGACTCTTGCTTGCAGGTGAAGGCGAAGTTGTGGCAGCTAATATGCTTGGCAAAGTTAAAACTTGGGCGCAAATCGTCGCCATTTCATCGCTTTTATTACATAATATTCTGTTTGCAATGATCCCGTTTCGGTTTGATATCGTGGCATTGTGGGTGGCGTTAATTTTTACAATCTGGTCTGGATGGGATTATTTCGCTAAAAATAGTCATGTCCTCAAAAATTCAAAGTAATTGTAAAACTACTCTGAAGTAAAGGAAGATGAGTTTCTATGAATGCTGAGATTATTGCCGTTGGTTCGGAATTATTGCTCGGTCAGATTGTGAATACGAATGCACGATTTTTGTCTCAGCAATTGGCTGGCCTTGGAATTAATGTTTATTTTCACACGGTTGTTGGTGATAATTCAGATCGATTAAAGTCGGCTATTGAAATAGCTGAGAATCGAGCAGATCTGATTATCTTTACTGGCGGCCTTGGACCAACAAAGGATGATTTAACGAAGGAAACAATCGCTCGGCACCTAGGAAAAGAACTAGTTATTGATCAAGATGCGTTAGCCTCGATTGAATTTTATTTTCAACGGACCAACCGAGTAATGACAGAAAATAACCGAAAACAGGCTCTCGTTTTAGAAGGGGCTTATATTCTCCCAAATGATCATGGGATGGCTCCTGGCATGGTTGTGGAATCCAACGGTCATACCTATATGCTTCTTCCTGGGCCTCCAAAGGAACTAGAGCCGATGTTTAACCAATATGGGTCTCAGGCACTTTCAAATGTGACCATGGACAAGGAGATTATTGTCTCAAGGGTATTAAGGTTTTTTGGAATTGGTGAAGCGGCATTGGAAACTGAAATAATGGATTTGATTGATGTCCAAAGCAATCCAACGATTGCCCCGCTTGCCGGCGATGGGGAAGTTACTTTGAGGCTGACGGCAAAGCATTTGGACGAAAAAAAGGCCAAGGAACTGCTCGATGAAATGGAAAATACGATTAACCAGCGTGTCGGTGAATTTTTATATGGATATGATAATACCTCGCTTATAGAAGAAGTACTAAAGGCTTTAAAGACGAAAAAATTAACAGTTACCGCAGCTGAAAGTTTAACAGGGGGACTGTTCCAACAGGAGCTTACCGCCATTTCAGGCGCAAGTTCAGTTTTTAATGGTGGAGTTGTCTGCTATTCCAATGATGTGAAACAGCAGCTATTACAGGTGCGGCAAGAAACGCTTGAAACTCATGGGGCTGTAAGCGAACAATGTGCGAGAGAGTTGGCTGAAAATGCCTCAAAAATATTTAATACTGATTTTGGGATTAGTTTTACAGGTGTAGCTGGTCCAGAAGAGCTTGAAGGCAAGCCGGTCGGCACTGTATATATTGGGATTGCCAAGAAGGGGAGGCCGACTATCGTCGAAAAGCTTATCCTTGGCGGAACCAGGGAAGCCAACCGAAACCGTGCTGTCAAATTTGGATGTTATTTTCTTCTTCGCACAATAAAAGAGTCACAGAATGCTAATTAGTATTCTGTGATTTTTTTTTGTAAAACCCAAGGTTAGAAAAAAGTCTGACAATAAACGAAATTAACATTATCGGACTAAAAAAATGCCAAAATATACAAAAAGCAGGGCAAAGATCCTTTTATTGCATTAATATTGTTTTGAAAATAAACGAATGAATGTTCGTTTTTTTGCTCGACAAATATCCGAAAAGCGGTTATATTATTAATAGGTATTAATTTAATAGATTATAGCAATTAGCTTGTGTTTATATATAAGGGAGGAAATGATTCGTGAGTAATGATCGTAAAGCGGCCTTAGAAATGGCGTTAAAGCAAATAGAAAAGCAATTCGGTAAAGGTTCTATCATGAAGATGGGAGAGAAAACCGATACGAAAATTTTAACAAGTCCGAGTGGCTCTTTAGCACTTGATGCAGCACTTGGAGTGGGTGGTTATCCTAGAGGCCGTATTATCGAAGTTTATGGTCCTGAGAGCTCTGGTAAAACAACGGTTGCTTTGCATGCGATTGCTGAAGTCCAAGCAAATGGTGGACAAGCAGCATTTATTGATGCTGAACATGCCCTTGACCCAGCGTATGCCCAAAAATTGGGTGTTAACATTGATGAGTTATTATTATCACAGCCTGATACTGGCGAACAAGCGCTTGAAATTGCTGAAGCATTAGTGCGAAGCGGCGCCATTGATATTCTTGTCGTTGACTCAGTAGCTGCATTAGTTCCAAAAGCGGAAATTGAAGGGGAAATGGGAGATTCGCACGTTGGTTTACAAGCACGTCTGATGTCCCAAGCCCTTCGTAAACTATCTGGCGCCATCAACAAATCCAAGACAATCGCTATCTTTATTAACCAAATCCGTGAAAAGATTGGCGTTATGTTTGGGAACCCTGAAACCACACCTGGTGGTCGTGCACTAAAGTTTTATTCAACAGTCCGTCTTGAAGTCCGCCGTGCTGAAGCTTTGAAGCAAGGAACTGACATTGTGGGGAATAAAACCAAAATTAAAATCGTAAAGAATAAGGTTGCTCCGCCATTCCGTACTGCCGAGGTAGATATTATGTATGGTGAAGGGATTTCTAAGGAAGGCGAAATTGTTGATCTAGGCTCCGAATTAGATATCGTACAAAAGAGCGGCTCATGGTATTCTTATAACGATATAAGAATTGGTCAAGGCCGTGAAAATGCAAAGCTGTACTTAAAGGAAAACCCTGATATTCGTCTCCAGATTCAAACAAAAATCCGTGAACATTATGGTTTAGACGGTGAAAAATTCGTAACTGAAACAGACGATGATGATCAATTTGAATTAATTGACTAATTTAGTAGAGCAAAACTATTTATAGTTTTGCTCTTTTTTAAAAAAGACAATTCTAAGATAATTATTGATAAAATGATGTCCTATTCTAAATATTTCAAAAAGCCTATAGGACTAAGCCTTGACAATGAATATTCCCCCCTTTACAATTAACATGTATATTTTACATTTTTGGTAATATTACAATTCGAAAAAAGCCTTGGTGCTTGCTGTATGTTGAGTCTAAACAATGTACATGCCGACACTTAAAAAATGTAACAAAAGTTCATAGCAAGAGGAGGTGTAACGATTGGATTTAATTACTATCATCTCCATTTTGCTTGGCCTTATCGTCGGTGCCGTTGTTGGCTATTTTGTTCATAAATCCATTGCTGAAGCAAAAGTAGCAGGTGCAAAGAATGCTGCGGAGCAGATTCTTGAAGATGCGAAACGTGATGCTGATTCATTGAAAAAAGAAGCTTTGCTAGAAGCAAAGGATGAAATTCACAAGCTTCGCACAGAAGCAGAACGTGAGGTTCGTGAACGAAGAAATGAAATGCAAAAACAAGAAAACCGTTTACTGCAAAGAGAAGAGAATTTAGATCGAAAAGAGGAAACGTTAAGTAAGCGTGAAAATCTTTTAGAAAAGAAGGATGATTCTCTAAACCAAAGACAACAGCATATTGAAGAGATGGAAAGCAAAGTGGACGAGTTGGTACGAAAACAACAAACTGAACTCGAACGAATTTCAAGCTTAACGCGCGAGGAAGCGAAAGCCATCATTATCGACAGATTGGAGCAAGAATTGACCCATGATACTGCGATAATGATTAAGGAAAGTGAAAATCGTGCAAAAGAGGAAGCAGACAAGAAAGCGAAGGAAATTCTTTCGCTAGCAATCCAGCGTTGCGCTGCTGACCATGTTGCGGAAACGACTGTCTCTGTCGTCAACCTACCAAATGACGAAATGAAGGGCCGTATCATTGGCCGTGAAGGAAGAAATATTCGTACCCTAGAAACGTTAACAGGAATTGATTTAATTATTGATGATACTCCTGAAGCTGTCATTCTATCAGGTTTTGATCCTATTCGCCGTGAAACGGCTCGCTTAGCACTTGAGAAGTTAGTTCAAGATGGGCGTATCCATCCAGCACGAATAGAGGAAATGGTAGAAAAATCTCGTCGCGAAGTGGATGAGTATATCCGGGAGGTTGGTGAGCAAACCACATTTGAAGTGGGTGTTCATGGACTTCACCCAGATCTTATCAAAATTCTTGGCCGCTTGAAGTTCCGTACGAGCTATGGTCAAAACGTCTTAAAACATTCAATGGAAGTAGCACAGCTTTCTGGATTACTTGCCGCTGAATTGGGCCAAGATGAAACACTAGCACGACGTGCTGGTTTGCTTCATGATATTGGGAAAGCTATCGACCATGAAGTAGAAGGCAGCCATGTAGAAATTGGTGTTGAACTTGCAACCAAATACAAGGAACACCCGGTAGTAATTAACAGTATTGCATCTCATCATGGGGATACAGAACCGACATCTATCATTGCCGTTTTAGTTGCCGCTGCAGATGCTTTATCAGCTGCAAGGCCAGGTGCACGTAGTGAGACGTTAGAAAACTATATCCGCCGCCTTGAAAAGTTAGAGGAGATCTCTGAATCTTATGAAGGTGTAGAGAAATCTTTTGCCATTCAGGCAGGACGTGAAGTGCGTATTATTGTAAGACCAGATTCGGTCGATGATCTAGCTGCGCACCGTTTAGCTCGCGATATTCGTAAGCGCATTGAGGAAGAACTTGATTATCCTGGACACATTAAAGTGACAGTTATCCGTGAAACACGGGCTGTTGAATATGCAAAATAAAGCGGTGCGCATGCACCGCTTTATTTTTTGGAGTGCTTATCAGATTAAATGAAGTCTGAATGTGATACAATTTAAACATTAACAATTTTCTTGATGAAAGGATTAATAATGAATCTACTTTTTATCGGCGATGTTGTCGGTTCACCAGGCCGGGACATGGTGAAGGAATATCTGCCAAAATTAAAAGAAAAATATCGACCTCATTTTACTATTATTAATGGGGAAAATGCTGCAGGTGGCAAGGGAATTACAGAAAAAATCTATCGCGAATTTTTAGGGTATGGTGCACAAGCCGTAACTCTTGGAAATCACACATGGGATAATCGCGAAATCTTTGAGTTTATCGGAACTGCCAAAAATATGGTTAGACCAGCAAATTTTCCTGAAGGAACACCTGGGAAAGGGATGGCATTTTTTAAAGTAAATGATTTAGAAGTTGCTGTGATTAATCTACAAGGACGAACTTTTATGGCACCATTAGATTGTCCTTTTAAAAAGGCGGATGAACTAATTGAAATCGCCAGAGAGAGAACACCATATATTTTTGTGGATTTTCATGCGGAAGTAACTAGTGAGAAACAGGCAATGGGCTGGTACTTGGATGGTAGAGTATCTGCAGTAGTCGGGACACATACACATGTTCAGACGGCCGATAGCCGAATTCTACCGAATGGCACAGGATATTTATCCGATGTGGGCATGACAGGGCCGTATGATGGCATTCTGGGGGTAGAGAGAGAAGCTGTCCTTAAAAGATTCCTAACGAGTCTTCCCGTACGGTTTGATGTGGCTACAGGAGGAAGAAATCAACTAAGTGCAGTGGTTATTGAATTGGATCGTAAAACTGGCTTTACTAAAAAAATCCAACCCATCTTAATTAACGATGATCATCCGTTTTACTCTTAAGAGCAAATTCATATTGCTCTTTTTTTTGTCCAAGCCGGAATATGTTTTTTGACAACTGAATATAGTAGCAGTGGAATGTTATAACCTGATTTGTTCATGAAACTGCTCATGCGGGATCGGGATTTTCTAAGGAGGAGCTAGAAATGGATATATTAAAAGTTTCAGCAAAATCTAATCCTAATTCTGTAGCTGGTGCGCTTGCCGGGGTTCTGCGTGAAAGAGGTGCAGCGGAAATACAGGCAATTGGGGCGGGTGCATTGAATCAAGCCGTTAAGGCAGTAGCGATTGCTCGAGGATTTGTAGCACCTAGCGGAGTTGATTTAATTTGTATCCCTGCGTTTACCGATATTTTAATTGACGGGGAAGAACGCACAGCTATCAAGCTAATTGTAGAACCGCGTTGAAAGAGATAGACTATTGACAAAACATCAAAAATAAATTTATTCTACCTACCTGCTTGGTAAAACAAGCAGGTATTTTTTAGGTTTGGGCTTAAAACGGATTGAATGATAATAGTTTATTATTCTAAGATAAACTTAAATGATTTCTAGAATAAAAATATTAAATATTCGTATGAAGAATAAATGTAAGAAAAACTGCCATATAATAGGGGTAAATCATCCTTTTTTTAGGGTCAATATTATCGCCTGAAAGTATATTTCAAATTATAAAAAAATATTCATATTTTAGACAATATTTTGCTTTAAAGGGTTGCATTTTTTAGTGCATAGGTCTAGAATTGTAAGCGTTTAGTACATATCTTAGGTTGCAGTGTTTAGTCCATTTGTAATTATAGGCTAAATTCTAGTGAAATACTCGGAATAGTGCTAAACTAAAAATGGATCAATTTAATCTACTTAATTTTTACATATCCAAAGGGGTGTAAGTCATGATCAATCAACTTTCATGGAAAGTTGGAGGACAACAAGGGGAAGGTATTGAAAGTACTGGGGAAATCTTTGCAATTGCACTGAATCGCCTGGGATATTACCTGTATGGTTATCGTCACTTTTCTTCACGTATTAAGGGAGGCCATACGAATAATAAAATCAGAGTAAGTACGACAGAAGTGCGTTCTATTTCTGATGACCTAGATATCCTGGTAGCATTCGACCAAGAAACTATTGATTTAAATTACAAAGAACTTCACAGTAATGGTGTAATCCTTGCAGATGCAAAATTTACGCCAAAGAAACCAGAAGACACTGAAGCATCATTGTATGCGGTACCATTTACTGAAATTGCCACTGAACTTGGAACTTCATTAATGAAAAACATGGTAGCAATCGGTGCAACATCTGCCGTTTTAGACTTAGATATTAATGTATTTGAAGTAGTTGTTCGTGAGATTTTTGGCAAAAAAGGCGATCAAGTCGTTGCAAAAAATATGGATGCCATCAAAGCTGGCTTTGAAAAAATGAAAGAAAATCTTGTTTCAGGTGTCCAAACAATGGAGCTTGAAAAAGCTGACGGCAAAAAAAGGATGTTTATGATTGGAAACGACGCTATTGCTCTTGGAGCAATTGCAGGCGGATGTCGTTTTATGGCAGCATACCCAATTACACCGGCATCTGAAATAATGGAATATTTGATTAAAAAGCTACCTGCACTAGGTGGTACAGTAATTCAAACAGAAGACGAAATTGCTGCTTGTACAATGGCCATTGGAGCGAACTATGGTGGTGTACGTACGATTACGGCTTCTGCTGGACCTGGACTATCATTAAAAATGGAAGCAATCGGTCTTTCTGGTATTACTGAAACGCCGCTTGTAATTGTTGACACGCAACGCGGAGGTCCTTCAACAGGATTACCAACAAAACAAGAGCAATCTGACCTTATGGCAATGATCTATGGAACACATGGTGAAATTCCGAAAATTGTCATGGCTCCAAGTACAGTTGAAGAAGCGTTTTATGATACAGCGGAAGCATTCAATTTAGCAGAAGAGTATCAATGTCCTGTCATTATTTTATCTGATCTTCAATTATCCTTAGGGAAACAAACAGTTGAACCATTAAGATATGATAAAGTTGAAATTAGACGTGGAAAATTAGTAGCGGAAGAAATACCTGCGAACGAAAATAATGCATATTTTAAACGTTATGAAGTAACAGAAGATGGCGTTTCTCCACGTGTTATTCCTGGGATGAAAAATGGTATCCATCACGTAACAGGAGTTGAACACGATGAAACGGGTAAACCATCTGAATCCGCTGTAAACCGGATTGCACAAATGGATAAGCGTTTCCGTAAAATCGAAAATATTCGCTTTGATACACCTGTATATAAAAATATTAAGCATGAAGAAGCAGATGTTTTATTTGTAGGCTTTAACTCAACTCGCGGTGTAATTGAAGAAGCGATGACACGTTTAGAGAATGATGGCTTAAAAGTAAATCATGCACATATCCGTTTAATTCATCCATTCCCAACAGACGAAGTTCTTCCACTTGTACGTTCTGCTAAGAAAGTTATTGTTGTGGAAAACAATGCAACGGGTCAATTAGCGAATATTATGAAAATGAATGTTGGACATGCAGAAAAAATCACTAAGCATTTAAAATATGACGGAAATCCGTTCCTACCACACGAAGTATATACAAAATGTAAGGAGTTGTTCTAAATGGCCACTTTTAAAGACTTTCGAAACAATGTAAAACCGAACTGGTGCCCTGGCTGTGGCGACTTCTCCGTACAAGCGGCTATGCAACGTGCGGCAGCGAATGTAGGCTTAGAACCAGAAAACCTTGCTGTTATTTCTGGAATCGGCTGTTCAGGACGTATTTCTGGTTATATTAATTCATATGGTTTCCATGGGATTCATGGCCGTTCACTTCCAATCGCACAAGGTGTTAAAATGGCTAATCGTGACTTAACAGTTATCGCTTCAGGTGGTGACGGAGACGGTTATGCAATTGGAATGGGTCATACGGTTCATGCCATTCGTCGTAATCTTGATATTACTTATATCGTAATGGATAACCAAATCTATGGTTTAACAAAGGGGCAAACATCTCCACGTTCAGCAGCAGGATTTAAGACAAAATCCACGCCGCTAGGTTCAATTGAACAATCCATTTCTCCAATGGAAATGGCATTAACAGTTGGAGCAACATTTGTAGCGCAAAGTTTTTCTACAGACCTAAAAGATTTAACAGCCTTAATTGAGGCGGGAATTAAACACAAAGGATTCTCTTTAATCAATGTTTTCAGTCCTTGTGTTACTTATAATAAGGTAAACACATATGACTGGTTTAAAGAAAACCTAACTAAACTAAGTGATATTGAAGGGTATGATCCTTCAAATCGTGAAGAAGCAATGCAGACATTAATGAAACATAACGGTCTTGTTACAGGACTTATTTATCAAAACACTGAGCGTAAGTCTTATCAAGAATTAATCACTGGTTACTCAGAAACTCCATTAGCCAAGGCGGACCTTAACCTTGATCAAAATTATTTTGATAAATTAGTTTCTGAATTTGTTTAATATAAATTAGAAAATCCCGTGGCTTTAGCACACGGGATTTTCTATTGTTTTCAAGTCAATAAACCTTTATACTATAATAATGTGTGGATATGTCTGGTGTCCCCAACAATTTTGCACAAATGATAATCTTAAATAGTTAATAGATGAAATGATAAATGGGTAGAAAGGGGTATTTGAACAAATGAATGAAAAACAACGTTTAGAAGGTACACAAGTCGAGTCTGTTAATTCTTCGGACAAAAAATCCGCCAAGGATTACAGCAAGTACTTTGAACAAGTGATTACTGCACCATCCTTGAAAGAAGCGAAGAAACGTGGAAAAGAAGAAGTAAAGTATCAAAATGACTTTGCTATTCCAGAGAAATTCCGTGGAATGGGTGAAGGGCGAAAGTTTTATATTCGTACCTATGGCTGTCAAATGAATGAACATGATACAGAAGTAATGGCTGGAATATTTTTAGCATTAGGCTATGAACCCACTGACAGTACTGAGGATGCAAATGTTATTCTATTAAATACATGTGCAATCAGAGAAAATGCTGAAAATAAAGTGTTTGGTGAACTAGGTCATTTAAAGTCACTAAAATTAGAAAAGCCTGACTTACTTATTGGTGTTTGTGGATGTATGTCTCAAGAAGAATCGGTAGTAAATAAAATTCTAAAAACCTACCATCAGGTTGATATGATTTTTGGTACCCATAATATCCACCGTTTACCATATATATTGAATGAAGCATACATGTCTAAGGAAATGGTTGTCGAAGTTTGGTCTAAAGAAGGGGATGTTATTGAAAACCTTCCAAAAGTCCGCCGTGGGAAAATTAAAGCATGGGTAAATATCATGTACGGCTGTGATAAATTCTGTACTTACTGTATCGTACCTTTTACTCGTGGGAAGGAAAGAAGTCGCAGGCCAGAAGAAATTATTCAGGAAGTACGTCATCTTGCCGCACAGGGTTACCAAGAAGTTACGTTACTTGGTCAAAATGTAAATGCCTATGGAAAAGATTTAGAAGATGGTTCTTATGGACTTGGTGAACTGATGGATGAATTACGAAAAATAGATATTCCAAGAATCCGTTTTACGACTAGCCATCCGCGTGACTTTGACGATCGTTTAATTAACGTTCTTTCCAAAGGCGGAAACTTAATGGACCATATCCATTTACCAGTTCAATCAGGTTCCACTGATGTGTTAAAAATTATGGCCCGAAAGTATACAAGGGAACAGTATTTAGAACTTGTCAGAAAAATTAAAGCGGCGATTCCTAATGTTGCATTAACCACTGATATTATTGTGGGCTACCCGAATGAAACAGACGAACAGTTTGAAGAAACAATGTCCCTCTACCGTGAAGTCGGTTATGAATTGGCATATACCTTTATTTATTCACCACGTGAAGGTACTCCAGCAGCTAAAATGGAGGATAACGTTCCGATGGAAGTGAAGAAAGCTCGCCTACAGCGCCTAAATGCTCTTGTGAATGAGCTCTCATTAGAAGCAATGAAAAAGCATGAAGGACTAATCGTCGATGTTCTTGTTGAAGGGGAAAGTAAGAACAATCCTGATGTTCTTGCAGGCTACACCTCTAGGAGCAAGCTTGTAAACTTTGCTGCACCAAAATCAGCGATTGGCAAAATTGTAAAAGTGAAAATAACAGAAGCAAGAACATGGTCTTTAAACGGAGAAATGGTGGAAGAACTAGAACCAGCAGAGGTGAAGTAAAGTGGCGAAATATACAAAAGATGATATCGTTGCACGTGCGACAGACTTAGCACGGATGATCGCTGAAACAGAAGAGGTTGACTTTTTTAAACGTGCAGAAGCACAATTAAATGGAAACAAGAAAGTTCATACCCTGATTTCTGACATTAAAGGATTGCAAAAGCAAGCTGTAAATCTTCAGCACTATGGCAAACCTGAGGCTTTAAAGAAGGTTGAAGATAAAATTGCTTCCATTGAGCAAGAATTAGATGAAATTCCTGTCGTACAGGAATTCAAACAATCACAATTAGATGTGAACGAATTACTGCAAATTATTGCTTCTACCATTTCAAATACGGTCACCGACGAAATCATCATTTCAACGGGCGGTGATGTATTGATGGGAGAAACTGGTTCCAGCATACAAAATGGTGGCTCTTGTGAAGGTCATGACGATTGCGATCACGAACATTAAGACACTAGCCAGGCTTTTAACCGAGCCTGGCTTTATTTATTTTCTTAACTCTATATTAATTTTCCCCTGCATACCAAATCTTATTACTCTTCATTTTTTAAGTACAGGCCTGGAAGGCACACACCTATAAATCCCGCATAAAATGAACTATGACTAAACTTTTATCCAGTACTCATCAAAATAAATATCACACTAGTCTTATATCTTGCATACGATGAAATGAAAATGAATGAGGAGGGTTCGCGCGAAATGGGAGAATATAGAGAGATAATTACGAAGGCCGTAGTAGCGAAAGGACGTAAATTCACCCAGTCCAATCATACGATTAGCCCGGCGCATAGTCCAACAAGTATCCTTGGCTGTTGGATCATCAACCATAAATACAATGCGAAAAAGGTTGGCAAGACTGTGGAGATACATGGCTCTTACGATATCAATGTTTGGTATTCCTTTAATGATAATACCAAAACAGAAGTTGTCACAGAACGTGTCCAATATACAGATGTCATTAAGTTAAAGTATCGTGACCATGATTGCCTCGATGACAATGAAATTTGTGCTCGAGTGCTGCAGCAGCCAAATTGTGTTGAAGCGGTCATTTCCCCGAATGGCAATCGTATCATCGTCCATGTCGAAAGAGAATTCCTTGTAGAGGTGATTGGCGAAACAAAGGTTTGTGTTCGTGTCAGCTCTGAGGAATGCAAGGACTGCGATGATGATTGGGGTATGGACGTAGACGATGAAGAATTCGAGGAGTTAAATCCAGATTTCTTAGTCGGCTCAGAAGAAGAATAAAAGTAACTAGGAGGTTTTTACTTCCTAGTTTTTTTCTTTTTAGGGGAATTTTTAAATGGCAAAATTAGCAAGCTATGATAAGGAGGTGTTACGATGGAACCTAGACAGCCTGGAAATAAAAATATGCCTGATTTTGACCAATTAAATGACCGAATCATTGCCGAATCTTCACCCTCACCCATGCTAGTGATCAAAACCAATCTCGATCCCAAAGATGCTTTAGAAAATAATCCGTATTATCATGATACGGAAGTGAAAAACCCCAAAAAAATAAAGGAATATTTTGAGGAATAAGAAAGTCAGGAGTTTAATCCTGGCTTTCTAACCATTCTGGCTTTAATAAAGACAGGACGTATGTGTCATGAAATTGTTCGTTTTGATTGATATAGCCGCGCAGTCTGCCTTCCTTTGTGAAACCAATCTTCAAAAGTAAGTTAATCGATGCTTCATTTTCCGGATAGACCACAGCACCAACTCGATATAAATCTAATTGCTGAAAGCTAAAACGGATCACTTCATTTATTGCCTCTCTTGCTAGGCCCCTTCTCCAATAATCTGGATGGAGTTCATAGCCAATCTCCGCCCGCTTATTTTTTAACTGTAAACCATTAAGACCCACGGTACCGATAAATCGCTGATTTTCTTTTAATTTGATACCCCAACGGATCCCGCGTTTATCAACAAGATTCTTATGAAACATGTCAATTAATCTTGAAGCTTCGACAGGTAAAGTAAAACGATTCGTCCCATAAAACCTAGTCACTTCTTCTAATGATAAAATTTCGTATAAGTAGTCAACATGCTGATGGGTTATTTCAATTAATTTAAGCCTTTTCGTTTCTAAAATGGGAAAAGTCATCGCAAATCCTTTCTCTTAGTCATTATTACGCATCGTTAACAAAATTGAAAATAGGGAATTTCCAAATGAATTCTAAATCTTTCTATTAATTATTAGTGTATAATGGCATAAAAGAAATTTCCATTAAATTATCTATAATTTTGGTTTAGAAGGTGTACAATTTTGCAAAAAGCAGAGTATATAAATTTAATAGAAACCGAACTTTTACCGAATATACAATTAACTACAATCAGTCCGTTTGACCCGATTATCGTGAAAAATCAGTCACAGATATGGAAAATCATCGGGAGTGGTAATTATGCTGGGGTATTTACGCTTGATGCTCATCCGGAATGGGTTGTAAAAGTATATGGACGAAGTCCTGAAGAACTTAAGAAGGAAATTGAAGTATATAAAAGATTAGGAAATCATAAGAGTTATTCTTCACTTTATGATTATGGGGAAAATTATTTAATCTTAAAAAAGCTTGAAGGGATTACCTTGTTTGATGCATTGGTAAAGGGAATTCAAATTCCCGAAACTGTAATTAAAGATATTGATTCAGGTTTAGATTATGCAAGGTCGGTTGGATTAAATCCCTATGATGTTCATGGGAAAAATGTCGTCATGTTTGAAGGAAGAGGGTACATTGTTGATATATCTGATTTTTATAAACAAGGTTATTGTAGGAAATGGAAAGATTTAAAAAAGGCCTACTATAAAATTTATCTTCCATATATTTATAAATATCATCCGCCAATCCCGTTTTTTATCGTCGATGCTGTTCGCAAAGGTTATCGGATGTATCGCCGCTTGAAAAGGAAGAGCAATCAAGAGAATAATTTTATTTAAAAGCTGTTACAGCAAATTAGAATGCGATATTTTAGGTTAATTTAAGTCATCTGCCTTCATATAATAGTTGAATGTGGAGGTGTATCAAGATTTGGATGCAAACGAAATCCACTAAACGTTAAGTGAGGTGCAATTATGGATGACCGTCAATTTCGAAACGCAATGGGTAAGTTTGCGACAGGTGTAACCGTGGTGTTAACGGAAGTAGCTGGAGATGTGCACGGAATGACTGCGAACGCCTTTATGTCTGTATCTCTTAATCCGAAGCTTGTCGTCATTTCCATTGCTGAAAAAGCACAAATGCTTGAAAAAATAAAACAAAGCAAAAGCTTTTCGGTTAATATTTTGTCCTCGTATCAGCAAGAATTATCAATGATTTTCGCGGGTCAAACGAAAAAGCAGCAAGAAATAGTGTTTGACCGTCTCGAAGGAATACCGGTTTTACCAGGAACTGTGGCTCAAATTACTTGCGAGGTATCTGCAGAGCATGTGGAGGGAGACCATACACTATTTATTGGCAGGATAATTAATATTAACCTGATGGAATCTGACCCATTAATTTATTTTAGTGGAAAATATCGATCGCTTGCAGAAGAGTAAATAAAAATCACTTATGGAAAAATTTAAAAAAGTGCTAGTTTAAATCAATTATTTTTATAGCTTAATAGGTAGATTGAATTTATTAGTAAGTCCTCACCGGTAGGGCTTATTTTTTTATATTCTGAAAATTTGTTACAATGGAGATACAATAATTTTATTAAAAGAAAAGGAGTAAACAAATGGTATTGCAACTTGAAAATGTCTCTTTAATACGCGATGGGAATTGGATTTTACAAGATGTAAATTGGAAGATTAATAAAGGAGAAAACTGGGTATTATTTGGTTTAAATGGTTCTGGAAAGACAGCCATTTTGAATCTATTAAATGTCTATTATTTTCCAACAAATGGAAAGGTAACTGTCCTTGGCATGGAATTTGGGAAAACCTATCTAAGTGAGAAGCTACGTAAACAGATCGGGTTTGTCTCTTCTTCACTTCAAGAAAAGTTTCATCCAGGTGATAATGCGTTTGAGGTTGTCTTAAGCGGTGCCTTTGCTTCGATCGGTTTATATGAAACACCGACAGATGAAATGAGAAATGGCAGTTGAACTATTAGAGACACTTGGCTGTATTAAGTATGCAAATCGCAATTATGAAAAATTATCACAAGGGGAAAAGCAGCGGGTCTTAATTGCACGAGCACTGATGGCTGACTCTTCTTTGCTAATATTCGATGAACCTACGAATGGATTAGACTTTATCGCGCGCGAACAACTGTTAGATTCGGTTAGGAAAATCGCAGAAACCCCCGGTGCTCCGACGTTGATTTATGTAACACATCATGTCGAAGAAATTTTACCTATTTTTACAAAAACATTATTACTTAAAGAGGGCCAAGTGTTTGCAGATGGAAAGACAAGTAAATTGTTATCAAGTGAAAAGCTAACCGAATATTTCAATCTTCAAGTTCATGTAGATTGGAGGAACGACAGGCCGATGCTATCTAAAACAGAAAAAGAAAGACTCGAAACCTATTAATGATGAAATTGATACCCTTAAGAAAAGGCGCATGAAGGCATTCATGCGCCAACCAATTGTCATTGGATTAAAAAGTTTGAACCCCTTTATAAGCTTTGCGTAAGATATCTGCTAACTCGTTTACAAGCGGACGCTTCGGATTAACATTTGTATCTAGATCATTAAAAGCATGTAAAGCCAATATATCAATTTTGTTTTCGTAGGCGGATTTACTTGCATCTAGAATTGGATAAAACCTTGTCTTTTGATTAAAGTGTAAAACTTCACAGTTTTAATCTAGATTGTAGTATATAGTGGATAAGAACTTTACTATAACAATTAATCTGACTGTGAGGTTGGGCAAAATGAAAAGATATTCTGTCTTCATATTGAGTCTCATGATCCTATTTATCGCGGGCTGTGGGACATCCAATAAAATGACTGTGAAACTAACCACTCCAAAAACATTTACCCCTGGAAAAAGATATGCCATGCAGTTTACTTTGGCAGACAAACAGGGAAATCCGCTTGAGGGTGCCCAAGTGAGTGCTGAATTAAATATGAAAAATATGGATCATGGAACAATTCCGGTCGCTGTGGAAGAAATAGGGGATGGCAAGTATATTGGAACTGCTAGTTTAGCGATGAACGGTGAATGGGTTGCTGTAATAAAAGTAGAACACGATGGAGAATTTTTAGAGGATGAAAAGCAATTCTCAGTCGAGGCAAAAACATTAGAAAATGCTCATAAAGTAACAAGAGCCGTTGCCTTACCTGATTTTATGTTAATCGACGAGAATGGGCGTTCAGTGACAAAACAAGATCTTATCGGAAAAACTGTTGTCCTGACTTTTACGTATGTAAATTGCCTTGATACGAATGCTTGTCCAATCTTATTGAGTAATTTCAACAACTTGCAGCAGGATCTGAAATCGAAAGGAAGTAAAACAAATAATCTTTTACTTGTTTCTGTTTCGCTTGACCCTGAAAATGATACACCTGAAGCGATGAAAGAACACGCCAAGAAAATGAACTTTGATTTGTCTTACCTTAAAATGCTGACAGGAGATAAGAATCAGATTCAAAACCTGGCCGACACGCTGGGTGAGCTTTTCGAAAACAACGGTGTCGAAGTATTACATGACAACAAAACGTTTATCTTTAATGAGGACGGACTATTGACACATGAATTCAATGGGAGCAATATTGACCGCAATGAATTATATCAGGTAGTTACACTTGAAAAATAGGGGAATGACCACTATCCTTTTTGATGGTGGATAGTAAAGGGGTGACGAGCACGCATATGTGTTCGTCACCCCTTTTTACATTTCATTTCTTTTAAAGAAAAACAAATATAAAACAAAACTATATTTTTAGTATTCAAAGATAAACAGAACTAATTTATAATGAAAATAGAAGTTAATAACCACATATGCAAACAAACGGAGGAATTAGGATGGTTAAGAATCTTTGGGATACTGAAAAAGCTATACAAGTTCTAATGGAAAAACACGGACTTGTAACGTGGGGAGAAACTTCTGAACAGTCTTATGCAAAAACAATTGAAATCATTAATGAAGCAGAACAATATATAAATGAAAGAATTGATGAAGCATCTGTATTTGGCGGGGAAAAATATCAATCTCTTTCAGAGGAAGAAGCAACTAGTATTTTAGCTAAAGTAATGCCTGTTATCCGCGGAGCAGTAAGTGAAGAAAGAAGATGCTGTTAACGTTTGATCGTGGTGAAGATGTACTTCAATTTGTAAACAGCGAGCAAGCTCCCGAGCTTTCACAGATAGGTGCAGCATGTCCAGACCATTTAGTTCACACAAAATGGTTCCACTTTATATTAATTGGGAACTCTAGAGTAAGCGGGGCATTATATCATCGTGCGATTGCTGTTATGAAAGGTGCTACTACATTAGGAAACTTTGTATCTTTAAGCGAGAATGAATCTTACAACGTCGAATATTGGCCATTAGAACTATATAAATTAACTCTTGCTCCAGCAGAGACAGAATTTTCTAGAAAGGTAGATCAGTAAACCATGTGAGGAATTTGAAACTCAATTCTCCCAGATTAAAAAATTAGTAGGCTAATCCCTTTATAAATCATTCTTTTTAGGTATTGTATGTTTGTTTTTCAAAAATATATGTTATAGTTATAATGAAAATAAGTAGAAAACAAATACAAACAAACATAAATAGAAGTAATTATATCGGAAGGGGTAAATGAAGTGCTAGTAGCAGAAAGACAAAAAAAGATTGTGGAAATAGTTAATGAACGACTGAGTATTCGAGTGACCGAGCTTAGCAAGATGTTTTCCGTTACAGAGGAAACCATCCGTCGTGATCTTGAAAAGCTTGAAAAAGAGAACCTACTAATACGAAGTCATGGCGGAGCGGTTAGTATTGAAAAGGAGCAGGGGGAGATTTCCTATTTAGAAAGAGAAATCACGAATGCGGAACAAAAGAGGGAGATTGCAGGAGCAGCCGTTCGTTTGATTGAGATTGGTGATCAAATTGTGTTAGATGCAAGTACTACAGCATGGTATTTAGCAAAGGAGCTCCCTGATCAGCCGTTAACCGTTTTAACAAACTCCATAAAAGTAGCAATTGAACTTAGTAAAAAAGAACAAATCAAAGTGATTTCTACCGGAGGAACATTACTCTCACAATCTCTATCATATGTCGGACCGCTTGCAGAACGTTCTCTCAGCATGTATCACGTTAATAAAGCGTTTCTTTCCTGTAAAGGGGTCCATCTTGAAAAAGGGCTAAGTGATTTTAATGAGTCACAAGCATTATTAAAGAAGCATATGATGGAAATAGCAGATGAAACCATCCTAATGGTGGATTCCACTAAATTTGGAACACGCTCCTTTTCGCAAATTGCCCCTATTTCAACTATCGACTGCATTATTAGTGATTCCAATATAGATGAAGTAACTAGAAACGAGCTGGAAGAAAAAAAGATAAAGTTATTGATTGTAAACTAAGACCTTGAGCCAAACACACTAAATTGTGTTTGGCTTGCTTAATTCCACCTTTTGGGACCACTATCCATATTATCTCTGTTACATTCAATTATCTTTCCAATCAAAATTTTCGATAAAGTGTACGAACGCTTTAACAACATTCCATTCCAGAGCTTCCTTATGATAATACATCCACGTTCTCCGCAAAATTGGATTTCCTTCTTGATCTTTTAAGTGGATTTTGTATAAGTCTTCTATCCCCTTAAGGACCCTGCTGGACAAAATTCCATAGCCTAAACCGTTGATAACCATTTCTTTACAGGGATCTACTTGGTCCACCTCTATACTGATAAAGGGGGCTTGCGCATAATTTTCAGCCCACCAATGATCAATGACTGATTTTAACAAGTAATCCCCTCTATATTCGATTCTTGGAAGACGAGGGAGATCCTTAAGATCCAACTCATTTTTTGAAGCAATGCAGATGGTTTCCTCAAATAATTGATGTTTCGATAATCCCCGAAAGCCATAATCTCCACGAACGAAACTAATATGGACATCCTTATTGTGGATAAGTTGAGTGACGTCTCTGCTCCATCCCGTAGTTACTTTGAATTCCACATGTGGATATTGCATTTTAAATAGTTTTAAAACATAAGGAAGTTCATAATTCGCGAAAAAATTGGATACCCCCAATTTCAAGGTACCAACCACTTCATCACTTTCGTTATTACTCATATTTTGGACATTTTCTTTTATCTTTTCATAATGAGCAAGTGCTTCCTCAGCACAATGAACAAGATATTCTCCTTGTGGGGTAAAATGCACCCCCCTGCTTTCACGGGTTACGATTTTTATACCCAGTTCTTCCTGCATATGCTTTAATCGAGTCGTTAATGCGGGTTGAGTAAGAAATAAGAGGCGAGCTGTTTTTGTTAGATTCTTTTGATGATAAAGCACCTTTAGTATTTCCCAGTCACGGTAATCCATTTTTCCACCCATCTATCTGATATAAATATTTTTTATAGATTAATATAATTTTTTAGCATTTTATTTATTTCAATTATTACATTATCCTTAACCTTAAGCAATTAATTATAATGTCATTAAATAATCCGAAACAAGACATATATAGTAACACAACAATGGGGGAATTGTGAATGGGAATACAGCAAAACCAACAAAATCCTTGGAGAAAATTCAATGGTCCAAACCTTGGCTATGTAATCGAACAATATGAACGCTATACGAACGGAGAAGACTCCATTGATCCAAAATTAAAAGAACTTTTTATTAAATGGGGCTCACCTTTGTCTTATGAGTCAAGAGATGCCAAAGAAAGCAACAATAAAGAATCAATCAAAGTTGAAAATTCCGTAAATATACAGAAAGTCCTCAAAGTAGTAAAACTGCTTGAAGACATTCGTTCCAATGGACATTTAGCGGCAAACATGAACCCAGTAGAGGCAAATCAACAAAATCAAAAATTGTTTAATCCAGAAAAATATGGGGTAAGTGAGCAGGACTTGAAAGCGATTCCATCCAAACTTGTTTGGGAGGAGGCACCAGTTGGCATTCAAACCGCATGGGATGCTATCAACCATTTAAAGAGTATTTATACTTCCACATTAGCCTATGAATTTAACCATGTGCAACATATGGATGAACGAGCATGGTTAACTCAAATGGTGGAGACGGGTTCCTTACATCGTTCCTTGTCTAAAGAAGAGCAAAAGAACTTGTTACAATCTTTGACTGAGGTAGAAGGATTTGAACAATTTTTGCATAAAACCTTCGTCGGTCAAAAAAGATTCTCCATTGAAGGCGTTGACATGCTAGTACCCATGCTAAATGAAGCGGTACACGAAGGTGTCGGGAATGGAGCGCGTAATGTTGTGATTGGAATGGCGCATCGTGGCCGCTTAAGTGTCCTTGCACATGTGTTAAGCAAACCATACAGCAAGATGTTCTCTGAATTTCAGCATTCGTCTGCCAAACAACAGGGCCCGTCAGAAGATTTAGTCGACATTAGTGAGGGCTGGACTGGTGATGTGAAATACCATTTAGGTCGCAATCGATTCATGGAAGGTCCCGGTAACGTTCGTGCACGGATTACCTTAGCCAATAATCCGAGTCATCTTGAATTTGTTGATCCGGTCGTCGAAGGTTTTGCAAGAGCTGCCCAAGAAGAACGAAAAAAGGCTGGTTACCCGGAGCAGGATGTTAAAAGGGCGATGGCGATTTTGGTCCATGGCGATGCAGCATTTCCTGGTCAGGGAATTGTAGCGGAGACTTTGAATTTAAGTGGATTAAAAGGATATCGAACAGGAGGAACCATCCATATCATTGCCAACAACATGGTTGGCTTTACGACAGATAGCCACGATTCACGTTCGACGAGATATTCAAGTGACTTAGCAAAAGGATTTGAGATTCCGATTGTCCATGTAAATGCGGACGATCCAGAAGCATGTCTGGCCGCTGTTCGTCTTGCCTATCAATACCGTACTCGGTTTCAAAAGGACTTTTTGATTGATTTAGTTGGATACCGTCGATTTGGCCACAATGAAATGGACGACCCAGCGGTCACCCAGCCACAAGTATACAAAAAAATTGTGAACCATCCAACTGTAAGAGCGTTGTATTCCAATCAGTTGCAAAATAGAGGCATTCTTAAACAAGAAGAAGTGGAGCAAATCAATCGCAGCGTACAAGAAATGTTGCAAGCTGAGTATGAAAAAGTTTCAGAGAAGAAGCAGGATGAACTCTTTGAAGAAGTAGAGGTTCCGAGAGTGATCTCCAAAGGAATTCCACCGATGGAAACCAGTGTGCCACTTGATACTCTTCGTGAATTAAACCAAGATTTGCTGAAATGGCCAGAAGGTTTTCATGTGTATCCAAAATTAAAGCGGATCCTGGAGCGCCGTGATAAGGCATTAGAAGAAAACGGGAAAGTAGAATGGGCGGTAGCTGAAGTGCTGGCATTTGCATCGATGTTAAAAGAAGGTACGCCGATTCGTCTAACTGGCCAAGATTCTGAGCGTGGAACGTTTGCGCAGCGGCACATTGTACTCCATGACTCGGAAACAAACGAAACCTATTCACCATTGCACCATCTTCCGCAAGCACGAGCATCGTTTGCGGTTCATAATAGCCCGCTTTCGGAGGCAGCTGTTGTAGGTTTTGAATATGGATATAATGTATTTGCTCCTGAAACGCTTGTCATGTGGGAAGCGCAATATGGCGACTTTGCCAACACTGCACAGCCCCTCTATGATCAATTTGTTTCATCTGCGAGAGCAAAATGGGGGCAAAAATCAGGGCTTATCCTCCTGTTGCCACACGGGTATGAAGGCCAGGGTCCAGAGCATTCCAGTGCCCGTCCTGAACGCTTTCTACAGTTAGCAGCTGAAAACAACTGGACGGTTGCCAATCTGACAAGTGCGGCCCAATATTTTCATGTTTTACGCCGTCAAGCATCTATCTTAGGAACTGAGTTTGTTCGGCCATTGGTGATTATGACGCCAAAGAGTCTGCTGCGCCACCCGTTAGTCGCTTCTCCTGGTACTGCTCTAAGCGAAGGCCATTTCCAAACGGTTGTGGAACAGCCTGAGCTTGGAAAAGCGGCAGATAAGGTAAAGCGTTTAGTGTTAACAACGGGTAAGATGGCCATCGATCTGGCTGTAGAAATTGACGCAAAGAAAGAAAATCGCAACTTAGAAGAAATACACATCGTTCGAATCGAACAATTGTATCCATTTCCTAAGGAAAAAGTAGAAGCCATCTTGAAGCGTTACCCAAATTTGAAGGAAATCGTATGGGTGCAAGAAGAACCGCAAAATATGGGCGCGTGGCATTATATCGCCCCTACGCTTTTTGATCTTGCTTCCGGCAGCCTGGAAGTTGGTTACATTGGGCGTCAAGAGCGTTCAAGTACGGCAGGCGGCGATTCGATCGTTCATAAGAAGGAACAAGAACGCATCATCCAACAGGCTTTGAACTATATAGAGTCTAGTAGCTACTCAGAAACAAGAAAGAGAGCTAGTTACTAACTAACCATTATAATCAGGCAAAATACTATAGTTGAAAAACTAACATAATAGGGACTTAACATCATACCTAGGAGGATACAACAGATGATTGAAATCAAAGTACCAGAACTAGCAGAATCCATTACAGAAGGAACCATTTCCCAATGGCTTATTAATATTGGTGATAAAGTGACCAAAGGAGATAGTGTTGTTGAACTGGAAACCGACAAAGTTAATATAGAATTAAATGCCGAATACTCAGGTGTAGTCACAAAATTATTAAAAGAGACTGGTGATATCGTCGAGGTAGGCGATGTCATTGCGATTATCGAAGAGAATACGGCTGCGGGAGCCACTCCAGCTGTTCCAACAGCAGCAGCTCCGGAAAAAACAGAGGAAGTAAAAACCGTAAATCAGCATAGCAACCAACCTGAGCCAGAACTTCCAAAAGCCGCAAGTCCGATCGCTTCACCAGCTGCCAGAAAATTGGCAAGAGAATTGGGAATCGACTTAACACAAGTAAGCAGCCGTGATCCACTTGGCAGAATTAGACCAGATGATGTAAAAGCATATACACCGACACCTGCGGTAAAAGAAGAACCAAAGGTGGAAAAGTCCAGCCCCAAGCCGGCTGTACAACAAATTGATGAAGAGTTTGACAAACCAGTAGAACGTGTGAAAATGTCGCGTCGACGTCAAACAATCGCTAAACGACTAGTAGAAGTCCAGCATACAGCGGCGATGTTAACCACATTCAACGAAGTCGACATGTCGGCTGTTATGGATTTACGTAATAAGCGAAAAGATGCCTTTTTTGAAAAACATGGGGTTCGTCTTGGATTCATGTCATTCTTTACAAAAGCCGTCGTCTCAGCTTTAAAGCAATTTCCGCTGTTAAATGCCGAAATTCAAGGTGATGAATTGATTCTCAAAAAGTTTTATGATATCGGAATTGCCGTTGCAGCACCAGAGGGGTTGGTCGTACCGGTTGTACGCGGTGCAAACCAGAAAAACTTTGCCGAAATCGAACAAGAAATCAGTAATCTTGGTAAAAAAGCTCGTGATAACGCCCTTACATTAAATGATTTGCAAGGCGGAACATTTACGATTACCAACGGTGGTGTTTTCGGTTCGTTAATGTCAACGCCGATCTTGAATAGCCCGCAAGTGGGGATTCTCGGTATGCATAAAATCCAAACAAGACCAATCGCGATTGATAATGAGCGGATGGAAAACCGCCCAATGATGTATATTGCCCTTTCATATGATCATCGAATTGTAGACGGAAAAGAGGCTGTTAGCTTCCTAGTTGCAGTAAAAGAATTGTTGGAAGATCCACATTCGTTATTATTAGAAGGATAAAAGCTTGATAGGAATACAAATATCTATTTTAACTTCTCGTAAAATAATCCAAGCAAACAGACCTTTTAGGTCTGTTTTTGTTTGTTTAATCAGAAATAAACAAATGAATATTGTGACAGAACCTTACCTGGATGTTGATAAAGTTGTAAGAACAGTACCAATGAATTTTGATGCTTCTAAATTGGCCGGCAGATATTTTGCAGTTACCGGTTCAGGAAAATACTTTAAAAATGTAAAAGAAGAGAAGGAATCTTGAAACTGTAAAATATGTTGCTTAATCAAAAGGCATACACCTAAAAACAGGGAGCATGCCTTTTGTTCAGATGATCGATTCGAAATATGATATGATTTGATGTAAAGAAACCATGAGAGAGATTTTTTTGCTATAATACAAGGTAGTGAAGGAGTTGTAAATTTGAAAGAAATAATTCTCATGCTTACTGAACTTTTAAATAATATCCATGATTTTATTCAAGTATATGCAAGTAATAATTTAAATCTTGGTTTAAATGATAAAGACTTACACTTTTGGATTATGGGTATTATAGGTATTTTAGTATTTCTCATTGTACTTATTTTGTCTAAATTCATATCTAAAATGCCCTTTGGGATCACAATACTATCTTTCCTCTATACTTTTACATTCATGGTAGTTTTAGTATTTGCAATAGAAATACAACAAGCTATTACTAATAGAGGTAACATGGAATTTCAAGATGCTATCGTGGGATTATGGGGATACGTTGTATTTTTCTTAGGCTTCGCAATCATTTCATCAGTCATCTTAATAGCTAAAAGGTTTTTAAATAGACTTCTTAAAAATGGTTCGAATAAAAAAGTTGATTTATAAATAATCCACCATTAAGCCCCATTTCGATTGGGCCAATCGCATAAAAATACACTGATATTATGTTTCTCTCTTATGGAAAGTTAGATCCGACAGAAATGCGATAAAATCAGTGTTTATAAAGCTTTTGCGTCCCAGAGACGAACCTCCGATCGACAGTTTAGTAAACTGTCGGTTTTTACTGTTTATGGAAAAATATTGATATATAATAGTGTCCTTTTTTCCAAGTTTGTTAGATTTTTTGCAGATACCATCTGACTAATAAAAGAAAGTGAACTTTTAATATTGAATATTACATTGATGAAGCAATCAAATGTTTCATACATGATAAAAATAGAGCTATTTTTTATACCAAAAACATATTTTTTGGTTTATTATGGTAATGTGAGTAAGTTTTACCACCTTTTGCTAGACACTAAGACTTCCTCATACAATATTTCTATCAATCTTATATTAAGGGGTGCAGAATGAAGAAAAGAACACTTTTATCTTTACCAGTTACTGCCTTTCTGTTATTATCAACCGTTTTCCCAGGGGGCGTGCAGGCAACATCACAAACGAGAGGAAATAGCAGTTCCGTTATGGGCAAAAATCAAGTGAGCTCTAGTAACAACCTTAGAAAAAGCCAAATAAAAGAAGTAAAAACTGCAAGCAACAAGGTTTCTATTAAAAAAGAGACAGATAGTAATTTAGAAACTGAGATCAAGGAAAAATTAAGTAAAAAAGAATCACAAAGCAAAAATACATATCAATCTGGCGAATTAATCATTAAATATAAGAAGAAAGTAACCACTGGGGAAATCAGCACACTCCAGAAGAAATATTCATTAAAATCTACGAAGAAATTAAAATCTGTAAATGCAGAGGTTGTAAAAATTCCAGCTGATCAAAGTACGAGTGAGTATATTAATAAACTTGAAAATGATAATAACATTGAATCTGTACAGCTTAACTACAAATATTATCCTTCTGATCTAAACAATTCTCCTAACTATTATGATCAGTTATGGGGTCTTAACAATACGGGACAAGCAATTAAAGAGATTAATGGATTAGCAGATATAGATGTAGATGCACCTGAGGGGTGGAGTAAATTTAGTTCCAGCCTTCCAGAAGTTGTGGTTGGTGTCATTGATACGGGAGTTGATATCAATCATCCTGATTTACAAGGGAAAATTTGGACAAATCCGAAAGAAATCCCTAACAATAATATCGATGATGACGGGAACGGTTATACTGACGATGTCCATGGATGGGATTTTTATAACAAAGATAACACAGTCTATGATGCACTGGATGGGGACGAGCACGGAACACATGTCTCCGGAACGATCGCTGCCGCTTTAGAGGGAACAGATACTAGTTCAAATAAAGGTGTTGTTGGTGTAGCTCCAAACGTGAAAATTTTACCAATAAAATTTCTAGGACCTATGGGCGGAACCACTTCCGATGCCATCGAGGCAATTGCGTATGCGAAATCGATGGGTGTAAAAATTACGAATAATAGCTGGGGGGGTGAAGAATACGACCCTTTACTCGAAGATGCCATCAACAATAGTAATAGTTTATTTGTCGCTGCGGCCGGAAATGATGGAATGGATAATGATGAAGGCGGTGCTTATCCTGCGAGCTTCGAATCTACTAATATATTATCCGTTGCTGCAGTGGATAATAAGGGTAAAATAGCACCTTTCTCCAATTATGGCTACGATTCCGTTGATGTTGCTGCACCAGGTGTTGATATTTTAAGCTCAGTTCCTAAATACCCAGTTGACGAGCTTGCAAAATTAATGAGTATTGACCAGCCAGGAGCATCCGCACAAATCAGCGGGGATAATTATAAGGCGATCTTTGATGGCATTGGGTACGAAAAATTAACTGGGTCACAAAGACAAGAGGCTTTTAATAAAGCACTAGATTATTTAGGAGTGGATTCGTCTAAAAACATTCTCCTTGTCCAGGATGATGAAAGCGACCTTGCAGAAATGTTCAAAGACGAACCGGAAATTGCCGGCTTATTTAAAAACTATTTACCTATTTATAAAGAACTTTTAAGCAACCATTCTTCACTTACAGCCATTACGGTTAATTCTGATGCATCCCTAGCGGATTACCTAGATAGCACTGAATTATCTTCCTTTGACGCAGTGATATGGTTTACAGGTAATGGTATTGGGGTTTTCAATGAAGAAGGCGCATCTTTAACATCTACCGACGCTGACATGTTAAAAGATTTCCTATCCAATGGTGGGAATTTGTTGTTAACTGGTCAGAATGCCTTATCTGCCCAAGAGAAATCACCACTTGTTAAGGACTATTTACATTTAACTGTTTTTTCTGATATGGCACCAAGTTTGAATGTAGAAGGTCTATCTGGTGGAATCTATGAAAATACAAAATATGAAGTAAACCGCTATGAGTCGCCTTATTACTTTGCTGATTTTATTAAATCCAATGATTCTAAAACAGTCGTAAATACGAAATATGTTTCTGATTATTCACAGGCGTATGATTTCTATAGCGGAACGTCGATGGCAACCCCTCATACAACTGGGATAGCTGCTATTTTACTAGGATTACGTCCAAGCATGGCACCGGAAATGCTAAAGTTATATACAAGCACAAAAGGAAAGAGCCTTGAATCATTAAAAGGACTTGTTAACAGTGGAAAACTTGTGAGTTCATTGAATCTAGATAACTTTGATGATAATGAAACTCCAGGAGTGCCATTAGAAAAAAGTGTTTTAAATGACAGCTTGGAAGCCACTACAGATAAGAATGATGTTTTTGCCTTATCCTTAAAAGAAGGTGAAGCTCTCTCCCTTTCTCTGAATGGTATTTCAGGTACTGACTTTGATTTGTATGTGTTTGACGGCTCAACAACTAGTATAAACAATTCAAATGGAATGCTTGCGTTCTCTGAGAATGCCAATACATCCAATGAATCTATAAAGTTTACTGCTCCTAAAACGGGCATCTATTTTGTTAATATCTATGCCTACAAAGGGAACGGAAACTACAAGCTCTATACTGGTAATTTTGGAGGATCGTATGAAGATGATTCAAACTCAATGACCTTCTTAGGGGGCTGGATGCCTTCATTTAATCCCGAGTATTCAGGAGGATCTGCTAATACCATTAATTCAATCGGAGAAGTTAATTTTTCTTTTGTTGGGTACAGCTTTGATTGGCAAGGGTTCAAAGATCCGACTCAGGGAATAGCCAATGTATATATAGATGGTACTAAGGTCGCATCTCCTTCTCTTTATTCTAGTACTTTTAAAGCAAAACAAACGATTTTTACGAAGGACTTTTCCTCATACGGCAGACACACAGTCAAAATCGTCTGGACCGGAATAAGCGATCCTGCTTCGAGAAAAAGTGCTTCAGGAATCAATGTAGATAAATTACTGGTAAGAAGCAATCCTGTTTCATTAAAAGCCTTCTATGATAAAGTCAAAAAATATCCAGTTATTACATGGTCAGCTGTCCAATGGGCAGAATCTTACAGCATTTACCGTAAAGAGTCTTCACAAGCAAACTATGTACTACTGAATACAAAGCCTATTTCTGGACCAGTTTATTCTGATACTACTGCCTTACCAGGAAAATCCTACAACTATGTAGTTGTCATTAATACAAAAGAGCAAACGGAAACGCCTTTTTCGCCAGCTGTCACTTTCGTTTATGATGATGACATAAAAGGAAGTCTTCCATTGGTAGGAACGGCAAAGGGAAGCTTGAATGCCGACGCCAAAGATGTAAATGATGTTTGGTCTAAACGCTTGGAACAGGGCAAAACATATGAGATTAAACTTACAGGCCCAACTGGTGCAAATTTTGATCTTTCGCTATTTAATATGGGAACAACGACTATTTATGGCACGACTGCCCTTAAAAAATCGGCTGGTACTACTTCTTCTGAAAAAATCATCTATAAACCGACAAAATCGGGACTGTTTTATATCGTACCATCTGCATTAAAAGGGATGGGATCATATAGTATAAGCTTTTCCGTCCAAACGGCAAAAATCGTTGAAAATACAGATTCCACTATTAAATATTCAGGTACTTGGATAAAGCCGAAGTATACTTATTCTTCCGGAGGAACGATACAGCAAACGAAAGGAACGTCCGGATCCCTTGAATACTCATTTACTGGAACGGGAATCACACTTTACGCGTTAAAATATAAAACGATGGGAAAAGCTGATATTTACATTGACGGTGTAAAAGTAAAGCAAATCGACCTATACTCTTCAAGCCATAAGTATAAAGCGAATGTTTACGAGACCCAAAGTCTCGCAAATAAAGCACACAAAATCAAGATTGTCGCGACTGGAAAGAAAGCTAGCGCCGCAACAAACGCCTATATAAATATTGACGCGTTTAAAGTAACGCAGTTTACGTTAGTGAAATAAATTGTAGACTAAAATAGAAAATCCTGATCTCTGCTTTTTGGGGATCAGGATTTTTTGATTCTATAGATAAGTAGTTTTTTGTTTTGCTCAAATGGAAGTTAAACTAACTATCTAAAATGAAGTTAAGGGATTAATAGTAACTTTTCCTTTTTCAACTAAAGAAAGGAGGTAGCTGCTCCCACCTCGCTCTCAATCGGAGGAAAAGAAAAACAAAAAATGGTAAATAAAAAAAGAAACCCTTGAAAGACAAAGGTTTCTCTTACGTCCCAGAGAGGATTCGAACCTCAGACCTACAATTTAGGAAACTATCCGATATGTCAACGTATTGTCTATCTTTTTGAGACTGTCCATTTTATGGGTTACAGTTTAACCCTCGCCAGCTTGTAATTGTTTCTCGCTTTTAATTAAAGTTGAAACCAGGATATAACGCTTCGGTGCTTTGCCTATAAAATTGAAAGGATAACAGGTGGTCACGGTTAAAGTGGCACGTGGCTTTGGTACAATAACCGTGCGATCGTCGGCAGCTACAATCCGAACTTTCCTTACCTTGTATGTGAATTTGCCGGCTGAGGTGGAAACGATTAACAAATCACCCTTTCCAACGCTGCCGAGCCTGTGAAAGACGGTATCACGGTGTCCGGAAAGCACAGAGTTATCCTTTTCCCCAGGAAGAACACTGCCAGCAAAATGGCCGACTCCTTTTTCAAGTTCATCCTCATCTGTGCCGTGATATATGGGAAGGGATGCCTTTAGCTTTGGGATAAACAGCTCGCCGATCATTTCCCCTTTTTGGGGCCTTTTGGAATATAGGGGTTCATCCACCTTATAGGTGTCGGCTTTTTTCGGTTCAGACTGCTTAACATGAACCTGTTCGGAGCTGGTTTGAGCCGTTTTATATAACAAATATCCTTTTAAAAACTTAAAAGTATTTGTCCCGCTAAACCATAAGCCAAAAACGACTATTGCCATTGAAAGAGAAAGAAGAACCAGCTTTCTAGTTCTTCTTTTTGTTGTATTTGTCATTTCTAAATACCGTTTACTTTCATTCTTCTGTACAGTAACAGGCCTGCTATTGCGATTGAAAGACCGCCTAAAGCGTTTGGCAGATAGTCGGAAGCGGTTCTTGGCAAAGTGCCCCCATTAACCGTTTTTACTTTCTTAGGGAGCTTATCCACCACTTTAACTACATCCTTTGTTATCTCAAGGTCCTTACCTGTTTCAGTGAGCAAATCTGAATCGAACATTTTAGCTGTTAACACCATATCGGCAAGAAACTCACCGTCTTTAGAGAAAATTTTTATCAGCAAATCAGCCCCATTAAGAGAATCCATTTTAATAAGAGAATCAATTGACAAAGGAGTTGTTTTTCCATCTTTGGTTAAATAAAACTCCGTTTTCAATTCGAAAAGATTAAGCAGGTCATTCCAAACATCCAGGATTTCGGCAACATTCTCTGCAGTCAGGTCATCCGCACTGTCAAAATCTTTGAAGGACATAAGGCGGTTTGCAATTTCCTCCATCTTTGTGCCAAACTCTTCCGAATTGGCATTCTCATCTGAGAATTTCATCATTATATATTCACTTAGTTTATTTATTTCAGCTTCTGTTAAGCCAATCTCATCGAGCATCGTTTTTATCTCGTCCTGTGCTCCACTATAAACAATTTCCGCCAATGCCATTTCAAGGTCTTCAATATATTCATAGTTTTCAATCGAGTCATTATTCTCATTTAATAACTTTTCAAGCTCTTCTTTCGATGGGAAGTCATAATTAGAAAGAAGCTCCTTCAGGTTTTCTTCTGTTATCGGTGTTAATTCTTCCTTATATAATAATTCATAAACCTTATAGTCTAGGTCATCATAAAATACGCACTCATCCAAGGATGTCCCATTTTCTTTGAGTAGATTTTCAAGTTCTGGTTTTGTTATTTCATACTCATCGAGGAGTTCTTGGAGATTGGTTTCATTAACAGGATCCCCCAGGTAATTCTTTAATTCTGAGAAGGAATCAAAGTCTGCCAAGGTAAAATCGTGTGTATCCTTTAAATAGGATATAAATTCATCTTCGGACATACCAATTTCTTGTAAAAAGGTTTGAAACTCCTGACTCTTAGGCTCAACTTGAGCAAAAGCAGTTATAGGTATTAGTCCAAGAATAATAAAAGATGCCATGAAAACAGACATAAGACGCTTCAAAAAGTTATCCCCCTATATTTATATGATAATTACTAGATTAGTATAACCTAGGACGCTGGAACTGAGAAGATGTTTTCATATCTGTAACGACCTGAATTTTCTTATTTTTACAGAAAAAATGAAAAATTGCAGGGCACTTTATCGGAATCCAACATACAACGAAAAAAGGGCTTGTAAACGTAGTTTCAATTTTATAAACAACTGATTAACATACGCTACAAAACCCTTTTCTCTATACGCTTATCAAACTTTTACGTCCCAGAGAGGATTCGAACCTCCGACCTACAGTTTAGGAAAAGTATGATATATATTGGCGAAGAAACCTTGAAATTAAGTGTAACCATTGATATAGAAATGTTCGTATGAATTAGATGTTTGTGCTAGCGAGGAGAACGCCAAGTGTCTGCAATATTTCACCAAAGAAATTGACGGGCTGAAACAAGAATGGAAAGGCATTTGTTAGATGAATCCTCCATATGGTCATTTATAGGAGAATGGGTAAAAAAAGCTTATGAATCATTTTTAAATGGAGCAACAGTTGTTTGTTTGCTTCCTTCCTGCTAGAACTGATACTAAATGGTGGCATGAATATTGTATGAAGGGTGAAATTAGGTTAGTTAAAGGTCGGTTGAAATTCGGAGATAGCCATAATTCAGCACCTTTTCCAAGTGCAGTTGTAATATTCGGGAATCAAGCCAAAATTAATACAGTTATAGCCATGTAAAAATGAAATACTTAGTTTTGCCCCATGATGCGAAGGATTAAAAAAAATTAACAAGTGAGATCGTTATAAGACGGTCTCTTTTAATTGGATTTTTTACAATTTGTATAAAAGTACAATTATTATGATTTAAATTTAAAAAATCACAATTTTAGTCCGATTTTTTAATAGCCATTTTAGATGAAGGGGTTGGAGTTAAGCAAACCTTATTTGCGCGCCATTTCCGAAGCGGAACAACGAAACTTTGCCATTATTGCCAAGGTGAGCTTAATTGGGGCACAAAATTTAAAATCGTTATTTAGTTAAAGTATTTAGATAAAAATGAGGATAAGTAAGGCAGCGAATTCATTAAGAACGCTGCCATTTTTTAAAATTATTAACTGATAGAATTTTATCTAAAGAAATTGAATGTTTTTTCGATAATTATCGATGATTGATTTGGCCAATGAATTAGCTTTATTCATTTCCTGATTTTCCATATAGTAATCAAAAAGTTGAATTTGATAATCTTCTGTTACTTGTTGCATGTTTATTTTATTGAAATATGGTGTAGCTTTATACTCAAGGTACTGATAATAATCATCTTTTTGATCTTGAATGGTAAGGATATGAAGATTAAAAATATGAATATGCAGTAATTCATCCGTTTTTTTGGCAAGCTTAAGTCCTTCTTTAGCTAGAGCTAAAATTTCATCTTTCGATTTCAATTTCCCCTTAATTAGAGTGGTGATATATTCTTCTAGAGAGCAAAGATAATAATATGAATTCTTGTGTTCCCATGAATACATAGCATTTTCATAGCACTCAATAGCCTTTAAATAATTCCCTTCACGAAGTTTAAAGTATCCAAAATTAGTGTAGAGACTAGCCCTATGATCATTCAGTCCGTATTCTACCGTCATGTCGATTAGTCGATTAAATTCAGAATCTAATGAGATCATCTCATTAGATTGTTCAAGTTGCATTAGTATGAGTGTTTCAGTTTCAATTATTCGGGTAAAGCAACTAGCGTCTTTAAAGTACTGCAAAGCTTTACTTGCATAGTATAAAGCTAACACTCGTGAGTTAATAGAGTCATAGGCGTATGCCAAATGATATAGATATTCATGAGTATATTGATTTCCATCAATATCATTTAGAATTGAAATGGCTTTATGAAAGTTTTTAGTAAATCTTAATTCGTAAAATCCTTTATTGTGAAGGAATAAATTTTTTTCAAATTGAGATAACTCCTGGCAAGATTCCATTTTTTTTAAACACTTAAGCGCCTGTGATTGATTACCTGTTGATAAATAATGCCTAGTAAGAATAAGTATGTAAAATTGGAAGAAAGTAGGCATTTGTAGAAGTGCTACATGTTCAAGTTTTTCCTTTAACTGATCCGCTTTTGTATGAATTTTCATACTAATAGAATATAGCCATTCTTTTAGTAGAATATCTAGACTCATATAAGTTTTTATTTCAGTTTGCAAATCTATTTCTAGTTTATCAGCTAATAATTGGAGTGTTTTTGGAGAGACTTCAGTTAATCCTCGTTCGATCTTACTAATGTGAGTTGTAGAACATATCCCTTCTCCTAACTCAGATTGTTTCATATTTTTCTGTATTCTATAGAATTGTATAATTTTACCTTCAATCAAAATATATCCCCACTTTGTTGTAATTTACTAAAATATGATTATAACCCCAATTTGAAATAGGGTGTTTATTAGGTTTTTTAAAATTAAAAGAAAAAAATGAAAGTGTTTAGGTAGAAAATCACACAAGAAAACCCCCATAGCTAAAAGAAATACCTGATTATATAATAATCTATATATTTGAAACATTCATTTAGAAAGCAAAAAAATCTATCAAACTATGATAAAAAGTAGGATCTGCAAGTGTACGTGATCGCTTATCCAGTAATTGTCTTGTTATTTATTCTAACCTTAATGTTACTATCAAAAGTATTAAAGGTTAAGTGACAATTAATAGTAGATTTAAAGCAGGTTACTTTCACTATTGTAATTCCTTTTAATAGATAGGAATTTTGGATTTCTAATAGGTATATTTCAAAAAATGATCTTGTATTCAAAAAACTAGGAGGATTTAAATGGGGAAAAAAGTTAATAAAACAAGCTTCTAAGAAGTCTGGCCAGAAACAACAGCAGCTGGATCGTATTATACAAAGCACGGAACACATGTTGCCGGTATAATTGGTGGTCGCGCGTAGCGGATAGTGAGTATAAAACACTTGGTGCAGCACCAGATGCAGATATTTATGCTTTCCGTGTACTTTGTCAATATGGAAGCGGACTAAGTGATGGTATTATTGCTGCAATTTATAATGCAGTAAAAGATGGCATGGATGTTATCAATATGCATGGATAATTCAAAGTAAAATAAAAAGAGAAAATTTTCAAAACATTGCAATAAGGGGGAGTTAAATTGTCAAAACGTAAGTTAAAGAACATTTTTGTATCTACGGCGATGAGTGCTTTATTACTGTCATCTGTCATTCCATACAACGTGCTAGCGTCATCATCAACACCTATCGATCCTTTTCATCAGGATTCGAGCGCTCCACAGTTGACGAAAGAACAAATTGCGGCATTGAATCATTACAGCATAGGTGGTCCAGAAATTTCGTCTAAAATCGATACAACAAGCGCGGAACCTGTTCGCGTCATTGTTGAATTCAAGCAAGCACCGGCGAAAGTAGCTGTCATGCAGGCATTAGTCGCTGGAGACGAGACAACCTTAAAAGAAGAGAAACAAGCAGTCACGGATACGCATAAACAATTCCGTTCGTTTATCGAAGGATTATCTGCGCATCAACCGAGCGTCAATGCGGTCACTGCAAATGCAGTCACGGTAAATACTGTTACTGCAGAAAATGCAGCTGGAACATCCTCTGAGATCGAAATTACGCACGAATATCAGAACGCGTTGAATGGGGTAGCAATGACTCTTCCAGGAACAATGGTCGAGAGACTGTTAGATTCAGGGCTTGTCAGAAATGTCTCTGCGGACGAAAAGGTCACCATCGACCCGATTGAAACGACTGCTGTGTCACAACAAAGCGTGGAAGGACTAAAAGAAAATTCGATCCCACTTCCGGGTATTGATGCACTTCATAACGAAGGCATTAAAGGAAACGGTATTAAAGTTGGTGTGATTGATACGGGGATTGATTACAACCATCCTGATTTAACGGATGTGTATAAAGGGTACCGAAAACAAGAAGGTGTGAACCCGAATACGATTGACCCGAAATCGGTTAAGGGTTGGGATTTCATCGATAACGATGCGGATCCGATGGAAACAACCTATGATGACTGGGTGAATAATGGTAAGCCAGTCACAACAGGCCGTGAATACCCGACGTTCCACGGTACGCACGTATCTGGAACGATCGCAGCACAATCGAAAGCGCCTATCGAAAATCCGGCACAAGGAGTTGCCCCTGGCGTTGATTTATATGTCTACCGCGTACTAGGTCCTTACGGATCTGGTTCTATGAGCGGGATTGTTGCAGGAATTGACAAGTCCGTTAGTGACGGAATGAAAGTCATTAACCTGTCACTTGGTGCAGGTAGTAACGATCCACTATCACCATCAGCCATCGCGGTGAACAATGCGACATTAGCTGGTGTAACGTGCGTCATTGCAGCAGGAAACGCAGGTAATTATGCCTATACACTTGGCACACCTGGGGCAGCGGCGCTTCCGATTACGGTTGGTGCAAGTGACTTCTCGGTGTCGATACCGACCGCAACGGCGACAGTTGGTAACGAAACGTTCACCAACTTTAAGTTGCTTGGAAAAGGGTTCAATGACCATGTGGAAACACTTGCGAATAAAACCTATCCGGTGGTATTTGTCGGCTTAGGTGGCGAGGATGATTTCAAAGGTATTGATTTGCACGGGAAAATAGCATTGATTCAGCGTGGAACATATTCATTAGCTTCTAAAATTGTCAATGCACAAAAAGCAGGCGCAGTGGCGGCCATCCTGTACAACAATATCGACGGCGACATCGATAACTATTTAGGAAGTGATGTTGGTTTTATTCCAACCTTCCGCATGTCAAAAGCAGACGGCGAACGCTTAAAAGCAGCTGCAGAAACAGCTGCGATTACATTTACTGAAATCGGGTCAATGGTCACAGAAGGTAACCATTTGGCCAGCTTCAGTTCAAGAGGACCGGTTACGTCAACCTTTGACATTAAACCGGACGTTGTGGCTCCTGGGGTATCGGTTTACTCGACGTATCCAGAATTTATCCACAGTCCAGAACCAGGAATTGATTACTCACAAGCGTATGCTCGTATTTCGGGTACATCCATGGCAACTCCGCACGTAGCAGGGATTGCTGCACTGATTTTACAAGCACACCCAGATTACAAACCGGCTGATGTCAAAGCAGCCTTGATGAATAGTGCGGACAAACTAAACGGCGACTATTCCGTGTACGAAGTAGGCGCAGGTGAAGTAGATGTAGCAGAAGCCGTTCATAACGATATGGCATTCAAGGTACAAGACACTACGTTAAAGAGTGATGGAAATGGTGGCATTGTCACGATCGGGTATGAAAAAGGCGCATTGACGTTTGGTGCTGTTTACAAAAAAGACGGTAGCACAAACACAGCAAACCGTACGATTGTCTTTAAAAACCGCGGTAGCCAAGCGAAAACATTTGACATTTCGGCTGAATATAGTAAACCGGTGGATAATGTAAGTGCAAGTGTAAGTAACGCAGATGCAAACCATGTAACCGTCACGACTTCTTCAGCATCTGTTACAGTCGCTGCAGGCGCGTCAACAAATGTAACGGCAACGGTTAACGTGCCTGCGAGCGCAGAGATGGGAAGATATGAAGGGTATGTGAACATGGTCAACCATGACAATCCAAACGAACACTATCGCATTCCATTCTCGACCTACTTTGTTGAAAAAGGAATCGGATCCTCCGAGATCGCGCTTCCAGCCATCACAACGGAGCTTTGGAGACATCCATATATGGCTTCTCAAAGTCGCTCTCTCTTTTTCAGATTAAACAGCCCGATGAAAGATATGTGGCTGATCATCCACGATAAAGACGGAAAAGCACTTGGAGCCGTTTCGTCAAAACCATTTAGCTTAAACAGTGCTCCTATTGGTCAGGATCTAAGAACAACTTTCTCGGCAACGTATTATCCGTTTTTCGGCGATCCGAAAGATGAAAAAACAGACAGCACTAAGCCATTGGCGCTACTGCCAGAAGGTGAGTATACAATCAAAATTCGTACAACAGATGCAGATGCGGTGAGATACGAGGTCGGTAATCAAAAGTTTATCATCGATAACACGTTACCGAAGTTGACAACAGACAAGAAACCTGGCGTCTATGAGCTAAGTGATTCGGACTTTACCGATGAACAAGCAAATGACGGGAATACGTACCATGCGTTTTGGCTTCATGCGAATGTTTGGGACGAGGGAACGGGTAAATTAGCCTCTTCAGGCTACACACAGGCTGATAATACGCTCATGTATTCCTTCAATCAAAAAGCCGTAATGAACGGACATTTCGAACTGGATGCAAATGGGGATACAAAGTTCGGTGTTGAAAAATCTGATATTGAGAATGGTCCACTAACAGCCAGACTATTCCCTATGGATGTGGCGAGAAATGGGGAAATTTTAAATATATCCCCTTACTATGCATTTGTTAAAAAAGGCACGCCTTATGTGGTGCCGACTTACGATAAGGAAAAAGTCTATCTAAATGACACGTTGACGATGACATTAAATCTAAATAACGTAAAGGATTTGATGGCTGGAAACTACGATGTAGGATTCTATGATTGGCTCTTCCAGTTCCAAGGTGTAAAAGTGAACCCAGAATTCCAGCAGTATGCGGATGCACACGGATTAACAGTAAGTATCGATCAACCAAATGTGAAGGATCACCCTAAATATCCAGAAAATAAAAGCACGGTGAATGCGGGCGCTCATATCAGCGGCGGTGAAGATTTCAATGGATTCAGCGGTGATATGCCATTCCTTGATGTGACCTTTAAACTCTATGATGACGGAATGTACGGTGCTTACTATGACACGATGGAAGTCGAAGAGAATACAGTGCCATTCACGTATACACAATACGGTAAAGAAGAGCGGGTTGTTATCCCATCATTTAACAATATTAACCAATACAAAATCATACCAACGAAATCTCATTTGGTAACTTTTACCCATCTTCAAGCGTTCTATGGGAACTTTGCGATGGATTATTCCATCATAGGAGCGAAAGCATACGCGCAATTGACAGACGGGACAAAAGTGCCAGGAACGATTTCTAAAGCCGGTTATGTAGATTTTAATCAAATTCCTTTATCGAATGATCCCATCGAGTTCGTCGTTGAAGCACCAGGACACTTGAAGAGCATTCAGAAACTGACGCTTCCTGGTGTGAAAACACCGTGGGGAGAAGTCGTCGGTCAGTTTGTACAAACACCAGGTACTCAACCCGTTGCAGCAGCAGGTGATGTAAACGGAGACGGTGTCATTGACGTACTTGACGTCAAACAAGTAGCGAAAAAATACGGTGTTCAAAAACTAGCTCCTTACAACATCGAAGACTTGAACCGCGATGGTATTGTTAATGCAACGGATATGAATTTTCTGGTTGCAAGTTTATACAAAACAAATCCAGATGCGACCATCACGCCAAAAGAAATGGTTGACGGTAAAGTTAGCACAGAATTCTTCAACGTGTTAGGTATTAAATCTCTTGTGAACACATTGAAAGCAACAACAAAAACGAATCATACAGTAACACTGAATTGGCTAGCAGCTGTTGATGCGACGAATGTAAAAATTGAAAAATCAACGGACGGCTTAATATGGACGGCGGCTACAACAGCAAGTCCAGTAGCCATTGATTCCAATTCAGCTGTTGTGACGGGATTAAACGAAAACACGACGTACAAATTCCGCGTAACGGTAACAGGTGGATTAAACGCTGGTTTTTCAAATGTGGCAACGGCAACAACGGATGTCACGTTACCTCCAAACGCACCAGTTGTGAAAGGTCTTGGAGATAACGAAACAAGCATTTCAGGTAAAACAGAACCAAATGCAACAGTGACTGTGAAAAAAGACGGAAACGTTATCGTAACAGGAACGGCAAATGAAGCGGGAGACTTTACACTTCCAATCGAGCTTCAAAAAGCAGGAACAGTTTTAACAATTAGCGTGGCAAATGCAGAAGGAAAAGTGAGCGAAGAAGTATCAATCACCGTTTCAGACCTAACAGCACCAAATGCGCCAGTTGTTGGAAACGTTGGTGACAGTGATAGAATCGTTACAGGAACAACGGAAGCAAATGCAAATGTTGTAGTTAGCAGCACAAACGGTGCACTTGGCACGGCGAAAGCAGATAAAAATGGAAACTATACGGTGGCAATCACTCCTCAAAAAGCAGGCACCGTGCTAATGGTTACAGCTACAGACGATTCTGGCAACCAAAGCAAAGCAGTTTCTGTAACGGTTCTAGACGTGACAGCGCCTCTTGCGCCAAGTGTGAACCCTTTTACAGACCATGACACGATCGTTTCGGGTACTACCGAAGGCAATGCGACTGTAACTGTGAAGCTAAATGGGAAAGTAATTGGAATAAAACAAGCTAGTGAAAACGGTAATTTCAACTTGGAAATCGGCAAGCAAAAAGCAGGATCCGTTTTAACGGTCAGTGCATCAGATAAAACAGGTAACGTAAGTGCTGAACAAAAAGTGACGGTTCTGAAGAAGCAGGCACTACGCTAGTCGTGAAAATCGACGGGAAACTAGCAACAAAAGACAATGTTTCAAGCAAAGACACATTCACAGCTACTATATCTAAGCTTGGTAAGGAAAACCATACGAATATCCTTACTGTAGTTGATATAGCATGAAACGTGAGCAATTCTGTAAAACGTACCATCACTGTTAAGTAAGAAAAAAGCAATCGGCTACATCAACTCGCATTTGAAACTCATGATCTTTAGACATGAGTGGAAAATGCGAGTTTTTTTGTTTTGTGGAAAATTCTTCTGATACTCCTGAACCTGCAAGGAAGAGGAGTAACGCTGCAACACCGATTTACATACTTTCTATTAATTGATTTACTTTATTGATAATGGCTTTAATTATTCCACCATACCTCTTAATCGTAAAAATAATTACCATTGCACAAAAATTGCACAGACTTAATAGAAAAAATAGATATAAAAGACGATCCTTGCATAAAATTACATTGACTACTTGATTTAACGGACTTTATTGACCTAAAATATTCAATAATACTGAATAATCCTCGCATCCTGTAATTGACAGGGTTGAGGTCGGGGGTTCATTACATCAACCGTCCTTTAGGTCTCATATAGAAGAAGAGGAGGTTTGCATAAACCTCCTCAATTATTTGCTCAATCCTATCAATAAACCAAAAAACTAGTCACATCTTTGGTCACAACTTGGTCACGGATTAGATGTTTTTATATTTTATTAGATAAAATTAAATGATATATAACTTGTTAAAAAGTCCATTAAATCAAGACTTTACACCATTATATAAAACTAGATGGAATCAAAAAAGATATCTTCCTACTAACTTCAAAACTGCTTGAGACCTGGGTACAATGAAACGTGTGTCTTGTCCCTATTTTTTAATATTTTCTGTTTTTGTATTCTTAATTTAGCAAAGAATTGATGGGGATTTCTTGCAAAAAGGTCTTATAACCCTTAGCGGACAAGGAGTTAAGTTGGTTGTATAATGGTGGCTAGTTGGTGGCAGGCTGGTGGCAAAACCAAACATATTGTCACCAATTACATCTGTTTATATCATAGATAGAAATAATAAAATCCCATTATATCAACGATTTCAAACTAAAACTGTTACAATCCGATTGACTTCACTTCCTTGACAGGGAAGTGTTTATTAGTGATTCAGTTTATGTAACGAAAGCGTTTATCTCGTTTTACCTTTACATCGTACTCATCAATATACTCCACAATTTTCAGACGAAAAAATAAAAGCCCATCTCATAATCGAAATGGACCCAGATTTGATTTACGGCAATTTTGCGGCAAATAATTAATTATATAAAATAAAAAACCTTGTAAATCAGTCAAAAACACTGATTTAACAAGGTTTTTAATATGTCCCAGAGAGGATTCGAACCTCCGACCTACAGTTTAGGAAACTGTTGCTCTATCCTGCTGAGCTACTGAGACAAATGAAATGAAATTATTTTGTTCCAAACGCACAATTAGAAGTGTCGTCCTGATCTCAGAAAGATTATTCAAGAAGCAACTCGATCAGTACGCTGAAGTATATCAATGAAGCATATTCGATCGTGCTCTATCCTGCTGAGCTACTGAGACAAATGAAATAAAAATATTTTGTTCCAAACTCACAATTAGAAATGTCGTCCTGATCTCAGAAAGATTATTCAAGAAGCAGCTCGATCAGTACGCTGAAGTAAATCAATGGAGCATATTCGATCGTGCTCTATCCTACTGAGCTACTGAGACAAATTTAAAGGAAAATCTCTCCTTTAATAGGAACGTTATTTATTATAGTTTGTTATTAGCAAAAGGTCAATAAAAAAGTTGCTGTTATTGGATCGGCAGGTTTCTGGCCACTTCGATTTGTTTCGCACCTTTTTCACGAAAGATCAACCAGACGATTATACTGAGCCCAATTAATAATCCTTCCAGCGATAAAATGTACCAAGGGTAGGGTCCTAAAACATCTAATAAACTCGCACTGTCAGGTTTATGACTTAAGAACATATAATTTCCGCCCACCAACTTATTGATTATCATAATAATCGGCAGGAGCACATTCAAAAAGATACACAGTTTTAATACTGACCAGATTGTCGGTCGGTATCCCTTGGTCCATGTAAAATAAAGAGGTACCCAGATTTCCATCAAATGTGTATAGAAAAAATGGAAAAAACGAAAATGAGGAAAGTCATAATTTAATGAAGGAGTGATTAGTGCCTGTATAGCACCTAATAATGCCGTAAATAATAATATTTCATAGATTATTTTTTTCTTCGTTAACAATAAAATGACTGTTAAGATCAGACTGATACTGCACAATTCTAGAGGGATGGCATGACTAACATTCCAGCTTCCTGTCATTAGCATCCATAAATGATAGGAAACTTCCATTATAATTAATGATATAGCGACCCAAATTTCTGTTCGTCTACAATGCGTGGTATTCAACTTATCTCTAAAAAGGAAAAGGCAGACAGAAACTAGGAGTAAGATTGTAATAATAACAAAATGACTTAAAGAAAACATTTCAAAATCATAGTTTTTGAAACTGCGGTCAAACACTCCACCCATTTAACCACCCCTGTTCTCCGTAATCCTCAGATAACATTACCTTTTCTATTTATATGTAATTATATTCGATGGATTTGCTTTTACACCTCTTTGAGAATATAAAATATATCTTTTTTACTCATGTTAAGAATTAGGATTTTTCTTCCTCAAAAAGTCCTTTCGAAATATGTTATAATGATTTGTCGAAGAAAATCGAAAAAAAGAAAAGCGGAAGCGCCTTGCATAGGGGCGACAGGCATAAGACGAGCCGGCGAGAAGGTTGCTCTTTAACCTTCTTGACGGATTGGCTTATGACCCGAGCCCCTAGGCGCTGAAGCTAGACAGTAATTTAAATTTAGTGGAGGTCATTATGGCTGCATATACGCCGATGATACAACAATACTTAACAATCAAGGCAGACTACCAAGATGCCTTTTTATTTTTTCGCTTAGGCGATTTTTATGAAATGTTTTTTGATGATGCAATCAAAGCTTCACAGGAATTAGAAATAACCTTAACGAGCAGGCAGGGTGGGAGTGACGACCGGATTCCGATGTGCGGTGTTCCCTACCATGCGGCAGCCAACTATATTGAACAATTGATTGCAAAAGGCTATAAAGTAGCCATTTGTGAGCAAACGGAAGACCCGAAGCTGACCAAAGGGATGGTTAAAAGGGAAGTTGTCCAATTGGTCACACCGGGAACGGTGATGGAAGGTAAGGGTTTAAGTGATAAAGAGAACAACTATATTGCCTCGATTACCAGTTTCGATGACGAAACCTATGGATTTGCCTACAATGATATCTCAACTGGTGAAAGCCGAGTAACGTTGTTGTCAAATAATTTTGATGAAGTTTTAAATGAGTTAGCGGTTTTAAGTGCGAAGGAAGTAGTGGTGGCCAGTAACTTTGACGGCGATTTGCAAAAGAAACTTCGTGAACGGGACGTCCTAGCGATTTCGTTTGAAGATAATAGTTCAATAGATATGAATTTTTCTAACCTGCTGAAAGATTTGAATCAAGAAAAATTAAAGCAAACCATCGCGCGACTGTTTAACTATTTATACCGGTCGCAAAAAAGAAGTTTGGATCATCTTCAGCCAGTCACTACCTATCAAATCCATCAATATATGAAAATTGATTACTATTCAAAGCGTAATCTGGAATTAACAGAAACGATTCGTTCGAAAGGAAAGAAAGGATCATTATTATGGCTCCTTGATGAGACGATGACCGCAATGGGCGGCAGGATGTTAAAGCACTGGATCGACCGTCCGTTAATCAGTCAAAATGAAATTGAATCGCGCCAAACCATAGTCGAAGTGTTACTATCTTATTATTTTGAGCGTCAGGAACTTCGTGAAAAGCTAAAAGAAGTTTACGATTTAGAACGCTTAGCAGGAAGAGTAGCTTTTGGAAATATTAATGCACGTGATTTGGTCCAATTGAAGCGTTCGCTAATGCAGGTACCTTACTTGAAACAAATCCTGGCAGGCATGCAGAATGAAAAGGTAAGCCAAATCGCTGAACTACTTGATCCTTGCGAAGAAATCACCGATCTATTGGAGCAGGCGATAATTGAAAATCCACCGCTTTCCTTAAAAGAAGGCAATATGATTCGTGACGGATACAATGCCCAACTGGATCAATATCGTGATGCCAGCCGGAACGGGAAAACGTGGATTGCTCAGCTGGAACGAGAAGAACGGGAGAAGACCGGCATCAAGTCACTGAAAGTCGGATATAACCGTGTCTTTGGTTACTATATAGAAATTACACGTGCAAACCTGCATCTTTTACAAGAAGGGCAGTACGAACGGAAACAAACGTTATCAAATGCCGAACGGTTTATCACTCCTGATTTAAAGGAAAAAGAAGCATTAATTTTACAAGCAGAAGAAAAATGCGGTGAGCTGGAATATGAATTGTTCACCGAAATTCGCGAAATTGTCAAGGAACAAATCCCGCGTTTACAGGCTTTGGCAAAAACGATAAGCGAACTGGATGTCCTGCAGTGCTTTGCCCAAGTGAGTGAAGACCGACACTATATAAAACCGCAGTTTTCAATAGAAGGCCGGGTTGTGGTAAAGGAAGGCCGTCATCCAGTGGTTGAAAAGGTATTAAACGCCCAGGAATACGTTCCAAATGATTGCTTCATGGACAGCGACCGGGAAGTCTTATTGATAACAGGCCCGAATATGTCAGGGAAAAGTACCTATATGCGCCAAATCGCTTTGATCGCGATCTTAGCGCAAATTGGCTGTTACGTCCCAGCCTCCGAAGCGGTGCTGCCGATTTTTGACCAAGTATTCACCCGTATTGGTGCAGCGGATGATTTAATTTCAGGACAAAGTACCTTTATGGTCGAAATGCTTGAAGCCAAAAATGCAATTTCAAATGCAACTCAAAACAGCTTAATCTTATTTGACGAAATTGGGCGTGGAACCTCTACGTATGATGGAATGGCCCTTGCTCAAGCCATCATTGAATACATTCACACAAATATTGGAGCAAAAACACTTTTTTCCACCCATTATCATGAATTAACGATTTTAGAAGAAGAACTACCAAAGTTAAAAAACATCCACGTCAGTGCGATTGAACATAATGGAAAAGTGGTTTTTCTTCATAAAATTAAAGAGGGACCAGCGGATAAGAGTTATGGTATTCATGTTGCCCAACTGGCGGGATTGCCATCAGGTTTAATCAGCCGTGCTAATGAAATATTAACTGCACTTGAGCAGTCTGATCCTCAGGATAGCAAGCCAAAAATGGAAGCAATAAAAGAAGTGCAGGTAGAAGAGCAGCCTGCCCAACTATCCTTCTTTGATGAGCCAAAAGATGTGAAAAAGCAAGAACTATCATCGAAGGAAAAACGAGTAATTGAAAAAATGAAGGATCTTGATATATTGGATTTAACACCACTTCAGGCCATTAACATGTTGTATGAACTCCAGAAAAAGTTAAAGTAGGGGGGTGAATCCGAATGGGTAAAATTATTCAATTAGATGATGCCTTATCCAATAAAATCGCGGCAGGTGAAGTAGTGGAACGCCCTGCCTCTGTGGTAAAAGAGCTGGTCGAAAATTCAATAGATGCTGGCAGCACAGTGATTGAAATTGAGGTGGAAGAAGCGGGACTCGCTAAAATCCGCATTACCGATAATGGAAATGGGATAGAGGAAGAGGATGTTTTACTCGCCTTTCAACGCCATGCCACCTCTAAAATAAAGAATGAAAATGATTTGTTCCGGATCCGGACCCTTGGTTTCCGGGGGGAGGCACTGCCGAGTGTCGCCTCCGTTTCAAGGCTCGAGATGAAAACTTCTATCGGTGAAGGGGCCGGAAACAGATTAGTCATTGAAGGCGGAAAAGTCGAAATATTTGAGAAGGCTTCAAGCAGGCGCGGCACAGATATTACGATTACCGATTTATTTTTCAACACACCCGCCCGCTTGAAGTATATGAAGACAATTCATACGGAACTTGGGAATATTACAGATGTCGTGAATCGATTGGCACTGTCCCATCCAGAGGTAGCTTTCCGTCTCATTCATAATGAGAGGAAATTGTTACAAACGAATGGGAACGGTGATGTTCGTCAGGTCTTAGCATCGATTTATGGAATCGGGATTGCCAAACAGCTTGTTCCGATCTCGGGTCAATCGCTCGATTATAAAATTACTGGATTTGCTTCGATGCCAGAGGTAACCAGGGCTTCAAGAAATTATATTTCTACGATGATCAATGGTCGTTTTATTAAAAACTATCCATTAGCCAAGGCAATCCAGGAAGGTTACCACACATTGCTTCCAATTGGCAGGTTCCCAATTGTTCTCCTTAATATAGAAATGGACCCATTGCTTGTCGATGTCAATGTTCATCCCTCGAAAATGGAGGTTCGCATAAGTAAGGAAGCAGAATTGAATGAACTCGTCACAACGATGATCAAAGAGGAGTTTAAATCGAAAATCCTAATCCCGACAGCCTATACAGCGGTGAAAAAGGATATACCGAAGGAAGAACAGACCTCGTTAGCCCTTGATGAAGGTACAAAACCTCCAACCGAGAGAAAAGAGTTGGAATGGAATCAACCTGCGGCAACGGGAATCGTTCAAGAGAAACGTCCATGGCTAGAGGTGCCAGATCGGGAAACACCATTTACAAAATTACCGATTCCACACGAAATCGAAGAGGCGGTCGAACCTGACAACTGGTACTCGGCCAATCCATTTAGCAATTCAAATGCTCAGTCAGATGAAGGCGACATCAGTGTTGAACCAAACCGTGATCGAATTGAAACAGATTCTGTTACATTCCACCGTGATCCAATTGAGACAGATTCTGTTCCATCAGAGAGCAGGGTTCCGCGGTTATATCCAATCGGGCAAATGCACGGAACCTATATTTTTGCTCAGAATGAAAATGGACTGTATATCATTGATCAGCATGCTGCGCAGGAGCGGTTAAAGTACGAATATTTTCGGGAAAAAGTAGGACGGGTCCAATCCGAGTTACAAGAAATGCTGGTGCCGTTAACCTTTGAATATTCAACGGATGAATTCTTGAAAATCAATGAATACCAGAGTGAGCTCGAAAAGGTCGGGGTTTTTCTTGAGGAATTCGGGATGAATAGTTTTATTGTTCGTTCCCACCCGCAATGGTTCCCAAAAGGGGAAGAAAAACAGATTATTGAAGAGATGGTTGAACAGCTTTTATTAATGAAGAAGGTAGATATTAAAAAACTTCGTGAAGAAGCAGCGATTATGATGAGCTGCAAAGCATCGATTAAAGCGAATCGCCACTTACGAAATGACGAGATCCAAGCTCTCTTAGATGATCTCCGAAAAGCTTCTGATCCATTCACCTGTCCGCATGGCAGGCCGATTATCGTCCATTATTCGATTTATGAGATGGAGAAAATGTTTAAACGGGTGATGTAACAGAGAGGAACGTTCCTAGTAACTAGGGGCGTTCTTTTTTTTGAAAGGGGAGGTTCTGAGAGCCCGAACCCAAAAAATAAAAAATCTGCAGAAAATAATATTCTGCAGATTTTGGAGATATCAATCATTGTTTACTTCACTGCTACTGGCAGCTTATTCATGTACATCAGGGCTTTTCCGGTTCCGATTGCAACTGATTCTAGTGGGTTTGGGGCAAGCTGAACAGGAACTACCATCTCTTGACTCAACCAAGCCTCCATCCCGTTTAATAAAGCTCCACCACCGGTTAGAATCACTCCGCGGTCTACGATGTCTCCGCTAAGCTCGGCTGGGCAATCTTCAAGGGTCGCACGAATGGCTTCCAAAATATGCAATAGTGCTTCCTTGATCGCTACACGAATTCCGTAGGATGATAGTTTAATAGTTTTTGGCAGCCCGGTTACAAGGTCGCGGCCGCGGACGTCCATGAAAATTTCTTCGTGGTCAATGAGAGCATAACCAATTTCCATTTTGATATTTTCCGCTGTTCTTTCTCCAATCAGGATATTATATTCTTTGCGAATATGTTGAATAATATCTTCATCGAGACGGTCACCGCCAATTTTAATGGAGTGACAGGCAACAACGCCACCAAAAGAGATAATAGCAACTTCCGTATTACCGCCGCCAATATCGACCACTACATTGGCAACAGGTTCATCAACAGGTAACCCTGCCCCAATTGCCGCTGCGACCGGTTCCTCAATTAAACTGATCTTCTTTGCTCCTGCTTGTTTTACCGCATCATTGATCGCTCTTCTCTCAACACTTGTAGAACCAGATGGGATACTTACCACTACATTTGGTTTACGCATCGAAAAGCCTATTTTTTTGGCCGCCTTACGCATGATGTGTTTTAGCAATTCAGTGGTTACATCGTAATCTGCAATAACTCCATCCTTCATCGGACGAATGGCAACGATTTTTTCAGGGGTCTTCCCAATCATTTCCTTAGCCTCGTGCCCAACCGCTACAACATTTTTGGTAACCGTATCGATTGCCACAACAGAGGGTTCATTAATCGCGATTCCTTTATTTTTACTATAAACTAGTATATTTGCTGTTCCTAAATCAATTCCAATATCAAAAGTTGATAACATCCTAGTTCACCTAATTTCGTTAGTTTTTCATTCTAAATATGCTACGCGTTAGTCTAACATAAACTTGGGGGTGGAAAGCGCTTTGTAAATGAACCGTTATCCTTTTGTAACTTTACAAGAAAATTATTCCTATTTGGTAATACAATTGAAAAAATAAATTCATGTGGAACAGTAGCATAGAAAAGAACTTTTATGTATATACTAGTTTGATGTTCAACTGCTTTTTAAATTTATGTTACGATGAAGGGGTGAAAGTGGAATCTTCAACCTGCTTTCACTGAAAATGGGATAAGGCAGTGTGAAAATATTGGATTCAAAACAAAAGTTATTAGTAATCATCGGACCAACTGCAGTAGGAAAGACAAAGTTAAGCATCGAAATGGCTAAACGCTATAATGGTGAAATCATTAGCGGCGACTCGATGCAAATCTATCGTGGTATGGATATTGGTACAGCGAAAATCACAAAGGATGAAATGGATGGGATTCCACATCACCTGATTGATATTAAGGAGCCTGATGAAAATTTTTCTGTAGCCGAATTTCAACTCCTTGTTCGAGCTAAGATCGATGAGATTGCCAAAAAAGGTAAGTTGCCCATCATTGCTGGCGGGACAGGGTTGTATATCCAGTCTGTCATTTATGATTATCAATTTTCCGATGTGCCTGGCGATGAGTCCTATCGTCTCATGCTTGAGGAAAGAGTTAAGGAAATAGGAAATGATGCACTGTATAAAGAATTGTTGGCGGTGGACCCTGAAAGTGCTTCACAAATCCATCCCAATAATGTTCGGAGAGTCATTCGTGCCCTTGAAATTTTTCATCTTACCGGGAAGACGATGCAAGAGTATCAGAGTACGCAACAACCTGACCTTTTGTACAATACAGCCATTGTTGGATTAACGATGGAACGAGAGAAGCTTTATGCGCGGATTAATGATCGCGTGGATATCATGATGGAGGAAGGGCTCATCGAGGAAGTAAAAGGTTTATACCAACAGGGTTTACGTGATTGTCAATCCATCCAAGCCATTGGCTATAAAGAAATGTTTGCGTATTTCGATGGTAAAGTGACATTAGATGAGGCAATAGCCAACTTGAAACAAAATTCTCGAAGATACGCGAAAAGACAATTGACTTGGTTTCGGAACAAGATGGAGGTTGCTTGGTTCGATATGACCGATGTGGAGAATATCTCAAAAAAAATAAAGGAAATTTCACATTGTGTTGAAGGAAAGCTTAAAGTAAAATCGAATACATATTAGTAGAGATAAAAGAGGAGGAAATACAAATGAAAACAACAATCAATATTCAGGACCAATATTTAAACCAGTGCCGCAAAGATAACATACATGTGACGGTCTTTTTATTAAACGGATTTCAATTAAGAGGCCAAATTAAGGGCTTTGATAATTTTACAGTTCTATTTGAATCAGAAGGAAAGCAGCAATTAGTTTATAAGCATGCGATCTCCACTTTTGCGCCGCAAAGAAATGTTCAGCTTGAATTGGATAACCAATAAGTTTTTAAGAGCCCATCCCAGGGCTTTTTTTATTTTCGAAAAAACTTTTTTAATGAAATTCAGAGTGCTTGAATACATATTAGTTGAAGGAGTATGCATTCCTTTATGCAAATATGAGTTCGGAATTTAGAGGATAAATTCTGAGTGGTATAAAAACCATTCTTTGGAAACTGTTGGCGAAAATGAGAGGTGAAAGCTTTGGACCAACCCATTCGAATGAAAAGTAACGGCCAAATAAGTGTTGTCCTCAATTCACAAAAAGGGAAAACCATAACAAAAGAGTTACCTGACTTTCAAGTTGTTCCAAAGGACATTCCTCCAGAGCACTCGGCTCTAAAGGAAATTGAAGAGGAGCTTGGGGCATTGGTTGGGATGGAAGAAATGAAAAAGATGATTAAGGAAATTTATGCTTGGATTTATGTGAATAAAAAACGAGAGGAAATGGGTTTGAAAGCAAGAAAACAAGCCCTTCATATGATGTTTAAAGGTAATCCAGGTACAGGAAAAACGACAGTAGCAAGACTAATCGGTAAGTTGTTTCTAAAAATGAATGTATTAACAAAAGGTCATTTAATTGAGGCTGAGCGGGCTGACCTTGTCGGAGAGTACATTGGTCACACCGCACAAAAGACAAGGGATTTAATCAAGAAGGCCCAAGGGGGAATATTGTTTATCGATGAGGCGTACTCTTTGGGTCGCGGTGGAGAAAAGGACTTTGGCAAAGAAGCTATTGATACCCTGGTTAAACATATGGAAGATAAACAACATGAGTTTATTCTTATTCTTGCAGGATATTCGCGGGAAATGGATCACTTCTTAACCCTTAATCCTGGACTTCATTCTCGATTTCCATTAGTTATTGATTTCCCTGATTACAATATCGAACAATTAATGGAAATTTCAGCAAGGATGTTACAAGAAAGAGAATACACATTTAGCCATGAAGCCGAAAAAAAAATGAAAGATCATTTAATATGGGTAAAAGCCGTATTAAGTCCAAATAGTTTTTCAAATGGAAGGTATGTCCGAAATATTATTGAAAAATCAATCCGCGCCCAGGCCATGAGGCTGCTCATGTTAAATAGTTATGATCGGCATGAATTAATGACACTGAGAAGTAATGATCTTGTGTTTGAGGAAGATTAAGCACAAAAAAACGGCAGATTTTTCGTAATCTGTCGTTTTTATATAGCTTCGTTGATTAATTTGCTTCGAGCTTACGAATTGGCAGTTTCCAATCATAGGTATATGAAAGGACGCGCAAAACGGTCACTAGAATAAATAATGTGTATAACTCCCAAGGATTTGCCGCAATCTTGAGCCCGATAAATAGACCTGTTAAAATGGCCCAGAGCGCATAAATTTCTGCTCTTAGTACAATTGGTTTTCTGCCTGCTAATAAATCACGAATGATTCCGCCGCCAATTCCGGTTAAGACTGCGGCAACGATAACGGCACTAAGTGGACGGTCCATGTTAACGGCATAAATGGCACCTTGGATGGCAAAAGCAGAAAGGCCGATTGCATCAAATAAGTTCCCCCATTTTTGCCAGTGTTTTAGCAGATTGCTTGGAAATAAAAACACAGCTGTTATCGATAACAAGGCAATTTGAAAAAATAAACCTTGGTCCCATAGTGCAGATACCGGAACACCAATTAACAGGTTTCGAATCGCCCCGCCGCCAAAAGCGGTGACAATCCCTAAAATGTAAACACCAAAAATATCATACTCTTCTTCCATCGCCACAATCGCACCGCTGACAGCGAAAGCAATCGTGCCAATCATACTTAAAACATCCCATGTCATTTGATCTGTTATCCCCTTGAAGTCTATTTTTTTAAAACACTATTTAAATAGTAAAAATGTAACTGATTAAAACATTAAAATTTTATCATGCTGTGGAAAAATTACAATAAGTTTTTTTGGGTATTTGGAGAAATTAGAGATTATAGCCTTTTTTTGTTATGATGAGAGGTAGATGTTTAGGAAGGAAGGATGCCTTTTGGAACAAAAAGAAACGAAAGAGAAAGTAATCCTTGTTGGATGTCAAACCAGTGGAGACGATGACTTACGTTTTCACTATTCAATGGAAGAGTTAGAGGCATTAACAGAAACCGCTCAGGGTGAAGTTTTGGTATCTGTCGTTCAAAAACGGGAGCGCCGTCATCCAGCTACATACATAGGTAAAGGAAAAGTGGAAGAGCTAAATGCGCTGGTGGAGGAACTTGAACCGGATGTCGTCATTTTTAATGATGAACTCTCTCCTAGTCAAAAGAGAAATCTCGCGACAGAACTAAATGCCAGGGTTATTGACCGGACCCAACTAATCTTAGATATCTTTGCACAAAGAGCGAGATCCAAAGAGGGAAAACTACAAGTCGAACTAGCCCAGATGCAATATATACTGCCTCGCCTTGCTGGTCAAGGGACGTCATTATCTCGTCTTGGTGGCGGAATTGGTACAAGAGGGCCTGGTGAAACGAAGTTAGAATCAGACCGCCGTCACATCCGCCGCCGTATTGATGAAATTAAAAGTCAACTCTCTGTCATCGTTCAGCACAGGGATCGATATAGAGAAAGACGGAAGAAAAATAAAACCTTCCAGGTCGCAATTGTTGGTTATACCAATGCCGGTAAATCAACCCTTTTTAATCGTTTATCGGAAGCTGAATCATATGAGGAAAATCAATTGTTCGCTACACTTGATCCAATGACGCGAAAATTAATCCTGCCGAGTGGTTTCTTAGCCTTGATTACGGATACGGTTGGTTTTATTCAAGATTTACCGACGACTCTTATTGCTGCCTTCAGGTCAACACTTGAAGAAGTGAAGGAAGCGGATTTGCTGCTCCATGTCGTGGATATGTCCAACCCGGACTATTTTCAGCATGAAAAAACGGTGAAAAAACTGCTGGATGACTTGGATGTTAAAGATATCCCGCAAATTACCGTTTATAATAAAAAAGACATTCAGCATCCAGATTTTGTTCCAACCGCTGACACACCGACCGCGTTTATTAGTGCATTTGATGAAGAGGACCGTCTGGCCTTAAAGCAGCAAATGGAAAAGGCAGTGATGGAAATGATGGATACCTACGAGGCAAGGATTCCCTCCACAGAAGGGAAACTGCTTTCTTTATTAAAAAATGAGACCATTTTAAGAGAACTGGTATTTGATGAAGGTGAAGAACTTTATCGCTGTAAAGGTTATACTTTAAAGGATCATCAAATAACGGGCCAATTACAGAATTATAAAAAGTAGATAGGAGATTCAACATGTTTCAACAGTTAAAAAATGGGGAAAAACTACAGCCCATTGTGAAAGAAGTAGAGCAACAAATTGCCGGGGTACATAAGGAAATTGATGAAAGAATCGAAACCAATCAATTTAGGGTTTTACAGAGTTTTCAAAAACACCGTGTCAGTGATTCTCATTTTATTCCGTCCACTGGTTATGGTTACGATGACATAGGCAGAGATACGCTGGAAATGGTCTATGCAGATGTCTTTGGCGGTGAGGCAGGCCTTGTTCGCTCACAAATCATTTCAGGTACTCATGCCATTTCCATCGCCTTATTTGGTGTTCTTCGCCCTGGGGATGAACTTCTTTATATTACGGGTAAACCGTATGATACTTTGGAAGAAATCGTTGGGCTTCGTGGGAATGGGGTTGGTTCTTTAAAAGAATTTGGCATTTCCTACGATAGTGTTGCACTAACTGATAAAGGTGAAATTAATTGGGATCAGGTGTCAGAGAAAATAAAACCGAATACGAAAATGATTGGTATTCAGCGTTCTAAGGGTTATGATACCAGACCTTCATTTACGGTGGCTGAAATTGGCCAAATGATTAAGTTTGTGAAAGAGATTAAACCAGATGTCGTTGTTTTTGTGGATAACTGCTATGGAGAATTTGTAGAAGAGACCGAGCCCTGCCATATAGGTGCAGACTTAATGGCTGGCTCCCTTATCAAGAATCCTGGTGGTGGCCTTGTGAAGACAGGCGGCTATATCGTTGGGAAGAAACAGTGGGTGGATGCCTGTTCGTATCGAATGACCTCACCTGGGATTGGGGCTGAAGCGGGTGCCTCCCTCTATAGTCTTCAGGAAATGTATCAAGGCTTTTTCCTTGCTCCCCATGTGGTCGGCCAAGCCTTAAAAGGTGCCGTATTTACAGCGGCGATGTTGGAGAAATTAGGGATGAATTCGTCTCCCAAATGGAATGCTAAAAGAACCGATTTAATTCAATCCGTTCAGTTCGATGATCGGGAGAAAATGATTGCTTTTTGTCAGGCCATTCAATTTGCGTCACCAATTAATTCTTATGTCACTCCACATGCGAGCTATATGCCAGGGTATGAGGACGACGTGATTATGGCAGCGGGCACCTTTATTCAGGGGGCGAGTATTGAACTCACCGCAGATGGACCGATTAGACCACCATATGTAGCTTACGTGCAAGGTGGATTAACCTATGCTCATGTTAAAATGGCTGTTTGTCTAGCGGTAGACCATTTAAAAGAGAAAGGATTAATGGAACTGTTTTAGTGATTAGGTAGTATTTTTTAAGTTGTCCAATTTTTTAAAAAAATTCGTGTAAGAAAATCTGCCATATCATTGACAACTTTTCTAACACGAAATATAATAACAATATGAATAAACACAAAGGGAGGAATAATTAGGTGAGTGGAAAGGAAATTCGCCGTTCCATGCCCCTGTTCCCGATCGGAACGGTCATGCAGCTAACGGAACTTACAGCCAGGCAAATTCGTTACTACGAAGAACACCAATTGATTTCTCCTGCTAGAACCGAAGGAAATAGACGTCTATATTGTTTGAATGATATTGATAGGCTTCTAGAAATTAAGGATCTAATTGATCAAGGTGTAAACATGGCTGGCATTAAACAATTGTTCCTTGTTAAGGAGCAACAATCAAACATTATTGAACAACAAACAGAGAAAACTAAACGCGAATTAACTGATGAACAACTAAGAAAACTACTACGCAACGAATTGATGCATTCAGGTCGAAACAATCGTTCTTCATTACGTCAGGGAGATATGTCAAGATTCTTTCATTAATATGAAAGCATCTTTTCTAAAAAATAGGGGGTAAGAACATGGCAAAGTATTCAAGAGAAGATATTAAAAGATTAGCTGTTGAGGAAAACGTAAAATTTATTCGTTTACAATTCACAGACATCCTTGGAACAATCAAAAACGTAGAGATTCCAATTTCTCAATTAGAAAAAGCACTTGATAATAAAATGATGTTTGACGGTTCTTCCATCGAAGGTTTTGTACGAATTGAAGAGTCTGATATGTTACTATATCCAGACCTTAACACATGGGTGGTATTCCCTTGGACAGCAGAAAAAGGGAAAGTTGCCCGCTTAATCTGTGATATTTATACTCCAGAAGGAAAACCATTTGAAGGGGATCCTCGTAATAACTTAAGAAGAGTATTAAAAGAAATGCAAGACCTTGGATTCACGAGCTTTAACTTAGGGCCTGAGCCAGAATTCTTCTTATTTAAATTAGACCAGCAGGGCGAACCATCATTAGACCTTAATGACAAAGGCGGATATTTTGATTTAGCGCCTATCGACCTTGGTGAAAACTGCCGTCGTGATATCGTGCTTGAACTAGAAGAAATGGGCTTTGAAATTGAAGCTTCCCACCATGAAGTGGCTCCAGGTCAGCATGAAATTGACTTTAAATATGCAGATGCATTAACAGCTTGTGACCAAATTCAAACTTTCAAGCTTGTGGTAAAAACAATTGCACGTAAACATGGTTTACACGCAACGTTTATGCCAAAACCATTGTATGGTGTTAATGGATCTGGAATGCACATGAACCTTTCATTGTTTAAAGAAGGAGCAAATTCATTCTTCGAACCATCGGGTGATCTAGAACTTAGTGATACAGCTCGTCAATTCATTGCAGGTATCCTTAAGCACGCTCCAGCCTTTACAGCGGTAACAAATCCAACAGTAAACTCTTATAAGCGTCTTGTTCCTGGTTATGAAGCACCATGCTATGTGGCTTGGTCAGCAAGAAACCGTTCACCATTAATTCGTATTCCTGCTTCTCGTGGCTTGAGTACACGTGTTGAAGTACGTAGTGTAGACCCATCAGCTAATCCATACTTAGCAATGGCTGTACTTCTAAAAGCTGGTTTAGACGGAATTAAAAACAAATTAACTCCTCCTGCACCAGTTGACAGAAACATCTATGTAATGAGCAAAGAAGAGAGAATCGAAGAAGGTATCGTCGATCTTCCTGCAACATTAGCTCAAGCATTAGACCAATTGAAATCTGATGAAGTAATTGTGTCTGGTCTTGGCGAGCACATTATGGAACACTTTGTTGAAGCGAAAGAAATTGAGTGGGATATGTTCCGTACAGTCGTTCACCAATGGGAACGCGATCAATATATGAGCATGTATTAATATCTAAAAAGTCCTGTCGCTCGTTGCGTCAGGGCTTTTACCTATTTGGGGCTGTTATTAAATTTGATAGCTTTACCCATTGATTGACGACCCGAATTGCTCGATATATCTACCTACGGTCAACAATAGCCCTGATTGACGACTTAAATTGCACATAATATCTGACTACGGTCGACAATAGCCTTGATTGATGATTTAAATTGCTCATAATATATAATTACGGTCGACAATCCCCCTTATTGACGACCTAGATGGCTCAATATATCTATCTATGGTCGACAATATCTCTGATTGGCAACCACAAATGCCCGTTCAAACCTGTGATGGTTGTTAATCCCCTCTACTGTCCATATGTCTTCTTTATTTCTTTAAAAATTCACAATTTTCTATGTTCTGCTACTCATATATAGTATATGCTTAAGTAGAAAACATTTGGGAGGTGCTTTTTTTGTATAAACTGCAAATTTGTAATGCTCTAACCCAAGAAATTCTTCGTGAAAAGACGTATAAGAAACCGGATCTTATTTTAAGTTTACTAGAATCAGGAGCAAAAGGTCAGGAATGTTTTCTATTTGATGAGAAACGTAGAACGTTAAAAGGAAACTATGTAAGCCATTCTGTCTTTACGGAAGCGGACACGCAAGTTTATAAAGCGTTTTTTAAGGTGAAATTATCTGAAATACAAGCACGCATAGCAAAATAGGCAAGTAGAGGAGGGCAGGCGCTGCAAAAAGAAAGGGTTTGTAAGATATGAGTTAAAGAAAATTAGCATAGCTGATAGAGCAGCAGAATTTTTATAAGAGAAAGCCATGATACGCTTGTATCATGGCTTTATTTCTTAATTATTCATTATTATCTTTTTCTGTCTGGTTTAGGAGCTTAATTTTAGAAAGAACGGCATCACCACCAATTCCAGCAATGATCGAAAAAAGGATATTTTCCACCGTTGAATTTGGAGCTGTATATAAAACAAGGAGAAGCGCAGCAACCGCACCTAGGAGTAATTCTTCTAAAAAACCGAGATAAATGAACTTTTTCGTTTTCCGGGGCATGATAATTTTTCCGTGCTTTCGAACATGTCCTACAATACCAACTGTTCCACCAATTACTATAGAGAAAATAATGTCCGCTAACACTGTTTCTCAACCTCCTTAAGCCTTTATTTTTTGGACCTAAGGTAAATCTTGGTGTAGTACTATTATATTATAGGTTAACAAGATAAGCATGAGTAAAAATACTGAATTTTCACTATATAAAATACATGATATGATAAAAATGAAAAATTTTCCCAATAGGGCGACAAAAAAAAGCATGCACCGTAGTGCAAGCTCCTTATTAATGAATATGCCGGTAAACACCAATAACTTTTCCTAAAATGGAAACATTCCTTAGGATAATAGGGTCCATTGTAGAATTTTCCGGCTGCAGGCGTATGTAATCTTTTTCCTTGAAAAATCTCTTACAGGTGGCTTCATCTTCCTCTGTCATTGCTACAACAATATCACCGTTATTTGCGGTTGGCTGCTGTTTTACAATTACATAGTCTCCATCTAGTATTCCGGCCTCTATCATACTCTCACCCATGATTTCTAGCATGAAAACTTGTTCATCTGCAGGTGCAAGACTTTCTGGAAGTGGGAAATACTCTTCCACATTTTCAATAGCTGTAATTGGAAGTCCTGCAGTTACTTTACCAACCACTGGAACATTTACTACTGCATTTCTTGGTATATGTGCTGCTACATCAGCTTCTAATATTTCAATTGCCCTTGGTTTGGTTGGATCTCGTCTAATAAGTCCTTTGCTTTCCAACCTTGCTAAGTGACCGTGTACAGTTGAGCTGGATGCCAGTCCAACCGCCTCTCCAATTTCCCTAACGGAAGGGGGATATCCTTTACTCTTAACCTCACTTTTAATGAAGTCTAAGATATCCTGCTGCCGCTTTGATATTTTAGCCATGATAAAATCCACCTCGTCTGGTTAATGTTGTCTTTATTATATCATGTTCGTATTTTTTATACAAACATAAGTTCGAAAAACAGTTGACAACAAACAAATGTTCGATTTATAATTAAATCAATAAAGCGAACATATATTCTTAGTAGAGGTGTTAATTTATGAAAAAATTATGGAACAAATACTCCTATGCTATTACACTTATTATTTTAAGCTGTTTATTTTCTTTCATTTTATCTTTCCAACATCACTCAAACGACCAGGATAAATATTTAAAGATTACGATTACTGAAGGCGATTCACTTTGGGGAATTTCAGATCAATTTTCAGAACAACATTCATTATCAAACAAAGAGTTTGTTGCATGGATTAAAAAGCATAATGAAATTGAAGAAGATCGGATTTTTCCTGGTGAAGAAATAATTATCCCAGTGAGCAAGGAAGAAGGTTCATCAACAAGAGAATTAGCGAGTGCTATAGGTGAATAGAAAGGAACAATTATGAAAGCAATCATATACTGCCGTGTCAGCACCAATAAAGAAACACAAGAAACATCCTTAAAGCGTCAGGAAGAGGAATTAACACAACTTGCTCAATCCTATCACTTTGAAATCGATAGGGTAATTAAAGAAAAGGCAAGTGGCTATGATTACGATCGAGAAGGAATTTTTCAATTATTAGAACGAATTAAGGATGAACAGGTTCAGGCTGTCTTAATCCAGGATGAAACACGACTTGGTAGAGGCAACGCTAAAATAGCTATCTTACATTGTATCTTAAAAGAAAATATTAAACTTTTTAGTATCTCCCATAGTGGTGAATTACAACTATCAGAATCGGATTCCATGGTTTTAAAAATTGTTGGTATGGTTGAGGAATATCAACGTAAACTACATAATGCAAAAATTAAGCGCGGAATGAAACGGGCAGTTCAAAAAGGATATAAACCTGAAAAAAACTTAAAGAATCTCGGCGAAGCATCTGGACGTGATAAAATTGAAGTCCCAGTAGAAGAAATTGTTCGATTAAGAAAGAATGGATTAATTTTTGCTGAAATAGCTGCCACTCTGAGAGGGTTTGGGTATAATATTTCAAAAGCAACGGTCCATAGAAGATACCAAGAATATATAGAATCACAAGAAGAGTAGACCTTTTGCCTTGTCATTAGGTTTTTTTTTTAGTAAAATCAGGTGTCATGTAAACAGATAGAAAGGAAGGTTCACTCCATGCTATCCAAAGAAAAAATGGCTAGAATTAATGAACTGGCAAGAAAAGCAAAGGCAACGGGATTGACTGAATCAGAAGCTAAAGAACAAACAACCTTAAGAAGCGAATATTTGGCAACTTTCCGTTCTAATATGCTTGATACCCTAACCAACACAAAGTTTATTGATCCCGAAGGAAATGATGTAACACCAGAAAAAATCAAAGCAAGGAAAAAAAATACACTTCACTAAAAGTCCAGGAATACAATTTTTTGTATTCCTATTTTACATAGAGAGACAATTTCTGTGCCAAAATAAAAAATAAAGTGAATTTTGTCTCTTATTATTATGCTATTTGTTGAATAAAAAACGGTATCAATATAAAATTGAAATGTACTTAGTAACCTAGTGATTAGGAAAGGATGTAATTCATGTTTAATACTATCGATGATTTATCAGTAACCTCAATTCGAACGCTTTCCATCGATGCAATCGAGAAAGCAAACTCTGGACATCCAGGGATGCCGATGGGTGCGGCGCCAATGACCTATACCTTATGGACACGCTTCATGAACCAAAATCCAAAGAATCCGAAATGGTTTAACCGTGATCGTTTTGTCTTATCTGCTGGACATGGTTCAGCGTTGCTATACAGCATGCTTCACTTATCTGGTTTCAATTTAACCATGGATGACCTAAAACAATTCCGCCAATGGGGTTCAAAAACACCTGGTCACCCGGAGTACGGTCACACTGAGGGTGTAGAAGCAACAACTGGACCACTTGGCCAGGGGATTGCAATGGCAGTGGGAATGGCAATGGCTGAACGCCATGTAGCAAGTGTTTATAATAAAGATAAATATGAACTTGTGAACCATTTTACATACAGCATTTGCGGAGATGGAGATTTGATGGAAGGTGTTTCTGCTGAGGCAGCTTCACTTGCTGGACACTTAAAACTAGGCCGCTTAGTTGTCCTTTATGATTCAAACGATATCTCCCTAGATGGTGACTTAGATAAGTCTTTCTCTGAAAGTGTTAAAGACCGCTTCTTATCATACGGATGGCAATATCTTCGTGTTGAGGATGGAAACAATTTAGAAGAAATTGCAAAAGCACTGGAAGATGCAAGAAATGATTTAGACAGACCAACCATGATCGAAGTAAGAACTGTGATTGGTTACGGTTCACCAAACCGTGCTGGAACTTCAGGTGTTCATGGTTCACCACTTGGAGCAAATGAGTTAAAACTTACAAAAGAAGCCTATAAATGGACTTTTGAAGAAGATTTCCATGTACCGCAGGAAGTCTATGATAACTTCCAGAAACTCATTGTCGAAAATGGTGAGAAAAAGGAAAAAGAGTGGAATGATCTTTTCGCTCAATATAAAAAGGAATATCCTGAACTAGCTTCCCAACTTGAACAAGCTTTAAATAATGAACTTCCTGCAGGATGGGATAAAGAAATCCCTGTATACAGTGAAGGGAAAAGTCTTGCAAGCCGCGCTTCATCAGGAGAAGTTATCAATGGGATTGCTAAGAATCTACCTATTTTTATCGGGGGATCAGCTGACCTTGCTGGATCAAATAAAACGATGATTAAAGGTACGAAAGACTTTATGCCAGGTTCTTATGAAGGCCGTAATATCTGGTTCGGTGTTCGTGAATTTGGAATGGGTGCTGCGATGAACGGGATCGCCCTACATGGTGGAGTAAAAGTTTTTGGCGGAACATTTTTTGTCTTCTCTGATTACTTACGCCCAGCTATTCGACTAGCAGCGTTGATGGGATTACCTGTTACGTATGTATTTACTCATGATAGTATTGCTGTTGGGGAAGACGGACCAACACATGAACCTGTAGAGCAATTGGCTGCTTTACGTGCGATGTCAGGATTATCAATCATTCGCCCTGCAGACGGTAACGAAACTGCAGCAGCATGGAAACTTGCTGTTGAGTCTACAAACAAACCAACTGCACTTGTTTTAACTCGTCAAGATTTACCTACCTTAAAAGGTACAGATGTCAATGCTTACGAGGGAGTTTCAAAAGGGGCCTATGTAGTTGCTCCTTCAGAAAGAGAAACACCGGATGCGTTGTTATTGGCAACTGGATCAGAAGTAAGCCTTGCAGTGGAAGCTCAAAAAGCACTAGCTGGAGAAGGGGTACATGTTTCTGTAGTAAGTATGCCATCTTGGGATCGTTTCGAACAACAATCCCAAGAATATAAAGACTCTGTCCTGCCAAAGAGCGTGAAAAAGCGTCTTGGTATTGAAGTTGGAGCATCATTTGGCTGGCACAAATATACCGGTGACGAAGGCGATGTATTAGCTATTGATCAATTCGGCGCTTCAGCACCTGGAGAAAAGATTATGGAAGAATACGGGTTCACAGTTGAAAACGTTGTGGCACGTGTGAAGGCACTTTTGCAAAAATAAGATCGTAATTTTTAAGAGAGCGGAGTTAATCCGTTCTCTTTTTTATTTGTTAAGAAAATTTCAACAATATTATGAACAAAATTAATTTTGCAGGAAAATTCATTAAATCTACCGAATTATTAAAAAAATAACTTGCAATCTGGCTAATCGACAAAAGTAGTGGAAGTTTTTGCCGCCGTAAGACAAAGGTTTCGCTTGTCTTTTTTTATAATAGTAAAAAGGGTAATCAACGAAGGAGAGAACAGTGGTGAGAAAATATCAGCTATATTTAATAGAAGATGAATTTGCGACCCATTACTTCGGAAGAGAGCGATTGTTTTTTCAGCTTTTTCAAGAGAATCATAAAGCAAAAGGTGAGTTTAAATTTATAACACAAAAACAAATTTCCTATATAACTAAAAAGGTTGAAGTCCTAAAAGTCCATCAACTCATTCAAAAGCAGCTTGGAAAAATCAAGGGTTTTAAAGCAGAGAATGGTGCATATTCGATTGAATTAAGTGGAAAACTAAGTACGGCAAAGTTAGAGGTGTTCCAAGACTTAATTACAATCGAGGCACAAGGAAGTTATGAAGCGGAGACTGCCTTTTTTGAGGTTCTAAGAAAGTGTGAGTCTTCCTTTTTGGCGCTTGACCTTGAACATCAGCGATACGGCTGGTTAAAGCCAATAAAAGAAAGAAAATTTATCTGATTGCAGATATTGTCTAATCGTGTTTTATTTAGTACACTGTATGGTAGACAACACGAAGGAGGAAGTTGAATATGTTGTATTACATTCTAGTTGGTATACTAGCATTAGCAGCTGGTGTAGCACTAGGATTTTTCATTGCTCGTAAATATATGATGAGCTATTTAAAGAAAAATCCGCCTATCAATGAACAAATGTTGAAAATGATGATGATGCAAATGGGCCAAAAACCATCACAAAAGAAGATCAACCAAATGATGGCTGCAATGAACAAGCAACAATCCAAATAACGGACAAGTTATTACTAATCCGATTAGACCAATAATAAACCACCTTTCATTTAGAAGGGTGGTTTTTATTTTTAAATAAAGCAGGTAAATTTGACTGATTTATGAATTTGTATCGGGAATAAAATGTATTGAAGGAAACGCTTTCATTGTTGTCGAATATAGTGGGGACGGGAGGCGAAAATAGGAAAGTAGAATTGGTTCCTACTAGTGTTGTTCAAGGTACTAAGCAATGTGTATTTTGCAGTAAGGTGTTTGAGTACGTAGCTATAGTTAATGGTGAGAATATTCTCGATGAATTGAAAGAAATCAATCCCACTAAAGGGGTAACCGATCAGGTTATTGTCCTTAAAAAGAATCTAGTCAATAACAGCCAGCAACAGATTATTGATTTAGAGATTACGGTCAGATGCCCTCAGTGTCATTCGAATAATAGGTTTACTGGTTTTTTCGGTGATTCAGATAAAGTAACAGAATTATAAGTAGTAAGCACTCATCTTATTGGGTGCTTTTTCTTGCTTCGTAAAATAATTCATAATCTTTATTATTTTATGAAAATTTGGTAGAATAAAATCTTAGTAAATTGGATTATTTTTCCCAATAAGAATAATGAACAAGTAAGTTTACAATTTAAGAATGCATAATCGATATTTGTGTTTTGGGGGCGTTTGAATGAAAGTATTTTTAGACCTAGGCTGGTATTTTAAAAAAGAGAAAAAAGCGTACCTTTCTGGCATTTTAATTTTAATGTTTGTTGCCCTACTGCAGTTGGTGCCGCCAAAGGTGATTGGAATCGTTGCTGATGAAATTAAAGAGGGAACAATGACAAAGGGGGTCCTTTTGCAGTGGATCGGTGTCCTCGTTGTTATAGGCTTGGCTATGTATTCCCTTCGCTACTACTGGAGAATAATGATCTTTGGATCCTCGGTAAAGCTTAGTAAGCTGCTTCGCAATCGACTATATCACCATTTTACAACGATGTCACCATCATTCTATCAAAAACGACGCATTGGGGATCTAATGGCCCATGCGACTAACGATCTACAAGCGATTCAGCAAACCGCAGGTATGGGGGTTTTAACTCTCGTTGATTCTCTCTCTACTGGCGGCTTTGTTATCTGTGCAATGGCCTTTACAATCAGTTGGAAATTAACTTTAATTTGTTTGATTCCTATGCCGTTTATGGTCATCCTCACAAGCTGGTTTGGAACGATGCTCCATCGCACCTTTTATCAGGCGCAAGAAGCCTTTTCATCATTAAATGATAAAACTCAGGAAAGCATTACCGGGATCAAAGTAATTAAGACGTTTGGTCAGGAACAGGAGGACATTGAGGATTTTCGGAAGCAATCAGAAGACGTCGTCCAAAAAAATATCACGGTCGCCAAGATTGATTCACTTTTTGATCCAACGATTTCGATTATTGTTGGAATTTCCTTCTTTTTATCAATCGTTTTTGGTGCAAAATACGTCCTTAATGGCGAATTAACAATTGGACAATTACTATCGTTTACTACCTATTTAGGTTTACTGATCTGGCCGATGCTTGCTTTTGGCTGGTTATTTAATATCGTTGAGCGAGGCAGGGCTTCATACGACCGTGTCACCCAGCTCCTTCAGGAAAAAGCAGAGATAACTGATCAGGTGAATGCCTTAGACACTGTACCGGCAGGTGAAATCGAATTCAGCCTTGCTGATTTTACCTACCCTGGCGAAGGAGAGCCTGTTTTAAAGGATATTCATTTTTCACTACATACAGGGGAAACACTTGGAATTGTCGGTAAAACGGGTGCAGGAAAAACTACTCTTTTAAAGTTGCTTATTCGCGAGTTTGATAGTTACCAAGGGGAAATTACCTTTGGTGGGAAGACTTTGCAAGCATTTAAACTTGAAAAATTACGTGAAGCGATTGGCTATGTGCCTCAAGATCACTTTTTGTTTTCGGCCTCTGTCGGTGAAAATATTGCTTTTACTAACCCTCACGCCTCAACTGTCGAAGTGGAGAATGCGGCAAAATTGGCCAATATCCATGATGATATTCTTCAATTTTTTGATGGTTATCATACAGTTGTAGGGGAGAGGGGAGTGTCCTTATCAGGTGGGCAGAAACAAAGGATTTCGATTGCCCGGGCTATTTTGATGGATCCAGAAGTATTGGTCCTCGACGATTCCTTGTCTGCAGTGGATGCTAAAACAGAAGAAGAGATTCTTACCGCCTTAAGACAGAATAGGGAAGGAAAAACGACCATTATTACTTCCCACCGTTTAAGTGCCATTCAACATGCAAATCTCATTCTCGTTCTCGAGGATGGCAGGATTGTGGAAAGAGGTACACATGAAGCTTTAATGGAGTCGGGCGGATGGTATAAAGAAATGTATTTACGCCAGCAGCTAGAAGAGCTGGTCGAACATGGAGGGCATTAAGATGGAAGAAAAAATACAGCTTTCAGAGCGTGAGCAACGAAATATTTTATTCCGGCTGCTGTCCTATACAAAACCATATAAAAAAACGTTAGCCGTGGCGTTTACCTTTCTGCTGTTAACGACAATCGGTGATATCGTCCTTCCGATTTTAGTGAAAATATTTATCGATGATTATTTAACACCTGTAAAGCTTGCTTTTCAACCGCTTGTTATACTTGGATCCATATACATGGCCATTCAAATCATCAAAGCCATTCTCATGTTTTTTCAATTTGTAAAATTCCAAGAACTCGCTTTAAAAATTATCCAACAGCTCAGGATCGATGTTTTCTCAAAGGTCCAGTCGCTTGGTCTAAAGTATTTTGATCAAACTCCGGCAGGCAGCATCGTTTCAAGGGTAACCAATGATACAGAAGCGATTAAAGACATGTTTGTGACCGTAATTGCAACCTTTATCCAAGGTGGATTTTTATTAACAGGTATTTTCATTGCGATGTTTATTCTAAATATCAAACTAGGATTATTCTGCGTCGTGTTAATTCCGTTATTATTGTTTGTCATGAGCCTTTATAGGAAGTTAAGTTCACGATTTTACCTGGATATGCGCGAACGGCTGAGTCAGTTAAATGCAAAGCTAAGTGAATCATTATCAGGAATGGGCATCATTCAAGTATTTCGTCAGGAAAAACGACTCCGTTCTGAATTTGGAATGATTAATGAACAGCATTATAAGGCTGGAATGAAGAATATAAAAATCGATGGACTCCTGTTAAGACCAGCGATTGATTTAATTTATATTGTGGGCTTAATCATTGTCTTAAGCTATTTTGGGATCACTTCATTGAACCATGTGGTGGAAATCGGCGTATTATATGCCTTTATTAATTATTTGGACCGTTTTTTTGAACCGGTAAATCAGATGATGATGCGACTTTCCTTGTACCAACAAGCAATAGTCGCAGGATCGCGGGTTTTTAAATTGTTGGATGAGGAAGAATTAGCACCGGCCCAAAATGAAGAGAAGAGCCTTTCCATTGAACAAGGTAAGATTGAATTTAAGGATTTAAGCTTTTCCTATAATGGGAAACAGGATGTGCTAAAACATATTTCTTTCACCGCCCATCCTGGTGAAACAGTCGCCTTGGTTGGCCATACCGGTAGTGGAAAAAGCTCGATAATTAATTTACTGATGCGGTTCTATGAATATGAACGGGGAGACATTTTCATCGATGGTCAATCGATTCGTACCTTCACCAAGACCGAACTCAGGGAGAAAATGGGCCTCGTGTTACAGGATCCCTTTTTATTCTACGGGACAGTGAAGGGGAACATCCGCCTTCATTCGAAGGATATGACGGATAAACAAGTTGAAGAGGCGGCGAGGTTTGTCCAAGCCCATACATTTATCGAAAAATTAGATGATGGTTTTGAGCATAAAGTTGTGGAACGGGGGACTACGTTTTCAAGCGGGCAAAGGCAATTAATTGCTTTTGCGAGAACCATTGCGACGAATCCTAAAATTTTGGTGCTTGATGAAGCGACCGCTAATATCGATACCGAAACAGAGGAAGCGATTCAAACAGCACTCGCCAAGATGCGAAAAGGGCGAACAACGATTGCGATTGCGCATCGCCTTTCAACTATTCAGGATGCTGATTTAATCTTAGTATTGCATCAGGGAGAAATTGTGGAAGTAGGTACCCATCAAGAGCTCCTTGCCCAAGCTGGGTTGTATCATAAAATGTTCCTTTTGCAAAATGGAGCCGTTGAGCGTCTCGAGGATGTTGTGAATTAATAGAACGAGTAAAAGCCTGGCGTTTTCACCAGGCTTTTACTCGTTCTATTTTTATAGTTCTTCTCAACAATATGATTAACAAGCTGATGAAGGAACCTTTTTTATATATACTCGATGGTATTCATTTAAAAGATGATCAAGTTCTTGGCTATAGCGAATTGCAACGGAGGATGTCAAGCCGTTTGTGGTCGCGACTTGAATTAATTCAGCTCGTTTTTTTTCAATTAAGGAAACTAAATCATTTTTTGTCACGGCTGATGTCCTTTCCAGAGAAACTCCTAAATTTTAGTAGAAACAGAATACTAATATATCAAATTGGAATTGATTTTACTAGTATAACCTATGATGTAAATTTTTTCAAAGACATTTGTAAATAATTATCCATCCATTTTATGCATATATTTATTAGAGTCATTTTGTCAGGACAAAAAAATATGTCGACACACAAAATATACAAGTTAACCATTATCTTTTATATCAAACATTTGTTAGAATAGAAACGTATCGACTATAGTGGGAGTGTTAATATGTCAGATCTAAATATATTTTTAGCATTAGGGGCAGGATTTTTAAGCTTTATTTCACCTTGTTGTTTACCGCTTTATCCTGCATTTCTCTCATACATTACAGGGATGTCTGTGGGCGAGCTAAAAAGTGAAAATGCAATGCTTCAAAAACGGAGTTTACTCCATACATTATTTTTTCTATTAGGCTTTTCGATTATTTTTATTGCGATTGGATTTGGTACTTCGTTTCTAGGAAGCTTTTTTTTACAGTATAAAGATCTAATTCGGCAGCTGGGCGGAATTTTTATTGTCTTTTTTGGGTTAGTGATCGTTGGGATATTAAATCCAAAGTTTTTGATGAAGGATCGCCGTATTGAATTTAAAAATCGTCCTTCCGGCTATTTTGGCTCCGTATTAATTGGGATGGCGTTTGCGGCTGGCTGGACACCTTGTACAGGTCCAATCCTTTCATTTGTTATCTCCCTAGCAGCGACAAATCCAGGTTCAGGTATGTTGTACATGATTGCCTATTCACTAGGATTTGCTATACCATTCTTTATTCTTTCATTCTTCCTTGGACGGATGAGTTGGATCAAGAAGAACAGCGGCAAAATTGTCAAAATTGGTGGTTACATAATGATTGTCATGGGTATTGTCTTATTCTTTGACTGGATGACAAAAATCATTTCAATCTTTTCGAATCTGTTTGGTGGCTTTACAGGATTCTAATCATAAATATATAAAAATATAAATATTCTTTGTAAGGGAAATTCCTGAGATGGTTTTTCCTTTTTTGTATCCATTACCGGATCTGGTAAAAATGGGTGACATTTTCATGAGTTAATTTTTTTCAAATCAATATATTTGAGATATAATGGGTTAGAAAATAAATTAGATAAGGAATGAATCTAATGAACATAGTTGTTGCTTCTTCAATTGGAGCGGTATTTATGGGCACCCTTGCCTTGGTGGTCCGGATGAAAGCCGCAAAGAAACCCACAAATGCTCGGAAGATAATTTTACCGCCAATTTTCATGTCGAGTGGGGCCTTAATGTATATTGAACCGCAATTTAGACTAACGGGAGCGGAAATGATCGAGGCCGCGATCGTCGGGATGCTTTTTTCGATCTTATTAATAAAAACTTCCAAGTTTGAGATTCGCGATAACGATATTTATCTAAAGCGCTCCAAAGCATTTTTCTTTATATTAATTGGGCTATTAGTGGTTCGCCTCGTAATGAAGTCGGTGCTTAGTGCAACCATCGATATTGGACAATTAAGCGGGATGTTCTTCTTCCTAGCCTATTGTATGATCGTGCCTTGGCGGATTGCGATGTATGTGGATTACAAAAAGCTGTTTAAGAAGCTGCATGAGGATAAACAAATATAGTTATTTGAGAAACTGGTCCTTTTGGGGGTCAGTTTTTATTTTGAAAAACAAAAAACCGTCTATTAGCTAGACGGTTAAAATAGGTGCTCGAAGGGAGCAACGTCAATTCGATTTTCAAACAGCTTTTTACGTAAAAATTTATGATCTCTCTTTGGTGTTGCTTGAATATAGCCGCGAATAACTAGGTCTTGAGTAATTTTTGAAGCCTTTTCGCTAAGGGCAATTTCGCCAATTTTCCCAGCAATCTTATGTCTAGCCACATCACGGAAAAGCTCGGGAACGGGACTGACTAAATCCTCTAGGAGTTCTTTCTCATCAGGGCCCCACAAATGACGGGATTCATTTACATAATGTTCTTCCCAATCCAAAACAGACTTACCGTCTTCTTTCGGCATCTTTTTCAAAAACTTACGGAACATAAAAAATCCACCGATGGCAAAAGAACCAACTAGGAAAAATACCCAGAATAGGATAAACCATAAAAACCAACCATGAAGCATTCTATTCACCTACATAAATAACTATTTTTTCATCTTATTATAGTCTGTTTTTATAAGTTTAGACAAGTATTGGACATAATTGCATCAATTTATACTAAAGTTTTAAGGTAGTTATCAATTTTGAGAGATTGTGAATCTGCTCTTGAGTCCTTTTTTGACTAGTGAGAAGCATGTCGAAAAAGTGACAAATGAGCGGATTCTATTGATTAATACCATATTCCATTGTAATATGATAACAAATGATAGGAAAGCGAAACAGTTTGGATCAATTGAAAAAGTCTGAGTAACTTTCCCATTACATCTTGATCTTTATCTTTATTTCACCTATGGGGCTGAATGGGGTACTGGTGTCCTCCACAGTCTTCAAAACTGCTTGAGACCTGCGTGCCAGGTCTGGTGGGTTCGATTCCCACGCAGTCCCGCCAAACCAATAATATCAAGGGTTCTTGCGAATTCCTTTCTTACATAGACCAGAGGGCACTCGGTCTTTTTTTATTGGGGAGTGCCCAAAAAGTGCCATACGTCCCATTTGTGTCATTGGAATCTATTCAAGGAGAGTATCCAATGTATCCACCGCAATTCCCTCAATGGAATCTGTCATGTGTGAATAGATATCCATGGTCACTTGAATTTTGGAATGCCCTAAACGAGCGCTCACAATTTTGGGATGGACATTCGCTTGCAACAAGATGGTTGCATGTGAATGGCGAAGGTCATGAAACCGGATATCTGGCAGATTTGCCGCTTTTAGTGCTCTTTTCAGCGCTCTAGAAATTTCAGATGGAGCCATGATATTCCCTTTGGAATTGCAAAAGACAAGATTATACGGATTAAAATAATCCCCTAGGATTTCCTTTTGCTTGTCGTGTTCCTCTTTGAGTTTCTCCAACAGCTTCAATAGTTCGGCCGTTAGCTTTATTCCCCTTGGCTTCTCGTTTTTAGGAATGGAGTTAAAAAAGTATTTTCCGTTTGCTTCTGTAATGGTTTGCCTGATATAAATCCTTTGGTTGAAAAAGTCAACGTTTTTCCAGTTCAACCCGATTAATTCACTTTTTCTCATGCCTGTATGAGCAGCAGCGTAGATGATAGGGTAGAATACCGGTGTTCTGTCCTTTGCTGTCTTGAGAAGCAAATTGAGTTGTTCAACCGAATAGCTGTTCATTTCTCGCTTAGCAGGCTTAGGGGGTTTAGCGCCTTTTGCCACATTTTTATCGATGAATTCCCAATCAATAGCGTCATTCAAGGCTTTTGAGAGAACACGGTGGTGATGTGTCACGGATTGAGCAGTCAAACCGATCAATTTCACTTTATAGTAGTTCTGCAACTGAATGCTTCTCAATTCATAAAGCTTGATGTGTCCCAAAGAGGGTTGAAGGTGTGTTTTTACAATCTTTTCATACTCAGCAAATGTCTTTGGCTTTGTATTCGTCTTGGCATAGTTTTCAAGCCAATAATGGAGGTATTCTCCAACCGTAATATTGACATTTTTCTTGGTATCGCGATTGTTCTGCACCTCAAGTAACGCTTTGGCCATGGCCATCTTAGCTTCTTTTTTTGTTTCGAAGGAACGTTTTTTTCTTGTCCGCTTCCCGTTGGAATCTTTCCCGGCTTCAATTACAAAATACCACTTTCCTGTCTTTTTATCCTGTTTAGGATAACCAGTGCCAGCCATTTTGTTTACCTCCGTTCTTAAATTAGCTGGACACCAAGCATATAGCACCTACTGTAATAATAATCAAATTATTCGATGAATGGAAATAAAACTGCTTGTGCCCAGCCTGATTTTTGAATTTAGAATCGACCGTTTCGTATTCAATCTATTGTTTTTATATTAGTAGACTTATGTAAGTCCAATTCATGAAGGACTTCCTTAGTCCTTTTGAGCCGTATGCGCTTTCCCCTCAAACCATTCAATGAATGATTTCTTAGGAATCAGGATTCGTTTTCCAACCTTTACTGTGTGGAAAGTGTTGGTTTTGACTAATTGATAGGATTGGCAACGTCCAATTCCAAGAAACGTTTGAATATGTTTTACTTCCATTACTTCTGGTAACTCAATTGTTGTTATCATTCAATAAACCTCCTAATCTTCAAAAATTTTAAACTCGGTGTGGGCAAAGCAGAGATTTCCCGACAAATTGGAATTTAAATGCGGTATTTGGGTTCACCCCATTAGAGGGGGATTTTACTTCTCGCTTTAATCTTTCTATTTCCCGTTGGTTTTTTTGCAGTAATCGAAGAATATTGCTGAGTTCGTCAGTCTTTGTTTCATTTGAATTCATAATCGAACCTCCTTGAATGGTTAAAAAATGTTCCCCATATTCCCCATTTGTAATAAATCATTGTCTTGTAGAGGATACTAGCCACGTAAGTTATTCCCCAGCATTTCCCCGCATTCCCCATTTCTATTGGGTAAAATGGGGGAGAAATGGGGAATATGGATTTTCATTAAAAATATTGCTATTCCAATACTTTTTCGGGTATTGGGGAAAAAGGGGAAGATTTAAGTAAATAGGGGTTTACCATCAAATATTGCTTTGGTTTACTATAAGAATCAGCATCTGTGAATAAACGGACAAAACCGCGTTCCTCAAGGACATTTGATAGAAATTTTAGTTGCTTGCTATCATAACGGGATTTCACAGCTTGCTGAATCTCTCTGTAAGGGATGGGGCGACTGATAAGCCCTGTCTCCTCATACATCTTCTTGTATTTCCTATGGATGACCCTAAGAAGGTCAAGAGATTCCTCGGTCTCGGTGTTTATCCTCATTTTCCCTAGGCTTGCTTTAGCATGTTCAATAAAGTAATCGCTTAGTGTTGTAGCCCCATGGACTGTTTCGGCATTGATATCCATTGGAATAGTAGCTGTACTAAGTGAGCCCTCAATTTGTTTGGCAATGTGTAACAGTGCTGCAATACGTGCTATATTCCCGACAATTTTCCCACCCCATTCAGGTATCTCTGACAAGGATCCACCCTCACGTAATTGTATTTCTATCCTCTCTTGGAACGCTTGGAATAAGGCATCTGCATCGTTACCAAATTTTAATTTTATTGGCTTTTCGGTCATTTGCTGCATTAAGAGTTTTATATTTTTAATGTATTGAATCCTCAAATTGGCTGGAATGGGTTTCGGGCGAACATCTCTATATCCTTTAAAATCCTTTGGGGATGAGTAGAGAAAGCGAGCCATCAACCCACGACCATGGAAAATCGGGGGTAAATTTTTCACAGCATCCGGCTGCCCAAATATCCCTATGGTTATTAATGGTGCTTCCAGGCATTCGGTTCTCCCTCGACGATCGACCCTTAGGTAATCACCTGTATGCCCTTTGAGGTAGACTTCTAGGTTTATTTGACCGTTATACCGTCCGTTTACCATTCCGAATAGTCCTGCTTCAGCGGAAATAACCGCTATTCGTTCTTTATTTTGCTTCATTAATGTAACTAAGGTTTCCGGGGTGGCATCATCAGTAATGAATGTGGGCAAGTATACCTCGGGTAAGGAATCTAGCTCTTGTTGGGCTTGGGCGATTTCTTCAAATATATTGTCGTCACCATCTTTGGCGTAAAGTCCCTCTAGATGTTCAATGCGCCTTTGTAGGGCACGTTTAGTTGATTCCACATTTTGAGCTTCTAGGTGCAGCCGCTCGTTTTCTTCCTTCTCAAATTGTATTACTGGCAAACACATTTCACGAAAAACCGAGCTTTTTCTATTTGCAGGCCCCATTAAGGTCAAACAGTAGGTGTTTAAAGGCTCAATCCAGTCGCCATACGGATTAATTTCATAATTCTTGGCCAATGCGATTGACAATATCGTTAAAGCTGCCATTGCGGCCATGTCAACAGGTGTTTGGGTCGATACAGCCACAGCAATAATGAAATCTTTTAACCAGTTTGGGAAAATTTCTACATTAAATGAGGGTAAATTATTTTTGTCGTAATATATCGGCTCTTCCCACTGCTCCATAAATCCTGGTTCCTCGTTAAATTGGGTCATTAATTGCAACTCGCCAGGGGTAATGTTATTCAGGTTTACCACTACCATGGTTAATCATTTCTCCTATCTTCCGAATTGCATAAATTCTATCTTCCACACTGCCAAATTGCACAAGGGGGGCTAAATACTCTATTCGAGCAAGGGAATGGTAAATGTCCCCTTTATGTCCCAATTCATTAACATCTGTTATGGTTCTGGCTTCATCCAATAGGGCTATCTTAAAATCATTTAAGGCATCCGCATACATCATACAGTGATGGTTAAATTCCTTTATGCTTTTGTTAATTTTGTAGGTTTCTGCATTAAGTTGCTGATTCATCGAAATTCCCATATCTTTTGCAAGCAATTTTATAGCTTCCGCATTTGAAAGATTCATTGCCTTACTTACGAGATTAATGACATCACCTCCGCCGCAGCCGACATGGCAATACCATCTGTTGCTGTGTGCATAAATGGTTAAGGAAGGATTTTTGTCGTCATGGAACGGGCAGCAGATGTTAAATTGCTTCTTATTGCCTTTTGCACTAGGAATCATGACACCGGTGTATTTTTCAAAAGCTTCAATAATGGATAACTGGTTATTAATTTCTTCACAGACACTTGTCATTGCTATCAAACCCCTTTTTATTTTTTTGATTTTCTAATTGATTTTTCAATTCCGTAATGGCTTGCATGATCATTGCTTTTTTTTCAATTGATAGCTCTTTTCGAATCCAGCGGTAAAAGCTGTTTTCGGAAATTCCTAATTTTTCTGCTATTGCCCAATCTGGAACATCCTTTTTTGCTTCTTTAATGTCCTGATTCCTGTTCAACATTTTCATCACCACCCCATGGTTAGTAATAGTAGTATTACAAGGTTATTGTAGTAACTATTTGAAATCGTGTATAATCTAATGTGAATACAGTTATGTACCACAAAAATACGTTCGTATTTAGAGGGAGTGCAGGTATGAGTACACTAATTCCATCAAAAGAAGATGAAAACTTAAAAATCTCTCCATACAGGAAAAATGAAGTACCATATTATGCAAACGAGTTTGTTGTTTATGAGGAATATGAATTCGTTAACGGGGAAGAAGATGCTTGGGGAAACATAGAAGTAAATGTTACTGCTAAAAATACTGATAAATACAAGGTTTATACACTGCATACGTACCCTGAACATATCTACTTACAAATTTCTGAGATTGTTATAGATGAAGAGACTGTTAGGCTTAATAATGAACAAAATAGATTTGAAGAAATAAAGGTCCATAGAATACGTTCCTTAGAAGCCCAAAAAAGTTTTTTAAAATTTACAAAACGATTTGGGCTACTTGGCATTAGTGAGCGTGAGTATTTTTTTAAGAGAATAAATGAAGAGGCATTTACTAGCGGGCATAGAAATTTAGTTTTGACGGATATAAAAAAAGAATTGGTAAACCAAAAGTTAATCAACCAAATTTATCGAATGAAAATTGCTGTAAATTATTTAAAAAATTGGATGGATGATAAAATAACGGAGGAACAAAAAGAAGATTTGATGAACATTGTTAATGATGAATTACCCACCAAACAGGATCGTCTTCAATTAAAGAATGGTGAATTTTATCCTTCGGTTCTATTTTCCTCTTTAATGGACTTGGCTTGGTGGCAGTTGCACGAAGCGCTATTAAAGAAAACCACTTATAGACGTTGTAAAAATGAACGATGTGGAAATATATTTGCTGTTGATCATGGGAACCGGGATTATTGCCCGCCTTACCCGAACAAGGACAGAAGTAATTGTGAACATAATCATAATAGGCGCTTAAATTATATGAGGAATAAGCCCACACGTTCTTAAGTATTTGTTACAATACAATTAGAATAAATATTCTTATATATCCTTATGGCGGGTGATAAAAATGAACGGTCTAAATATAAAACAAAAAAGGTTTGCTGATTACTACATTGAAACCGGAAACGCCACCACCAGCTATTTGAGAGCAGGATATGAAGCAGAAGGAAATGCAGCTGAAGTAAACGCCAGCCGCCTGCTTAGAAATGCTAAGGTGTTGAAGTATATTAAGGAGCGGAATGAGCAGTTGGATGTGGAGTATGTTGCAGATATAACTGAAACAAAGCGGTTTTGGACGGAGATAATGCGGGATGATAATGCGGACATAAAGGATAGGTTAAAGGCTAGTGAATATATTGCTAAAACAAATGGAGCATTTGTAGAGAAGAAGGAATTAAAAGGTGCGTTTGACGGTAAAATTGTCTTTGGATTTGAAGATCCAACATTAGCGGAGAATTAAGGAAATCCCAGCAGAATGCAATTTAAATTGAGCCTGGCAAAATTGCTGGGTTTTTTTATTTGGACAAACGCAGTTTTATGAAGCGGTGGTAACAAGTGTGTATTGTCCTTATGGCAAATATTTTCCAGATGGATTGAGTAAAAAAGTATGAAATGATAAAATATTATATAGAAAATAATGTTTGAAAATTTAAATATTTACATATATTTTATAAAATACGATAATATTTTTTTCAGTGAACACCTTGCTAACGTAAGGATTAATTCTTGACATGGGTGGGATTTATAGTGAACGTCTCCACGGGTAATGATTTACTTCAAGCCAAGATATTAAAATGGAAGAGAGATTTAATTGATTTAACGAATCGTAATGTCCTCTTAAATTTCCGGCCCAAAAAGAACAACACTTTACAGTTTTTTGAAGAACCGCAAGAGCTGTTTGACCAGTTAGTGAAAGAATCTAAAAATTTAAATGTAGAAGAGTTAAAGAATCCTATTTTTGAGCAGATTCAAAAAATGATGAACTCAATAGAAGAAGAACCGGAAAAAAGAAAGAAAATCGCAGAAGAGAAAGAGCGGTTTAATAAATTGGTCGGCAAACTACGGTTAGACGCTCGTACTCGTTTAAATGAGCAAGGAATTCAAACCCTTTATCTTGTGTTTGGGGTGCTCAAGTGGAAAGAACAAGGGAATGACAAAGAGTTTATGTCCCCGTTGCTGTTGATTCCTGTTGAATTGAACCGTTCCAGTGCCAACCAACCCTTCCGAATGAAAATGGTTGAGGATGAAATTGTACTCAATCCTTTCATGGCTCACAAATTAAGGGAGGAAAAAGGCATTGCATTCCCGGAATTAAGCGACCAAGAAGATGTGGACCTTGAAAAAATCTGGAGTGGGATCAGTGAACAAATTGACCATTTAGAAGGGTGGTCTGTTTCACCAGAAATCTATCTATCGTTGTTTTCTTTCAGTAAGCTCGTGATGTATAAAGATCTTGAAAATTTCATAGATTTGCTGGAAGCCCATCCTCTTATTGGTAAAATTTCCGGAGTGGAAGCAGAAGAAAACGGAGATTTAATGGATTTGTCATCAGTGCCGGATGAACATGAACTTGATCGTAAAGTGCCGGCCCAAGAGTCATACCTAGTATTAGATGCGGATTCAAGCCAGCAACAAGCCATTATTGCTGCTAAGAATGGTGTGAGTTTTGTCTTACAGGGGCCTCCTGGCACCGGAAAAAGCCAGACCATATCAAACATCATTGCCGAATGTTTGGCCGCCAACAAAAAGGTATTGTTTGTATCCGAAAAGATGGCAGCACTAGAAGTGGTAAAATCCCGTTTGGAACAGGTCGGGCTCGGTGAATTCTGTTTGGAGCTGCACAGTCATAAAGCAAATAAACGGTCAATATTGGACGCTTTCCAACAGGCGATCAATAATCATCCCAAGCAGAAACAAATTCAACACGAACTGTATTCGAACATCAATCACTTAAGGAACCAGCTCAATACATACTCGGAGAAACTGCACCAGATCCGCGACCCTTTCGGTAAATCCGCATATGAAATTCATGGAACCATAGCGAAACTCGATAAAATTCAGGAGATGTTGTTTGATTTTGAAATTGACGAATCGATAAATTCTGAATATATTCTGTCCCTCTTGAATAATTTAGAGCGTTATCGCGGGCGATTGATTTTAACGGAACAGACTCCGGTTTGGAAGGGGTTTAAGAGGCCGATTTATAGTCTTGAATTGGCGTCCAAATTAGAGTCGTTTCTTCGAGAGTATCTGAAAAATTTAGATGCGCTTATTCAACAGTCGAAATCTATTCATCAAACCTTGGGCTTAACCAGTGATTCGATTGAAGTCGTTCGGCAAAACCATAGCATCATTGAAATGGCTAAATATTCACCTAATCCTCCAAAACATTGGTTTGACAACGAATCTATTCAATTGACAATCCAAAAGGCGCGGGAATATCAGGAGAAAATGTCCTCTTTTTTAGAGGAGAGATCGTTTCTTTCAACCATCTTTCACCCTGAGATATTAGAAAAGGACATCACCAATATTTTTGTTCAGTTGTTTATGGTTTCAGAGGACTTTTTTAAAGCATTCGGTTCAGAAGATCCAAAGGTACTCATACAAGAAAGAGACATAATTAGAGACACGATTGAACAGGGAAGAGCTTCGTTGCGAACGTTACACGATTTGGGGTCGATTCCAGATGAATTTGGGCTTTCGCCTATAAAAAAATTTGAGGATATTCATCTTTTAAATGGTCTTATGTCAGTTGTCCTAAAAAAGCCCCGCCCAACACAGCAATGGTTCGGTGATTTAGAGGGAGTAACTAAATCTATCCAAGAGGCGAAGCAGAGGTTTTCGGATTGGGGACAAAAACGGGACATATTGAACGCGAAATATGACCCGTCAATACTTGAACTCGACTTGTATGCTCTGCGGCAAAAAATAGAGACACAAGGAAATGAGCTTCTACCATTGTTCACTTCAAACGTTCAGTCGGATGCAAATGATGATGCGCTTTTTAATAAGCGGGTATCAATCCAGGAGCGTATTGCAAAGTTTTTGGTACAGATCCAACAATTCGACCAAGTCAAACCAATTGTATCTGAATCGCTTGAGACGGAATTATCCAATCTAAAGTCGGTGACAAGATTGAAACCAATATTGGAGTTGATTGCCAAAGACCCGAGGCCAACCGCTTCATGGTTTCAATCGGAACGTCAACATGAAATCTATAGTTTCATTAAGGAGTCCAAAAATATTCATAAGAAGTACCACCAGGAATTGTCGGCGACATTGGAAATCTACGAGGAAGAAATATTAGATGACCGTATCTTCCAAATGTTAGAGCGGTTTGAAACCGTTTATCAATCACCTGTACGGATTTTTAACGGAAGTTTCCGCCGAGATTGTAAATGGCTGACGTCCAAATTGAAGCAAAAGGATAAATACGACTTTGAGTCATTGAGTAAACAAGTTCGCTCGGTCAAACGGGTTTTGGAGTATAAAAAGTGGATGGAAGACCATCAATCGGATTTTCGGACTTATTTTGGAAGGCACTATAAAGGGCTTGAAACGGAATGGAATCGAATTGAAGATTCTTTCTCTGTTGTTCAGGAAATTCAGCAAATGTTCCCAGGTTCTATAATCCCGGCACCTTTAAAAGAAATTTTGATACAATCCACGGGTCGTTTGGAGCAATTGACTTCAGAATTTGAACGATTGGAATCGATTACCGGTGAGATTAAGGGGATATTGGAAACGCTTCATGGTGATTTTCCTAATCTCATGAATCGGAGTGCTCAACCATTAGTGCAATGGCCGATCTCGGAAACAGTTTCTGAAATAAAGGAACTACAGTTAAAACTACAAGGCTTTTACACGAATACTCAAATACTTTTGGATGTTCGAAAACCAGGTACGGTTTCTCGCCTTTCCTTAAAAGAACTGTTAGAGGACATAGGCTTATCATTAGCAGTCATCCAGCTGAAAAATGAAATCATGGAACATGAGTCCCAGTTAAAGGAGATCATGGGATCGTGGTATAAAATGGAACAAACGCCATGGGAAAAGGTGGAGCAGGCGCTGTCTGATATTGAAGCGCTAAGAAACCTCACTCCTTATATTCCCGAAAAGTTTCAAACACTTTTAATCGAGGATTCTTTCAAGGATAACGGTCGCCATTCAGAACTTGAACGGGCAGTACAAACATTGGAACAAACGATCCCTGTATTAATTCAAAAAGTCCCGTCCCTTTTCAGGAATTTCAAGAGATCTGAGACAAATCAGTGGGAGATAGAAAGCATTGCAGATTGTTTCAAATGGTTTCAGCAGAGTCTCCAACAATGGATGGAACAATACGATGTAATAAGCGGATTTTTCAAACGGGATTATCTAGCACCATCAGAGTTAAAGGAAGATCTTCAAGAAGCGATCGTCGTTCAGGAGCAGAAGATTGCTCTTGAAGCTGATTTGGATTACTTAAAGGATACCTTCGGCCATTTCTTTTCAGGGTATACGACTAATTGGGATGTCATTTTTGATGCCTTAGCGTGGATTGAAGATTGGATAAAGCATTTCGCCCATGGTGAAGTTCCTGAACGATTGGTAGCATACATTGCAGAAGGGGCGAACCCTGAACAGAAGCAAGAATTACTTCGCCTTTTCGAAAAAAGCAATGGGCTTTTGAAGCAGCAAGAGCAGCTATACAGTCATCTAGAAACTTATTTTATAAAAGAATCCCTAGTAGTAGATGGTGTGGGGTTACAAAAAAGTTCATTAAACAGTTATTATTCATGGATTAATGAACGTATTCAGTCGATAGAGCAGTTGGAGGAATGGATCCGTTATCAAAGGTTGGAAAAGAGAATAAGAGATTCTCAACTATCTTCTTTCTTAGAACATCTTGAAAACGAAAAGCCTACAAACGGCACATTCGTACAACTGTTTCAGAAACGATTTTATCGGAAATGGTTGGACCAAATTTATCAAGATGAGGAAATCCTTTATGACTTCGATGCGGAAAGGGCCAATGGAACGATTCTCGAATTCCGTGAAAGTGATTTAAAGAGTCTTGATCAGAATGCTATGCGAGTGCAGGAAATATTGGAGCAAAAACGCAAACATGCCATCGATAGCCTTACCTATCGTCGAGAACAAGGGGTCTTGCTTCATGAAATCGGCAAAAAAAAGCGGCATCTAGCGATCCGGAAACTGTTATCCCAGACATCCGCCCTTGCGTTGGAAGTGAAACCATGCTTCTTAATGAGTCCTTTATCGGTCAGCCAATATTTAGATGCAAACGATATTGCCTTCGATGTTGTTATTTTTGACGAAGCATCGCAGATTTTTCCCGAAGATGCGATTGGTTCCATTATTCGAGCATCCCAAGTGATCATAGTGGGGGATAATAAGCAGCTGCCACCAACTGATTTCTTTAAGGCCGGAGGTGTAGGTGAAGAATTCGAGGATGAAAAAGAAGTTGATTATGAGAGCATTCTGGATGAGTGTATGTATGTCCTTGAGAATATGCGGTTACGCTGGCATTATCGTAGCAGACACGAATCGCTAATTTCTTTCTCAAACACTGCCTTTTATTCAAACAGTTTGATTACGTTCCCAAGTTCTGAGCACGGGGACGAACTGGGCGTAAAATTTGTTCATGTTCCAGATGGTTTATATGATCGCGGTGGAACAAGAAGCAACCTAAGAGAAGCAGAGGTTACAGCTAAGTTGGTATTCGAACACTTCCACCATCATCCAAACCGTTCTTTAGGAGTAATAGCGTTTAGTGATGCTCAGGCAACAGAGATCCGGGACCAAATTGATCGCATGAGACGGAATGATCATTCTATGGAGCGATTCTTTAAAGAAGGCAAACAAGATGAATTCTTTGTAAAGAGTCTGGAGAATGTTCAAGGGGACGAACGGGACGTCATCTTCTTCAGTGTCGGTTATGGAAAAGCTCCTGATGGCAGCCTTCATATGAACTTTGGGCCGTTAAGTAAAAACGGGGGAGAGCGCCGCTTAAATGTAGCCATTACTCGGGCGAAATACCATGTTAAATTAATCAGCTCATTGTTGCCGCAAGACATTCCATTGGAGCGGACTCAGAGCATTGGCGTTCACCGATTACGAGATTATATGGAAATGGCAATGAATGGCCATTTGCCAGTATATACACCTTCAAATACCGTAAAAATTTATGATTCCCCTTTTGAAGAAGATGTTTACGATGTTCTTGTCGATATGGGGTATGAAGTACACACTCAAGTAGGCGCTTCTGGTTACAAAATTGATTTGGCCGTTGTTGATCCTCGTAAACCGAATTCGTACCTTTGCGCGATTGAGTGTGACGGCAAAACTTATCACAGCTCGAAAGTAGCCCGCGACCGAGACCGTTTACGTCAGCAGGTCCTTGAAAATCTCGGTTGGAAAATTCACCGAATTTGGTCGCAGGAGTGGTTCAAGAAACGTAATTTTGAAATAACACGACTTAAGAATTTATTGTGTAGTCTTGAAAATAGATAAAACACTTTGCGATTGAAAAAACAGGCATCTCATGGGGAAAAAAGAAATAGTGGATTGATTATTGTTAAGTGAGCGGACTATCTAATATGGATAGTCCTATTTTGCTCGGGAATATTATCCCTTTTCAAAGACTGGAAGCCTTGAAATTGAAAGTTGTAACCAAATGATTTATACCATTAGGAAGTTACCTTATAGGTAAGATTATATTTACTATATAAATCGGATTGGCCATGAGGGCTTTATACCGTTAATTGGCACGCTGACTCTTGTCGAAACGACTCAACTATAAAACGAATGGTGCTTTTGTTGAGAAAAAGGAATTACAGGGTGCATTTAACAATAAAATTGAATTGGTTTCATTGTCCTTCATTGGTACATGATTAAACCAAAAGAATCCATATAAAGTAATTTAGAGCAACTACAGGTAAGCAATCCAATCTTTTATTACAGGGAGTTCGTCATCGCAATGGCGCGAAACCCATAACTTATTTTAGAATTTTCCAAATCAATAGTAAAAAAACAATTGTTATTTAGTGGAAGATATGTAAAGATTATATTGGTTATATACTGCGTCTTTTGAACTACATAAGCTCATTGTTATTTTACAGTAGGATAGCACTCTACTGTTTTTTTATAAGAATAATAGAAAATAAGGGGGAGAAAAATGGGCAAGAAAATAGCTTTAATAGGATTTTTACTTACGTTTCTGTATAGTTCAATAGCGTATGCACACCCAGGAAGAACCGATTCAAGTGGAGGACATACTTGCCGAACAAACTGTGGTAGCTGGGGACTTAGTACTGGGGAGTACCATTATCACAACGGGGCTGGTACAACATCCGGTAGCAGTTCTTCGAGTAAGAGCACAAATATAAATGACAAGGATTGCACAGATTTTGCAACATATGACGATATGATTGACTATTGGAATACTAAAGGTTATTCAGCTACTTACGATCCAGAAAACTTGGATGGTTGGGGGAATGGCAAAGTAGATGATGGGATTCCCTGCGAAGCTCCCGATGGTTATGATTTGACCTTGATTAATAACAGCCCTCAGCAAAAAGCTCAAATCCAAGAAGAAAAAGATAATACAAAAGGAGAAAAAGCTGGATATCCTGCTGGTCTTAATGATGGGTATAAAGAAAAACCGAGTAATATGTCAAAGGCAAATGGCTCTCAGGCATATAAAGTAGGTTATGCTGTTGGTTACAATAAAGGATATGAAGCTGGTAAGAAAAAAATAGAATCAGCAAAAACAAAGCAACCGATAAGGGATATGCTTTAGGGAAAAAACAAGATAAAATTGTTATCCCAGCTGTCTATAGATCCCACTCTGGGTTAAAAAAATCTTTTGAGGCTGGATTTAATAAAGCTGTAGCAGAAAGAGTAGAAGCTAAAAAAAAGGAATATAAAGAACTAGGTTACAGTGATGGAAAAAAAGATGTTAATTCTCCTCCTAAAGATGTGGAAGCAATGTATGTTAAGGCTTACCAGGAGGGATACGATAAGGGGCAAAGTGAATCAAAGAAAAGTTACATTAAGCAAGGATATGAAGCTGCATTTACTATGTTAAAATATCAGGCTCCCAAATTAAACAATGAGAAATTTACAGATTGGTATAAGGCTGGTTTCGAATCTAATAAAGAAATCAATCAAATAAAAAAAGAAGCCTATGAATTAGGAAAGGAAGGAGAAGATTTAAAAATACCGTCCAAATATAAAAATGCGGAACCGATATTTAAACATCACTATCAGTTAGGGTACAAGGAGTACGAGAACAAACAAAATAAATTAATGACGACTGGCGGAGTCGGTGCAGTAGGATTGGCTTTAGCAAGCGGAGTTTGGTACGGATTTAGAAAAAAACGGAATGCTAAATAAGAAATCCTTTTATATTTAGTTCAAAAAGTCAACTCTTCAGTTACCTAAGGGGAAATGAAATTAGGAGGAAACCATATGGGTTTTGGGTTTAGAAAAAGCTTTAAAATAGCTCCAGGTGTTCGTTTAAACGTAAGTAGTCGAGGGGTTGGTGCAAGTGTAGGAGTCAAAGGATTAAGGTACTCTGTGAACTCAAAAGGTCAAAGCAGAACTACAGTTTCTTTACCTGGAACTGGTCTTTCATACACTTCCGCTTCTGGTGGGAGCAGCCGTAGTCGAGGGAACTATAGGACCGCTTCATATCAGCGACAACTGGAATTGAACCGATTACAAAAGGAAAGAGAAAAGTTACAAGAGTTGCAACGAAATCGCTTGGAAGTGGATTTATTTGAAAATAAACTAGAAATGATTAAATCCATTCATAAAGAATGCGATGATTTTGTTGATTGGCAGGACATTAAAAATACAGAACCGCCATTCTTAAAAGGCAACCCGGGACCTCTAGAGCAGCAAGCTTTACAGGAACTGCAAAATTATAGACCTGGTTTAATGGCTAGAGTCTTTAATCAAGAAGAAAAGCGTGTTGAGGAGCTCCGAAAAAAAGTATTAGAAGCCCGAAAGAAAGACGAGGAAGAATTTCAGGAATGGAGTTCACTAACAGAGACGGCAACTAAGGTATTGCATGGGGATTTAGACACTTATTTTGAAGTCATAAAGGAGTTTGCCCCTCTAGATGATTTAAGTGAATTTGGAAGCGGATTTGAGTTCTTTCTTGAAGAACCACATACCATGGAAGTTGAATTTGATGTACAAACCAAGAAAGTAGTTCCGACAGAAATGAAAACCCTAACCAGTACAGGTAAAGTTTCCGTTAGAAATATGCCTATCTCCAAATATTACGATATTCAACAGGATTACGTCTGCAGCTGTACCCTTAGAATAGCAAGAGATATGTTTGCTCTCTTGCCGTTGGATAGAATAATTATTCACGCTTTGGATTCTCAATTGAATACGTCTACTGGTCATCATGAAAAAATCGTAGTATTATCTGTTAAAATTGATAGGACAACGCTGAATCGATTAAATTTTGAAACGATTGATTGCTCAGATTCCATGGTTAATTTCGAGCATAAAATGAATTTCCGAAAAACAAAAGGATTCGCACCGGTTGATAGGATACAAGTATAGGAGATGTTCAAATAACGTAGATTGGGGGGGAAAACCAATTTTTTGTTCATGTTCCTTTATAATAGAAAACTGTCAAAATATAAATAGAAAATAGGGGGTATTAATTTGGCAACATATTTTAGCTGGGTAGGATTTATCATTACGGCATTTTTTCTTGTCTCCGGGATTAATGGAATAAGAAAAGGAAATCCAAAAGTGAAAATGAATTTCCTCTTGATGATAGTCGGAATTATCATATGGTTGTTTGCTTCAGGAAATTCTGCTGCTATGATTTTATTTGCTTTAGGATTCATCCTGTCTCTTGTGTTCCTGGTCATGGCGATCATTTCATTGTTTAGAAGAAACGGAAAAGCAAAGAAGCAGTTTATGATGATGGTAGGAGCTATGGTAGTATGGATCGGAAGTGCCGCTATGATTCCAAATGACAAAAATGAAGCAAAAGTAGAAGCAACGGACGTAAAGAAAAAAGTGGCTGACCAAGCTGAAAAGAATGCAAAATTGAAAGCAGCGGCAATTGCTAAACAAAAGGCAAAAGAAGAAGCTGAATTAAAAGCCAAGCAAGAGGCAGAACAAAAGGCAAAAGAGGAAGCTGAATTAAAAGCCAAGCAAGAGGAAGAACAAAAGGCAAAAGAGGAAGCTGAATTAAAAGCCAAGCAGGAGGCAGAACAAAAGGCAAAAGAAGAAGCAGAATTAAAAGCCAGGCAGGAAGCAGAACAAAAGGCAAAAGAAGAGGCTGAATTAAAAGCCAAGCAAGAGGCTAAGGAGAAAGCAGAGGCAGAAGAAGCTGCAGCAAAGCCTGTTCAAACAACGGAAACTTCATTTGCAAATTGTACGGAACTAAGAAAAGTCTATCCTAAAGGAGTTCCGTCCACCCACGCTGCGTACCAGACAAAAATGGACCGTGACCATGACGATTATGCGTGCGAGCAAAACTAACTAAAGAAGGCGCAATTCTGCCTTCTTTTTTACTGGAGAAAAAGTGGTCGGTGTGAAAATTGCAGAAATAACCATTTTAAAAGAATCATTGCCAAATAGCTAAACCTTCTTCAACTAACGTAAGCAGGTTAGTTTAATAAAGATTAGAAATCGAATATAAACAGCAGTGAGGCTTGGGCGTATTACGGGAGGACAAGGGGGAGTATGAAAGTTCAGTGAAATGAATTAAGCAAAAAGGGAAAACATGGTATTATGTATTTAGGCAATTGTGTTTTTAGTGGAGGTGGATAGCATGGATAAGCCATCTGAGATTATTACTATAAGTGATCGAGATATAATGTCAGCCATTCAAGAAAATGGTTGGTACATTGACAAGGTAGAAAAAACGACTGAAAGATGCTTAGAAGCTGTTAAGCAAAATGGTCTTACATTAAAATTGGTTCCTAAAAATTTGCATTCTGTAGCTTTGTGTCTTGAGGCTGTTAAACAAAATGCTTTAGCTATAAAATATGTATCAAGAAAAATAATGACGGATGATATTTGCATAGAAGCCGTTAGAAATAAAGGAACAATAATAGCCTACTCCACGTATATTCCTGATGAGTTCCGAACAAAAAAGCTTTATCTTGAGGCAATAAAGCAAAATGGCAAAGCCCTTGAATATGTTCCCGATAAGTATAAGTCGGAAAGTTTTTGCAGAATAGCTATTATGCAAAATGGTTTAGCGCTCGAATTTGTTCCGAAGAACATTCTGTCAAAAGAATTATTCGTGTTAGCAGTTGAGCAAAACGGATTGGGCTTAGAATATGTGCCAAGTAAAAACAGAAGCAAAGAATTATGTAATGATGCTGTTAATAATAATGTATTGGCATTAGAGCATGTACCGAACAGATATAAAACGACGGAGTTGTGCAATGCGGCGGTAAACTCAAGTTGGAAAGCTTTTCTTTATGTGCCTGAGAGTATGTATACTTTAAATAATTGCCTTGAAATATTTGAACGGATATTAAGGGAATGCGACGATCTTTCTGAGATATCGTATAGTGACCGCTCTTGTGTTAGAGAGATAACAAACCGCTTGCCAGATAATATAAACCACGATATTCAAATTATCAGATTGGAAAGACAATTACAGGTACGGGAATTTAAGGGAAAATACTTTGATAAAGAAACACATAGATTTATTACAATAGAAAAAATATGTTATAGAGAAGAGGATGAAGTAAAAGAATTCGACTTATTTGTTGACTTTTATAAGCATTTAGATGCGGATTTGAAAAATGCCAATCTGCATGATTATGATTTTAAAGAGGTCAGTCTCGCCGATTTTAATATTGAAGGTGCCTATATTAACAGCGATGTATTAGTAGAACAACACATATATGACGATGCTTTTTACGCTGAAAATGTCAAAGATTATGATTCCAACACAGAGCTTATGATTTCTGCAGAAAATGAGGTAGTTGAGGCAATCTCTGTTCTTCATGATATCGATTTGGTTTCAGATGCCACATTAAATGATACTTCTTGCAAGATATACTATATTAGTGATATCCACCTCAATCATAAGCTTTTAAAAGCATTCCCAACGAATGCAACTGAATTGGAAGTTAAAATGTATATCAGACAGCTTGTAAAAAAAATGATTGATACTGCTACAGATAAATCTTATGACGACTACTTATTAATAGCGGGAGATATATCTTTTAACTTTGAAATATCGACTTTGTTTTATACAGAAATAGTCAAGTTTTGGAGTCATCGTCAAATAGTAGTAGTGCTTGGGAATCACGAATTATGGGATTTCAATCGACGCGGGATTGCACATTCTAATTTGCTTACATTGGATGAAATTATTCAGCAATACCGGGATTTGTTTTCAAGTCTAGGCATATGCTTTTTACAAAATGATTTGTTGCTTTCAAACGGAACGATTATTTCAGAAAAGCAATTGAAATCCATTGATCAGGACGAGTTGAAGCATATCTGCTTGAAAAGTCCTTTTGTGATACTGGGTGGATTAGGGTTTTCCGGATTAAATTCACAATTTAACGCCACGAAAGGAATTTATCGGCAAACCATTATGTCTTTAGAAGAGGACATCAAACAGACAAACCAATTTAAATTCATTTACAATAAAGTGAAAAGCGTTTTAGGCAACGATAAAGTTATTATTTTAACTCATACGCCAAAAGAAAACTGGTCGAATGAAGATTACAACCGCAACTGGATATATGTGAATGGACATACTCATCGTAATGATTACTGTTGTGACGAGAAAAAAACTTTTTATTCTGACAATCAAATTGGATATTATTCTACAAGCATAGGTGTAAAGCATTTTAAATTATCAAGGGTTTATGATATTTTTAAGTATTTTCCTGACGGAATTTATTCTATTTCGAGAGAACAATATTTGGACTTTAACCAAGGCGTTGAGATTAAAGTAACTTTTAATAGAGCAGGAACTATACATATGCTTAAAAACAATAATGTATATTGTTTTATACTTGAAAACCAGAACACAGGGAAAAAATATCTGTTAAATGGTGGGATGATTAATAATTTAGAACATAATGACATCAAATATTACTTTGAGAGAATGGCGTATTATTCAGATGCAATCAGAGGGTTATTTAGCGATTACAATCAAGCACTAAAATCCATATCTGATAGTATTAAAAAAATTGGCGGTATTGGTACAATCCACGGATGTATTGTTGATATAGATTTCTTTAATCACATTTATGTGAATCCGGTAGACGGAACCGTAACCCCATATTTTGCCTGGTCGATTGTTGATAAGAATATCTATCCAAATGTCAAAGCGCTTTTGTTAAATCAAAGAAAAGATTTATATGATAATTATATGAAACTTTTAGACGGAGAGAGCGAGGGCGTCAAGCTGTTGAAAGGTGAAATAAAAGCAGGAAGCATTGAAATATCAAGATTTATTCCGGATACTTATATGTATAGACCATCAAGAATAATGAAGTCATTACAGTACCTGACAGAAGTTAATGTTATAAGGATTTGGAACGATCGTATTATCGATTTTCAACTTCAAAGCAAAAATAAAGCAAAAAATTTGTCTGATAATAATAACGACACTTTGTTGCTATCCGTTAAACGAAACAGAAGCAATTAACGCCGCTTTTCAGCGGCGTTTCTTCGTGATTATGAAGTTGTTTAATGATCTTATAGATTAAGGAAATTCCGGTTGCGTATAAATAGTCGTTTATCTGCTTCGTTGGTGTCAACAGAGATTCCGGAACCATAGCTTAGTATCCAATATATAGGTAAATTCGTGCTTTATAAGAGTATTAAAATCATATGGATGGCTTTTCCTTCCCATTGGGTTATCGAATTTATTTTTCGGATTTGAAAAAATAAGGAAGAAAAATGGATATTTTATTTTTTATTGGGTTTGTTTTTATCTTAAATTTCATCATCAGCTTATTCCAGTAACGGGGGTGATACTTCAAGAAGGAGACCGCCCTTTTTCTTTTTGCACAAGAAAGATTGTGAAATATTGTACCTAAACTATCGTAAGCAGAATAGTTCAATAATGGAACCTATAAAAGTGAATAATTTGACATTTTTGTTGGTTCCATTGTTATATGCCTTCTGAAGTGCCCAAAAATGTTTCTGTCATTTATTCAAATTCATTCATACGGTCTCTGAAAAAGTCGTAGAAATACCTTACATTTTCAAGTTCCGTCCATCTATAGGTTCTCAATAGGGGAGCGTCAAGATTATAGATTTTAGCATCTAGTGTTCCCAACATAAATGGCGAATGTGTCGCTATAACAAACTGACAGTTAAAAAATCTAGCCAGTTTATTGATTTCTTCCGCCAACTGAATTTGGTTTGTCGGTGAAAGAGATGTTTCAGGTTCATCGAGCAGGTATAATCCATTAGGGGCAAGATACTCATCAAATATTTGCATGGATGTTTCTCCGTTAGAATACTTCTCATTGGCAAACTTCATAATCTCGATTTGTTTGTACATCTGTGAAGAGTGTTTCAACTTTTCCAAATTTTCCTTAGTATACCCCAATTTAGAGTGCTGGTACAGGTAACCTTCCTTAAGAACTGCTTCCTGCTGAATCTTCTTAATCTCATATAAAATATCTTCGCTTTTGATGTACTGACTATTAGGCGGTATTCGATTTGACTCTCCGTCACTCTTATTTTCTCCTAGGCTGTATGAACAATTCATCATGTAATCTGGCGGGTATGTATTATAACCATTAATTGTAAGGTCCTCAGCCCCCGTAATATTCAGCTTGTTTGCTATTAAATTTAACAATGTGGACTTGCCCGAACCGTTGTTACCATACAAAACTGTAATGTTATTAAAGACAAACACTTCTCCAGTTATTTTTCTAAACACATTGTATGGATAGGCATTAGGATTCTTGACTGTATGAGGGGAAAGTTTAAAGCTTTTTAAATATATCATATGGGTAAACCTTCCTTTGGGAAAATGAATAGCTATAATCAATACTATCATCATTTTACCACGTTTGCAGAAATATAGAGTGAAGGTTGAATTTATGTTGTTCAGCAACGCTTTTTCTTCTAAAGTGTAGGTATACCTTAGTCTATGAGGTATTATAAGTGTTAAATTAGACTATTCATACCTTCTCTTCTTACTATAGGGGTGCAAGAGTATAAGAATGGGACTGCTGCGGCAATCCCTTTTACTTATTGTACTAAAGGGGCAGTTTAGTTCAACAAGAAGAATAAAATAAATGATTAAATTTCCGTATTAAAAAAATAATGGGTATTGTACAATACTATTGTTTATAACAAAGAAAAAGTTTCTTTGAAAAAATATTAAAGATAAAACTAAAATGGAGTAACTTTATAGCAACCAAAAAAGCCCTGATTTCTGCACTTATCACTGTAATTCTTACTGTTGTTATTCGTGCCATACTTCGTACCAATGGCATCCACAATTTTCTTAGTGACAATTATATTGGAGGATACTTATTATATTTGGTCATTTTTTCATTTTGTTACTTATTTTTTAAAAGGCAGTCTGATAAATAAGACTTGTATATTAGAGAGGATATTAAAAATATCTTATCAATTATCAGGAGGATTTATAGAGTGAAGAATTGGGTAATTCGAGTTTTAGTTATTATTGCAGGGTTACTTCTATGGGCTGTTTTGAGAACTATTTCATTATCCTTATTAAACTAAAGAGTGCTTGAGTTTAATAACGGGAGGTGCTGCGGCACCTCTTTTGCTTCTTCAACAAACGAAGCCGTTTAGAGTAATAAGTTTTGGGGGATTTTTCATGAAGAATACGGTTACAGTTCATGATAAGATTCTCTGTAAAGAGGGTGCATTTTTTTGAGAAAAATTTTAAATAAACGTTTTTATTTTTATTTAGTGGCAGTCATATTAATATTTGGTGTTTTGGTTTGGAATCACTATTCTTGGTGGATAGCATTGTTTAATTCTATAGCTGTTGTGATTGTTGGAGTCTTACAATATAAACCTGTACAGAAAATAAATCGTTATCGTAAGCGATATTTTCCGAGGTGGGTGCAATCTCTAATAAATACTCTTCTTCTTCTAACTATGTTCAATTTTGGAAGCCATTTCTCCGAAATAACATTACTTTGGTTTTTAGTTTTTGCAGTGGTAATAGTAAATCTTATTTTTCCTGAATTACCTGAAAAATAGTAATGGTAAAAGGGCATTTTGGCAATACGAAACTAAACCCTATAAGATCCATTTTTTTTAAAAAGATCCGGGTCTCGAATTTTAGCTATATTTTTTTGACCATAATTACGCTATTGCTTCAACTGTTACTTTACAACCAAGAGTCTCTAATCGTTTGATAGATTGCTTGATCACGATTTCTTTCTTTCGTCGGTCAAAGTAATCTGCGCCCAACTCAATATAGGGTACTCTTCTGTTTAACATGTGATATGCAATTGTTAATATGGTATGTCCAACCGCAACTGCTGCGCGTTTTTTACCAACTCTTGCCGCCAAACGTTGGTATTGGGAAGATAGGTAGGTGTTTTTTGTCCTAGCTGCCGAATGTGCAGCTTCAACAAGTGCGGCTCGCAATTTTTTATTACCTTTTCTCGTTTTTCCGGACTTTTTTTTGCCAGCACTTTCATTGTTCCCTGGAACCATACCAGCCCATGAACATAAATGAGGAGCCGAAGGAAACTGGTTTGAAATATCTATGCCAATTCCGATTTCAGCCAAAAGTTGTTCGGCGTGACTTCTGCCAATTCCAGGGATAGAATCAAGCAATTCAATATCTTCTTCATAAGGCTGCATGCGTTGCTGGACTTCTTCACTTAACAGTTCAATCTGTTGATCCATAAAGTCAATGTGTGAAAGTTGAGTTTTTAACATCATCTTTTGATGGGGTCCAACGGATCCTACTAAAGCACGTTCTAAATCATCCTTTTTTTTCTTCAAGCTTCTTTTAGCTAGGCTTGATAATGTTTGTGGATCATTTACACCGTTAATAATCGCTTCAATCATTGCTCGACCTGAGACACCCATAATGTCAGTCGCAACTGAAGAAAGTTTAATATTAGCACCTTCTAGAACCTTTTGGATTCTACTAATCTCCCTAGCCCTTTCTTCAATTAGACTACGACGGTATCGAACTAACTCACGTAGTTCTCTTTGTTCCCTATTAGGGATATAACTGTGTTGAAGAAGACCGTGGCGAAGCAATTTCGCAATCCATTCTGCATCTTTAACATCAGTTTTACGTCCCGGAACAGCCTTGATATGAGCAGCATTTACAACCATCGGTTGTACTTCTTCAAGTTCTAGTAGATTGTAGATTGGCTTCCAATACACACCTGTACTTTCCATGGCAACATGAGTACATCGTTTGCTTTTAATCCAATCCACCAATTGGAAAAGTTCATGTGTCATGGTACCAAATGTTTCAATTTCTTTTCCTTTTGGAGTAATCGCGCAAGCGGTAATACTCTTTTTGTGAACATCAAGTCCACAACAGTGGTTATACACAACATCCATTAGTAAAACCCTTCCTAGGCTGAAGTAAATTAAGGCTGGTGCAACAACCATATAAGATTAATCTATCCTGCGTGCTTCTCATTAGAGAGCAACAATTTGTGGTGCACCTGGTCGTAGTGAATCAGTCTACCATGCGGGCTTAAAAACACCATAGTTGATCGACCTTCCTTCGCCAGCCGTATTATCAGGATTGACAGGAGGAAGGGGAGCTAGACTAGTATAAAAACATTTTCATTCATTTGATGGTGCCGCAACGCGGCATGCGTGTCTACCATGAAAATAAGTTTCTTTAAGATTAGAAAAATGACAATACTTAAGAAGACCCTTCTCAATCGTAAAAAAAAGAGGAGAGCGATAATTAATAAGTCTATGGAGTAGGGTTGACTGGATTAAGGTCAGTATCAGTATTGACACTTCCTATCCATTTTCATTCTCTGTGGTGCAGCACATTTTGTGCTACATGGATGGCTAACGGGTGCATTACTGGAACAACGGTAATGCTTTTTCTTATTGAAGTAATAGTTGTGAAAAAAAAAAATTAGAGATCCAAAACAATTAAAAGACTATTTTCATGTAAAATTCTAAATTTCCCCCAATTTCAATTGCCAATATTATTCAAATTGCAACAATAAATTAAATTATATTACATATTTTTCTATTTTATTTGACGAAAAACACCATTATTATTTTATTTCTTTTGAATTTATGTATAAAAATAGTAATTAGGGTACAAGAAAATTCCCCCAATGTACTCGATTTGATTTCTAACATATAAATATTAAGTATGATGAAGGAGGTGCGCGATGCAGTTAAGTACAAATCTTTAAGAGTTGCTTGATATTGTTTGCGAGAGTGTTAGTTTAGTACATTTGAACAAGGAGGAATAGGATGCTTGATATTACTAAAGGATCCGAAACAAGTTGTTGAAATAACAAGCAGTTAGAAAATTTATAGGATCGTCAAGGGATATCACATTTGCAACTTACAATCAACTATAAGTTACAGTAATAAGTCCACAGTTAAACCAATTGTAATTCAAACTATTTAAATCAACAGGAGGAATTAATATGGTTCATTTACGAAAGAAAAAATCATTTACATTTTTTCTTTGGTCCTTAATTTTCACCTTTATATTAACTGCAACCTATTTTCCTGGTAATTCCGTTCAAGCAGCTAGTTACCCTAACGATAAGGGAGCTAATATGGGGGCTAGCCCGAAGATCGGGTCTGACACCTTGATTGGTGATTTGGATGGTAATGGAAAAGATGAAATTATTTATTATGATTCTGCTACGTTGAAGTGGATGGTAGAATCTACAGAAAATTCTCCTCACATTCAACAAATCAGTTATACACCAAATTTTGGTAATTTAAACGGAAAGCAATACTGGGTTGGTAATTTTACCGGTTATGGAAGAGATGCTATTTTTTTAAATTGGAATTCCAGATGGTACATCGGTACCTGGTATGGGCAGTTAGGTAGTGGGAATAACATATCTTGGAAATCTATCAGCGATACAAGTTGGATGGGAAATTTGAATGATGGACGTCCGTTTTGGATCGGTGATTATAACGGTGATAAAAAAGATGATATTCTTTTTTATTCTCCCACAGATCGCAACTGGACGATGGGTACCTATAAATATGATGAAGATTTAATGATGTATAGATTATCCTGGAGTACCGTCGGCAATACACAAACAGATTATGGGTATGGACAGGTATATGATGGACGTCCGTTTTGGACCGGTGATTTTAACGGTGATAAAAAAGATGATATTCTTTTCTATTATCCCGGAAATTGCAACTGGCATCTCGGTACCTTTAACGGGACTAAGTTTACTTGGATAACAGCCGGCAATACACAAACAGATTATGGTTATGGACAGGTGTATGATGGTCGTCCGTTTTGGAAAGGTGATTTTAACGGTGATGGAAAAGATGATATTCTTTTTTATTATCCCGGAAATGGCAACTGGCATTTCGGTACCTTTAACGGGACTAAGTTTACCTGGAATACAGCCGGCAATACAAATGGGTTTGGACAGGTGTATGATGGACGTCCGTTCTGGACCGGTGATTTTAACGGTTATGGGGGAGATGATATTCTTTTTCATTTTCCTGCAGATCGTGGAGATGGCTCTTTTTGGATCGGCGTCTTTAATGGTAATCAGCTATCATGGACTCTAACTGGTTATGATTATCATGGGCGGCAATTTGGTATGACATATTATAATAACTGGAGGGGCGACTTTAATGGGGATGGAAGTGATGATCTTCTTTATGACTTCGATACCATAAGAGATTACCATCTTCTCTTTACATTTAACCAAAATATAAAAACTTCTTTTGGGTATTATTATCAGTAGTCCAGTAAATCCTGAATAACAGTATATCCTGAAATACGTTCGTCAAACGTTTTTGAGTTATGGGGCTGTTGACAAACTAATAGTAAATTTGAAGACCTGTGTAGAATTTATTCTATACAGGTTTTTTATGTGTGCCCGGCATGAGGGCAAACTCTAGGGTGCAAGTCCCGAACAGTGAAGGCAGTAGTAGCTGTAGCTCAAGACATGGGTATGCGGGGTGACTCTCATATCTGAAGGAAGTCCGCGGCAAATTTCAGCTCCGAGGAATACGAACCTTATACGAAGCTAGGTGACATTGGATGAGTCTGCATAACAAGACTAAGTCCTTTCTGCCGAAGGTGTCACAGAGTAAATGAGGCGGAGACATAGAAAAAAAGTTTGTACTCTTACCCGGGGAGAACCTGTCGGTACGCCATGCCCACATGGTAGGCATACTCGAAACGGGTGCGTTGAACGACAGGCGTCAGCAGAGGTCATAGTGCGTGCGTGGCAGCACGTTCATCAGGTGGGTTAAAGTCCCACTGAATCTCGGACTAGGAGATTCATATCCAAACTTGGGAGTAATGTCTCAAGGGCTGATGATTTATCATCAGAGGGCAGGGCGTCCACCGCGAGGTGGAGTCTGAAGGGCTTGAGGAGAAATACCAGGCTGTAGTGAAACGGGGCTACCCGAAATGCGAACCGGTCGGCCAAAGATGGGGCAAGGTCGAGCCTGCACTATGGAGGCGAAGGCACTACTAGTCCACCCATCGTACCAAGGTGTGTGCGGGCGGCATGGTATGGAAGATGAATGTAGCGACCCATGGAGATCTCGTAGTGTCTAGAACAATAACACTTATTAGGGACAAGTGGTTAAATAAAGTCGGGGTAATTGTTTCTGTGACAGTTATCCGGTAAAGAAATTCACAGAACTCCAGTAATGTGAACTATAAGGAAACCCCGAAATGGACACAAATGCACTGCGAGAAGTCGGAGAGCTGAATAGTACTTAAACAGACGAACAACAAAAACGTCTGGAACATCTATATAGATGTCATTTATTTATTCAAAAGGTAAATAAATGGGGAAGGCAGCTTGCTTTATGGAACCAAAATCCGAAATTAGTTTTGCGAGTAAAACGAACAAGAACGGAAAGTTCCCTTTGTGAAAGACCCTAAACTTGTATGTGGAGGATACGAAACCAATGACGGATAATGGTACAACAAGAAAGATTCATTCCTTAATAGATAAGGTTTACCACCCAACAAATCTATTGAGGGCTTGGGAAAAAGTTAAGGAAAACAAAGGTAGCGGAGGAATCGACAATATCAGTATTAGTGATTTTGAAAAGGTACAGTATAAAGAACTAGACAAACTACACCAGAGACTGAAAAATGATTCATATAAACCACTACCGGTCAGGAGAGTTAACATTCCTAAAAGAAATAAACCAAACGAGAAGAGACCTCTTGGAATTCCTGCCATTCGGGACAGAGTTTGTCAACAGGCTTTAAAGAATCGTCTTGAGCCAATATTTGAACCAACTTTTAATGACTGTAGTTTTGGTTATAGGCCAGGAAGGTCTACCCATCAAGCTATGAGGAAGATATATCGGGAGATTATCAATGGTTGCGAATGGGTCCTAGATGCAGACTTAAGAGATTTCTTTGGGAATGTCCAACATGAATTGTTAATAAATAAAATCGCGGAAAAAGTAAGTGATGGACGAGTCTTACGACTCATTAGGCAAATGCTTGAAGCGGGCTATATGGAAAAGGGAAAGAAACATGCGACCACTCAAGGCACACCGCAAGGTGGGGTAATCAGTCCGTTATTCAGTAACATCTATCTAGATTCATTTGACCATGAAATGGTTGATAAAGGGTATCGACTTACAAGATTTGCCGATGATTGGGTAGTACTCTGTAAAACAAGAAATGAAGCAGTGAAAGCATTAAATGATGCAAGACAAATACTATCTAAAATTGGCTTAACACTCCACCCTGAGAAAACCAGAATTACACATATTAAATGGGGATTTGAATTTTTAGGATATAAGATTAAACAGGGAAAAGGACTTAAACTTCCTCGCCATAAAATCAAAAAGCAACCTAATATAATAAACATCTATGCAATTCCTACTGAAAAATCAGTGAAGCGATTCATGGACACTATACGTAGCCGAACAAAACGAAGAATCCCATTAAGCTTGTTTGAGTTAATAGAGAGTATCAATCCTGTTATCAGAGGATGGGGTAACTACTATCGTAAAGCTCACGTTAGAAAACTCTTCAATAAACTCCAACGCTGGATTGTAAGAAGAATATGGAGCCATCGATTTAAAAGATGGCGAAACATGGGTTGGAAGAAACTTCACGAATCCAAACTCTATTCGGATTACAAACTTGTAAACCTTATTTCATTAATTCCAGATTTAGAATCCAAAGTTGCATCTAAAAGATGACATAAAGGAAAGCGGATTACGGGAAAACTGTACGATCCGTTTGATTGAGCGGACGGAGGAAGGCTTTTGCCGACCTCCTTCGACTCTACACTTACCTACTCGAGAAGGAAAAGAAGGACTGAACCAGATATGAAGAGTAACGCCTTAGAGTATCTATCATTCAATGAAACAGAAAAGGAAGAACCTCATCTATGGAGGAAGTAATGATTTACAGGGGATATAGACAGAGGGTGGAGAATGAATAGGACACAACAAGGAAAGAGACTCACGCAGGAGGAAATATCGATGTTAATGGAACGAATCGTGTCACGTGAAAATTTCATTCGCTCGCTAGAGCGAATAGAGAAAAATAAAGGGAGTCATGGTGTGGATAAGATGCCCGTAACATTCCTACGTCAGCATCTCAAAGAGAATTATCACCTAATCAAACAAGAGCTTCTTTTGGGTACCTACCAACCTCAACCTGTACGCCGAGTCGAAATCCCGAAACCAGGTGGTGGGAAGAGAAAACTAGGTATTCCAGCCGTGACTGACCGTTTCATTCAACAATCAATTTCACAAGTTCTTACTGCCATATATGACCCAACCTTCTCATATTATAGCCACAGATTTAGACCAAGGAAACGAGCACATGATGCGGTTAAGCTGACGCGCAGCTACATTGAGGAAGGATGCAGGTGGGTGGTTGATATCGATTTAGAGAAGTTCTGAATGGTACGTACGGTGGTGTGAGAGGTCGGGGGTTAGTCACCCCCTCCTACTCGATTATTTTCTACTATCAGTAGTCAAGACAGTGGACTGTGTTGAATACGATATAATCCGACTATCATTAGTTCGAGGCCGCTCTTTATGGATTCGGCTTTGTTTAAAGTGTTTGTCCTCCTGTTTGTCTTCCTGAAATATTATTTTTATTAGAAAACATTAAAAGTAAACTGGTAAATATAGCGATAAAAGGCGACTTTTTTTAAAAGTATTTCTCCTTATTTTATGACCAAATGAATGGGCGGCATGATGTAAACTTTTCTATTGATTTTTGACCGCCTTTTGACCGCGAAACATGTAGAATGATGTATATTCCTATTTTCAATTCAACTAAAAAAGCCTAATTTAAAGGGCTTTTTTAGGTACTGTATTGTTTTATTTTTCTTCCTATTATATATACATATTAAAGAGCGTAAAAAATACGGTCAAATATCCTTTGTAAGATTAGAAAAGGGGATTATCCAAAAAGGATAGATGCAATGGTTAGGTTAAGTTACTAATATTCTTTATGTTTAATTTACAGTCTTTCTTAAATGCCAAAATTTTAAAAATTAAATGATTAAAAATCATTCACTAAATCCCCTGTATCCCAAGAATGGCCACATTGTTGGCATTTTAAAATATAGGTTTGGCGATGTGGAGGGAGGCTGTAATTAATTTCTGCTTCGGCGTTTATATGGACTTCACCTCCACAAACAGAACAATTTGTAAAATACCTGTCACTAAGAAATTCGTCCTCAATACCAGAAAAAAGATCTTTTACTAAATAATCTTTTGGGTTAATTTCTAATAATGCCCTATTAAGATTGTTAGAAAATTTTAATCCAACTTCATCTGCGAACGGCTTTAAATTATCATGTAGCTCAGCAGGGTTATCTGGTCGGCTAAAGTCTTTTTTATTTTCTGTTATAAAGTATACATTGTTATATTCAACGGCGCTTTTTTTCAGAAAGGAGTATAATGTGAAAAAAATAGATGCATCTGCTGCTTCATTTTTAACTTTAGGTACCCCGTTTTTTTCTTCCCCTCCAAAAAAAGGAGGTTTTTTACTAATCGCAAAATCTACAACGTGCTTATCAACATCTGGTGTCCTGTCAAGAATTATTGTCCTTGGATCTTTTAATAATTTGTCAATCTTTTTAGCTCTTTGGCCGTATGTATACTTATATTTTCTAACCTCCATTTTTTTAATTTTTTCTAATGTGTATTTTAAATTTTGTCTCGCTTTTTCCTCTACATATTTTATTAAATCTTCGTGTCGATTAATTGATTCAGATATTTGGTCCAAAAATTTATTGTAGTTTGATTCCTTATGTCGTTCCCATTCCTCCAGAATCTGGTTTGTAATTATTAAATCTGCTTGAAGAAATAATATATTGCTTATGAATCTATTAAAAACTTCATTAGTATGTTTGTCTGGTTGAAAGAGGTACAGTAATACATTTGTATCAACTGCTATTGCGTTATCTGCATTCATATTAAAACCTCCAAGAAATTTTGAACTTTATTATTATTATTAATATTTAATGATTGGTATTACCTTTAAAACCAATTTATAATGCCATTCAAAAACTCAATATTACCTAAAGATTCTTTTACTTTGTTTTTTATGTCATCAGGTAGTTTTGTATAACATGTTTTCATTTCAATATCCACCAAAAATTGTCTTTAAATTAAATTTTAACATAAGAAAAAAGTATGTAGAGAAAAAATTAACAAATATAAATTAAATTAGGACTGGTAAATTAGACACAGGATTTTTCTTTTTTTAACTTTTCGAAATATAGTAAGGATTATGAAAAAACGACACAAGATGAACTACTTAATTTATAGCTCGGAGGACAGTTTTGAATATCTTGAGGATAGGAATGACCGATATGACCTTGAAAATGAACAATATAGAAGGCGAATTAATATGTAATAGGTTTCCTAAGTAATTGGGATCCATATTTTAATAATAAAAGCCTCGAATGCCAGTGCAGAAGAGGCTGTCGTTATGTTCTTTTTCCTTTTACCTCAGCTTATTAAAGATTAAGTGCGTCTGTCCACACATATTATAAAATAAAAAAGTTCCCCCAAAACCTCCCCCAAATAATTGGGGGAGAATACATTATTTTAATAAGCTGAAAAAATAAAAAACCCTAGAAAATGCGTTATTTCAACGCTTCTAGGGTTTTTATGCTTGCTCTTTACAGAGCAGAACCATTAACGTGAGTAATGCTCAATGTTTGTAAAAACGAGTTGGCTTCGACATTTGTTCAATGTCCCAAATCATAAGGATTCTTTTAAGAATTCTTCAGGTTTTGATTGATGCTTCCTAATTTCTTTAATTCACGTCAACACTTATTTGGGCAATAGGTACATTCCTCACCTCATATTTCTTTTTGTATACTAATATCATGTTATTTTTTAGTTTCATTTAAGGTCATAACGGTCCTTGTTGACCTACATGACCTAAAAAATACCAATAAAAGAACGGCTTTTTTATATTTCATAAATGGATAATCGTTTAATTATAACATGTAACAACTAGGTTGCTTAGGTGCCATGCTTGGTGCCCAAATTTTTAAAATTACAAATCACAAGAAAACACTAGTAGTCAAAAAAGCCTGATTTATCAATACTTGAAGATACATCAAGATACTAGAAAAACAGGTGACAGCAAACTTCAAAACTGCTTGAGACCTGCGTGCCAGGTCTGGTGGGTTCGATTCCCACGCAGTCCCGCCAAATTAACCTTTTCAATCAATCACTAAACTTCTTACCTCCACAGTCTTTTGTTCATTTTGAACGACACTGTGTGTGACCGAGAAGCTAAAACTGTGTGTGTTCAGAGCCTTCAAATTATTATATTTGGAGGTTTTTTGTATGCGTAAAAGTGTGAGAAAACATGGAAGAGTTATAACAACGAAAACTGTTACTGAAAGCTTTACGATGTGTGAAATGTTTGAGCGGTTTATGTGGTTTAAGCAGTCTGAGGATTTAGCACCTCGTACTATTGAGGAATACGGGATACACTTTAAATGGTTACTTGATTATCTAGAACAAGACTTATCAAGGGAGCAAATGACACTTGAGGTGTTTCTTGATTGGGTTGATTTCATGTTGAACGAAAAGGGTATTCAACCAACTACTGTAAACATTCGTGTAAGAACAATGAGAGCGTTCCTACGTTGGTGTTATATGGAGAATCTTATTGATAATCCTATTCACGAGCGGTTTAAACCCATTAAAACAGCAGAAGACACAATTGAAGCTTTAACTGTATCTGAAATAAAGACTTTGTTAAACGCTTTTGATGAAGCAATCTTTGTTGGTTTCAGAGATAAAGTTATGGTCATGGTTCTACTCGATTCAATGGTTCGTTTCTCTGAACTATTAGAAATTAAGAGGAGCAATGTTGACTTCAAAGCTGGTGTTATTAAGCTGGAAGCTATTGAATACAAAAACAAGGAAGGCACGTGAAGTACCTCTTTCTAGTAAGACTATGAAGCTTCTCAAAGAGTATTTTATTGAATCAGAGGATTTTGGAGAAGACCTTCTAATTTTGACATACGACGGTAGAGAAATGGTTTCTAATACTTGGAGAACTAGGCTTCATGAAGTGGCTCATCTTGCTGGGATAAAAAAAGCTGTTAGACCTCATGTTTTAAGACATACTGGAGCATTCGTTTTCTTCAAATAATTGAAGATTTATGGGTGAAAACCATTGTCCAAATGAAGTTTTTCGTGTTCTTGTCCATGAGATTGGTCCTTTTTTAGTGGATTTGGAGGGGTTACCACCTGACTTTATCCATTATAGGACTTTTTCTTTGCGCAAAATGCTAATATTGAACATTTTGAGTATTTTTAATAGTGGAATAAAATTAATGCAACACTAGTGATAAAGACTCTCTCTTCCCTTTTTTCATTTCATTGTTATCGACAAATCATTCTAGTTCTTATTACACATTTTTATCAATTAATTTATAATATTTTTAAAAAAATTTACAATAATGTTTAATTCGGCCAACTATTAAAAAAATAATCCACTAGAAATTATTGATTTCGATAAAATTATTAATGTTTTTCCAGATAATAACTTGAAATTCTATTTTATTATTCTTTATTCGACAACCTATAAGTCTATCGAACTATGCTCAAATCCCCCAATTTACTGTGATTTATATTGGATGTACGATTCTATTGTATTTATTTCTCAAAAATGGTTAGTGTATTCTCATTCTACTAATCACATAAAAGCTGCGAAATAAATATTAAACCAATAAAAAAGGGGAAAAGCTAATGAGCAAGAATAAAAGATTGAAGGCATTAAAGGTGATGACTACTGCAGCTGCAACATCCTTAGTTCTTTCATCATTGACAGTTTTTGCTGCAACGGATAACACTTCAAACGACCAATCCACTTCAGTTGAAGCACCACTGCAATCTTTCTTTGAGCAAGCGAGTGGAAAGAGATCGTTAGGGGACCAACAGACTGATCAAGAGAATGTGGAAGTAGACAAATCCCACAAGCCATATGACCAATATGCTCCTAACGATTCCGTACGAGTGATTGTGGAAATGAAAGGAGAACCTGTAAGTAGTGCTAAAGGCCATGGAGCTGAAAAGAAAAAATTAAAGCAAGCTCAACAAGCTTTGGTCAAAGAAATGAAAGAAACGAAAAAGTTGGAAGTGAAAGAGCGCCATAACTTTGTGACAGGTATTAATGGTTTTAGTTTGGATACAGAGTTCAAAAATATTAAAGAAATCGAAAAATTTCCTGAAGTTGCTAGTGTACATATTGCGGAAACTTATAAAGAATTGATGAGCTCTAGCAAATCCCTTGTACAAGCTCAAAAAGTATGGACTGAGTTAGGCTATCATGGTGAGGGAATGCTTGTTGCGGTTGTCGACACTGGAGTAGATTATCCTCATAAGGATCTAAATATGTCTGACAGAGGAAAAGAGAAAGAAAAGTGGACCTCTACCACTATAAAAGAAAAATTAGCTGAAACTGAAATAAATGATGGTTGGTTTACAGATAAAGTACCAACTGGTTACGATTGGGCTGACAATGATCCAGATGTTATCCCTTGGGGTTCTGCTCATGGAACGCATGTAGCAGGAATAATTGGGGCAAATGGAGCCGATGAAATAGACGGAGTAAAAGGGATTGCTCCTGATGTCCAGCTCCTAGCGGAAAAAGTCTTTTCTGATCATGGGGGTGGGGCATATGCAGACGATATCATAGCCGGAATCAATCATGCGGTTGAAATGGATGCAGATGTCATCAACATGAGCTTAGGAAGTGACGCTGAGTTTGTGAGTGAAGATAATCCAATACAAAAAGCAGTTCATGCTGCTACAGAGCAGGGAGTATTAGTGGTTTGTGCAGGTGGTAACTCATTCTACAGTGCGAAAAGTGGAAATAATTCTTATAAAAACGCACCCTATGCTCAAAATCCTGATATTGGCGTAGTATCCTCACCAGGAATCAGTCCATTTGCATTACAAGTAGCTGCTTATGAAAATGACCAAATACATATGGACACACTGACTCTTCCAGATGGGAAAAAACTTATTTACAAAAGGTATGGAGGTTATTATCCACTGACAGATGTTTTTACTCAAAATAAAGAGATTGAGTTAGTTTATGTAGGCTATGGTAGTAAGCAGGATTTCACCGGAAAAGATGTAAAAGGCAAAATCGTGGTGGCTGATCAACGATATGCGGGCAGTGAACAATATATACAATCTCCTGCTGTGCAGAGAGGAGCATTAGGAGTGATTGTGGTTCCTTTAGCGACACAAGGAGACTATAGTAAATTAATTTTCTCTCAAGGTTCCATCCCAGGAGCTAGTACTCAGGTCGCTGAAGGACAAAACTTGGTTCAACGTTTGAAAAACGGTGAAAAGATTACGGTTCAAGCGGGTCAGGGAACCTGGATAGATAATATAAGTAAGGGGACAATGTCTGACTTCTCATCTTGGGGAGCACCGACTACCCTTGATTTTAAACCTGAAATCACCGCACCTGGTGGTAAGATTTATTCAACTATCTGGGAAAACCACTATGCAATATATAGCGGGACTTCCATGGCTTCACCAATGGCAGCGGCTGGAGGAGCTTTGGTTTTACAGTCGCTCTACGAAAAAGGCGTCAATAGAAATTCTAATGCTATCTATCAAGCGAAAACAGCCTTGATGAATACAGCTAGAGTAGTGATGGACCCTGCAACAGATGGGAAAATTCCGTATTCACCACGTAAACAAGGGGCAGGGATGATGCAAATTGCTAATGCTCTGCAAACACCTGTATTAGTAAAAAATAAGTTTGCTAAGCCAGAAAATGCAGCTGCTGTGGAATTAAAAGAAATTAAGCAAGATAAAGTGAATTTTATGCTGGAGTTAGATGCGTTAGCTGGTAAATCTTCTCCAGAGGAGATTACTTATGATGTGTATCTAGATCTTTTAACAGATGATACCGAGCTGAAAGATATTGATGTAAATAGAGATGGGAAAAACGATAGAACCATGGAATCGTTAAAGATGATGAGTAAGCGCATCGAAGGTGCAACAGCGAAGATCAACGGAAAAGATTTTAGTGATACAACTCCTGCTACCTTTACCGTGAAAAAAGGTCATCTGCAAGATTTAGCGGTGGATATTAAACTTCCAGATGAATTGAAGAAAAACATATTTGTTGAAGGATTTGTTCGTTTTGTTCCGAAAAATGGAAGTCCAGATTCGATTCCGTCTTTAACAATTCCGTATATGGGCTTTTATGGCGAGTGGGATCAACCTCAGAACTTAGATGCACCGATGTGGGACCCAAATGCATTTTTACAAGAAACAGCTCTATTTAATTACTATGGTGCGAAAAACTGGATACAAAAACCAGCAGTAGCACTCGGTTATGATAAAGTGACCAAAACATTCTCCGAAGAAAGAATGGCCAACTCTCCGCATGCTGCGAATCAAGGTGTTTATTCGGTCTTCACCGCCCTACGTAATTTAAAACAGGCGCACATGTACGTTGAAGATGCATTAGGTAATCGAGTTCGTGATCTTGGAGATTATAGTGATTTAACAGGAGAACCATGGAAATTTACTAAAAATGTAATGGCGTCAAACAGGTACTATTATGGTGGATATGGGTGGGATTTGAAGTCAGCGGAAGGAAATTACGTTCCGGACGGAAAGTATCAATTTATTATAGAGAGCACATTAGATTATAAAGGAGCTCGTCCACAAAGGGTTACTCTCCCTATTAATGTAGATTCAGTTGCACCAAAAGTAGAAAATATTCAAGTTAACAAAACACCAGAAAATAAGTATCTGATTACTTGGGAGATGTCAGATAATGCAGGGGGAAGCGGCTTAACAAAGTCCTTTGCGACGGTCGATGGCGTATATAAAAATGTCTCGGCAACACAAACGTCCCTATTAGTAAATTCAGAACCGAAAAGTGTAGTCATCGTGCCATTTGACTGGGCAGGTAATATCAGTTATGGAATATACGGAGATCGCTCGTATTTAACACAGGAATTATTCCTTTCACTCTGGGATGTATGGCAAAGACCAGTAACGGTACAAGAACCAGCTCATATTTTGGGAATAGGCTTGAAAAAATTGAACTGGACAATTACAATCCAAGATCCTGAAGGAAAAGTGGTCGATACTTATAATTTTGCGAATACAGAGACTGCTTATATCGAAAAGTGGACTCCAACACCTGATATGCCAAGCGGGCAATATAAAGTAATCGCTGAGATGGAAGATGAAACGGGTCTAAAGATCAGCACAAAACCACGATATATGACGATAGTACAACCTTAAAAACGAAACCATAAGATAAAACCTCAATCCTTTATATTAGAAGGGTTGAGTTTTTTTTATATACGAATCCGAGATATTTCACATAAAAGAGAGCCCCACTTTTGAGGCGCTTGCTAACAACTAAATAGATATTGTTCCTCTCATCTTTTTCTCAACAGAGGAACTTGGAGTTCCCAAAATACCGAAAAGTAACTTGTTCAAACTTCCCTAGATGACAAACAAGTAAATTAAGAAAATAGGGAAGTTAAAAGTATTCTAGAATAAACAAATTAGATTCAATTAAAGGAGAAAAGGAGGACGTAAAATGAACAATTTGTTGGGGAAGTTGATTCAGAAAGCAACACACACACATTAAAGGAACAGGGTGTGCCAGTACCTATCACAACCAACATGCACAATATTTACTTGAGAAGAAGCCGACAGGTGGTGTCGGTCAGTTAGAGGTTGAAATTAGAAACAGAACGGTGATCATATCAGGTAAAATCAAGAAATTGCTAGTTTTTGTTTTTTTTATAATTTTCCTTAATCCGAAGGGTTCTCAAGGGAGATTGCTTGATTTTGAAATCGTGAAATTTTCCCCAACCAATCTGGAAACAGTCAAAAAGAAGGTGTTTATTCAACCACCTTTTGTATCTTACGAGCTAGGAAAGGATAATTTAAGTCTGGGGCACTTATAGGATGCCATTCAACAGATAATTCAGGATTTATTACCTTTAAATTATAATCACTGGAAACTGCTTTTCTAGGTTTTCTATGAAAACAAATTTTGCAGCGATTTCCTGTTGCTCTCGTGGAAACCTTATCTTGCCATTCATGTCCTTTGTACAGATTCACCATACCCGCTTATTTGACATTAAGGTAACATCATAAGGTGTTAGTAATCCGTTTTTATCATAATGCCACTCTTTTGCAAGCAGAGGATTTCTAGTTTGTAAGCAAGATTCAGTAGTAGGAATTTTGCTAGAGCAATATGGGCAGTCATCACCTCTTCTAGTTCTGTTAGAAAACTAGCCTTCCACTCATGTCCTTTTTCACAATTCCACCAATATACTTTTGTAGTTGCTCTAGAAACTTCAATGGGTGTGATCTCTCCATTTTTATGTGGATGCCATTGATTTGCAATTTCAGGATAAGTATTTGCAAGACTGTTACTTGGCAAGAGCCGTTGTCCTGAATCGTATGGACAACCAGCTCCTCTTTTACGATGATCAAGTCTTGCAGACCATTGATGGCCGTTATCACAGATCCACCATAATGTTGTTTTTGCTTTTACATTTAAATTTCTAGAGTCTAGTCCAATATTTTTTTCCCAGTTCCATTCTTTGATTAAATGCTCATTTATACGCCATATTCCTTAAATTCCTTTAGAATAAATGAAATGATAAGTTGTGTCGGTAACTATAAACAATTTCAGATAATCTAAAAGCAAGTTGTTTGTGATTGGATGCCCACAGTATAATCATGATTAATGCAAACTTAACCGGCTGAGTAGTGGTAACATTTTGGTCACATACGCAAAATAATTAATAATTAGTAGAAATCACAAATTAGTATCGAAATGACGATAACCCCTTTAATATCAACAATTTCCGATAATATAAGATGTTTAAAAGTAACAAGAAATAACACCTTTCCTCTAACTTCAAAACTGCTTGAGACCTGCGTGCCAGGTCTGGTGGGTTCGATTCCCACGCAGTCCCGCCAACTTAATGTTTTTAACGTTTTAAGTGCATGTTTACCCAAAAGGAGTTCTTTTTGAAGTAGAGGTAATAGCTTTAACAAAATAAGATAAATCCTATAAACTAATGTGACGTTTACTCCAGTTTCAAAATGAAAATTTCCAACTCGAAATGCAGAATCCGGCAGTTGCGATTGGCAGCGTGCTGCTTTTTTTGGCCAAAAATAATAAAAATTCTTTGTTTATTTCAATCTTAGCACTGTAGCCATTTATGAGGGGTTTAAATTCTCCATAATATCTTGATATCGCTATCATTCTTCTCGTAACCTTTGCCACCCTCCAGAAGTTAAACATCACAATAGCCCAAAGAGCTGATAAGGTGTACTAGATAAAGCGCGTAAGGATGTAAAAAATAATATTGTTGGGTATGGACTGAAAAGTCCGTCTTTTTATCATTAAAACAACTTTTTTATAGAATATTCTGAAAAAAACACCTCCTACATATTGAGTTTTTATTCTTCGAATGTTATATTATCTTTAATATTACATATTGATCACATGTTACTGATACGATCAGGCAGCGTGGTACGAGTGAAAGAATTTCTATTCTTTGACTTGATACCCGTTGCCTTTTTTGCGTCTATTCAGAGAGAGATTAGTAGTAATGTTAGATTTCAATATTATTGAAAATGAGAGGAGGTAAATAGATGTAGGGATAAAAAATATTTGCACGTGTAGATGATTATATTATTTTATGAACCTAAAAACTTGGAAGTAGATAGTTTGAGAAATATAGATAAATGAAGAAATAGGGGTGGAAAAGTTGTCAAAAAGAAAGTTATATACAAAGGCTGCACTAACAGTTTGTTTAGTAACCGGATTGTTTGTTCCCTTAGATTTTCAAGAAACCAAAGCACAAAGTAATAATGAAGATTACGATTTTACAATTTCCCCAAAACCAAAATCTATTGAAAAAACAGGAAATGGATTCCCTCTTAATCCAAAAGTTGGTATAGTCACTGAAAAAGATACTGATGCCATGGCCCTTCTTGAAGTGAAAGGAGCTCTTGAAAAAGCAGGTGTTAATAAGATCATTGAGAGTGATATAAATAATCCACTTCCTGATGCTCCAGTGTTAATTTGGGTGGGAGAATTTAAAGATGAAGACGAGTTAAAAATAGTGGAGGAAAACGTTGGTATACAAAATATCGATATTAACCACAAAGAAGGCTATATTGTTTCATCAGGAAAGAGCAACGGAGATAAAAAAGATATTGTGATTGTCGGAAATGATGCAGCAGGAACATTCTATGGCGCCGAAACTTTCAAACACATATTAATAGAACGGGAAGGAACCGATTGGATTCCTGAAGTAGAAATAAAAGACTGGCCAACTATGCCGATAAGAGGAGCTATTGAAGGTTTTTATGGCAAACCATGGTCTCATGAAGATAGATTAAGTCAATTGGATTTTTACGGCGAGCATAAGATGAATAGCTATATCTATGCACCAAAAGATGATCCTTACCATCGTGATAAGTGGAGAGAACCATATCCAGAGGAGAAGATAAAGGAAATCGAAGAACTTGTTAAGACTGCACAGAAAAACCACGTTACCTTCACGTTCGCCATTTCACCAGGGAATACCATCACTTTTTCCAGTGATGCGGAGTTACAAGTTTTAATGAACAAGGCCCAAGCCATGTGGGATGTCGGAGTGAAGTCCTTTGCCTTGTTCCTTGATGATATTAACCCAAGTCTCCGTTCACCTCAGGATCGTGCAATGTTTGGCATTGATGCAAACGCATCTGCAAAAGCACAAGCCTATTTATTAAACCGTTTTAATGAACAATTTATTAAAACTCATGAAGGGGCAGAACGATTAATTACGGTACCAACAGAATATTACCAAGCAAATACTTCGCCTTATCGAAAAACATTTGCAGAATTGGTCCAATCGGATATTGTTGTTCAATGGACGGGGATTGGCGTCGTAGCTCCTTCGATTACTTCAGCCGATGCGGATAAAATTCATGGGATTTTCAAACATGACCTTTTAATCTGGGATAACTATCCAGTCAATGATTTTGACCGAAACAAGTTGTTCCTCGGGCCATTAGTTGGAAGAGATTCAAACCTGACTCCTGAACATGGCGTCATTGGTTTAACTGCCAATCCGATGAACGAAGCGGAGGCATCCAAGATTCCGCTGTTTACGGTGGCAGATTATACTTGGAACCCGGAAAGCTATGATGCAAATTACTCCTTGGAACAGAGTATAAAGGAATTTGCTGGAGATGCAGCAGAACCTTTAAAGGTTTTTGTTGATTCTTCGTATGCTGCAGGGCTTAATAACAGCAAAGAGCCGTTCTCAGAAAATTTAAAGCCGCTAATTGATAAGTTTTGGGCTGCATATGAGTCAGGGAACGTCAAAGAAGGGGCAGATGACCTACTTAATGAATTTATTAAGTTGAAAAATACACCGCATCAACTACGAAATACGTTGGATAATAAAAATTTTCTTGAAGAAGTCAATCCATATTTAAATAAGATGGAGCTTTATGGATTCGCAGGCGAAGCAGCAATAAAAATGGTCCTAGCAGAACAGGAGAATGATACACAAGCAGCAATGGAGCAAAAAACGTTACTCCAAAACACGATGACAGAGATGGCGAAAATCCCGCAAAAACTAAGCTTGGGTGTCATCCCTACCTTCCTTGACCGAGTTATTAATGGTAAAAATTTAGCGGAGGGAAAAATAGCCAAAGCCTCTTCTTCTGAGGTCAGCTGGCTGACACCTGATTTAGCAGTCGACGGAAACAATACTACAAGATGGGCCTCCTTATACACGAATAATCAATGGATTAGTGTGGACCTTGGACAGATTTATTCTATTAATAAAGTAATTTTAAACTGGGAAAACGCCTATGGAAAACAATACAAAATACAGGTATCACAGGATGGCAACCAATGGACTGATGTCTATACAGAATTAAATAGTAATGGCGGAACCGATGAAATCGAGATCCCTTCAACTGAAGCCAGATTTGTAAGAATGCAAGGAATACAAAGGGCATCAAGCTGGGGCTATTCTTTATACGAGTTTAAAGTGTTTGAAACTCGAAACTAATAACACTGAAATTGTACTAGAAATGTTCTTTTTAAGGTAAACAGATGCTTTATGCAAAAAGCATCGATTCTGAAAAACCCGATATTTGGTGCTTGATCTGAGGTGGGTAAGACGCTAAAGAAAGCGTTTACAAACCGAGTTTTTTATGGTATGATTATTTTAATAGTTTAATATGGATCACATGTTACTGATACGATCAGGCATGGTGGTAAATGAATGGATAGCTCTATCCGTTTATTGTACCCCCATGCCTTTTTTATTTGTAAATTCATACAAAGGAGTATTTATAAATCATGTTTAAATTTTTAAAAAAAGAAAAAGTTGTTGAAATTTACACACCTGTCAATGGTTCAATCATCGCGCTGGAGGATGTTCCAGACCCGGTTTTTAGTCAGAAGATGATGGGTGAAGGAATTGCAGTCATTCCAACTAACGGCAATATTCATTCCCCGGTAAAGGGGACTGTGATTCTAATTGCAGCAACGAAGCATGCGATTGGGATTCGGGCTGAGAATGGGGTAGAAATTCTCGTTCATGTCGGACTTGAAACGGTTTCTTTAAAAGGGGAAGGATTCAACAGTGTTGTAAATGTTGGCGACCAGGTTTCTGTCGGGCAATTATTGATTGAGGTTGATTGGGAATTTATATGTACAAATGCAAAAAGCATCATAACGCCTATAGTCATTACCAATAGTCTTCAGAATAAAAATCAATATATCTTAACAAAGGAAAAGGAGGCTATTCAAGGGAGGACCGTTCTTATTAACGCAACTGCAAAATAAATACATCTTTAAGCTTTAAGGAGGTGATCGACAAAGTCGCATAAGCTTGAAATTTAAATTGGGTTCGTTTTTTTTACGGAATTATTTCATTTCTAGTCGTTTATTTTTAAAAGAATTTTATTAGGGGGAAAAAAATGAGAAAATATTTACAGAGAATTGGTCGTTCATTGATGTTACCAGTAGCAGTTCTACCCGCTGCTGCCATTTTGATGGGTATCGGTTATTGGATCGATCCTACTGGATGGGGTGCTGATAGTCCTCTGGCTGCTTTTTTAATTAAAGCCGGTGCTTCAATTATAGATAATATCCCAATTCTTTTTGCGGTTGGAGTTGCATTGGGAATGGCGAAAGAAAAAGATGGTTCATCTGCGTTAAGTGGTTTGGTCGCTTACCTGGTTGTGACAACCTTGCTTTCAACAGGCTCAGTTGCATTGCTGCAAGGAATAGATCCAGCAAAGGTTGACCCAGCTTTTGGGAAAATAGGAAATGCATTTGTAGGAATTCTCTCCGGGGTCGTTGCCTCCATGATGTACAATCGTTTTAGTCATGTGAAGCTGCCAGATGCCTTAGCCTTCTTTAGCGGGAAACGTCTAGTTCCAATAATGACAGCGGTTTCAATGTTAGTGGTTTCCGCAGTATTATTTTTCGTATGGCCTGTTATATTTACAGGATTAGTTTCATTTGGTAAAGGTATTAGTGAATTAGGCGCTGCCGGTGCCGGACTTTATGGATTCTTCAATCGATTATTGATTCCAACAGGATTACACCATGCCTTAAATTCTGTATTCTGGTTCGATGTTGCAGGTATTAATGATATCGGTAATTTCTGGTCTGGAAAAGGAACAAAAGGAATCACAGGTATGTATCAAGCTGGCTTCTTCCCAGTAATGATGTTCGGATTGCCTGCAGCTGGACTTGCGATGTATCATACGGCTAAAACAAAAAAGAAAAAGCAAGTGGCATCCTTGATGCTAGCAGCAGGTTTCTCCTCCTTCTTTACCGGGGTGACAGAGCCAGTTGAATTTGCTTTCATGTTTGTTGCGCCATTGCTTTATTTGGTTCATGCGGTTTTAACAGGTATTTCATTAGCCATCGCAGCAGCATTCCACTGGACAGCAGGTTTTGGCTTTAGTGCAGGATTAGTTGACTTTGTATTAAGTTCAAAACTGCCGTTAGCGAATCATCCTTATATGTTACTAGTCCAAGGTTTAGTATTTGCGGTTATTTATTATTTCTTATTCCGGTTCATCATTACAAAGTTTAACTTAATGACTCCCGGCCGTGAGGAAGATGATGAAGAGTCATCTGATGGAATTGTAGCAAAAGGTGAAAGCAAATTTGCAGGTATAGCTGCCCAGATTTATGAAGGATTAGGCGGAGACGCGAATGTTACTTCTGTTGACAATTGTGTAACGCGCTTAAGAATGGAAGTTAAAGACATGAAGGCAGTAGATCAAAAGAAAATTAAGGCGACTGGGGTGCCAGGAATTAATATCGTGGGGCCACAAAGCATTCAGGTCATTGTAGGAACAAATGTACAATTCGTAGCAGATGAAATATTAAAAATTCGTAATAAAAAATAAACTTGGATGGAGAAAACGCTAGGCCATCCAAGCGTTTTTTCCATAATTTCAGTGTTTTCTTAATCTTTCAATATGAAGGGTTAAGAATCCGAGTTCAAGTTCAGGAAGTTGAATAGCATGAGTTTGCGAAAGGTCCGAGGCGACTCTTTTTGCACAGTTGTAAGCAATGGGAAATTTAGTTATGAACATCTTCAGCATCTCGTCATCAATCGAATGAAATTTATCGGTGCTAATCCTAGAAACAGTATAGCGAAGATGGGTCATTAAACGTTGGTAAGATTGCACATCTTCGTCTATATCAATCTTTAAGAATTCCTTGATTATCTGTATCATGTTACTGATAATGGCTGTTTGTCTAAGAGTTTGCTTCATGTCACCACCCTGTATCTTAGCTGTGTGAATATGAAGAGCAATATAGGCTGCTTCGTCAACATGCATCTCCAGATTTATTCTCTTTTTAATATGGCGGATTGCCCACATTCCGATATCAAATTCTTTTTTATAGAGTATCTTTATTTCATGAAAAAGCTTGTTATTAAGATTGATTCCGTCCCTTACTCGTTCAATGGCAAAGGATAAATGGTCTGTCAGTCCGATATGAATATGGTCATTTAATTTGGCGCCGAGGTATTCTTCAGCATAAGTAATAATCTCCTCTGAGATATCAAAATGTTCTTGGGGAATTTGGAGGAGCAACTGTTGGAACTTTTCATTTTCTTTCATGACAAATAGCTTTTCAATTTTGCTTGGATTAATAATGTCATTTTTCTTTTTTTGAAAAGCGATTCCCTTACCAATAGCAATCTTTTCTTTATGGTTATCTGTCACCACAACGGCATTGTTGTTCAGGATTTTTTTAATTTTCACCTTAACCCAGCTCCTTTTTACATCTGTCAAACAGAGAAATAATAATTGAGGATTTCTAAAAAGTAACATTCAGAAATCTGTATTAGAACAAAAACATTCTTTATATAGAATAATATTCTTGTTACAGCCGTTGAGGTCATTAATCATTTTTTGTTCTACTTTTTCACATCATATTTCTCCTTTACATATGTAGTTAGTAGTTTAATATATTTGAAAATTGTAATTATTGGAACGAACCACTATTCCAAATTATAAGTAGGTAATGTCTTTGAGTAAATTGGGGGAATTTCACATGAAGTTTATTGATATTTTTTAACATACACATGCTAATAAACTTATGTTTTTGATACATTTTGTAAAATAAGATTGAAAAAGAAAATATTTTTATTCCATTCAGAGTCGCTATTTGTAAATTATCATCACCCGATTTGGGGGAATATTGGAATTTTATGTGAAAATAGAATTTTTAATTTATATATATTCCTTTTTTCACATCTTTTTTTCATGAAAGCAGCTTCATAACGGCAGATGCATTCTAGAATAAATACTAGGCGCAGGGTTTGAAGATCCTATTAAATTGTGACTAAGCAGAAACATCCCTTAGAATCGTATTTAGCTAGTAGTTAAGTTAATGGGGAATAAGAGATGTTGTGAACAAAACCTTCGCGGTGACAAATTCTACAGAAATGAACACTAGGACAGTAAGTTAAGAACCAAAATTACAATTCCATATCAAAAAAAAAGGAGAATATAGATTGAAAAAATTAATTAAAAATAAAACGTTTCCTGTGACAATAGTATTTATTTTACTCCTTAATTTACTTAATTTCGTGATAATAATACCTAATAATGCTAATGCTGCTCCAAATATCCCTTCGTTATTACCAAAACCTGTAAGTTATATAGCTGGCACTGGTCAATTTGCTTTAACTCCAAGCACTTCGATATACGTAGCTGGTAATTCTCAAGAAGAAACAGATGAAATTTATAACATTGCTCAATTACTTGTAGCAAAGCTAAATATTTCCACTGGGTTTAATATCAAGGTTACAAAATCAAATACGCCTCAAGCAGGAAGTATATATTTTACTACAATTGGAGGAACTTCTGAGCAAGGAAATGAAGGTTATAGTTTAGTTACAGAAACTGATAAAGTTACAATTACTGCGTATAAACCTGAAGGTATTTTCAGAGGTACACAAACATTAATACAGCTCTTTCCAGCAGAAATTGTAAAGAGTTCAGTTGTTACAGGAGTACCATGGGTAATACCTTGTTCAACGATTAATGACAAGCCTTCCTATAGTTATCGAGGGCTAATGCTGGATGTAGCCAGGCACTTTTTCACAGTAGATCAAGTTAAGCGTCAGATTGATCTTGCATCACAATATAAGATTAATAAACTCCATTTACACTTGTCCGATGATCAGGGATGGCGAATAGAAATTAAATCCAGACCAGACCTCATAACATATGGAAGCATATCTGCAGTTAATCGTGATCCGGGAGGATATTATACACAGGAACAATTTAAGGATATCATTAGCTATGCAAATGCTAGATATGTCGAGGTTATTCCTGAAATTGATATGCCTGGACATACGAATGCAGCCTTAGCATCTATTCCAGAATTAAATCCTACTGGAGTCAGAGCGCAACCTAGGTATGATACAGCTGTTGGTTATAGTACACTTATGGCTCGATCTGAAACATCTTATGCTTTTGTTGATGACGTAATAAGAGAACTTGCTGCTATTTCACCTTCACCGTATATTCATATTGGAGGGGATGAATCTTTTGCAACTTCTGCAGCAGATTACGATTATTTTATAGGAAGAGTCGCAAGTATTGTAAATAGTTATGGTAAGAAGGTAGTAGGATGGGACCCATATGATACTTCAACAGGTATAACATCGAATGATTCCATTCTTCAAAACTGGCATTGTACTCCAACTACTGGGACTTCAGCCATATCAAAAGGAATGAAGATGATATTATCTCCAGCAAATGCTTATATAGATCAAAAATACTACGCTAATTCTCCTTTAGGATTAAGTTGGAGAGGATTAATAAATACAAACAAAGCCTACACTTGGGATCCAACAGATTTTGCTCCTGCAGCTTCTATTTATGGAATAGAAAGCACACTTTGGACAGAAACGGTTGTTACTCAGGATAATTTGGATTACATGATATATCCACGATTAATAGCTAATGCAGAGGTTGGCTGGACACCTAAGAATATTAGAAACTGGACCGATTTTAAGACTAGACTTTATAACCATGCTTCAAATTTAGAAAATAAGGGAATCAAGTATTTCGCAGATCCAATTGCTTTTTCTCCGCCAGCACTGCCAATTAACTCAAACTGGACCATGGATGAAGGTACAGGAACTACAGCAGCCGATAGCTCAGGTAGATATAATGCCACATTATTAAGTACCACAACATCTCTTCCAACATGGACACCAGGTAAATTTGGAAGTGCTGTTAGTCTTAATGGGACTTCTCAATATATAAGTTTGGGAGGTACAGAGTTAACTGGAGACTGGACATTGGGTATGTGGGTTTACGGAAAATCTAATATAAGCAAAACGGCAGAGGCACTAATTAGTGGCTCGACATCTAGTATTAAGGCTAACCAATGGAAGAATACAGGGAAAGTTGGCTTTTCCGTATTTGGAGTAAAAGACAGTGCCTTCAATTATAAGCTTCCTACGACAAACACATGGGTGCATCTAACATTTGTTGGCTCCAGTGCAGGGACATCACTTTATGTAAATGGTGTACTTTCGCAAACGCTTCCAGATAAAATGAATTGTCCGATGTCATATGTGGGAGTTGAAATACAACCAGGAACGGGTGCAAAAACTTCATTCTTTGCAGGCAGCGTCGACCAACTAACGATAGTCGATAGAGCCTTGAGTGCCAGTGAAATTGTAGGATTGAGTAAATCACCAATTGCAACTTTAAGTTCTATTAATTTAAATGGTACACCTTTAAATGAATTTGCAGCAGAAACAACTGATTACAATGTAATGTTACCGGCAGGAACAACTGAAGTTCCGACAGTAGCCACAACTACATCAGATAGTAATGCTAGTGCAGTAGTAACAGCTGCAACAAAACTACCTGGTAAAACAAATATAAAGGTAACTGCTGAGGATGGTACTACAACAAAGACATACAATGTTAATTTTACAGTTGATAAGTTGAAGGATGTAACCATTGCTGCTGATAAAACAGTGCTAAGCAAGACAAACAAAGGAACGATTATCATATCAGGAAAGCTTGACAGTGGTTTAGATGCGGATTTAACAAAAGCTGACGTACAGTATACAAGCAGTAATTCAGAAGTAGCATCTTTAGATGACAACGGGGTAATAACACCTAATAAAGAAGGAAATGCAGTTATTACTGCGATAGTTAATCTATATGGCACAATAATAGAATCAAATAACATCCCAATCGTAGTAGATTATACTGCACCTGTTTCTATCGCAAAGGTAAGTGGAACGGGGTCGAATGACTGGTCTAATTCGAATGTAACTGTTACTTTAAGTTCAAATGATAATTTGAGCGGGCTTAAAGGTACAGAATACAGAATAGGCGATAGCAGAGATTGGATTCCTTATAATCATCCAGTTGACATTAATCAAGAGGGAGTTTATACGCTGGAATTTCGCTCGATGGACATAGCAGGTAATTTAGAAGAGACAAAACAGCAGATTATAAAAATTGATAAAACAATGCCGCATTTTAATCTTACTGTAAATGGTAATAACTTAAATGATGGAGCATCCTTCGATGACTATTTACCACTTACCTTTAAAGTTGCAGATGATTTATCAGGAATTACTTCAGCAAAAATTAATATAGACGGCGAGGTCTATGTTATTGATACTAAAACACAGCAGAGCGTAGATATTGACTTGGCAGGGAAACTAGGACGTTTTACAGCTTTAGTTACACTAGAGGATGAAGCTGGCAACCAACTAGAAACGTCGCTTAGCTATAATGTCACAACTAGTATTAACTCAATGATGGAGTTGGTAAGCCGCTTTATTAATTCAGGTGAACTCTCTGGACCGATAATACCACAGCTTACAAATGATCTTGATCAGGCCCAGCATCAGCTAGATATTGGGGAGCCTGATCATGCAGCTAAGCATATACAGGACTTTTTAGACCGACTTAATAATAAAGCATTAATCAGTTATAGCAGTGAAAAAGCTAAAACAGTTTTGAATGCAGATGCACAAATAATATTAAATCCCAAAACTGATCCAATCCAATTTGATTGCAGCCAAAAACAGCTAAAAAATTAATATGAAGATTTGGTAATAATTTAGCACCAGCTTTTGCTGGTGTTTTTTTTACGGCAACAAGGAATCATCCTCAAATTTTTCCTAAATTATCAAAGATTAACTTAACCTATTATACGGGCGGAATGGTAAAAGTGTGGAGTTATCGGAAGGAAACCATAAAAACATGGTCCCAATATTTCCGAGATTAAATTACTGGAAGGGGAAATATATTGGCTCTAAAGTGGGGTTTATGATTGATTGGAACACCACCTTTTATAACAGGTAAAGATGGTGCTTTATTTTGTAATTTAAATTAAGGGTTCAATCCTTTTTATATTAATTATTAAGAGGTGATGAGTCAGCATTCGCGAGTAGAATTTAAAATGTTCTAAAAATTTCCTTGTGTTATGTGAATAATGTATTTGTCAATATTAATTTGAGCCACAGTGATCACTTCAAAAGTGAGCCATTTCAATCTGAGTTATTTCCATATTTGGGGGAGGATGAACATCCGGTGCCTGTCACCGCCCGATATTTGTCGAAGATTGATAGGTTTTTAGATAGATAGAAAGTGATTGTATGGAGTTGCAACTGAATATTGTGAGGGTGGTTGGTTGTCGCTGGAGTAACCGAGTTAAAATCAAAATCATTCGACTGGCGAGAACCATTTCAGATCTGGCGGGAGAGGATTTATTTAAGTATTCAAACGCGGTACCTTTGTGCTTTATGAATAAAGACTGTCTATTAGACTATTACAAAGGAACAGTAGAACAGAGGCGGGAGAAGTACTGCAAAAGTTTAATTGACTGTCTTGACACTAACTTAAGTTTAAAACGATAAAGTTTGATTGGATTTTTAAAAAAAATAACCACCAACATAAGCTGGTGGCAAATGAAAACCCAAATCTATTATTAGTTTATTCCTAAAGGTTTAAGGTAATCTTCGAGTACCTTACCTTTATATGTTGTTAATGGTTGTTTATGAACAGTAACGTCTGGATTTAACAATAAGTAGTATTCCTTTACATACTCCATATCTTTCACATCTACTACACCATCATAATTGATATCTGCATTTCGATCGTTTGTATTAAGCTTTTCGGAAATATAGGCAGCATCAAGAATATCGATTACATTATCATTATTAACGTCTCCGGCTCTCATTGTTCCATAGAAGATATACTTTAGTTTTCCAACTTCCTGTCCTTCGTATAGGTCTACTAATTCATCTACCTTTGTATGTCTTTCAAAGTGTCCAGGAACCTTTACAACGAGTTCATAGGATTGATTGATTAAAGGAAGATTCTTAAAAGAGAATCTTGCAGAACTGTTGATTGTCGCATCATATCGTTTTCCATCCTGGCCGATCATATACACCTCTGCCCCAACCTTTGAATAGTCCTTACTATAATCATGCCATAACGTACCAGGAGCGATATAGCCATCACACAAGAAGCCACCTTCAAGAACTGAAGTTGTTGGTAGTATATTGATTCCTCGACCAAATTTGTTAATGAACAAAGGCGATTGATTTAATACATATGCTTTTGCAGACGTGATGTTAAGTTGTTGAATCCATTTTGTGTAAACACTTGGAGTGTCTTTTACCTTAAATGTAAGGTTCATTACTCCCATATTTTCATTGATTCCAGAAGTAGTGGTTCCTGTTAATTGTGGAATTAATTTAATACTGTTCGTCGTACCGGAAGTTGTTTCTACCTTTGTAAAGCTAGTAGAAAGTCCCTTCGCTTGGGCAGCGTTTACAATTTGGCTGTTTAATTCAACACCTTGAAGTTCAAAGACTTGATTGTTATATGAGAGAGTATATTCTCCACCCATGAAATCTTTAATATTGTGCTCACTTAACGTTACCTTAAAAGTATCACCGTATTTTGCATTGTTTTTGTCAGATATTAATTTTACGTAAGGAGTACCCTTTTTAATCAATGAGTAAGTAAAATCAGGATGATCCTGAATGCTGTTCATAGCATTATCAAACGCTTGAAGTGTGAAAGTTGTATTATTACCCTGTGTAATGGTTTTTTTGTATTCAAAATTACCATTTTTGTCGATAGTAAGTGGAGTGCTTCCACTCTGGAAAGTAGTTAATACATTAATCATGTTAGAGGATTGGTCAAAATTCATTCCGTAAGTATTCATGACATCAACATTATCATCATGAATGTTTCCGCTAATTTTTAGACCAGTATCATCCACTTCATATACTCCACCAGGCATATTCATTTTAATTGTTGGAAGTGTATTTTCAATAAAGACTTTCTCTGACTTTTTAAATACAGCTCCATCTTCGTTTTGTGCCACTAGTTCAATTTCATATCTACCAGGTGAAGCAAGTTTCTTTGTTAAACTTACTGGTTGATCCTTATTTGAAGTGAATGGGAAATACAGTCCAACAAATCCACCTTCTACTCCCCAAAACGTATCTTCATTAAAATACCCACCATGGTAGGAATCAATGATCCCAAGTGCTTCCCCTGTATCTGCATTTTTTAAAACAATATCAACATCATTCATTCGACTTGAAAAACTAAATCCAATTGGAGTATATCCCATGTAGTTAGTATTCATATCTCTTCTAGTCGTAAAGGATTTAAATGGTACTTCCAATTCACTTATTCCTTCGTGTAACTTCTTAAATCCAAATGGAATTTGATAAACTTCGTTGCTATCGTTTTGATTCGTAAAGTAAATATATCCTTCGTATAAACCAAGCTCAGAGTCTTTTGGTATTAGTAGATTCGTTTTAATGGAAGAAGTTGAATTAGGATTTACCGATACTTCAGAAGCAATATCCAAATTCACACCATTTTTTAAAGCATCTTGTGACATTGAGCCACCTGGATTAAATGCGACCTTTACGTCAAATACTTTTTCTGCATTAGAGCTATTTGTTATATCAATTGTTCTTCTAATTTTATTATCTTTTTTAGATTCAGGAATAGGGCCATAAGCAATGTCACCTGCTGTTTGTGGTAGATTTACGTGTTGGCCATCTTGTAAAGTTGATATTTCATCCTTCACACTTACTTTAATAGACGAATGGACAGCTTCGTACGTGTCTATTCTTCCAGATCCTTGTTCAAATACACTATAGGAACCATTTAAGTTATCAGCGGTATTCATCAGAGCTAGTTTAACATCCTCAGGTGTGTATTCAGGATGGCTTTGCAAAATCAAGGCAGCAGAGCCTGCTACGTTAGGAGCAGCCATTGATGTACCAGAAAATCTTGCATAGGCATGCTGGTAGTCATCCCTATGGCCATATCCATTGGCATAAGCTGGTATGGAAGAAAACACTCCTACACCTGGAGCCGTGACTTCAGGCTTAATATCATAATCTCTTCTTCCCGGCCCCCTTGAGCTAAAGTCTGCGAGTTTATCCCCTTCCATCGTCATTTTACCAAAATCATTAATGGTTAGGTTTACTGGACCATTTTTTAACATATTGACAATTTTAGTGCCTTGTTCATTTAAAATGTTGAAGGTAGGGCAGAAGTCAAAGGAATAGCCAAAATAGTAAGGGATATAGTCTTCGTTAGGAACATTATTGTACAGAATAACCGCTTTTGCACCGTTTTCCTTTGCTAGCTTAATTTTCGCATTTAATGTTGCAATACCACGTTCAATAAGTACCACTTTGTCTTTAACATCTTTACCAATATAGCTAGGAATATCTCCTATACCCACATTAACGATCGGAAGAGTCATTCCTTTTAGCGAATTAAGGTTAGTATAATAATCTAGGGCCATCATTCTCATATTGTTTAAATTCATCGTTTCATTATTTGAACTGATAACTCCATTACTCGTCTCCGCAGTAACAGGAGAACTGCTAGCACCGACTGAAATACCAAGTGGTGATGCAGCTGGATTTCCGATAGTATACGGAGCTCCGTAATTCCCGGCTGCAATAACACAAACTGTTCCAGCCAAAGTTGCATTATTGATGGCAACTGACATCGGATTAAGCGGGTCGGTAATATCTGTTCCCAATGATAAATTAATAACGTCCATCTTATCTTGTACAGCGCGATCTATCCCTGCTATTATTGTTGCAGATAGGCCACTACCATATTGTCCTAAAACCTTATATCCATAAAGTTCTACATTCGGAGCAACACCCGTTATAGCGAAGTCAGAATTATTTTTCCCAGTACCAGCTATAATTCCCGATACGTGTGTTCCGTGATCTGTCCAGTATGAAGCCCCTGAAAGTGGATTAAATTGAGGCTGTCCTGATTTCGTATAATCTTGATAGGTTGTTTCCATTGGGTCTGGATCGTTATTAAATAAATCATATCCCCCCTTGTAAACATCCTTTAGGTCAGGGTGGGTATAATCGATTCCTGTATCAAGGACACCAACCTTGATACCCTTCCCAGTTATTCCTTCTTTGTGTAATTTGTTTGCACCTATTTGTTCTAGGTTATCCTGTGTTAAGGTTGAGCTGTTGTTTGTTGATTCGACTTCTGGTTCAGCGTTTGGATCAATGGAAACTTCTTTATTTTCAAAAACGGCTTGAACGGTATCCATACGTAGTAATTCTTGTACCTGATTGGCAGGTAGTGACATTGCTACCCCATTGAATGCATGTTTGAATTCTCTATTAATTTCAATGGATTTATTGAAATTTTGATTTCCATTGAACTGTTCCTTAAATTTTTTATGAGATTCATCGACCATTTTCATTGAATCATCAAGTGAGGCTTTGACGCCATTTGCTTGCTTTTTCTTATAATCAACCTCTGCTGGATCCTGTTTAAACTGGACAATGACATTTAAAGGGGTATCAACCTTCAAATTCACATCAGATGAGATTTTTAGCTTTTCAAAGTTGATCTCCTGCATACTATGAATTCTTTCTCTGTCAGCGTCGGATATATTTTTTATGTAACTGTCAATATCCTTAATACTTGAGTTGGTTGTATCTGTCACCGCAAAAGATTTTTGCCCAGGGATTAAACAAGTTGAAATTAGGCTTGTGGTTAACACCCCAGCTGCCATGACTTTAATGATTTTTTTGTTTCTACTTTTCTTCATCGAACCTCTCCTCTTCAAACTAAATATGGAATCTAAATATATTTGTAAAAATGTGATGCTTTCGTGTTTGAATACGTTACTTCACATTTAATACACGGAATGATCTTTCAACAGCCCCTATTAAGCCTGATATTTTGAATGAATTAAAACCAAAGATTATACAAAATTTTCAGAATAATGGCCCGATTAGTATTATATGTAATTATGATTTTGAATTGTATTGGGGGAAAAATAGTCCAAACTCTTCCATATTTTTCTACACGCACTTACAATAAAAATATTTTTATTGTTACCTTTTGTAAAAAAAACAAAAAAAGAAAATAGTATCACTGGATTAATTGTAGCTATTTGAAGAATGCCGATATTTGACTTGGGGGAAAATTAGTATTTCGTGATAAATAAGGTTATTAATTTTTATATAAGGAATAAAAATAGGAAAAAGGAACCAATTCATTATTCTAGGATTAAGGCTTTTCAATTGTATGACCTTTTAAAGCCATGCCACATTTTTATCATGGAAAAGGAAAGGAAATTATAATGTAAAAAAACCACCAGCATAAGCTCGTGGAAAATTTTTTGCTATTAATCCAGATGGGGAAACTAAATGGTAATATGAATTAAACAGTCGATTATCTCCATCTCTTTCTCCTTTGAACTTCTATTCAATGCTTTTTTAGTGGAATAGAAAGAAAATTTGTAAAGTAACAAGATGCTGTGAAAGTTTTTGCGATTATTGAATGAAGTAAGCAGATGTAATATGATTCATGACGTGAAAAAGTGACAAGGCTCCAGTAACCTTTTTGGACTGGTCATGTCACTTTTTTAATTGAATGATATTTTAATAAATGCCATCATTTTAAGTACATTATTCAACCATCAACTACAAGGGCAGGAAAGCGAATGGTAAACTTTGTTCCTTTCCCACGTTCACTTTCGATTTCCACATTCCCTTTCATTGAATGGATTAACTGATTAATTTCGGTGCCTGTCACCACCCGATATTTGTCGATATTATAAAAGAATTGCAAATCTCAGCCTAGCATTTAAATTCTCTATTAATTCTTATGTGTATGACTCCTGCCGATTTAAGTAAGACACAGTTACCTTTCTAAAACGAAAAAGACGCTATTCCTTCTAAAATAATTGGAAAGAATAGCGTTTTATATCTTAAGCACATTACAAAAAAGAAACAACTTCCTTTGTGGCCAATGCGTATAAGACCAATAATCATCTAAAGACTAGTCTAATAGGTGCAGGTGCTTAATACTGTATAACAGACAGTTTAGAAATTGACAGGGTTGAGGTCACTGGTTCGATTCCTTTACAGAACATCGATAAAGGCCCAGATATTACCAAGTCCTTTTCTTTTTTTAATTTCGTTGTAAATTCTTTCAGCGTTTTCAATAAAAATATCTTCTCTCCAGTCTAAATAGTGATTTCTTACCAAACTGTAGCAGGGTTTAATGAAACTGTACATAACATTTACATTTAGTCGCCTTTGAATATTCACAGGGGACTATTTTTTATGCAAAAAGTTATTCGTAAGTTTAAACGTGGACAAGGTAATGAAAAGAGTACAAAAAAAAGCAACCATTCGGAACGAAGTCTTGCGAAATCTTGGCTGATTGTAATCTGAAGAGCCAACTGATCATGTTTTTGCTTCTGCTTCTGCTATATTGAACCGTATGATCAATCCTTTACTCCTGGCTCAGCCATATCATTTACCGCGAAGGGAAGGGACAAATCCATGGCTTCAGCTGCATTGCCGACATCAGGCTTAACATGTGAATTATCGGATTCTTCCTTCGGTACCATTGATGAGAAAAGGAAATTTACTTCGAACGGAAAAATCGGTCAATGCAATATAGTTTTGAAACATTAAGGCAATGAGGTTGGAAAATGCATAATCGATATGGCTTTGCCGGATGAAATGTCTTTTACCTCATCAGAAACAATCTCTTTATGTATAATCATTTTCACTACTATTTACAATTTTTTATTAATAGTTTACTGAATATTTACACAAATACTTTCTTCTCTTAAAACTTCCTAATTAATCTATTATTAGATCTAAAATATACTTAATGAGGAGAGATAGTCTATGAATAATGAAACTTCTAAAAATGGCTTGAACAGAAGAGACTTTTTAAAAGCAGGAGGAATGGGTACACTTGCTCTTACTCTTGGATCAACTGGTGTGTTAGCACTCGGTTCGAAAGCATTTGCGGATAAGACTAATAATCCTACCAGCGGTTATGGCGGTTATGGTCCTTTGGTTCCGGATCCAAATGGAATTCTCGATCTTCCAGAAGGTTTTCACTACAAAATTATCTCTGAAGAGGGCGGTTTAATGTCAAACCGGGCAAAAATCCCGGGAGCCTTTGATGGGATGGTAGCTTTCGAGGGACCTAACAATACGACAATTCTTGTTCGTAACCATGAATTAGGGGCAGGCGCAGCATTTGGAAGGAACCCTTATGATGCAGCAGCTAAAGGGGGTACAACGGGACTAGTTGTAGGACCAAATCGAGAAGTTATCAAAGAATATGTAACCTCTTCAGGTACAATCCGAAATTGTGCCGGTGGAGCGACACCGTGGGGTACTTGGTTAACTTGTGAAGAAACACGTTCCGCAACACACGGTTATGTATTCGAAGTAGATCCGGAACAGCCGGAGAACGAAATGTCCAGATCTCCAATCAAGGAAATGGGCCGCTTTTCCCACGAAGCCTGTGCGATTGACCCAGCGACAGGATATGTATACTTAACTGAGGATGCAAGCCCAAGTTACCTTTACCGTTTTATCCCAAATGAATTAAGCCAAAAACTAGGTGCGTTACAAAAAGGCGGTAAGCTTTATGCGGCAGCGATTGAAGCGGTAACTGATCCATCAGCAAGTACATTTAAAACAGGACAAACATTTAAGATTGTTTGGAAGGAACTAGATCCTCATCTGTGCCGCGAAGATGCAAAGGCACAAGGCTGCATTGAGTTCAGTAGACTAGAAGGAGCGTTCTTCCAAGAGGGTGTTTTCTGGTTTGACGACACCTCTGCCGGTGATAAAAAACTTGGACGCGTATACCGTTATATTCCTCACACTAATACATTGGAACTTTTCTATGAAGGAAATGATGCACGAGAAATGGAATATCCAGATAATATCTGCATGACCCCATGGGGTGACCTTTGGTATGCAGAAGATGGTTCAGGCCAAGATCGGATTATGGGAATTACCCCTGAAGGCAAAGTCTATCCTTTTGCCGCCAACCGTCTAAGTGGTTCTGAATTGGCAGGCCCTACCTTCTCGTCTGACGGAAACACACTGTTTGTCAATATTCAAAGCCCAGGCAAAACCTTTGCCATTTGGGGACCGTTCCAACGCAGAAACTCTGCACGTGCAAGGGAAATGTCCTATGCTGCTCCTGCGAATCTTGCACCACAAGTTTCGGATAAAGTGGCTAAGGCTGCCGAGGAACAAGGTATGTCCGTTCTAGAAGCGGCAGCATTTGAGCGCCATGGAGTGAAATTAATCTAATTTGCGGAATTCAAGTTATAAATTAAGGTCTAAGTGGTGCCATGCTTGGTGCCATTTTTAAAATTACAAATCACTAGAAAACACAAGGAAATAGAAACCTTGTTTTATCAAGATTTGAGGGTATATCAAGATACTAGAAACACAGGTGCTAGCAAACGTCAAACTCCTTAAGACCCGCGTGTCAGGTCAGGTGGGTTCGATTTCCAGACAGTCCCGCCAAAAACTTTGACACACCAATGTTTTTGACCGTTTGGGATAAATTGGATTGAATAAGTGTTTTTACAGATAGACGGTGTAGGGTGATGTCAAACAGACTGGGGAGCCTCTTTTGCTATGTTAGGAAAACCCGATGAAGTGAAGGAGGCTTTTTATTTATGGCAGAACGGTTTAAGCGGGCAAAAGAGCTGTATGGGTTGCGGCCGCGTCCACTAAAAGAAGACAGGAAAAAAACCTTCAAAAGTGAAATTATTAAATAGATAAGCAGTACACTAACAGGGGGAAAGGATCTTTTTAGACAGTAGACCAGTTCGAAAATCGGAGTAGTCTACTGTCGGCATTAATCCTACATTGATATGTCTTTGGGCTCGTTTTGCTTCGAGATATATTTTTTCGGTATTGCGTCATCATACGGCATATCGCTATGTCCGTAGCTTCGATGAATCATCATATACAATAAACCAGATCCAACAACTACCACTCCTGAAATGAGCACGATATAGTTATCATACCATGGTACATCTGGCGTTCTTGGCCAGCACATGTTTATCATTGCGATTATTCCGTAAACAAGTGCACCGATATTGATAGGGAGTCCCCACGTGCCTAATTGATACTTTCCACTTGGCTTCCATCCTTTAAGTCTAGCTCGAAGCGAAGCAAGGACAACCATTTGGAAGCCAAGATAAATGCCAAATGCCGCAAAACTGACTATCTTTGTGATCGCATCTGTAGAAACCTTTGATCCAAGCACAATGATAGCAGGAGCAAAAGCCGCAAGAAGAAGGGCAAATGGCGGGATGTGACGAGCAGCCGAAAACTTCTTTAACAATTTGCTTCCTACAATCATGTCATCACGTCCATACGAATAGGTAAGTCTGCTTGCTGCCGCCTGTAAACTCATTGCACATGAAAGGAAAGAAATCACCACAATACCCAGTACAATCTATGCTCCAATAGGGCCAAATGCATCGTTTAGTATAGTATCAACAGGTGTTACATCCTCACCAGCGATAACTGCTGGGATATCAGCAATGGCAAGGATTAAAGCAACGCAAACAAAAGTTGCTGCAGCACCGCCAATGTAAATTGTCCGACGCATTGCCTTCGGGATAAGAACACCTGGATTCGGTACTTCTTCAGCTACATCACCACAAGCTTCGAACCCATAATATTGAAAAATTCCAATTAATGAAGCTGCTGCAAATGCAATAAAATAGCTATCACTGCCTGAAGCACCAAAAGAATCAAAGAGCACGCCAAGACCATGATGCCTTTCTGTTAAAAGCAGCCAGCCGCCAACTATAAGCGCACAGGGAGCATTATTCTAACTTCATCCAATACAGTAACTCTCTTATGTTATTTACATTGCAGTTTTTCATTGAAAGCGGTGAATATGCAAGACACGTAAAACGGATGAACCATCAGTATGATAAACGAAGAAAATTGTTAATCGCGGAGCTTCAACAGCGTTTTCGAGAGGAGATCGATATTGAAGATGTTTCGGCAGACCTTCATTTTCTCGCTCATTTTCATACGGGGAAAGGGTATCAGGAAATAGAAGAGAGCGCCTTACGGTTAAAGATTGAAATCTATTCGATGCGGAGGTTTATGTTAGAAAAGAGCGTTAATTTCGAAAACAGGATTAGTTTAGTTTTGGGCCGCAAAATCGGCATAACCACCATACGCGATTTCCCGATCCTGGTGAGATATTGGAAGGATTTAAGCCAATGTTCTTTGTAGGGTGCCACTGTTTTGCAATTTCAGGTCCGATAAGAACCTTTACATAATCCATTTCGAGTCCTTGAACAGTATGGATACAGCCAATTTGGTAGGCACAATATGGATTTTAGAGAAGCCTGACTAGGAAAGAAAAAGAAAAAATAGTATAAACAGAATTACAAACTGTCAAGACTATCTTCATAATCATATGAAAGGGTTTTGAACATGATTAAATGGGAATCATTAAATGAAATAATTGAAAGAATACCAACAATGTCTGATGAAGAATTAATTTCATGGAGTGAAGTTTGTTCCAAAGAAATAGAAAGAAGGAAAATGGTCAAAAAGCGAAAACTCATCAAAGCCAAAAAGGAAACCAGAATTAAACGAATAAAATAGAAGAAACCCGATCCATTATAAAAGGAGAGTGAAAAACCACTCTCCTTAAAGTGCTTTGTTATTATACAAGCTCTTGCTTTATTACTTTATTTCCCCGTTAATACAGCCTTTTTCAACTTCAAGTCGAAGCGGTCGGCATTCATTACTTTGACCCAAGCTGCGATAAAGTCGCGCACAAACTTCTCTTTGTTATCGTTTTGTGCATACACTTCTGCGATGGCCCGGAGAACAGAGTTGGAACCGAACACGAGGTCCACTCTTGTTGCTGTCCGCACTACTTCAACTGTTTTGCGGTCACGTCCTTCATATACGCCTCCATCTACAGGAGTCCAAGCTACTCCCATATCCAGCAAGTGAACAAAGAAGTCGTTAGTGAGTGTGCCAACACGATCCGTGTAAACTCCGTGTTTTGTGCCCCGGTAGTTAGTACCTAGAACACGCATACCGCCAATAAGTACAGTCATTTCTGGCGCAGTAAGGTTTAAGAGTTGTGCCTTATCTATCAGGAGCTCCTCTGGACTTACACTGAACTGCTGCTTCTGATAGTTGCGGAACCCATCAGCAACAGGCTCCAGCACGGCAAAGCTTTCCGCATCTGTTTGTTCTTGCGTCGCATCGCCGCGTCCAGGAGCAAACGGAACCGTTACGTCAAAGCCTGCATTACGTGCTGCCTTTTCTACCGCAGCACTGCCACCTAGGACAATCAAATCGGCAAGGCTGACTTTTTTATCTAATGTACTTTGAATGTCTTCGAGTACATGGAGGACTTTTGCAAGCAGCTCCGGCTGATTCACTTCCCAATCCTTCTGTGGAGCAAGACGGATGCGGGCACCATTAGCGCCGCCGCGCTTATCTGAGCCGCGGAAGGTACTGGCGGATGCCCAAGCAGTTGTGACAAGCTCGCTTACAGTAAGTCCTGCGTTCAGGATTTTTTCTTTTAGCTCCGCCACTTCTGAATCTGTTAATTCATAATCAACAGTCGGTACAGGATCTTGCCAGACCAAATCTTCTTCAGGAACCTCAGGGCCAAGATATCTTGCTTTAGGACCCATGTCACGGTGAGTTAGTTTGAACCAGGCACGGGCAAAGACTTCGGCAAATTCTTCCGGATTCTCATGGAATCGTCGGGCAATCTTTTCGTATATCGGATCATGACGCAATGCCATATCAGCGGTGGTCATCATCGTAGGTACTTTAAGGGATGGATCTTCTGCGTCTGGTGCAAGATGTTCCTCAGCAGGGTCTACCACAAGCCACTGCCATGCACCTGCAGGACTCTTTGTAAGCCACCATTCATAGCCGAACAATAGATCAAAGTAACCATTATCCCACTGTGTCGGATTAGCAGTCCAAGCCCCTTCAATACCGCTGGTAATGGTATCGTGGCCAAAACCCTTGCCGTATGTGCTTAGCCAGCCTAAGCCTTGCGCTTCAATCGGAGCAGCTTCCGGCTCCGGACCAACAAGGGCAGCATCTCCTGCACCGTGCGCCTTACCGAAAGTATGGCCGCCCGCTATTAAAGACACTGTTTCTTCATCGTTCATTCCCATACGTGCGAAGGTTTCACGAATGTCACGAGCACTTGCAAGGGGATCTGGTTTGCCATTTGGACCCTCAGGGTTCACATAGATAAGCCCCATTTGTACGGCAGCCAGTGGATTTTCTAGATCTCGATCGCCTGAGTAACGATTATCACCCAGCCATTCTGTTTCTGTACCCCAATAGGTATCTTCTTCTGGATGCCAAATGTCAGGCCGTCCTGCTCCAAATCCAAATGTCTTGCCACCCATGGATTCAATCGCTACATTACCTGTTAAAACAAGCAAGTCAGCCCAAGAGATCTTGTTGCCATACTTTTGCTTAATCGGCCATAGCAGACGCCGGGCTTTATCAAGGTTACCGTTGTCCGGCCAGCTGTTAAGGGGAGCAAAACGTTGGTTACCCGTTCCAGCACCACCGCGGCCATCGCCTGTCCGATATGTACCTGCAGCGTGCCAAGCCATTCGGATAAAAAACGGTCCATAATGTCCATAGTCAGCAGGCCACCAATCTTGACTGTCTGTCATGAGTTCTTGGAGATCATGCTTAAGCGCATCGTAGTCTAACTTTTTAAATTCCTCTGCATAATCAAAGTCTTCTCCCATAGGGTTCGATTTTCTGTCATGCTGATGGAGAATGTTCAAGTTCAACTGATTTGGCCACCAGTCTCGGTTTGACGTACCACTAGATTTTGAACTAGTAGTGCTACCGTGAAACGGGCACTTTCCCATGTTACCATTTTCTTGCATGCGTTTTGCTCCTCCTTCTTTGACTAAACTATTTAATGGAAAATTTTCCTTTGGGATTTATAAATTGGAAAATTACCCCTAACTATAATTATAATAAACTCTTAATTGTGTTGAAAGAAATATTGTCTTTAAGAATGAAATAATTGCCAACAAATATACAAAGTATCTCTCTAGTTACTTTATATACATATACCAGGTAAGAAAGTTGTAGAACCAGTAATTAAGACAAGGTTTCTGAATTTGTAGTTGGGGAATTAAATTATGATTTGAAAGATGTAATAAATTACGTTCAAATATTTGCAGGCACGGTTTCTATAAAAAGTCAAGGGCAGTAGAAATCTAATACCTCTGTAGTAGTTGATATCGTAATATTACTCCAGAGAGGGTTTTCAGCCTTCCTTTTTTTTGCAAAAATAAGGGCATTCAGATAGATAAATAGACTTTTTCAGAAAATAAGAAGAAAGGACCTCTCATATTATGGATATCAAATCAGTCTTAGTTCCGGATACCATTATTCAAAAGATGTATATCGATGGAAGATGGGTTGAAAGTGATGCTAGTGAGAAGAGAGAAATCATCAATCCTGCAAATGGTGAGGTTATCGGGATTGTTACGGAAGGTTCAGCACAAGATGCAAAAAACGCTATCGCGGTTGCACACAGAGCATTTTATGATGATGGCTGGATGAACAGCAAAGCAAGGGATCGTGCGGATCGATTGCTGCAAATATCAAATAACTAGAAGAAAGAAAAGCAGAGTTTGCATACTTAGAAACGCTTGATAATGGGAAAACATTGCGAGAATCACTGTATAATGTGGAAGATGCAGTAAATCAATTACGCTATTATGCAGGTTTGGCAACAAAGCCTCATGGTCAAACCTATGATGTTCCGGATGATATTCAAGCCATGGTTATTCGTGAACCGATTGGTGTTGTCGGTCTTATTGTTCCTTGGAATTATCCTTTGGTTATGGCAAACCAAATTGCCAACGATACAGGGGGCGAAAGTTGATTACATGATGGTTGGGGATACGCGATTCCAATCTAAAAGAGCAGAAATCTGCTGGGAGCCAACTCGGCAGCCAATATTAGAAAAATCAACCACTTCTATAAGTAACTTTAAACAACAGGGAGATTTAGCGGTATGAAGTTGACGGTACTCGATCGGAGATGTTGTAGAATGTAGTAGAACAGATCTCGTTTTTAACCAGCGATAACTAAAAGCATTCATAAGTTAATAATACAGTCTATTTTTTTCATTAGATAATGTGTAATAGTGAAGTTAATGGTATACAGATTAAATAGGTGCCTGTTTGGTGCCCAAATTTTTAAAACTACAAATTACAAGATAACACTAGGAAGCAAGAAAGATTGATTTATAAATACTTTTGGGTACATGAGGTACTAGAAAAATAGATGCTAGCAAACTTCAAAACTGCTTGAACTGCTTATACTGTCGATCAAATAAATGAAATAAGGTGAATAAAGCTACATCACTACAAATTATTAGATTTCTATAATCAGCAGTCCAGACATGTTGAGTGTGTCTCGCAACTTATTTTAAAGAAAGGCAATTAACCCTTAGACTTACTTCTTTCAAGTAGAAGTTAATGAAAAAGTTATTTATTAAGCAGCCTTAGCCCTGTATTCGGGCTAAGGTTATTTAATTTTTTCTGAAATCTATGTAATTGTAGTACCTTCATAATCAATATAACATTACTAATTCCCCAAAACATTATTTAGATTATCTAGATTTCCCCAAGTTATTTTTGCTTAAAAACATAAGTATATCGACAAAAAGTTAGATTTTTATACATATTTAATCGATAAATTCCCTCATTTCTTATTCGTTTTGTATCAAATTCCCCCAATTTACTATAGAAAAAATCTAAAGTAAAATAAAAAGTAGTAATTTGTCGAAAAATTTATAAAAAAAAGAATTTTAGCATTTGGGAGGGGAATTGTTTTGGGGAAAAATAGGTTTAGAAAAATTCTTACAAATGCTACAATAGGTGGTTTATTGCTCTCTAGTGTTGTTCCTTTTAATGTTTTGGCTGCAGACTCGGTCCAAAACACGATTCAAGGGACCAGTACAAGTAGTCAATCTAAAGCATTACATTTAACACCTGAGCAGTCAAAGGCTCTTAACCATTTCAGTCACGTATTGAGATAAAAATATCTCCAGAAATTAACGTGAACAACTCTGCGCCGGTTCGCGTGATTGTAGAATTTAAACAATCTCCGGCAGAGATAGCAGTACTTCAAGAACAAGTAGCAGGAAATGATCTTTCGTTAAAAGAAGCGAAACAAGATGTAAATAATAGTCATAAACTGTTTAAAGAGTTTATTCAAAAAATGGTACCAGAAAAAGCAGGCGTTAATGCGATCAGTACATTTGGTTACACGCCAAGTACTGAAGCTTCATCTCATTCGACGAAACAATCTGAAATTCAGATTACAAATGAATATAAGCGCGCGTTTAACGGTGTAGCGAGTAAGGGGTAGGGTTATGGAAACAGCAAAAAGAATTGGTATAGAAAATGAACAAGTACGTACCTCGCGTCAAAAGAAATGGATTTTACTTGGGATCCTTGTTCTTTTATTCATTTCTGTGATGTTAAGCGTAGCTGTAATAGAAGTTAAAAAAAGTAAATCTAAGCCGTTAGTGTTAATAAATCCAACAGAAAAAAATTTTACTAAAACAAAAACAGTGTCAGGTCGTGTTGTACAAAGTCATGCTGAAACGATTTATTTAAATGCAAAAAAAGGGTCTATACAGGAGATTTTTGTAAAAGAAGGGGAAGCAGTTACAAAAGGACAAAAGCTCTTTTCTTATGAAGGCTCAACAGTCGCGGCTGAGCTAGGACAAGCAGAAGTAAATAAAAAGCTAGCAGAAACAAATGTTACTCAGATGAAAGAGCAAATCACTTCATTAAAGCAGGATATACGAGAAGCTGAGTCAACCAATACAACCAATACAACCAATACAACTGATACAACCAATACAACCAATACAACCAATACAACAGATACAACTGATACAACTGATACAACTGATGCAGTTGATTCAGCTAACATAGCTACTAAAGCTATCACGATCCAGTCACTTCAAGCTGAACTAAATAAAGCAAAAGCTGAGCTCCGTACAGCAGAACTCAATGTAGAAAAAAATACGTTGCAGGCTGAAAAGCTAAAAGCTGAGCTCGAAACATTAACTGTCATCAGCAACACTGCAGGTGTAATTTCAAACCTGAACCAAAATGTAGGTCAAGGTTTTCGAGCAAAAGAAAATCAGCAACTAGCAATCATGCAAATCGCTTCTAATGATCCGTTCCAAATTAAAGGAAAGCTCACAGAAGCAGAAAAAGCAAAAATTTCATCAGGCCAATCTATTACAGTAACTTCTAAAGTAATAGCAAATAAGAAATGGAAAGGGAAAATTGCGGAGGTTAGTGATTATCCTACGTATAAAACACCTGCAAAAAAGGGTAAAGAAACACAACAAGAAACTATTCCATACTATTCCTTTAAAGCAAGTATAGATTCACAAAAGGGCCTATATCCTGGCTACAATACCACGCTTGATGTAATAGTACAGTCAAAGCAGTTGTTAGCAGTTCCTGAAACGAGCATCATGGGCTTTGGAAAATCGACCTATGTATATGTACAAAAAAAAGGGAAGATTCAGAAACAAAAGGTAGAAACTGGTCAAAATGAAGGCAAATGGGTTGCCATACTTAAGGGGGTAAAGGAAGAAGACAAATTAGTAGAAAATCCATCCTGGATTGTTCGCATTGGAACATCTCTTTTTGATTAGTATTTCACAGGTATTTTATGATAGTGATTGGATTCAAAAAAGAACAAAATATTGCTGTAGACACAAATGTTATTTTCCATATGAGACAATAAGAAAAGCAAGTATAATGGACATGCCAGTGTAATATTAGCTGGCTTGTTTTTTTATATAGTATTATTTATCAAAGTAATTCACCAACACCCATATGTTGCCATATACACTCCGCACATATCGAATGCAGGAACATTCTGGTAGTAAGTTGGTGGCATTGTGGTGGTAAAATCCAACATCCTGCCACCAATTTAATCAGCCTTATCCTAATTAAACGGAAACTGTAGCTTATTAAATCAGGCAATCAATAACAAAACTGTTATAATCAGATTCGTTTTCCTTTCTTGACAGGGAAGGGGCGTGGGTACGAATCCCTCACAAGTCATCAATTAGACAAGGCTTAAACCCGGTGGTATCAAGGGTTTGAGCCTTTTCCTTATTTTTAGTTATATCCATTTTATTCCTGTATATTTATACATTGCATAAAGACTGCACAGAAACTGCACGCGGCTACCAAATTGTTTGACGGTACCAAGGGTTCCATTGATTGCTCTTATGTTCTTTTTTGTTCATTAAGTTCAGAATCGATCATCAAAACGATCGGCTGTATTCTTCTGCATTTCTTCATTTGTATGCGAGTATATATCGAGAGTAATCCCGACTCTTGCATGTCCTAACCGTTCACTAACTACTTTTGGATTTTCACCCATTCGCATTAAAATGGTGGCATGAGTATGTCTTAAATTATGAAATGGACTTTTAGGAACGTGTATTTCCTATGTATTTTAGGAATTTGATAGCTTTTTTTTGTAATAATAGAGTCTCAAGATGTCTAGCTTGAAGTATAACTTTGTCTCAAAATTAAATAAATGGAAAAGGCTATTTTAATGCACCTGTCCTTAGTTTTTTTAAAAAATTCGAAAATTACCCCAATATAAATTATTATGAAAAGTCCTAATAAATATAGGATTATAAAAATTTAACGAAATTTTATGCAAAAAATTTCACATGAAATTTTGAGGGTTTCAACTCACATTCCCCCAATACACTACACGGACAATTCAATATATAATGAAAAATGTTAATTGTCGAAATATTAAAAAACGGGGGAAAGTGAATTGGCATATCGTAAGTTAAAGAACATTTTAGCAACGACGACGATGAGTGCTTTATTGCTGTCATCTGTCATTCCGTACAACGTGCTAGCGGCATCATCAATACCTATCGATCCTCTTCATCAGGATTCGAGCGCTCCACAGTTGACGAAAGAACAGATTGCGGCATTGAATCAGATCAGCATAGGTGGTCCGGAAATTTCGTCTAAAATCGACACAACAAGCGCGGAACCTGTTCGCGTCATTGTTGAATTCAAGCAAGAACCGGCAAAAGTAGCGGTGATGCAGGCGCAATTAGCTGGAGACAAGACAACCCTAACAGAAGAGAAACAAGCCGTCGCTGATACGCACAAACAATTCCGTTCGTTTATCGAAGGATTATCTGCGCATCAACCGAGCGTCAATGGGGTTACGGCACAAAATGCAGTTACGGCAAATGTAGTTACGGCAGAAAATGAAACTGGAACATCACCTGCTATCGAAATTACGCGCGAATATCAGAACGCGTTGAACGGGGTAGCGATGACACTTCCAGGAACAATGGTTGAGAGACTGTTAGATTCAGAGCTTGTTAGCCATGTCTTTGCGGACGAAAAGGTCACAATCGACCCGATTAAACCAACGGCTGTGTCACAACAAAGCGTGGAAGGACTAAAAGAAAATAGTATCCCACTTCCGGGAATTGATGCGCTTCATAACGAAGGCATTAAAGGAAACGGCGTGAAAGTCGGCGTGTTAGATACAGGAATTGATTACAACCATCCGGATTTAACGGATGTGTATAAAGGGTACCGAAAACAAGAAGGTGTGAATCCGAATACGATTGACCCGAAATCGGTTAAGGGGTGGGATTTCATCGATAACGACGCAGATCCGATGGAAACAACGTACGATGACTGGGTGAAAGCAGGTAAGCCAGTCACACCAGGCCGTGAATACCCGACGTACCACGGTACGCACGTATCTGGAACAATCGCAGCACAATCGAAAGCCAATGTCGAAAATCCGGCACAAGGGGTTGCCCCTGGCGTTGATTTATATGTCTACCGCGTACTAGGTCCTTACGGTTCTGGTGCTTCAAGCGGGATTGTTGCAGCCATTGACAAGTCCGTTAGTGACGGCATGAAAGTCATTAACATGTCACTTGGTGCAGCGAGTAACGATCCATCATCCGCAGAAGCAATCGCGGTTAACAATGCAACATTAGCTGGTGTAACGTGCGTCATTGCAGCAGGAAACGCAGGTAATTTTGCCTATACACTTGGCACACCTGGAGCAGCAGCGCTTCCGATTACGGTTGGTGCAAGTGACTTCCCGATATCGATTCCGACAGCAACGGCGACAGTTGGAAACGAAACCTTCACCAACTTTAAATTGCTTGGAAAAGGGTTTAATGATCATGTGGAAACCCTTCTAAACCAAACCTATCCAGTGGTATTTGTCGGCTTAGGTAGCGAGGATGATTTCAAAGATGCAAATGGTCAACCGATTGATTTGCGCGGGAAAATAGCATTGATTCAACGTGGAACCTATTCACTTGCCTCTAAAATTGTCAATGCACAAAAAGCAGGCGCAGTGGCGGCAATCATGTATAACAATATCGACGGCGACATTGATAACTATTTGGCAAGTGATGTTAGTTTTATCCCAACATTCCGCATGTCAAAAGCAGACGGCGAACGCTTAAAAGCAGCTGCAGAAACAGCTTCGATTACGTTTACGAATATCGGGTCAATTATAACTGAAGGTAACCATTTGGCTAGCTTCAGTTCAAGAGGACCAGTTACAACAACCTATGACATTAAACCGGACGTTGTGGCTCCTGGGGTATCGGTTTACTCGACGTATCCAGAATATATCCACAGTCCAGAACCAGGAATTGATTACTCACAAGCGTATGCTCGTATTTCGGGTACATCCATGGCTACTCCGCACGTAGCAGGGATTGCGGCACTGATTTTACAAGCACACCCAGATTACAAACCGGCTGATGTCAAAGCAGCCTTGATGAATAGTGCGGACAAACTAAATGGCGACTATTCCGTGTACGAAGTAGGCGCTGGTGAAGTAGATGTAGCAGAAGCCGTTCATAACGATATGGCATTCAAGGTACAAGACTCCACATTAAAGAGTGATGGAAATGGTGGCATTGTCACGATCACGTATGAAAAAGGCGCATTGACGTTTGGTGCTGTTTACAAAAAAGAAGGTAGCACAAACTCTGCCAATCGTACGGTTGTCTTTAAAAACCGCGGTACTCAAGCGAAAACATTCGACATTACGGCTGAATATAGTAAACCGGTTGATAATGATAGTGCATGGGTAAGTGACGCAGGAGCAAACCATGTAACCGTCACGACTTCTACATCATCTGTGACGGTCGCTGCAGGCGGGTCAACCAATGTAACAGCAACGGTTAATATACCTGCTTCCGCAGAGATGGGACAATATGAAGGGTATGTGAACATTGTCAACCATGACAATCCAAACGAACACTATCGCATTCCGTTCGCGACTCGCTTCGTTGAAAAAGGAATCGGAGACGTCGAGATTTTGAATCCAGCAATCACAACGATGCTTTATAGTCATCCATGGATGGTAACTCAAACTCGCTATATGCGATTCAGATTAAACAGCCCGATGAAAGATATGTGGGCGATCATCTATGATAAAGACGGCAAAGCACTTGGAGCAAGTTCGTTAAAACCATTTAGCTTAAACGGTGCAGCTCTTGATACGGATCTAAAATTAGCATTCTCGCCATCGTATTATCCGTTTATCGGCGATGCGAAAGATGAAAAAACAGACATCAATCAGCCGATGGCGAAACTGCCAGAAGGTGAGTATAGTATCAAACTTCGTACATCAGATGCAGATGCGGTGAGATACGAGGTCGGTAATCAACAGTTTATCATCGATAACACGTTACCGAAGTTGACGTTTAAAGACCATAAACCTGGCGTCTATGAGCTAAGTGATTCGGACTTTACAGATGAAGTGGGGCAAGACGGAAATACGTACCATGCGTTTTGGCTTCATACGAATGTGTATGACGAAGGAACGGCAAAATTAGCAGATTTAGGCTACACACAGTCTGATAATAAGCTCTTTTATTACTTCAATCAAAAAGCTATAGCGAACGGCGACTTCCCACTTGATGCAAACGGAGATACAAAAATCGGAATTGAACCATCTGATATTGAGAATGGTCCAGCAACCATCAAACTAATCCCTATGGATATGGCGAGAAATACGGAATTGATGGATGAATCCAATTCCTATGCATTCGTCAAAAAAGGCACACCTTATGTGGTACCAACTTACGATAAGGAAAAACTCTATCAAGATGAAACGTTGACGATGACATTAAATCTAAATAACGTAAAGGATTTGATGGCCGGAAACTACAATGTTGGATTCTATGATTGGCTCTTCCAGTTCCAAAACGTAAAAGTGAACCCAACATTCCAGCACTATGCGGATGAGCACGGATTAACAGTTAGTGTGGATGAACCAACTGTGAAGGATCACCCTGTCTATCCAGGTACTAAAGACATGGTGAATGCGGGCGCTCATATCAGCGGCGGTGAAGATTTCAAAGGAATCAGCGGTGATATGCCATTCCTTGATGTGACATTTAAACTGTATTATGACGGTAAATACAGCATCAACGGCACCTATGACAAGATGAACATCGAAGAAAATATAGTGCCATTCACGTATACACAATACGGTGAAGAAGAACCGAAAGTCATTCCATCATTCAACCAAATTAACCAATATGCAATCGTACCAAAGAGCTCTTATGTGGTAACTTTTGCCCACCTTCAAGCGTTCTATGCAAACTTTACGATGGATTATTCCATCCTAGGAGCGAAAGCATACGCGCAATTGTCAGACGGGACAAAAGTGCAAGCACCGATTGCCAAAAACGGTTTTATAGATATCCAGCATATTCCTTTATCGAAAGATCCAATCGATATTGTCGTCGAAGCACCTGGACACTTAAAGAGCATTAAGAAATGGACGCTTGGTAGGAAAACATCGTGGGGCGAAGACATCGGTGAGTTAATAAACAGTCCAGGTTCTCAACCAGTTGCAGCAGCCGGTGAGGTAAATGGAGACGGTGTCATTGACGTGTTAGACGTGAAACAAGTTGCGAAGAAATTCGGCGTTCAAAAACCGACTGATTTCAACATCGAAGACTTGAACCGCGATGGTATTGTCAATGCAACGGATATGAATTTTCTGGTTGCAAGTTTATACAAAGCCAACCCAGATGCGACCATCACACCAAAAGAGATGGTTGACGGTAAGTACGCTACAGACTACTTCAATGTTTTAGGTCTATCAACACGTGTAAACACATTAAAAGCAACAACCAAAACGAATCATACAGCAACCCTTAACTGGTTAGCAGCTGTTGATGCAACCAATATAAAAATTGAAAAATCAACGGACGGCATAACATGGACGGCAGCTACAACAGCAAGTCCTGTAGCAGTTGATTCAAATACAGCAGTTGTGACTGGATTAAACGAAAACACGACTTACAAATTCCGCGTAACGGTAACAGGCGGATTAAACGCTGGTTTTTCAAATGTGGCAACGGCAACAACGGATGTCACGTTACCTCCAAACGCACCAGTTGTGAAAGGTCTTGGAGATAACGAAACAAGCATTTCAGGTAAAACAGAACCAAATGCAATAGTGACTGTGAAAAAAGATGAAAACGTCCTCGCAACAGGAACAGCAAATGAAGCGGGAGACTTCACACTTCCAATCGAACTTCAAAAAGCAGGAACAGTTTTAACAATTAGCGTCGCAAATGCAGAAGGAAAAGTGAGCGAAGAAGTATCAATCACGGTTTCAGACCTGACAGCACCAAATGCGCCAGTTGTTGGAAAAGTTGGTGACAAAGATACAGCTGTTTCAGGAACAACAGAAGCAAATTCAAATGTTGTCGTTAGCAGCACAAACGGTGCACTTGGCACGGCGAAAGCAGATGAAAACGGAAACTATCAAGTGAGTATCGCTCCGCAAAAAGCAGGAACGGTGTTAACAGTAACCGTAACAGACGAAGCCGGTAACCAAAGTAAAACCGTTTCGATCACAGTTCTTGACGTAACGGCTCCTCTAGCACCAAGCGTGAAACCTGTGACAGAACATGACGTGATTGTTTCTGGGTCAACGGAAAGCAACGCAACGGTAACGGTGAAACGTGGTAGCATTGTGATAGGAACAGAAACAGCGAATAAATACGGTAAGTTCATCGTGGAAATCGATAAGCAAAAAGCAGGCACTGTGTTAACTGTTAGCGCATCAGATGAAACAGGTAACGTAAGTGCAAACACAAACGTAACGGTTTTAGACCGTACGGCACCAAATGCACCAAAAATCAATGCGATCGATGATAACGACAAGACCATTTCTGGATCTGCAGAAGCGAATGCCACCATTACGGTGAAAAAAGCAGGTGTGGTTGTCGCGACAGGTAAAGCAACGGCAACAGGATACTACAAAATCGCTATCACACCACAAAAAGCAGGCACGATCTTAACAGTGAATGCGAAGGATGCAGCAGGAAATACGAGTACGGCAACATCGATCACGGTAACGGATCGTACGGCGCCAAAAGCGGCAATCATTTCAAAATTTGTGTTGGATAGCAAGAAACGGACACTTAGCATCAGTGGTTCTGCAGAAGCAGGCGCCTCAGTTGTTGTAAAAATTGACAACAAAACCGCAGCAAAAGTGACAGTTTCAAGTAAAGGTACATTTACAGCGTCTTTATCAAAATTGAGCAAGGGAAATCATACGGTTACTCTTTCTGTAGTAGATAAAGCAGGAAACGTGAGTATAACTGTAAAACGTACCATTACTGTGAAGTAAGAATTAAGCAATAAACAGTAAGCTTCATCAACTCGCATTGGAAACTCGTGATCTTTAGACATGAGAGGAAAATGCGAGTTTTTTGTTTGTCGAAAGTTCTTCTGTTACTCCTGAACCTGAAAGGATCGAGGAGAAACGCTGCAACACCGATTTACATACTTTCTATTAATTGATTTACTTTATTGATAATGGCTTAAATATTCCACCCTACCTCTTAATCGTAAAAATAATTACCATTGCACAAAAATTGCACAGACTTACTAGTAACAATAGATATAATAGTCGGTCCTTGCATAAAACTACAGTAACGCCTTGATTTTATGGACTTAATTGACCTGAAATATTCAGTATTACTGAATAATCCGCGCATCCTGTAATTGACAGGGATGGGGTCGGGGGTTCGAATCCCTCTCAGATCATAATCAAAAATCCTAACATCTAAATGGTGTTAGGATTTTTTGTATGTTTAGTTCTGTTTGAAGTAAATTAAATCCAATCCAATAAATATTTGTAAGGGAAGGAAATTCGCCTTTTTTTTGTGTGCTCAGGATAAAGAGAAGTGTAAAAAATGAAGTTAGGTATAAATTAAAATGCTATTTTCAAGTGAAATTGTAATATTCCCCCAAATTAGATGATGAAAATTTCCCTTTAACACACTAAATATATTGATATTATTCTTTTTTTCTACTTTGTGTTACAAAATATAACATTAAAATTTTTAATTTTGTCAGTATATGTAAAAAAATGCAAGTAAACTTCATTTCCTATTCCCCCGATACACTTCAACTTATAACATAACTATAATGTAGATTAAGTAGGTTTTGTCTGAATATTCCATCAGTAATAAGGTGAATTGGTTTTAAAAGTGAAGGTCAGTAATCCAGTACTTCAAAGTCACATTTTTGCAAACATATCAAACTACTAAATTAAGTTTGAAAAGGAGAGGTATGATGAGGAAAAGTAGAAACAAAAAAATGATGAATGTAATGGCTGCAGGGGTGTTAACCACAAGTCTATTTACAACTAGTTTAATCCCAGGGCAAAAATCTTACGCAGAGACAAATTCTACAGAATCGAATGCTAGCATTAAGGATATAGACAGTTACATAAAAAACATATCGAACGCGGACAGAGAAAGAATTAACAGTATCCAAGAGTCTAACTTCGAAGGGCTTAAGATCTCACCTGAAGTTAACTTGAACGAAGTTAATCCAATCAATATTATCGTGCAGTTTAAACAAGAACCATCTGAAATAGATTTTAAGATAAAGCAAGCGAATGGATCTAAGGCTTCTCGTGATGAGTCTCTTAAAATTGTGGATGAATCTCATAAGAAATTTAAGGAACAGGTAAATGGACATTCAAAATTAAATACATCAGCAGCAATCAATAGAGAATACAAGCGTGTTTTTAATGGTGTAGCGATGACTCTGCCAGCCAATCAGGTAAAGGAACTTTTAACCTTAGATACAGTAAAAGCTGTTTATGAAGATAAGGAAGTTACAGTTGAACCGTTCGTTGAACAAGACGGAGAACCTATAAACAACTCATCCATAAAATTAAATAATATAGAACAAATTGGTGCTGAAAAATTACACCAAGCAGGCATCACTGGAAAGGGTATAAAGGTCGGTGTCATAGATACAGGTATCGATTATACTCATCCAGACTTAAAGGATGTTTTTAAGGGTGGCTATGACTTAGTTAACAACGATTCAGATCCTATGGAATCAACATATGATGATTGGAAAAAATCTGGACAACCTGAATTTAATGCTACAACGCAATCAGCATGGTACACTGCCCATGGAACACACGTATCAGGTATTATCGCTGGTACTGGTAAAAATCAATCTAATTTCGCCATAACGGGTGTTGCTCCAGAAGTTGAGCTTTATGGTTATAAGGTTCTTGGACCATATGGTTCAGGATCATCGAATGCCATTCTTGCAGGAATCGATAAAGCTGTAGAAGATAAGATGGATGTTATTAACCTATCATTAGGTGCACCTGTTGCCAACCCACTTGACCCATTGTCGGTTGCAGTTAATAATGCAACTTTAGCTGGAACAGTTTGTATTCTTGCTGCAGGTAATGCTGGATCTACTCACTATACGATTGGTAGCCCAGCATCATCAGCACTTGGCATAACAGTTGGAGCCAGCAGTTCTCCTATAACAATTGAAACAGGTAACGGCGTTGCCAATTCAGCAAATGAAACCATTAATTTAAAAGATATGAGAATTTTGGCTACAGATTATTCAAATTTAAATACGCTAAAAGGATCTACTCTTCCAATCGTGTTTGTAGGAAAGGGAGATGCTGTAAGTTATACAGGTAAAAATGTAAAGGACAGTATTGTACTTATAGAACGCGGTGATTTAACTTTAAATGTAAAAATAAAAAACGCAAAGGCAAATGGTGCCAAGGCTGTTATGATGTTCAATAATATTCCAGGTGAGACTTATATTCCTTACTATTTTGGAAACAACTTTGACTTCATCCCGACCTTTAATCTTCTAAATGAGCAGGGTACTCAACTGGTCAATATGTTGAAGAAAGGTGCTGTTAATCTCACAATTAATGAGTTTGGCACTTATACGATGCCAGGGGATAAATTAGCTGACTTTAGTTCAAGAGGGCCAGCAAGAAGATATTATGACATTAAGCCTGAAGTCACTGCGCCAGGTGTTGCAGTATTCTCTTCAATCCCAGCTTATTACAACGGAGTAGCGCATAAAGATGATTATGAACATGCGTATGCTAGATTTGATGGAACTTCAATGGCTGCACCACATGTTGCAGGATCTGCTGCCTTAATTTTACAAGCCCATCCTGAATATACACCAGAGCAGATTAAGTTAGCGCTTATGAATACAGCAGATGACTTAGACGGTTCCTATAGTGTATTTGAAAAAGGAGCAGGAAGAATTGATACGGATGAAGCTATCCATTCTTCAATAGAAATTGGTGTTAAGGATGAAGCACCAACATTAGACGAAAATGGTGAAAAGGCCTTTATTCCCGAAAAAAGTGGGGATATGAGCTTTGGTCCTATCGTAGCAACAGATAAAAATTATCAAGACAAAAAGACGATTGAGATTGAAAACCATTCAAATAATGATAAGGTATTTGATGTTAAAGTTCAATTCAATCAGATAGCAACTTATTCCAATGATGCAGTAAAGAATGGGGTTTCTTTGGATATGCCGTCTGAAATGACTGTTAACTCAAATTCTTCTTCTAAAATTAAGCCAAAGCTTATCGTTCCAGCAGGTGCTGAGTTAGGCTTATATGAAGGATACATCTACTTTACGAATAAGGAAGATAGAAGTGAAGTTTATCAAATTCCTTTTGGATTAAATAAAATGAAAGAAGGAATAAAGGATGTAATCCTAACAACTAAAGCCTTTAATACAAGAAGAGATTTACCTTTTCCAATTATCGGATCTACTCAAGTTACATTTTCTTTAAGTAGTCGTATGGAGACTCTTGATATTGTCCTAAAAAATGCAGATACTGGAGAACCATTAGGATTAATTGCCTCTTCAACAGGTGGTTTTAATGAAGGTATGACTTTTGGGTTGGATGCTGGCTTTAATGGACTTTACTTCCCATTTACAGGAAATGAAGACCAGCCAGTTCATATTACAAAATCACTTGCGTCACCTGGAAGATACGAGATTGAAGTGGTGGGAACAAACGAAGATGGAAATGTGTTTAAAAAGTCCCAACAAATCGTTATTGATAACACTCTACCAACCTTAAAAATGAATACACCTGGTGGAGTCTATGAAGTGGATGATACTGGTCTAAAAATCAGTGGAAATATTTATGATGCTACCGTTGATCTGTTGAATAGCAACGGGGATAATGTTGACCAATCTACCAATAAAGTGAAAGTTACCGGTGCTTCAAACCCAATTGGTAACGTTCCATTGGTCGTTGACAGTAAAGGGAAATTTGAATACACAAGAACTATTCAAGCTGAAAAGAATTTTTCAACAATGACCCTTCAAACCCAAGATATTGCAACGAACGGCATGCAAAGTCACCCTGATTTTACTTATACATTGGTTAAAAAGGGACTTCCTTACTTAAAGTTAACTACTGATAAGAATAATGCTAAATACGGTGATACAGTTAAAGTGACTTTAAGTGAGCACAATATTAAAAATCTTATGGGTGGAGAATTTACCATCACTTACCCTAATCAAGTATTTGAATATCATGGCGTGGAATTAAACAGTGAATATGTAAATGCAGCGAAGTCAATGGGACTAACTGCTAACCTTACAGCACAAGATCAAACAACCGATACAACGAACAATTGGCTTAAACTAACTACAAGTTTAGATGGAGTTACTCCTACAACTGGAATCAATGCAAATATGCCTGTTGCTACCCTCACTTTCAAAGTGAAGGATAAACCAGCTCTTTACACAAAATGGATTCAACAATTTGGTATCCAAACTGCCAAAGCAAATATTTTAGGTCAACCACAAATGACAATAAACAACAAATTCGGTCAAGGAATCAATATCATTCCAACCTACTCCATTCTTGAGGGGGGATTCCTGCCAGATGGCTTTGTCCCTAATGGATTTTTATGGTTAGATCCTAAAAAGGACTATTCAAAGGTAGGGGCAGAGGTATATATTATCGGCGGCACGGATGGAAAACGTTATGATGCAACCATCAACAGCGCTGCAAGATTCTCAGTACCGAATCTTCCATTACTAGATCAGTCCTATGAAATCGTTATCAAGATACCTGGACACTTTGAGAGACATGTTAAGGTAGATGAAATTGTAGATGCATACGATGGAATGGACGCTGGAAAACTTAAGTATTTCTACTACGCAACAATGAGAGCCGGTGACGTTAACAATGATAATGTCATCGATATCCTTGATGCAGTATATATAACTGAAAAGCTTAATACAAACGATCGAAATGCAGATATCAATTTTGATGGTATCGTAGATTCGAAGGATTTACAGTATGTAAAGCAAAATTATCTGCTGAAAAACCCTGATGCTAGTGCCAATAAACCACCGGTAACAAGATATAAAGGGAAGGTATTGGAAGATTACATTAAACCATTAGGTTAAGCAAAATTTGATAGAGAATCATTTGCCACCAGCTTTGCTGGTGGTTTTTTATGGTTTATTGAAATTTTTAAAAATTATATCCATAAAAAAGGTAAGGTGCTACAATTATCCCCCTAATGAAAACTCATGAACGTTCCTTGAGTACAAATATGTCACCTCTTAAACTTTATTACATACTAACAAGTCGAATAATTTCAATATTATTTGGAGTTAATAATATTCTACAAATTTGCTAGATATGCAAGGTGAGATTCTTCGAAAGAGATGTTCCTTTTCCCCCAATCCAGTTGCACCGTAAAAGTCTAATAAACGTTGAAAATAGGCAGCAGAGCAAGCACATCTCCAACAAATGCAACAAGAGCTTGATCAGATTACTTAGATTGGAATAAGAAAAGCGGAAGCACCCGCGTCGTTGCTTCCGCTTTTTCATATTAAAATTTTTCTAAAATCAATGGGTAATGGTTAGTGATTTTATTTTCTTTATCCCGTTCATAAAGATTCAATATTAATGGACCATCAGAAGAAAGTTTCTCTTTTGGAATTTGAATATGAAGTTTGAATGGCTTCCACTCTTGCTTCCCATTACCAACAACCTGTTTTTCTTTCATGTACTCCACATGGCCATCCTCAACCGAATAATAAAATATACCTTTTGTTGACCTGAATTCTCCTGTAATAACATAATCTCCTTTGGTGCCTGACATCTTTACAAACCTGAAGGAAGTGTTTTCCTCTGGAACATACAGTTTTTGAGTACTGTATAGCTTCGTACGATTTTGGATGGGTTCATCATTTAGTCTGGTCGGCTTTAACATAGCATTGACAGTATATTCTCCAGGAGGAACCCTTTTTCCCTTGAATTGATAGTTCCATTTTTCATATCTTTTAATGGTTTGATGCGGATTTACACTAATGGTCTGAAATGCCTGTAAAAAATACTTCCCCTTTGAATAAATATAAACCACTGAACCAGTTTGGTCGGTAATTGTAATTTCAAACATTTGTGAAGTAGGAAATTCAAAGTGGAGCGGTATTTCTCCCTCGTTTTTTAGGATCATTTCGAGTTCCGCCATTTCAGGACCAGCTGTCGGGATCATACTAAATGTGTAATCCAAATCGTTCACCCCGTTTGCATCCGTTTTTATTACAACTGGAAAGAAAAGCAAGATCACACATAGAAGTATTCGCATATTGGTCTCCTTTTTCCTTTATTCTCTGAAAAAATCCATAGACCCCTGTCATCTGGATGATATGTTGTTGTAATTTACTGTATCTGCTTTAACTGAGGAATTAGATAAAAGATACAAACAGGAAATGAATATAAATGGGATTCTTTTTATGGACTAACCTCGCTATTAATTTCAGTTATTTTGCTCAATGGAGAAATCGTTAATGCAAGGTCTGAAAAGAAATATTATAAAAGTAATGATTCTTGTTAAAGGCTGCTTTAGTTACATTTTCTCCTCCATGCGAACAGAAAAAATATTTTGTGGTTTATTCAATTAAAGGGCGCCTTTCTTTAATAAGGCGTCTTTTTGTAATGAGTTAGATTCTAGAACAATACATTTAATTAGATTGGATTATGTTAAAGTGTATAAGAGATTGTATAGGTTTCTTTACTTAAACTATAGTGCTTTACTTCAATAGGGAGTAAAGCCCCTTTCTTATTCAAGTAACGTTGCAGTTTAATTCAAAAACATTGCTGTACATTTGTTTCAAGAAAAGGAGATGGAATTACGTGGAAACTCTTAACTTAATGGTTGGACTCTCTTGTAGCGGTAAGACTACCTTTATCAGAAAATCGAAACGAGATACTCAGCACTTCGGCTTACTCCTGATTTAGGTTCCTTAAATGTTAGTCCTTTCCCCTTAACTTCCTGAAAAGATTGTTTTACATAAATTAAATTATTTTGGAAATCGACATCTTGCCAACGTAATTCCAGAACCTCACCACGACGCATACCAGTATAACTTGCTGTTAAAATAAACTGTATAATATACCGATTCTTTTGCTGATATTAAAAAGGCTTTTACTTCTTCATTATTCCATATTTTCATTTCTACTTTCTTCGTCTTTGGCGTGGTTACAGCCTCAGCGATGTTTCTTGTTAAGAATTGCCACTTGACTGCATCCTTCAATACTCAGATTTCGACTTAAAAAAGAAAGAGTTATAGTTTTGTATAAATGGATTATTATACGTTTGATTGGTAGTTGTCATTGACTTTGGTCCTGCTTCGAAATATTCAAGTTCGGTCCATCTGCTAAATATGCAGGGATTTGTCACTTTGCTGCATTGTTATTGAATAAAAGTAACTTGATATAAGCAATTATGTGTAGATCTTTCATTTAATCAAATGTTTAATTGGATCCGTATTATTTAACAATCGGGCGCAAAAATTTGAAGAGCGGAATAATAGTGTTTTCTAACTATTATTGTGGTAGATTTTTAGAAGTCCCCCTAAAAATCGACCCTTATAAAAGGGTGTAATCTCACTAACTCCTTATGTGTTGCCACTAACACTCTGAACACGTGGAGTGTGGTTAAAAGAAATAGAAGAGCTTATCCCACGTCAAACCTGTATAGAATATTTAATTTTCTAAAAAATACTCCTTGAAACTTTCTTTTAATAAATGGAAAATAGATATTAGTAGTTCGCTTCAACAATTTATTGCAATATTCGCTATATATCTATTAAGTAAGGGGCAGGGTAATGGAAACAGCAAAAAGAATTCGTGAAGAAAATGAACAAGTACATACCTCGCGTAAGAAGAAATGGATTTTACTTGGGATCCTAGTTATTTTATTCATTTCTGTGATATTAAGCATAGCTGTAATAGAAGTTAAAAAAAGTAAATCTAAGCCGTTAGTGTTAATAAATCCAACAGAAAAAAATTTTACTAAAACAAAAACATTGTCAGGTCGTGTTGTACAAAGTCATGCTGAAACTATTTATTTAAATGCAACAAAAGGGTCTATACAGGAAATTTTTGTGAAAGAAGGGGAAACTGTTACAAAAGGACAAAAGCTCTTTTCTTATGAAGGCTCAACAGTCGCGGCTGAGCTAGGACAAGCAGAAGTAAATAAAAAGCTAGCAGAAACAAGTGATACTCAGATGAAAGAGCAAATCACTTCATTAGAGCAGGATATACGAGAAGCTGAGTCAACCAATACAACTGAAACTACCAATACAACTGAAACTACCAATACAACTGAAACTACCAATACAACTGATACAACCAATACAACTGATACAACCAATACAACTGATGCAGTTGATAATGCTAACATAGCTACTAAAGCTATCACGATCCTGTCACTTAAAGCTGAACTAAATAAAGCAAATGCTGAGCTCCGTGCAGCAGAACTAAAAGTGGAAAAATATACGTTGCAGGCTGAAAAGCTAAAAGCTGAGCTCGAAACATTAACTGTCATCAGCAACACTGCAGGTGTAATATCAAACCTGAACCAAAATGTAGGTCAAGGTTTTCGAGCAAAAGATAATCAGCAACTAGCAATCATGCAAATCGCTTCTAATGACCCGTTTCAAGTTGAAGGAAAGCTAACAGAGGCAGAAAAAGCAAAAATTGCATCAGGCCAATCTAGTATAGTAACTTCTAAAGTACAAGCTAATATGAAATGGAAAGGAAAAATTTCGGAGGTTAGTGATTATCCTACATATAAAACAACTGCAAATAAGGATAAAGATACACAACAAGAAACTATTCCATACTATTCCTTTAAAGCAAGTCTTGATTCACAAAAGGGCCTATATCCTGGCTTCTATACCACGGTGGAAGTAGTAGTGCAGTCAAAGCAGTTGCTGGCAGTACCTGAAACGAGCATCATGGGCTTAGGAAAATCCACCTATGTATATGTACAAAAAAAAGGAAAGATTCAGAAACAAAAGGTAGAAACTGGTCAAAAAAGAGGCAAATGGGTTGCCATACTTAAGGGGTTAAAGGAAGAAGACAAATTAGAAGAAAATCCATCCTGGATTGTTCGCCTTGGTACATCTCTTTTTGATTAGTATTTCACAGGTATATTATGATAGTGATTGGATTCAAAAAGAACAAAATATTGCAGTAGACCCAAATATTATTTGCCATATGGGACAATAAGAAAAGCAAGTAGAATGGACATGCCAGTGAAATAATAGCTGGCTTGTTTTTTATATACAGGGAAGGGGTCGGGGGTTCGAATCCCTCACAGGTCATTAGAACAGAGCCTTGGTAACCTTGTGTTATCAAGGCTTTTTTCATTGTTACAGGGAATTGTTATAGATAACTTTTATCATTTGAATTTCTTGAATAAAAAACAGATCAACAGTGAAAAAGTCTGCGTATAGTACTATTTTACCATTTAACTCTTTTGATTTAGCTTGTTTTTTGAAAAATTATGAAAACTCTCCATATTCCCCCGAATTTAAGCCCTTTACTAAAACGAAAATTAGTCAATATTTATTACATTCTATTAAAAAATAACAGAATATTCCTTATTAATAGCACTTTATAACTATTTTTTTATTGAATTTTTTAAATTAAAGTTTTAAGTGTCATGAGAAATCCCCCCATTTACTCTTATAAAAAATACAAGTACATTAACTTTGTATTGATTAATTATTTGGGGAAGAGGAAAAAGAGAATGAAAAAGAAGTTTATTAAAAAAGCGACAACCTTTGCGTTGGGGCTAGGCTTGGTTTCTAGCAGTCTATCAAATACTTATCTTAGTTTCCCATCTAAAGTGCATGCTACGGGGACGCTATTATCGCCTTTTCAAGGTGGAGCTGGATCTAGTACAAAGGCTGAACAAATCTTGGCTTCTCTGACGAAAGAGCAGCGGGAAGCACTGACTAAGCTTCAAGCCCAGGAAAACTATGGAAAGCAAGGATTTGATGAAGAAGAATTAAAGAGCGATAAAGAAATCTCTGTTATTGTCGAGTTTAAGTCCAAGCCTGAGAAAATTGCGGTACTTGATGCTGCTATTAAAGGAAAGAATCTGACAGCAGAACAAGCGAAAATCAAAGTTGACCATGAGCATGCTACTTTTAAAAATGATTTAAAGAGCATTTTTTCATCCAATCTAGAAAAAAGTGGCGAAAATCCTTATAAAATAACGCATGCCTTTAAAACAGTCTACAACGGGGTTTCTATGGAACTACCTGCAAATGAAGTAGAGTCGCTACTTCAATCAGATGCTGTAAAAGCGGTTTATAAAAGTGTTACATTTACTATCGATCCGCCAGTAAAAGCAGATTCAAGTGAAGAGCTAGAATCTACTAAAAGAATAGAAAGCATTCCATTTCTAGGTGTAGATAAGCTACATAAGGAAGGGTATACAGGGAAAGGTGTAAAAGTTGGGGTTATCGACACAGGGATTGATTATAACCATCCGGATTTGAAGGATGCCTATAAGGGTGGATATGACCTTGTTGATAACGATAATGACCCGATGGAAACAACGTATGCAGATTGGTTAAAACACGGTGATGACCCAGAACAGTCCGGGACATATTATACATCTCACGGAACGCACGTTTCCGGCACCATTGCAGGGAGAGCTAAAAATACTAGTGGTGTAGCCGTTGAAGGAATCGCTCCTGAAGCAGATATATATGCATATCGTGTTCTAGGACCATATGGTACAGGTGACATGGAAACTATTTTAGCTGGAATCGACAAAGCAGTCATGGATGGGATGGATGTTATCAATCTTTCTTTAGGCTCAAGTACAAATGATCCGATTGACCCAACTAGCACAGCTGTTAACAATGCTGTTCTCAGCGGTGTAACTGCAGTTGTTGCTGCAGGTAACACCGGACCTTACTCTTATTCAATTGGATCTCCAGCCGCCGCCGCATTGGCACTTACTGTAGGAGCAAGCAGTACTCCAATACCTGTAGCAAAATATACAGGAGTTCTAGAAGGTGTAACAAACAAAACTTACGATTTAAGCAATCTCTACTCAAACTTTACATCCAATCTCCAATCATTTGAAAAACAGACTTTAGAAATTGTTGATTTAGGAGTAGGAAAAGAAACAGACTACACGAATAAAAATGTATCTGGGAAAATTGTCTTAGTCAATGTGGGTGAGATTGGAACGCAAACAAAAGTTACATATGCAAAAGACCATGGAGCACTTGCTGTATTAACATATAATAACGTGCCGAATGCAGGTACACAAAACTTTGTGAGAGAGGATCAAAGTTTTGTTCCTACTTTTTCTATGAGTTATGAACAAGGATTGGATTTTAAAGCAGAACTTGCAGCTGGCCATAATACCATGACTTTCAAAAATTTTAATGAAGTATTCACAGAAGGAGACAAGCTGGCTAGTTTCAGTTCTCGCGGACCTTCTCGTAAAAATTATGATATAAAACCGGAAATAACAGCGCCAGGAGTAAATGTCCTATCAAGCGTCCCTGCTTACATCATTTATAAGAATGATGCATCTAATTATCAATACGCATATAACCGCATGTCCGGTACATCAATGGCCACTCCTCATGTAACGGGAATATCTGCTCTGCTATTACAAGCGAATCCCGAACTTCAGCCAAGCGATGTCAAAACGATTTTGATGAATACAGCTAAACCATTAGCAGAAAAATATAGTGTATTTGAAGTAGGAGCAGGTCGTGTAGATCCATATCGTGCCGTCCACACAGGAATGGAGCTTCAAGTTCAAGATGAAACTCCAATTCGCTTCAATGAAGAAACCATTGCAATGAAAGAAGAGACAGGCGGACTTAGTTTCGGTAATCATTATGCAAACGAGGAAACTTTTATTGAAAAGACCGTAAAGATTACAAATTTAGAAGATAAACTGAAAAAGTTTGATGTGGACGTCCAATTTCAAACAGATGTTAGTGGATCACTAGATGCTAGTTCTAATGAGGTGAAATTAGCTATTCCAAAGGTTATTCCTGTTCAATCTTTTAAAACAAAAAAAGTGCCTGTTTCCATAACAGTTCCAGCGACTGCCAAAGCCGGCATTTATGAAGGCTATGTTATCCTTACAAACGAAGTCGACAAAAACGAACAATATCGAATTCCATTTAGCATTCGAACAACTGAAGAAGGAATTGACTCTACTTCTCTTTCTTCATATGCCATTTCACCGAGTTATTTACAAGTGAGTCCAAACTCTAGTCTCATTTCGAATGCTAGATTGAATTTCAGATTAAAATCTACGATGAAATATCTAGATTTAGTTTTGGTAGATGGAAAAACTGGAGCGGATATAGGATTTCTAGAAACGATTCCTATGGATGATATGTATGATAATATCAATTATTTCATTGATAGAGTATTTGATGGTAGTTATTATGCATTTACAGGAAATCCAGAAAAGCCAATAGCCTCTACTCGAAGTAGTGTAAAACCTGGACATTACCAGATTAAAGTAATTGGCACAAGTGAAAGGGATCATATTTTTACAACTAATAATGATGTATTTATTGACGATAATAGCCCAAAGATGACAACATCTTTAGATGGAAATGAATCACCTGTCTATGAATATCAGCCGGGTCAAAAAACGGTTCCTCTTCAAGTCAAAATTACAGATGAAGAAGTGGAAAAGATGGTGGCATCCGAAATGAATGTCGATCAGTCTATCAACACTCTCAAGTATTCTATTAACGGAATCAATAAACCTGTCCTTCCTGCCGGGACAGATGGCACGATCAATTTTGACGTACCGATAATTGAAACCATCCCATTCATACGCTCTACATTAACTGGACTAGACACGGCGAAAAATCCGACTGAAAAGAAAAATTTCTACTTTGTTAAAGCGGGTACACCGTACGGATATATGAAGACTGACAAAACAAATGTAAAAATGGGAGAAACGGTATCTGCCACCCTCATTTTAAATAACGTAGATAAGTTAAAAACGGCAGAGTGGACGCTCACTAACATCGGCCAAAGATTTGAAATTGTAGAAGTAAAAGGGAATGATGCCCTTGCGAATTACGGAGCTGCCGTGATAAATGTTGAAACGACAGGCAACACTTCAAAAGTCAAGCTAGCTATGGATGGAACCAAGACAGTGAGCGGAAACATTCCTGCAATCAATCTGACATTGAAAGTGAAGGATACAGCATTTGCAGTAAGCGCAGCTGTAAATCCGACGGTTGCTTATACGAATGAGCTTGGCAATCGTATTACCGTCTCTTCTGCGGGAATGGAATGGCTACTACAGCCAACCTTCTCAGAAGTATATGGCTCATTAGATGGATTAGGCATAGCATATAACGCTGATTGGACAAAACTTGGTGCTTCGATTCGATTAATAGATGCGAGCGGCAATGTGTATGATGGCTCATCGTCCATTATTAGATATGGAGATTACCGTATTTCCAAACTTCCAGTTACTGATAAACCATTCATTTGGGAAATGAAATTGCCGGGACATTTTAAAATCAAACGCCAATTTCTAATTGGGGTCGAGAAGAAGGGAATCATATGGGGTCAGCTTCGTGATTACTCTGCTGGATATGCTGTTGCTGGCGATGTGAATCAAGATGATGTGATTGATATCCACGATGCCCTAGCAATCCAAGAGGCTTGGAATACAAATAACAGAGCTGCGGATATTAACTTCGACGGAATTGTGGATGCAAAGGATATGTATTTTGTTGAAAAGAACTATCTAAAACAAAACTCTGATGCTGACAATCCACCGGTACCTTTACAACAAGTTGATGGAAAGACACTGCAAGATATTTTAAAAGAATTGCAAATTTCAGCCTAGCATTTAATTTCTCTATTAATTCATAATGTGTGTGTCATGCCGATTTAAGAAAGACACAATTACCTTTCTATAACGAAAAAGACGCTATTCTTTCTAAAATAAATGAAAGAATAGCGTTTTTTATCTCACGTACATTACAAAAAAGAAACAACTTCAATTGTGTATAGGTCCAATAATCATCTAATAACTAGTCTAATAGGAATATAATCTATCAATGATTTCAAATTGTTTCTGTTTTAATCAAACCAACTTCACTTCCTTGACAGGGAAGGGGTCGGGGGTTCAAGTCCCTCACAGGTCACCATCTAAACAAGGCTCAAATCCTTTAGTATCTAGGGTTTGAGCTTTTTCTTAGTTTTCAGGAAATACCGTTTTTCTCCTGTGTTTTTATCGCACAAAGACTGGTATATTTGTTGCTTTTTAGTTTTAGAATCAATATTTATCTGCCTACATACATCTCAGCTTATTTATATACCATAGATGAAACCCTCTACTCAAAAATCATTTAAATTTCACGCCAAATGTAATTTTCTGTTCATCATCAGTTCATATACCGATTATAAACTAAGAATTAACAAGAGATTGGAGGAATTTTGATGAACATTGCTTGGAAAGAAATAAAAAAAAATAAAGTAAGGTTTTTGATCTTAGGTTCAATTGTATTTCTCATTAGTTTATTAACGTTTATTATCGCTGGTTTGGCAAATGGCCTATCACAAGATAACGCTGCATTAATTAATGATCTACCAAAAGGACAATTTTATATGAGTGAAGATGCAGACGAAAGCCTTAATCTGTCAAGAATCGATAGCAGTATCCAAAAAAATATATTAAACAAACAAAAAGAGGCTTTAGCCTTTTCCATACAAATGGGGTTTTTGAATGATAGTGAAAGTAAGCAACGAAGTGTCGCATTTGTTACATCGACCGATTCAAAGTTATTTGAAAATGTTCATAAAGGGGAAATCGTAGTCGATCGCTCTTTGAAAGAAAAAGGAATAAAAATTGGAGATACCTTAACGAATAATCAATACAGCGGAAACTTTATAGTAAAAGGTTTTGTAGACCATAAGAAATTCAGCCATGCACCTGTCGCTTATATCAATATAGAGGACTACAAAAAAATTTACGGGACAGATGAAATGCAATTAATTTTCATACCTGGAGGCGAATCATCACAAGTTTTTGCTGGTTTACAAGCATTTTCGAAGAATCAGTTTCTTCATACCATTCCGAGCTATAACGCAGAACAGATGTCTCTAAATATGATTGTATGGTTTTTAGTTGTCATTAGCGGAATGTTGTTTGCGATCTTTTTCTACATGATGAACGTTCAAAAAATTGGTTTATATGGCATTCTTAAAGCAATCGGTGTTAAAACAAGTGCTTTGTTCAAAATGATGTGGACACAGATGGTTTTTATAACACTAATAGCTCTTAGTTTATCTGTTGCACTCAGTCAAGTTTTTAATATGATAGCACCTAAAGGAATGCCCTTTAATTTAACCACTGGAACAACAGTACAAATGTCGTTTATCTTCTTATTAATTGGATTTATAGGAGCAACGCTTTCAGGAATACAGATCAAAAAAGTTGAACCATTACATGCGATTCAACAAGGAGAGGTTTAATATGACAATATTTACAATAGATGATGTTAGAAAAACCTTTACAAATGGTGAAGTGAAGGAAGAAATCCTTAAAGGAGTTAATCTTTATCTTAGAGAAGGTGAAATAACAGCATTAGTAGGTGCTTCGGGGTCTGGTAAAAGTACGCTTCTCACAATAGCGGCTGGACTACAACCCACATCAGATGGGCAGGTCATATTTGAAGGGAATAATATCACGGCCATGAATGCAGAACAAGTTCGAAAAATACGGGCAAGTAAATTTGGCTTTGTCTTTCAATTTGCCCATCTCGTTCCTTTTCTCACTGTAGAAGAGCAACTGATGTTAATGTTAGAGGTCTCTGAATCTAAAATAAAGAAAGGGGAACAAAAAAAAGAAATTGACAATTTGCTAAAATTAGTGGGAATGGATCATCGGAAACAGGCTTATCCATCTTCATTATCCGGTGGGGAAAAGCAGCGGGTTGCCATTGCTCGAGCTATTATCCATAAACCAAAAGTGCTCTTCGCAGATGAACCAACTGCAAGCTTGGATTCTAAAAGGTCTAAAGAGATTATGACGTTAATCCGAGATTTATCTAAAACGCTAAACATTACGACTTTAATGGTTACACATGACGTAGAAATGCTTGCATTTGCTGATCATATCATTAAAATGAGCGATGGACAGATTCTCCAAGGTGATGATAAAATTCTTAGTTAGAGGCAAAGCTTTAAAGCTAGAGGGCTAGGAGAAAACATAAATGACAAATATTTTAATAGTTGATGACGATATCAATATATTAAAGCTTGTAGCTATTCACTTATTTGAACAAGGCTATAAAGTATTCCAAGCAAAAGACGGAATGGAAGCTTTAGGAATACTTAGAAACGAAGCTTGTGATTTAGCGGTAGTCGATGTGATGATGCCATTCATGGATGGCTATGCACTAACGAAAGAAATTCGAAAATTGTATGATATTCCCGTCATCCTTTTAACAGCTAAAAATCAAATCGAGGATAAAGAGCAAGGATATGAAGCCGGTACAGATGATTATTTAATCAAGCCATTTGAACCAAAGGAATTAAGCTTTCGTATAAAGGCTTTGTTACGGCGATATGAGTATCGACCAGACGAATCCATTTTACGGGTAGGCAATACAACGATAAACAAAAAAAACTATGAAGTTCAGATTGGGAAACGAACCTTACTTTTACCGTTAAAGGAATTTGAACTTCTATATTTTCTTATTTCCAATCCGATGCAAGTATTTTCTAGATATTACCTAATTGAACAAGTTTGGGGTATGGATTATGAAGGAGATGAAAGAACAGTAGATGTTCATATAAAAAGATTAAGAGAACGATTTTCTAAATTAACAGATGATTTCCAAATAAAAACTGTACGTGGGGTTGGATATCTATTAGAGGTTCAACGTAGATGAAAACTCTAAATGCAAAGTATATTGTTGTAACCATCGGTATGATGTTAATTAGCTTTATCGTAGCTTTTTTCATCTCAAATATCATTTATCAACAAAAGCTGAAGCCTTTTAATGACAATAAAAACACAAAAGTCGCCCTAGATATAGCTTCTTTTGTTAATGAGCACCCAAATATCGACTTGAAAAATTATTTAGAAAGTGTTTCTAATGTTGGTTATCAACTATACCTTGTAGATAACGAGGGGAATGAACTATTTTTTGGTGAACCATTTAGGGACAAAAGTCTTTCTGTTTCATCTAAAGAGAAAGTATTAAAAGGACATATTTTCCACGGGATTCTTCACTTTCCTCAAAAAACATTCGTGACAGGATTTTTTGCCAATGAACTAAGGAATACGATTGGTGTTCCATTGAAACATAACGGAACAAACTATGCTCTTTTTGTTAGACCAGACATAAAATTTCTTTTTAACGAAATGCACATATTATTTGGATGGATTCTACTATTATCGATTACTATTAGCATCGTTATGGTGGTTATTAATACTAAATTTTTAGTTAGACCTATTACCAACCTAACTAAAGCAACAAAGTATCTGTCAACTGGTAATTTTAATGTAGAACTGGATATTACCCGTCATGATGAGCTGGGGGAACTCTCCCATAGTTTTTTACGAATGGCTAGAAAGCTAGAACAAATGGAAGACATGAGGAAGGAATTTATTTCAAATATTTCTCATGATATACAGTCACCTCTCTCCAATATAAAAGGATATACGAATTTATTGGAAAATAAAGAAATAGGTAACGAAAAAAGAACTCAATATGTTTCCATCATCAACAGTGAAATTAATAGGCTTTCTACCTTAACAAAACAATTGTTACTTCTTGCCTCGTTGGATCGAAATGAGGATATTATGGAGAAAAAGGTATTCAACGTTGGTCACCAATTAAAAGAATTGATTCGTAACTATCAATGGACAGTGAGTGAAAAAGGTATAATGCTTAGCCACTCCTTACCAGATATTGAAATGATCGGTGATCCTTCCTTACTGAATACTGTTTGGGATAATCTATTATCAAATGCCATTAAATATAATAAATCGAATGGTACGATAGAGATTTCAATAGAAGAAATAGGACAGTCGATTTTCGTAACTTTTGAGGATACAGGAATAGGGATGAATCATACGGAATTAGAAAGAATATTTGATCGCTTTTTTCGAGCTGATATGGCACGAACAAGAACCATTGAGGGAACAGGCTTAGGTTTATCTATTGTTGCAACCATTGTCAAGCTACATGAGGGGCATATAACTGTGAATAGTATAGAAAAAGTAGGTTCTACTTTTATTGTTGAATTACCAATGTAAGGCACCTCCAATCTGAAGGTGTCTTTTTATTTGCCATAAATATATATGGAATCATGATAAATAGTTGTGAAAAAAATAGAGATCCATAACAATTAAAAGGCTATTTTCTAGCGAAGTTCTAAAATTCCCCCAATTTTCAAGTTCCAATATCTTACGAATTTCTACAATAAATTAATTCATAGTACTTGTTTTTTCTATTTTATTTTACAAAACACAAAATCAAAATTTATTTTTTTGTAGATTCATGTAGAAAAATGCTAATAGAGATCATAGAATATTCCCCCAATTTACTAGAATTGAAGCCTATCCTATAATCAGAATTAGGGGATTTTTCTGAATATTGAATAACTGTTGAATATACTCCCAATTTCCAAATGTTATTAAACCAGATGAAGACATCATAACGATATTTCAAAAATTATTTAAATTTCAGGGCAAATGTAATTTCCTGTTCATCTTCTGTTCAAAATGTAATGTCTTGTTCATCATCTGTTCAAAATGTAATGTCTTGTTCATCATCTGTTCATATTCCGTTTATATACTAAGAATATCAATAATAATCTGAATTGTGTAATATTTTAGAATATTGAATAACTGTTGAATAAACTCCCAATTGATACTAGATTAGTTGAAAATTTAATAACCAGATGTTGAAAGACAAACCAGTGTATGAAATGCGAAGTTAAGTCATCAGCACGATACCTTCACATTTTTACAAATATATTAATCTACTATTTAGTTAGGAAAAGGGGAGCTTTAATGAGTAAGAGGAGAAACAAAAAAATTATTAATGTTTTGACCGCAAGCTTGGCTTCAGCAGTACTATTGGCAACAAGTACTGGTAATACATTTGCTTATGATGTAAACACTGATCAAACGTCGGTCAGCCAGTCGTCCCAGCCACAGCAGAACAATCCGGTTGTTGACACGCACACGGTCACTCTAGTTACCGGAGAAGTTGTAACTCTTGACAAATACGCCGACGGCTTGCAGGCAGCGACAGTCGCACCGTCACCTGATGGCAGCCCAACGGAAATAACTAAGATACAGTTGGGTGACGATTTCTACATAATCCCGGCTAAGGCGCAGTCGTACATCGATGCGGATGAGTTGGACCGCGAGCTGTTCAACATCACCAAGTTGGTCGAATACGGCTACGATGATGATCATGGCTCTGATATCCCGCTGATCGCGACTTACTCAGGCACAGAGAGTATGACGGACAAAGCGTTAGAACAGGCTGCTCCGACAGGCTCAAAAAAGGACAAGGTGTTAGATAGCGTTAACGGTGTCGCGCTAAAGGCGAATAAGTCGAAAGCGAAGACGTTCTGGGAAGCAGTCGACGACGACAGTGTCAAAGCAGAGACCGCCCCAAAACTTGCCGATGGCATGAAGAAAATTTGGCTAGACAAGCAGGTGAGCGTGACACTGGACAAGAGTGTACCTCAAATTGGGGCACCGACTGCATGGGCGGCTGGATATAATGGTAAAGGCGTGAAAGTAGCTGTCTTGGACACTGGAATCGATCCTACTCATCCTGATGTTAAAGATGCTATCTTGGAAACAAAGAGCTTCATACCTGGTGAAGATTATATCGATCACCACGGCCACGGAACGCATTGCGCTTCGACCATCGCGGGATCTGGCGCAGCTTCCGGCGGTAAATTAAAGGGAGTCGCTCCAGGTGCAGAACTTCTCATTGGGAAGGTGCTTGGCAATTCTGGTTCAGGTTCTGAATCTGGAATCATCGAAGCCATGGATTGGGCAGTCAAGGAAGGGGCCGATGTCGTCAGTATGAGCCTTGGGAATCCAACTCCAAGCGATGGCACCGATCCACTGAGCCAAGCGGTCAACCACTTCAGTGAAACCAGCAATACCTTGTTTGTCATTGCGGCAGGTAATGCAGGTCCAGATAAGAAAACCGTAGGATCACCTGGTGCAGCCGAAAAAGCTTTGACCGTTGGGGCGGTAAACAAATCCGACCAATTGGTGTCTTTCTCTAGTCAGGGTCCGCTAATCGAGAATTATAGAGTCAAACCAGAAATCGTGGCACCAGGAGTAGCAATTGTAGCTGCTCGTGCGGCAGGAACCGCTTTAGGTACCGTCGTTGACGCTAACTATACATCTCTAAATGGTACATCGATGGCTACACCACATGTAGCGGGTGCGGCAGCCATTCTTCGCCAAAGTCATCCGGACTGGTCCGCTGACCAAATTAAACAGGTGTTGATTGGAACTGCTTTTAGACCAACTACCACCACCTTAACTGCCTATCAGGTCGGAGGCGGACGCGCGGACGTTGCTCAAGCCCTGAATGCCAACGTCTATAGCAGTCCTGCAGTCGTTAGTCTTGGAGCTGCTGAGGCAACTAGTAAACCGATCGAGAAGACATTTAAATACGTCAACCCGTCTGATAGTGTTATGAATTTAACTCTTAATATGGTATCTAAAAATGAGACTGGTGCCCTAGCTCCGGCAGGCATGTTTACACTAAACCAGTCAGCAGTTACCGTTCCTGCTCATGGCAGCAGTGAAGTGAAAGTGACATTTGATCCTTCCATTGGCACGGTAAGCGATTATACAGCAGTAGTCACGGCTACTTCCAATGACGGTAAAACAATAAAAACGACCATTGGTGCTACGAAGAAGGTACCATCAGTGGATTTAAGGATTGAAGCAATCGACCGCAACGGAAAACCGACAACCAGTACAATATTTGTGGTTAACCTTGATACGGGATTCAGAAAAGAGGTCTTAACAAATAAAGAATCTGGGATCAAGACCGTTGAAGTGCCGCAAGGACGTTACTCGGTCATGGGTACCGTGGACACATACGATGAGGCTAAATGGCGAGTGGAGAGCCATACTCTCGTAGGTGATCCTGAGGTGGAGATGAACGGGAACAAGACGATCACGTTAGATGCCCAGTTGGGAAAAGAGGTCAAGATAGCTACACCTAAGGAGTCCGAAGGGGTGGGCTACAGTTTAGGATACCGCGGGACACAGCAAATTAATGGCATCCCGTTTGTGATTGACTTCATGAAGAGCTATACGGCACCGTACTGGGATCACGCCTACGTGGTACCAACCGAGCCTGTGACGACCGGCACGTTCGAGTTTGACTTCCAGCAGCGCAGGTACGCACCTTTAATCCGTGCCTCTTATGATAATGGTGATTCGATCCCGCTCGAGCATGTCATGTTTACACCTAAGTTGAACGGCGACAAGACACTCGAAGCAGTCAACGTCGGATTTGCACGACCTGATGACCTCAGCGGCAAGGACGTCAGTGGCAAACTGGCCGTCATCACTCGCGATATAAAATCGACGATTACGGACCAGATTAAAGCTGTGACGGCTGCCGGTGCAGTGGGTGTCTTTATTGTTTATGACGGACCAGGCATTTACTGGACGAGCGTGTTTAAAACGGCTGGCATTACGATTCCGGCCTGGACCCTTCAACAAGACACCGGAGCGGTGCTCTTCGATCGAATTGCTAACGGTCCTACTAGTATCAACCTGAAAGGTATTGCCAACAGCCCGTACGTGTACAACATGGCGATGATGGTTCCGGATGTGATCCCGGCTAACCCAGTCGACGAAGTGACGGCAGAGAACTCTGCCGTGGTGAATGCACACTACCGCAGTACAAAAGGAAGAGTACTCGGTGAGACCCTTAATGCGGTCCGCCCAGGGGAGTCTGCATTGTTTTCGGTTGTGAATTTTATCGACGGACCACTGGATCGTGAAGAGTGGTATTCGACCGGCAGTATGTCGCCGACGATGAAGGATATGAAATGGTACCACGTGGTCTATGACGAAAATCGCATCTCCCGTAACATGAAGGACATATTCCGCAACTACCTGCCTGGTGAGAAGCGCGAAGAGACATGGTTGGGTGCGGCAGCTGGTCCGGCTCAACCCGAGACCCAAAAGGCGTTCCGCGAGGGAGACAAATTCTTACTCAACATGGCAGAACAGGGTGACAGCCAACCGGGGCACTGGGGCTGGTTTGGATATCCTGAAGACACGTCGATGGTTCGGTTGTTTCAGGACGGGAAACTCCTAGCGGAGAAGAAATATTTCGGGTTTGGAACCGAGCTGCCGGTCAGCGCTGACCCAGCGACCTACCGAATCACGATGGACACGGCGCACCCGACAGGGTTCAGAATGTCTACAAAGACTAGCACTGCGTGGACGTTCAAGTCCGAGCGACCAGCAAATGGGCAGGAAAACCTAGCGCTACTGTGGCCGAAGTATGACATTGGCCTGGATGCGGAAAACAAGGCAAAAGGTGGCATTACTGACCACTTCGATCTATCATTCGTACTTCAATCAGGTGCTACCCCAGACATTAAAGGGGTCGAGGTCGAAGTATCCACGGACGACGGCGAAACTTGGAGCAAAACAAAAGTGGATAACAGGCAAGATGGCCACTACAAAGTGTGGGTGAAAAACCCAGACACTGGCTACGTTTCGCTTCGCGTCAAGGCATGGGACGCAAACGGCAGCCAGATCGAACAGACTATCATTAAGACCTACGCTGTGCGCTAACACTCGCGGCAGATGCTAAGGTTTTGCTAACTGGGGCTTTAGCTTAAATGCGGCAGACAATGGAACTTTAGACTTCAAAAACTTAACGTTGCATTACCTGCAGTTGCTTTATGTTAAAGCTACCAATAAATAACCCTTTATTCCATTTGGAATAAAGGGTTATTTTTTAAAAATAATTAATATAAAATACACCCTACCTTCTATTTCATTTATCAATTTTTTTTTTTGAATTGCACGAAAATTGCACAGAATTTCTAGAAACAATGGAATTAGAGAGACTACTTGTGTATAAATAATCATTGCCATCTTGAATTACTGGAATTAATGGAATCAAATTATACAAAAATACTGTATAACAGACAGTTTAAGAAAATAGACAGGGTTGAGGTCAATTATTTTCTTCAAAAAGCTCATCTTCCAAATATAAATGGTGCTATTTTGACGACAAGGTTAAAAATTTAAAATTTTTCAAAAAACTGCAGTTCCATTTAAAGAGGATCTGCAGATAATGTCGGTAGCATTTAATAAAGTAAGTGCCGATTAATTTTGTGGGCTTTTTTGTGCTTTATTTTTGAAGTGTTTTTTGGCCGCACTTTGGTAACATTTTGGTCACACACTACAAATAATTAAAAATTATTAGAAATAACTAAATCACATAAAAATTGCTAAAATCCTTTAAAATTAAGGATTTCTAATAATTTATGATAATCAAAAATAACTAGAAATAATCTTTCCTCTAACTTCAAAACTGTCCGTAGCCTGCGTGCCAGGTTAGTTGGGTTCGATTCCCAGCCAGTCCCGCCAACCCTGTAATACCAAGGATTCTAACGAATACTTATTGTACATAAACCAGAGGGCACTCGGTCTTTTTTTTATCCTTTTCAATATGTTTAAAGTGTGATAGGAATTTATAAACTTCAAAACAAAGGATAACAGGAGGAAAAAAATGAATGAACAACAATTAGAGGTTTTGGAAGAAAAAATAATGGCCGAAGTTTCTGTATTACCTAATGATGTTTTCCGACGGCAATTTAATTTTGGAATCGAATACTAGGGAAGAATCCAAAATTTAGCGTTTTTTGAGAATAAATGTTAATTTCCGCCTATTTTTTTTTGTGTTTTTTTGAATTAGAAAAGCGGATCTAGGAAGTCAGTCTAAACTCACTTTAAATTCAACTTTTCTCTCAGTTCGGATACCAACTTAATATAATGTTCCAATCTTTTTTCTGTTGCCTCTAATATTCCTTCCAATATTTTAATTCTTAACTGTTCTTCTGACATTGCCTTTACTTTAATAATTTCATTTGAACCTGTCAGTGTTTTTTCAAAAGAGTGTTGATTGATCATATTCCTTTACTCCTTCCTTTTTTAATAAACAAATCGACTGTGCTTTGATGATGAATTTCAACAGGCACTATACTCTCAAATATTTCTCTGTTAGGGTAATTATAGAAAAGATATTTCTTACAAGAATTTATAAAAATAATAATAGAATCTCTATCAACGGATTTTAAAAAATTACATATCTCTTTAGATTCTGGCAAAGTATTACTGTTAAAATCATCAATTAATTCTATTTTCCAACTGCTTCTCTAGTGTTATTTAAACTATTATTTTTGGTATCGTTAAAGAATTCCTTTATATTAAAAACAAGGATTTTATCAAAAAAGAGACCTTCCATTTGCATAATATGTGGATATTTTTCTTTAATAAATTCTGATATTAAAATGTAACAAACTTGTCCCTTATGAAATAGTTCTTTGTAAATTAAACAGTTCAACAACTGCTAGGTTGTTACTACATGGTACAAAATCATCGTGTTCACTCCGAATCTAAATGTAAACAAGCATACACCCTTAAAATGTCATTTTAGAGACTAGCTTTATCCATGATTTCACCCAATGTTTCGAAGGATTGATTTTCTGTATCTGCAATCACTCCTCGGGAAAAAACTATATCACCAAAATATTCTCTTATAAATCGAAGGTCTCTAATTATCATTCTAAAAGGTTGATACGCATCGTAACCTGATATATTAAATAGATATTCAAAATTTGAGAACATCTTGTTATATAATTTGACAAAATCGAATATTCCAGAATGAATTTGTTCATAAATTTTATAGTTTTCCACTTCTGGTACATCAAAAAGTAATTTAAACTCTTCTTCAGTTTTCTTAAAACCAGAGAATGATGGATAGCAAGCCTGTGTAAATAACTCAAAATATACATTATTATGTTTAGTATTTGAGTGGATATCGTATAAATCTCTGTTATACATTCTAGAAAAAATATAAGCGACTATTTCTTTTTTCAAAATCTGGCTAAGAATACCAGTATGGTTAGATGTTCTACTTCCAGCTACTAATATGTGAACATCACAATTCAATTTCCATTTTTGTTCAATTAAATATTTTATCCCTGATCCTCCAGACCCAACCCAACCAACATCAACGACAGCAACCTTTTTACTACCTTGAATGATATTTAAAAAATACTCTTTAACAATTGCATTATCCTCAGAAAGTTTTTTTTCAACAGTTTCCCAGTTTGCTATAAAAAATGCTTGAATTATATTTACATTTCCTTTATGAATCAAATCGTCTTCTTTTAAATCATAATGAGCCAATAAATCAACCAACTCACTTAACTCTAAAGATTCTAAAAGCCCTTTTATAGTAATTTTCAATATACTTTGTGCTTTATGCTTTACCATTCGTTGCAAAAAATCATATCGATTTTTTTCTATGGTATATTTCAAATTGGCAATTCGAGACCAGAGAACATATTCATTGTCCATATCAGTGTATAGAAAATTAAATACTTTACGATAAATATCCCCATCCCTTGAAAGAAACAAAACTTTATCTATGTTATTCTGTTTTGCATAATCATAAATCCATTTGCAATAGCCCAATATATACAATCCACCATAAATAAAACCATATTCATAATGGGGTGTATATTGCTTTCTACCATTATGCAAATGAGTATTAACGATCCCGCTATATGTGGAACCAATTAGTTCAGACAAAGTGTCTGCACGGTATTGATTTCCTGTCTCATGAACATTTTTATAATATCTTGTCGCAATTCCGAATTCTTGAGCGCTTTTAATATCTATTTCATAATTATCTCCGACGTGAACCATCCTTATATCATTACCTAATTTTTGCAGAGCTTTTTTAAATAACTGTTTATCTCGTTTACTACAATTGTTCTCACAAGAAACAAAAACATCAATAACACTAAAACCTGAGTTTTCCAGTAATTGTATAATCATTGACTTTGTTAAATACATATCTGAAATAGCAATTATTTTCTTATTATGTGATTTAAGTATTTCAAAAACATCTTTCATATATGGATTTGCAAAACAAAACTCTAATTCTGTTTGAACCTCTAACCGCACTCCATATTGTTTATCAATTCCTGTTCTTAACTCAACAATTTCATATATATCATAGATAGTTACTTGCCTATTCCCATTCTTTATTTCTGCTTGGTCTCGCGCCTCTTTTTCCGCTTCCATACGTATAGACATAAAATTCACACAGTTAAGTTTTTCTCCTAATATCATAAATATATGATGTGGTTGGGCAAAAGGCCTTAATAATAAAGTGTCAAAAATATCAAATGAAATGACATCATATGCTAAGAGATCTCTAGCGAATTCAAGTGCTGAAGGCCGGTTTAATACTCTCGACTCAGATCCATCTAAATATGGCAACTTTAGCAGCTCTGTTGTATTTAAAGGGTCTTCCATTTATAAATATTCCTCCTATTCTTTTTAGGGAAATGCCAGCCAAACGAATACATACCTCAAAAACACATGAGATACTTGTATCTTATTCGCTTGTCCAATAGAGGTTTGGGCAAGCCGGCAAGTTTTAATGAAAATTATTTGAATAAACCAATCCATCCTATTTTTTTCGTTATTTTATAAGTTTAATGACCTCTCAATTATCAGTTTTATTGAGTACAATGGTTAATCGCCGTAACGTAAGTATAGCTCGGACAATATTCTAGTTAAAAAGGACTGGGAAATATGGATAATTTTAAAAGCATCTCTATTAAAAAAACAAAAAATGGACTGGAAATAAAAAATCCGACCAATTACGAATTGATCGGCAAAGGAGTGCAGGGGGCAGTTTTCAGGATTTCCGATGACCGATGTATAAAGGTGTATGCTAGAGAAAGACACTGGCTGAGAGAGAGTGAAGCACTAAACGCAGGTCAGGATTCTTCGATTGTTCCCAAAGTATTTGAAGTAGGGGAGAACTATATTGTAATGGAGTACATCAAGGGACAACCATTGAAAGAATATCTTAGGTCAATAGGGACTATCCCTGAACCTATCGCTAAAAAACTTGTATTTATATTCAAGGAAATGAAAAGAATCGGTTTTACCCGGATTGATGCAGCTATTCGCCATTTTATCGTAACCGATGATGGAGAAATTAAAGTTGTTGACCATGTGAATTCAATGAAACGTCTGCAAGCTTGGCCCATTAAATTATTTGAAAGCCTAGCCAGATTATACCTGTTGGACCTGTTCCTGGATCATCTGAAGGAAATGGATCCGGATTTATATTGGGAATGGCAAAATTTGATGAAAAATAGTAAAGATAAATAAATGAAGTTTTCTAATAAATTACCATTAAAAAGTGTTTGGGCTCTTGTAGGTGAAGAAGATTAATGAATTTTAAAATAGGTCATTAGTTTAACAAGAAAAAAAAATAGAACAACAGAATTAACCTGGTGTTCCCCAATTGAAATATCATATTTTCAATGACTTTTTATCTTTACTTATAAACTTTCATCGGTAAATAAGTTAAGGACTGTCCCGTTGCTGAAGCAGTTAAATTTTCTTCTAATTGAAAACCTTCTACCGGTTCGATTCGAGAAAACTTTTGTAAGAATGCCTCAAGAGCAATTTTCATTTCTAATCGTGCAAGAGGCGCACCTAAACAGATATGTGGACCATTTCCGAATGTCAAATGTCTTTTATTATTTGAACGATGAATGTTTAAAGAGAACGGGTCGTCAAACATATTTTCATCCATATTACATGCACTCATCCACGCAATGACAACATCTCCTTTTTTCAACTCAGTGCCTAATAAATTATTATCTTGTTTAACAGTACGATCCCTTCTTGACATATGAAAACGATAACGGAGCATTTCCTCGACTGTGTTTGGTACTAATTCAACATTATCTCTTAGTTCTCCATATAATGACTGGTCATCATAGAGTAATGAATAGAAAGTATTGGCTGACTTGTTGTTTCAACCCCGGCACCTAGAAGTAACATTGTGGTTTGTACTATCTGCTCATCCGAAAACCTTTCGCCATTTACTTCGGCTTGGATTAAATCAGAGATAATATCATCCGAAAGGTTCGAACGTTTTTGAACGTCAATCGGATAAAGGTATTGGAAATATTCTTTTGCAGCATTTTGTTTTTCCAGTTCAATATCTTCCAGCCTTTCTTTGTCATAAGGTTGGAAAAGGATATCAACCCATTTTTTGAACTGATACCTATCTTGTACCGGTACCCCAAATAAATCCGTTATGACTAGACTAGGTAATGGCCCAGCCAAGTCTTCCACAATATTAACAGTAGAGTTTTCTTGTATGGCTTCCACAAGTTCGGTTGCAATCTGTTGAATACGCGGCTCCCAGTTTTTTAAACTGCGGGGAGTGAATGCAGCTGCTAACAAGGAGCGTGCTTTCCGGTGCTGAGGTGGGTCTAAAAGTGTAATATTCATAATAGGTGAAGTTTTTTCTTGTTGGTCTTTAGCTCCAACAAAAATTGTGGTTCTTGGACCTTCACTTGAAAAGTATTCATAGTTACTTAACACCTGTTTAACATCTTCATATTTAAACACATTCCATGTATTTGTTTTTTCATGATAATAAACAGGATGATTGTGAAGCATTTCTTTGTACCAATTAATAGGAAAAAACTCTTCCGTACGTGATTGGAAATTTGTGATTTCATTCATTGGAATTACTTCTTTATTCATAAAATTCTTCCTCCTATAACTGAATTTACACAAAGTAATAATAATGGTTAATGTTAATTATGTATTACTTCATGTCTAATGCTAATTTTAAATTACTCTAATCAGAGCAGTTTTTATAGAGTAAATTGCACTAAAGAATTTTATTTTTGTTCTGTTTCAAAATTATATAAATGAGCTTTATTACTCTTGCGTTACACGCTTACAGAAGCTTTATATTTTAAGAAAAGTAACGTTTCAGCTGCTAAGAATGAAGATGAAAGGAGGTATGATGATGACTATTATGATAAAATTTAAGGGTTTAAAGAACTAATTATAAGAAAGGAGATTTTCCTATGTCTCTTTCGTTATTTATACTCGGGATTTTGGCTAATGAAAATAGCAACCCCTATCAATTAAAGAAAGCATTACTAGATGTAATTCCCATAAAAATAAGTGAAGGAAAATTTTACTATAACTTTGAGGCACTACAGAAAAAAGGACTCATTGAACCTGTCGAAACAATTCAGATAGTCAATCGCCCAAACAAAACCCTGTACGGGATTACTCAGGAAGGAAGACGTTTTCTTGAGCAAGAGATTTATAACAGCTTTAAAAAAGTCTCAAAGATAGAAGATTTGTACATATCCATTTATCTGCTAAAATACATTGATCCAGTCAAGGTAGCTTTTTATCTTGAGGAAACTATAAAAAAAGAAAAGAATCGTTGGGATGAATATAAACAGGCTAAAGTACGAATTGAATTACTTGATGAAAAACAGCAGAGGGCGGTTCAATTTATAAGTGAACATGCATTTAGTCAATCAGAACATAATATTCATTGGATGGAAAAGCTCTTAACTTTTATAAATCGGTTCGAACAATGAAATAAAAAGCAGCATGGCTCTGTTTGCGATATTCATAGGCATCCTGTATAACAATTTTATTCGCTTATTTTTTCTTTTGGTTAAAGAAGTCATTGAAATCAGGCTGTTTAATGGGACGCTTATATAACAAAGTTGCCATTATTACAGGCGCTGCAAGTGGGATGGGGTTAGCCGCAGTAGAAACCACTCTGCTGTCTGTATCCAATAATAAGGATTATATTATGTGCGGAGCTTTAAATGTTAAATTTTTAAATGAAAAATTAGCCGATCGGATCTATGAGGCACCCTAGGATGAACAAATCACTTTGAGAAGTGCGATTACGCCAATCAAAAAGCTCGATGAAGTGACAGGAGGCTTTCAAGGCGGGGAATTGACAATTCTAGCGGCAAGATCATCAATGATGACTTTTCCTCGGTTTTCTTTTGAAGTTTTGGTCTTCATTCGCTTAATGATGACCTTTTCCTCGGCTTTCATTTGGAGTTTTGGTCTTCATTCGCTTGATGATAACCTTTTCTTCGGCTTTCTTATGAAGTTTTGGTCTTCATTCGCTTAATGATGACCTTTTCTACTTCTTACTTGCGAACCAAGTAGCCTTTATATTCTTTTTAATTAACAATATTCAATTAATAATCTCCATTGTTTTCGGTAACTTTATCTGATATATTATGAACATCACTTATTAAAGAGGTTTAATAAGTTTTTTGTTCAATACTTATTAAAGAGTTTTAATAAGTGTTTTTGTTAGAAAGTTATTAAAGTTCTTTAATAACTCCATTTTAATAGGCGGTGACCCTTGTGAATACGACTCCAAAATCGTTGAGAACGGAAATCCTTCGCGGTATTCGTAAATCTCTTCTAGAACTTGGAAGTGCAACCAAAGTAGAACTTAGCGATAAATTAGGAATTAGTTTCCCTACAATAAGTAAATTCTTATCACAGATGGAAAAGGACGGTGAACTTATTTCAGTCGGTCTTGATGATTCTAGTGGTGGAAGAAGGGCAAAAAGATATGCATACAATCCGGAGTATATGTTAGGGTTGGCGATCTTTTTAGAGAGAACAGAGACAAATTATATTGTCTTTAACTGTTTAGGAGAAGTAAAGGATGTTGGTAAAACATCAAGTGCATTAATAGATGACGATTTAAAAATATTAACTAAGTATGTTGAAGATTTAATAGAGAAATATCCGAAAATCAAATCTGTAGCCATTGGTGTACCTGGTTCCGTTGATAATGGACGGATTATTTATATACCAGGTTATGAGCATCTTCAAAGCTTTGATTTGAAGGGATACTTGGAAAATCAGTTCTCAATACCATTTGTAATAGAAAACGATATGAATGCGGCAGTGCTTGGTTATTACGATAGTAAGGGAATCAAGAAAAATAAATCTCTCATTTATTTATATTCAGGTCAAAATGGTCCAGGTGCTGGGATCATTGTAAATGGGGTTGTGGTGCGAGGAAGCACTAATTTTTCAGGAGAGGTATCATTCGTTCCACAGTATGATGACCGAAATTTCGGGCAGGCTTTGGAAAATGGAAACCGGTCTAAAAAAGCAATTTTATGTGAGGAATATGAGATCGACGCCATTAGCAGGTTGGTAGCTTCATTTGTAGCAATCATTAACCCTCGCACAATTATTTTTTGCGATGATGAAGTTAATCAATTCATCATAGACCAAATTGTAGAACGAAGCTCAAAGTATATTCCAGCAGAGCATCTTCCAGAACTAATAATGAGTGATTGGAAACAAGATTATCTATTTGGATTACAAAGTCTTGGTCTTAATCTGATGATCACAGAAATTAGCAGCTAAGACAAATCAATACCTATTGAAATTAAAAGGCGGGGTTACATGGCTACATTCTTTTTAGTAATTATTTATTTGGCTTTTATCAGCTTAGGTTTACCGGATTCATTGTTGGGAGTGTCATGGTCTTTGATGCAATCGGAGTTCGGAGCACTATTAGAGACAGCCGGATTGCTTTTTATGACGATAGCTGGTGGAACGATCATTTCCAGTTTTTTTAGCGGAGCTGTGCTTAATCGATTCGGAACTGGCATTGTCACATTTTTCAGTTGTTTAATGACAGCTGGAGCACTGCTTGGGTTTCATTTTGCTCCTTCGCTTGTTTGGTTGTTTATTTGTGCCATACCACTTGGATTGGGTGCAGGTGCAGTTGATACGGGATTAAACAATTATGTAGCTTCACATTACAAAGCACACCACATGAGTTGGCTCCATTGTTTTTGGGGAGTTGGGGCTACACTTGGTCCCGTAATTATGGCTCAGTTTATTTCAGGGCAACAATCTTGGAGAAGCGGGTATCTTGCCATCGCTGGTCTGCAGTTTGTGTTAGTTGTCATTCTTTTCTTCACTTTGCCTTTATGGAATAAGGTAGGAGGAAACAGTAATGTTAACGCAACTATAGAGCTAGAAAACACAAATAGTACATTTTATGGAGCTGATGCTGAAAATCATAAACCCATTCAAATAAGGGGAGTTAAACTGGCTTTGATATCTTTCTTGTTTTATTGTGGCGCAGAAGCAACGATGGGACTTTGGGGAAGTAGTTTCCTAGTAAATGTTAAAGATTTATCGGTAGATGTTGCAGCAAAATGGGTTTCCTTGTATTACGCAGGAATAACCATCGGTAGATTAATAACAGGCTTTATTACCTTAAAAATAGGTAACCGTACACTAATTCGGATGGGGCAAATAATAGCATTAGTTGGTGCCGCACTTCTACTCCTACCTTTGCCATCCACATTCTCGCTTGTAGGTTTTATTATGGTTGGATTAGGATTAGCACCGATATTTCCATGTATGTTGCATGATACGCCAATACGATTTGGACAAAAACATTCTCAAACAATTATGGGATATCAAATGGCTGTTGCTTATACAGGTAGCACGTTCCTCCCCCCTCTTCTTGGTTTCCTTGCAGCACACTCAACAATAGGAATCTTCCCATTTGTCATTGCAGGTTTTATTGCAATAATGCTTTGGGGTTCTGAAAAATTAAATGCCATATTGAATAGGAACGAATTAATAAGAGTAGAAAATAACAACTCCACAGTAATTTAATCGGGGGGGTTAATAGGTTATTTAACCACCCGCAAAAATTTTAAAAAAGGTAAAAATATAACAACATTTGAGGAGTGACAGTGAGATGAAAATAGAGCATGTGGCAATCTGGGTCAAAGACTTAGAGGGTATGAAGAGGTTTTATGAAACGTATTTTAATGGGACTGCAAACTCAAAGTATCATAATAAAGACAAGGAATTTGAATCTTATTTTCTAACGTTTGACGGGGGTGCACGTTTAGAGATTATGTGTAAGTCAGGCGTCGATAAGTCGGATCTGGACGATACGATTGGCTGGGCTCATATTGCAATTTCCCTAGGAAGCAAGGAGTCCGTCAACCAAATGACAGCTCGCTTACAAAATGATGGTTATCGCCTTGTTAATGGTCCTCGTGTTACTGGGGACGGTTACTATGAGAGTGTGATAGAAGACCTAGAAGGCAATCTTATAGAATTGACTGTGTAATAGGTGGTAAGGGAATAATGCTTGGCAGGAAACCAGAGTATTACTTTTACATTCACCAGCTGGCTAGCGCCGTCTATTCTTGGGGATTACACTTGGTATGAGCAAACAGTTACAACCACTGCTGCAGATTCATATACTTACCAGTAAACTATCAAGCGTCAACTCTTAGTGTGCAGTAAAAGTCTGAAGGTTAAATCTTATTGATCCATATCCCCGGTGCTTAAAAATTCGAAGCACTGGGGTTATGGATTTTTTTATTATGAATTATGTGGTAAAACATATATTGAGTAGTGGCTGACTTCTTTATTTAACTATACCTTCATGAAGCCAAACTGATCTAAACTCATTTCATTTACAATTACAAAGGTTATGATTTGATTTATTTTTAATACACAAGGAGGGAAATAAATTGGATATAAAAGCAATCTTTTATGATCTGGACGATACGTTACATGATCACCTTTGCCTTTTTCTAACGCGCTGAAAGAAACGCTCCCAATGTATTATGGGCAAGTTGATGTTGCCTCTTTATATAAAAAGTTCCGACACTTCAGCGATATCCTTTGGAAAAGCTATAGTGCTAATGAATTAACTTTAGCAGATCTTAGAATAAAGCGAATAGTTCTCGCTTTATGGCTGGTGCTCTAAATGTTCCTGTTTCCGTAATGGAAACCGCAGGAGAAGGCGGAGCATGGGGGATTGCCCTGCTTGCATCTTATATGATGAACAAAGCCGATAATGAAACGTTGGAAGAGTATTTAAGCTACAAAGTATTTGCCGAAAAGAATGGTATAACAATGTCCCCTGATCAAAAGGATGTAGAGGGATTTGAGCATTTTATGAAACGTTATATTAAGGGACTTGCAATTGAAAGAGGATCAAAAAAGTTGTAAGTTATTAGTCTTAGTTTCGGTAAAAAATTTAGTGAAATGTTTAGATACAGCAGAATTATCTGGTAATAAGTCGAATTTAAGTATCATGGAACAATTTCAAAAACAGTACCTTGATTAAAATCAGTCACTTTCATAGAGCCATAAACCCCTAAATATAGTCTGGTTTGATCCAGATTCGTTCCCAAACTAACATAATAAGCGGATTGAGACCCAAAATCATAATCGGTATCGATCACACTAAAATCACTTAGTTTACCATCTGTTCTTACCCTGGTATAAGCTAAAGCCCCTCTAACCGGAGGTCGGGATTCTTCTTTTCGGGCAAGATCGGTAAACACAACGCTTCCCGTTAAATCGGGGATTCCGTTCCCCATGTATGCCCGGACTCCTGTAAGTGCAGTTCCTCCAAACTTATCTGGGCGCGGATCTTTATGAAAATAACTAGTTAAAGGCTGAAGACGTTTCGTTGAAGTTTTTATTGCTTCATCGTAATAAGCAATGGTTTTTTCATCCAATTTCGGATTTTGAGTGCAGCCCCTTATAATCGAAGTAGGAGAAGCACCTTCCCAACCTCGCCAGCCAAAGTTAATAAATCCTTCTTGGTCAGGTTCGGTGTTTCTTAAAGAAGCTTGAACAAGCTGAGTAACCGGTATTGGTTTATATTGAACGAATGAAAAAATCGACTCTGCCAGATCCTGTCCGACATTTCCCACATATTTAATATACTGATTATAATACCTTTGATATGAAATGCCTGATATATTGCGGACCCCTTTGGCAATTACCGTAAGCGTTTCCTGAATAGGTGCGGAAAGTTCATTCAAACGTGTGACTACGGGTGGATTATCGATAAATGTATTCTTAACTACATCAATTTCAAGTATTTTACCAGCGATTTCCATTCCGTCCTGACTTAAATTAAATGGATCATAGCCTGATCCACCATCTCCGGTTGTTAAAACAAGTTTTCCTGTTTCAGGTGAAAAGTTTAAGCTATTGACACCATTATGATTCATGAAAGGTCTTCTCAAGTTAAGTAACGTCCGTCGTTTTTGAGGTTGACCATTTGATTGTAAAATCCATTCTTCCACTGTATCAATATGATCATATTGAGTTTCTCTATTTATCCACCTTTTGTTTAAGGTTCCGGGATCACACGGGTTAGGGTTAAAGGATTCAGAAAGAGCACCTGGGCCTTGTGTTCCAGCTACTGAATAATGAAGATAAAATAGTCCGTTATAATAAAATTCGGGATGAAACGCTAGCCCTAGCAATCCCCGTTCATCATAACCACCATTAGAACCACCTAGTTTTATGATTTGCGGGCGAATATCTAAAAAAGTACTGATAGCGCCGTTTCCTATGTAAAAGATCTCTCCTACCTGGGTTGCAATAAATAATCTTTCAATTGAGTCGCCCGGAAGGATAGTTGTTTTCAAAACAGTGGGTAAATTTATCTTACTAACTATGGGTCGTAAACTAACCTTAACTTTTTTCACCTACTTTTACACTCCTTCTAATTGTTTTCTTTTATAAGATTATGATTGGAACTATTCTAATAGTACCAAATTAGGGCTGGAGAATCTGATAAGGTATAGCCCCATTTTCCGCACCAGAAAAAATCTTTGGGTCAGTAAGCCAATTGATTTTTCACAAAGATTCAACTGAGTTCAAAAAAGCTGCTTAATAAATGAATGCAGAATTTATAAGATAGAAATAATAGGTGGGATACAAATTATTTGGAATTCATCTAATAAGGAGACAGTTAAAATGACGAATGCAAAGTTAGCAGTAATTTACTACAGCATGGGTGGAACAAACTATCAACTAGCAAGATGGGCAGAAGAAGGTGCTAAAGAAGCAGGTGCAGAAGTGAAAGTATTTAAAGTGCCTGAACTAGCTCCACAATCAGCTATCGAAGGAAATCCTGTTTGGAAAGCTACAGTTGAAAAAACAAAAGATGTACCAGAGGTTAAATTAGACGACTTAGAATGGGCAGATGCCATTATTTTCAGTGTACCGACTCGATTTGGTAATATGCCATCACAAATGAAACAATTCCTTGATACTACAGGTGGTCTTTGGTTTAATGGGAAACTTGTAAATAAAGTAGTAAGTGCAATGTCTTCAGCACAAAATGCTCACGGTGGTCAAGAGGCAACGATTTTATCACTCTATACCACCATGTATCATTGGGGAGCAATTGTCGCTGCTCCTGGTTATACAGATCCAGTTACATTTGGAGCTGGTGGTAACCCATATGGGACAAGTGTTACTGTTGGTCAAGATGGTAAAATGATAGAAGATGTACAGGCAGCAGTTAAACACCAAGCAAAACGTACAGTTACAGTTGCAGAATGGGTGAAAAAAGCCAATCAATAGATTTCAAAATAAAGAAAAAGCTAATCGGAAACTTCGCGATTAGCTTTTTCTTTATTTTGAAATTTGAGAAGGGTATATAAGGACAATTTTTCATGTTGAAACTTTAGCATAGATAACAAAAAACACATTAATTTGAAGTAAAATGATTATACCCGAAACCGGTATAAAAATGTCGAAAATGTAAAAAGAGAGAATAATACTTAAGAACAGACTTAAATGAAATATCTTAAGCTTCTGATCTTCATACCGATATTTATGAAATACTAAGGTCGTTGATAAAAAATAAATTAAAGCTGCACCAAAGATAAAATTAAGTATGAAATAATAGCTAATTTCTTCATTAAATAAAAGTTGAATAGAAGCAGCAATCATACTTAAAGAAATATAAATAAAGAGATGTCCATAAAGGATCATTTGTCCCGTTGTTTTGATAGCCTTATCAATTTTTTTCTCAAGATTGTCAAAATATTGCCACCAAAATGAAATAATTAATGAGAATGACAATACAGAGTATCCTATGGCATTCCACCTACCAATCTGGGGATGAAGAACAGATAAAATGCTAATAATAGATTCTCCCAATAATATAAGCGTCAACAGTCCAAAACGTTCTAATAAATGAGAAGTGTTAACCGGATGTTTAACTAGGTGTTTCCTACCGAATAGAGGAATAAAAATGTCAACAATAATTCCTATATAAAGAACCACATATTTAAACCACGAAGAACAGAATATCGAGCAACTTGAAATAAAAATACCTATCCAAAACCTTGTTGCTAAATAATACGCAGCCTTGTTTTGTTCCCTCTTTCCCTTTCTAATAACCAAAAAGTATTGAAATGCAGTTAATACTCTAACGCCGATGAATCCAACTAAAAAAGGGATATAATAGCGATCAAAATCAACCGATAAGCTAGAGATTAAAATTAACACAAATACCATTTGGAAAATGATTAAAAATCTTTGATGAAATTTGTCCTTTCCAAAACGGTTCACAAACATTGTCTGTCCGACCCATGCCCACCAGACCGGAATAAATATTAAATTGAATTTAAGTAAATTTACAAATAAAACCTCTCCTTCATTAACCCTCAGTAATACATGGGTTGCCTTGGAAATTGCTGCGACATATAAAAGGTCACAAAAAAGTTCTAGCCAGGTTACTTTTTTTTCTACCATTTTAATACTCCTATTTCTGATGATATTATTTTCAAAAATATTATTATGTCCATTATACTAAATTAAATCGTTTAACTATAAGGCCCTTAGAGCACATTACAACCAGGTTACAAAGTACTGTGGTTCCTCCACTCGTGAGGTTTTTTTTAGGTTGGCTTTATTTTTGCAACATTTTCATATATATTTTCAGAAAATTCGAATGTAGGGACATCTCCTTTAATAAAGTAAATGTAAACGGGTGTAAAAAGACTTTTTATTCGGAATACTGCTGGAAAGTTTCATATTACGGTAAGTAAAGGAACCATGTGCATTTTTAATTAAAAGGGAGGGTTAAAATGCTGCATATTATAGCCTGTATCAAGCAAGTGCCTGACACCAAAATTATCAAAATGAATCCAAAAACAAACACGATGGACCGCAGGACGGCGCCTGCGATATTGAATCCGTATGATACCCATGCAGTTGAAGAGGCGGTTCGTCTAAAGAATCGGTATGGGGGAATCGTATCCGTTGTAACGATGGGACCGCCTCCCGCGGTTAACGCGATTAAAACGTGCATTGAAATAGGCGCCGATGAGGGCTATTTAATCACGGACCGCCGGTTTGCGGGTGCGGATACATTGGCAACCAGCTATGCCGTATCAAAGGCACTTGAAAAAATTGCAAAAACGAAGCCGATAGATCTGATTATTTGCGGAAAAATGTCCATCGATGGAGATACAGGGCAAGTCGGGCCCGGAATTGCACGAAGGCTTGATATTCCACCGCTGACTTCTGTAAACAAAGTAGTGGAAATCAATCAAGAGGAAGGATATGCCATTGTTCATCGCAAGTTGGAGGACGGATATGAAGTCGTTCGATCCACATTGCCGTGTTTGTTCTCTGTTGAAAAAACAATCAATGAAGTGCCGTATTCTCCGCTTCCAAACATGATAAAAGCTGCCAGATATAAACCGCATATCTGGTCTGTTGACGACCTGGAAGAGGTAGATGTGAAGCAGCTTGGTTTGAAGGGATCCCCAACGATTGTCTCTAAAGTATGGGCTCCGCAAAAACCAGCAGGGGGAGCGTTCCTTGAAGGTAACCCAACGGCACAAGTAGAGCAATTGCTCTCAGTCCTTCTTGAAAAGAAAGAACTGTTTGAAATGAAGGGGGAATTGTAATTGGATTTCCAAGATTACAAAGGTGTTTGGGTATTCATTGAACAAAAGGATGGGGAGGTTGCTTCCGTGTCACTTGAGTTATTAGGTGCCGGAAGAAAGTTGGCAGACAAACGGGGAGTGGAATTGGCGGGTATTTTAATCGGGGAAAATGTTAAGGATTTAACAAAAACCGTATTTGAATATGGAGCAGATACAGTGTATTTATATGATCAACCTATCTTTAAACATTACCGGACCGAAACCTTCATGAAGGCGCTGCTGGTATGTACGGATAAATATAAACCGGAAATTATCCTCTTCGGTGCCACATCAACGGGAAAAGACCTAGCAAGCGCAGTGGCTACCGATATGCCGACAGGCTTAACGGCAGATACGACGGAGCTGGATGTTGAAGAGGAAACGGGATTACTATTGGCGAGCAGGCCGGCTTTTGGCGGAAATATCATGGCGACTATTTTATGTAAAAAATACCGTCCGCAAATGGCGACAGTACGCTCTAAAGTCATGAAGGCACTTACCCCGGAGTCGGGGAGAACAGGCAAGATTGTTGAAGAAACGATATCTCTAAAAGAAGAAGATATTCGGACAAAAGTCTTGGAAATTGTAAAGGAAACAGTTAAGAAAGTAAGAATTGACGAGGCGGATATCATTGTTGCCGGTGGAAAGGGATTAGGGAGTTTCGAGGGTTTTCAGTTAATTCACCAATTGGCAGAAACTCTTGGAGGAGCGGTTGGTGCAAGCAGGGATGTAGTAGAAGCAGGTTGGATCGAACATGCTCATCAAGTGGGGCAAACCGGATTGACGGTAACGCCAAAAATTTATTTTGCAATCGGAATTTCAGGAGCAATTCAACATATAGTGGGAATGAAAAATTCCGGTTTAATTATTGCCATTAATAAGGACAAAGAAGCCCCCATTTTTCAGTCCTGTCATTATGGAATTGTTGGAGATGCTTTTGAGATCGTTCCTATACTAATCGAACAGTTTAAAAAGGCTTTATCCAGAGAAAAGGTAAGCAATACCAGCGAAGGTTGATGTAATGATATAAGGGAGAGACACATAAAATAGAAATTCTCAAAAAGGTCGGAGTCTTAAGTTCCCACAATGAATTATGTGTTACTCACGATAACTCTATAATAAAGCCTCATGGTGAATTTTCACCCATGAGGCTTTTTCCTATATATACCTTTTTTATATTTTGTTTTTCAGCCTTTTTCCTCTCAAAATAAAAAGTAGCTAGTTTAGTTCTACATATCCTTTTCATTTATTTTTATAAAAAGGAAGCGTAATTGAATCTAACTAGATGGATAAATAAGAGGGCTAATTGGAAAGATAAATTAATTAAAAGAGGATATTATTGGCCAATATCGATTCGATTTTTTTACTTTGATCAAGGATTATAAATGGATTCTGTTCTAAGAGAAAGATAACTAGTGTCTTTTAAAGAATAGATGATTAAAAACAATATAAGTAAGCAGGAGATTTAAATGGAAGATACACTTATACCCATTCTGAGAACAGCTGTCAGCTTTATGCTTTTAATACTCGTTACTCTGGCTATTGGAAAGCATATTAACTCTCATAAAAACCACTATAGTTTTGCCTTATCCGTTACAATTGGTTCCTTTATAGCGAACATGGGGTTTGATACGAATTTAAAGTTCAAAGAAATTCTAATTTCATTTCTTGTATTAGTTTTAATGTTTTATTTGTTCATGGTGTTATCTTCTAGGAGTCGAAGTTTTAGAAAATGGTTATCTGGTAAACCTACCCTGCTAATAGAAAAAGGAAAATTACTAGACAATAATATGAAAAAGGTAAAGTTCTCGATTGACGACCTTAATCAGCTTTTAAGGGAAAAGGATATCTTTAATATATTTGAAGTGGAATACGCATTACTAGAAGTGAGCGGGGAATTATCCATTCTTAAAAAGATACCGTTTCAAAATGTAATAAAAAAAGATTTAAATTTGCCCAATTCCTTAGAGTCGCTGCCGGTTGAACTCATTATGGACGGGAAAATCATCGAAAAGAACGCTTCCGGCATTTATAAACGTGAGTGGATTGAAGCTGAATTCAAAAGAAGAAATTTACGAATAGAAGAAATTTATTATGCTGTAGTCAATAGCGATGGTTACCTTTTTGTAGACAAATATGAAGATAAATTAACTTCACCTACAGATGTTGAATAATTTGGAAAGGCTAATTGAAAATAGGAAGGCAACAATTCGGTTTATACGAACAAAAAATCCCCGGAATTTGTCAAAAGGGGATTTTTTTTTGCATTGGAAAAGCCCAGTAGTTAACAACTACCAAAGGTCCAACTGGTATAATCGTTTCTTTATGTTGGTTACCTATTAACCTTACTTAAATGAAAAAGCATATACAACTGCTTAGCAAGAAATTGCGGTGTATAAGGCATGTCCCTACGCAACCAAGGTACGATCGTGCCGATAAGAGCAGAAGAACCGTGCCAAATAGCAATATCCCTTTGGATATCGGTAGTAGCGAGCAAGGAGTCTATCTGTCCGGTTACCAATCCAAATAATTATAATCCTGCTATTGAACCTGCTGAAGAAGTGAAAGATATTAAAGAAGGACAATTAGTCGAAAGTGATCAAGTAAAAAGGACTTTTGAAGAAGTCATAGATTTAGATTTTTAAATATGAAGTAGTGCAGAGGTGTTCTTCTCCTTTGTAATTCGGTATTTCTTTTGTTCCTATTGGAAGGTAAAGACTGTATTTCGTTCTGCTATTTTTTATTAAATTCTATTAAATATTTTGTATACCAATTAATATTCTAAACAGGAATTTTCTATTATAACCGTGAACACAAAATTATAATTCTATAGGGTGTGGTTTGGGCGGGGATACTTTTTGTGACAGGTCCGTATATAACAATTAGATCTCTGTTCGCAGGGGTTCTTGAAAAGAGTTGCCCATTTGTTAATACTATTTGAGTATATGGAGAAATATTTAATCGTAAAGTAGAGGAGGTATGCATAAACCTCCTCAATTACTTGTTTAATCCCATAAAAAATATAAGAAAACTGGTCACACTTTTGGTCACATCTTGATCACGAATTAGATGTTTTTATATTTAATCAAATAAAATTAAATGATATATGACTGGATAAAAAATGCTAGATAGCTTTTTCCCCTTGACATAGGAAACAAAATTGATATAAAATTCAAATCGTAATGATTTCGATTTAAAAAGAAACTTATAAGGAGGAAAATATTGTATGCGCGTAAAAATAACCCTGCAATGTACAGAAACAGGTGATAGAAATTACATCACCACTAAAAACAAAAGAAATAACCCTGAAAGGCTAGTACTTAGGAAATATTCTCCCCGATTGAAACGCTACACCATACATAGAGAAACGAAGTAGGAACTTTGGAAAGTTATAGTATGATTATAATGACTGGGAGCAATTTCGCTATATCATTGTATAAGTGTAATCTGTAAATCGTAATGATTTTGATTTAAAACATAAATGGAAGGAAGATTACCATGAAAGACACAAGAATTCCAGTAACCGTTTTAAGCGGTTATTTAGGAGCAGGAAAAACAACATTATTAAATCATATTCTCCAAAACCGCGAAGGATTGAGAGTTGCTGTTATTGTCAATGACATGAGCGAAATTAATGTAGATGCCGAGTTAGTAAAACAAGGAGGGGGGCTAAATAGGATGGAAGAAAAGCTTGTTGAATTATCAAATGGGTGCATTTGTTGTACGCTAAGAGAAGATCTTTTAAAAGAAGTGGAACGACTGGCCAAGATTGGTAACATTGATTACATCGTGATTGAATCAACGGGTATCAGTGAACCGGTACCAGTTGCTCAAACATTTTCTTACATAGATGAGGAATTGGGGATTGACCTTACAAAGTACTGCAGACTAGATACAATGGTTACTGTTGTTGATGCAAACAGGTTTTGGCATGATTTTGCCTCAGGGGACCTCCTTTTGGAAAGAAGCCAGGCACTAGGTGATGATGACGATCGAACCGTTGCGGACTTATTGATAGACCAAATTGAGTTTTGTGATGTTTTAGTTCTTAATAAATGTGATTTACTAGAAGAGGAGCAATTAAATCAGTTGGAGGTATTTTTAAGAAAGCTTCAACCTGAAGCAAAGTTACACCGTTCCATTAAGTGTAAAATTCCAAATTCAGAGATTTTAAATACGGGATTATTTAATTTAGAGGCAGCAAGTGAATCTGCTGGCTGGTTGAAAGAGTTGGAGGCCCCGGAGCATAAGCCAGAAACGGAAGAGTATGGTATTAGCTCCTTTGTTTATAGAAGTCCTATCCCATTTCATTCTGAAAGATTTAATCGATGGGTAGAAAAAATGCCTGCTGAAATCGTAAGGGCAAAGGGAATAGTATGGTGCGCAACCAGGAATGACCTAGCTTTATTGTTCTCACAAGCAGGACCATCTGTTCAATTAGAGCCTGTTACTTATTGGGTAGCATCTTTACCTCCAGAACAACAAACCCAATATTTAGAGGAAGACCTTGCTTTAAAAAATGACTGGCATGAAAAGTTTGGAGATCGGAAAAATGAATTCGTTCTAATCGGAATCGACATGGATAAAAATCTTGTGAAAGCCTCTTTAGATCGCTGTTTATTGACCGAAGAGGAGATGACTCAAAATTGGAATCAAATGAATGATCCTTTCGTATGGACCATTACTACAGCAGGATAAAATTTCGGTTTGTCTCTTTCTGCAAATGACCCGGCAAAAAAACATTAAAAGGAGATTGGTTCGACCATAAGGTTGTAAAAAAGAACCCTGATAATACTAGTTAAAATTATTTATCAAGTATTATCAGGGAATTATTTTAACTAAAGGCTGTGTTAAAGGTTATTGTTGATTTTTCCACTCTGTTGATTGGAGCGGAAATCAACAGACATGTTAAACACAGCATAACTAAAAATAAAGAGATTGTCATTCCTATCATATGGTTATGTTTTCCTAGTGAATTAATTCATTAAAAATGGATTGACTAAATTAAAGATCCATTATAAAATACAATTCGTAATGTTTACGATTTATGAAAACCTCATAAACTCTGATTATATGATATAAGTATTTTATTTAAATCGTAATAATTCCTAATTATTATTATGCTGGAGGTAAACATGAAAAAACTGATTGGTACATTAATTATTTTTCTTTTGTTCTTAACTGGTTGCTCCAACGCAGTTTCAACAAAAAATGAAAAGACAAGTGAAGGATCCAAAAAACTGCAAATTGTTACTACATTTTATCCTATGTATTATTTTGCCCAAAGAGTGGCTGGCAACTCAGCAAACGTTGAACTTTTAGTTCCGAACGGTGCAGAGCCGCATGATTGGGAGCCAACTGCAAAGGATATGGCTAAAATTCAAGATGCAGATATGTTTATCTACAATAGCCGTTATTTTGAAACCTGGACTGAAAAAGTATTAAAGAGTATTAATGATACAAATTTAAACGTTATTGAGGCATCGAAAGGGATTGAATTAATGGATGCCCTAAAATCAGAGGAAGAGGAAGAAGAGCATCATTCTGAGTCTGTGTCTTCCAAAGACCCACATGTTTGGTTATCTCCGGTTTTAGCACAGCAAGAGGTTGATAATATTGCTAAAGCTTTAGAACAGGCAGATTCCAAAAATAAAGACCAGTTTGAAAAAAATGCAGCGGCTTTAAATTCGGAGCTCGCCGATTTAGATCGCTTATATAAAGAGACGATTGAAAAAGCACAGAAAAAAGAATTTGTCACACAACATGCTGCATTTGGTTATTTGGCAAAACAATATGGTTTAACTCAAATTCCTATAGCAGGTTTATCACCTGATGTGGAACCTACATTAGGGAAATTGGCGGCATTAACGGAATTAACAAAGAAGGATAATGTAAAAATTATTTATTTTGAGGAGCTAACCTCTTCAAAAGTCGCTCAGACGTTAGCCAAAGAAATAGGTGCTAAAACTGAAGTTTTAAATCCTTTAGAAGGATTAACAAAAGAAGAGCAAGAAAAAGGTCTAGACTATATAGATGTTATGAAAAAAAATCTTGAAGCATTAAAACTATCTATTTTAGAGTAATACTCAAATGAGGCTAGGATTAGTTATCCTAGCTTTTTTATCCTAATAACGTCATTGGTATCGGAATTTTAAATATAAAAATATATCTTACATTAAAAAACATTGACCTTATAAAGGGAGAATTGGTGATTGGCGGTAGAAAGGTGGATTTAAAGAATATAAACTGCCCGCTTTTTGTCTTCTCTTGCTCACGTGACACAATTATATTAGAGAAGCAAAGTCTTCCTGTGATGGACCTTGTTTCAAGTAAAGATAAAACTTATGAGGTTTATGAAGGTGGACATGTTTCGCTTGTCTTGACCGGGGTATTCGCTGAAGTTTGGGATAAGTGGCTTTCGGCTCAATAACAGGAAATTCAAGAAGTACTTGTATAATTTTTATTTTCAAGAAATTCTTATTAGAAATGGCATGTCACTAAATGTGGCATGCCATTCCTCTTTATGGATTAATCAATACATGAGCCATTTTTAATGCTTTACCAGTTTTTTTCTGTTTAAAATAATAATTAAACAATTCTTTTTTTGAACGTTTAATTAAATAAACAAAACCAAATTTTTCAAACAAAGGCAATGATTGTTCGGACAAGTATTGATGGTATTCCTGTTCTTTATCTTGGATTAAATAACTAAGTAAGGTAAATAAGTTTATATATAATTGTTCATTTTTCTTTAGTGCTGTTTCTAGTCCTTCATTTATCAGTTGTATTAATTCTTCCTTTGGAAGTAAACTTCCATAGTATGCACTGTTTACATAGCCTTCTAAAGAAAGTAGGTATGGGCCTGATTCGTTATCTTTAAGACTCATAGACTCTTTATAAAATTTATTGGCCGGTTCATAATTTTTTCTTCTAAAGTATTCAAAAGCTAAGTTGTGTAATACCTTTGCTTTTCGAGCAGGTGAATGACAAAGGTCACAGCTTTTGATTAAGCTTTCAAACCTCTGGATGGTTTCCTTAAAATCTCCATCATCTTTTACTTGAATCGCCATCAGCATTTCTGCATCAATCACTCGAAGATAGTTATTAATTTCTTCAAAAAATTGGCGCGATTTATCTGCAAAAAAATACGCCATAACGGGTAATTCCATGGAATGATACGCGACTGCTAAATGATAGGTATATTCCTTGTTAGTGTAATCTGCCTCATTAATTGATTTTAATGCTTGAATTGCTTTCAGATTTTCATGTTTAGCTAAATAATAAACGCCTAAAACATGCTTAAACAAATTAGCTTCATAGGATGATAATTTATCTTCTTTTTTTTGGATTTCAACGATGATGTCCAATGCTTCCTCAGTCAAATTATGCATTAGTAAATACCTTACCCGAAGTAATTTATAAAAATTAATATAATCAGAGATTTGAATTAAATCCTCTTGCTCAAGTTCATGATTTATAAGATCCATTTCTTCAAATAATTGCATGACAATAACATCATGCCAATGGTTTAAACGCTTTTTTATATTATTTAGTTTTATTATCTCATTTTCGATACTAATCCCTAGTCGCTCGGATAAAAGAGTGACAATTTCAGGTGCATATTCAGTATGTAAACGTTCAATTTTGCTAATATGTGTTCCAGAACAAATCCCTTTTCCTAATTGCTCTTGAGTCATTTGGTATTTTTCCCGATAAAACTTAATGATTTTCCCCTCGTACATATTGAATTTCTCCTTTTAGAAAAATTATATTGATAGTTTTGAGTATAGGAAAATCAGGATTCCCCCAAGTTTAAAAATAATTTTTTCTATATAATTAAAAATTTGTCATTTTCTAGTAACTTTACAGTTAAAATCTTTATAAATAATCGTTCAATTCTTCAAAGTTTGACAATGTTCTACAAGGATTTCGTCAAATCTTATAGTCAAATGAGGACAACTCGTAGAACAATTCCCCCAATTTACCGACAATAAAAGCTCAAGTACAATAGGAATTAATAGAGTTGTCTAATTATTCATACTCTTATTTTACACTATCTTTCTCTAGGGAGGAAAGCGATGCTCATAGGAATATGTGACCATTTTATTAAGGAAAACCTGCTAGATTTATTATTTTTAGAAAATAATAGTTTTAAAATTTGCAGCTAAAATTAAATTAGTAGAAGGAGCGTCGATTAATGAAAATTCGAAAGAAACGATTTCTAAATGTTATGGTAACAGGTGTCATAGCATCCAGCTTACTTACATCTTATTTAATGCCTCAGCAAAAAACCTATGCGATATCAAATTCTGCAGAATCAATCTTAAAAGGACTAACTGAAGAACAACGACAGTCTATAAAACGATTAACCCCACAAGAAGGATTCATCATTGATCCAAGTTTGTTGTCACTTAAAGATAAAACCGCAAATGTCATTGTTGAGTTCAAAACAGCTCCAGTCGAAAATGCCCAGCAATCAAAATCAAAAGGTACATCTAAAAATAAAGCAGAAAAGATAAAAGGGGAACAAGAATATTTTAAACAACGATTAACTGAAATTTTTAAGAAGAAGGAGGAGTTAAACCAAAATATAAAAGAAAAGTCAATTAAATATCAAATTAAACAAACTTACCAGAATGTATTTAATGGAATGGCTATGACGATTCCTACAAATGAAATTAATACCTTGCTTGAGACTGGTGTAGTTAAAAGGATTTGGAAAGACAATGTCGTTAGTTTACCGAAAAATGAATTGACTACTACTCAAGAACCAACAACTGGAAAAGTAATTCCACCAGCGCTTCCTCATATAGGAGTTGATCGTTTACATAATGAGGGCTTAAAAGGACAAGGAATAAAAGTTGGGGTACTTGATACAGGGATTGACTATAATCACCCTGATTTAAAAGATGTTTATAAAGGCGGATATGATTTTGTCGATAATGACTCCGATCCAATGGAAACAACCAGGGCGAAATGGCTTGCATCTGGTCAACCTGAAACGATAGATGGTAGTTCATACTATACAGAACATGGAACTCATGTTGCTGGAACAATCGCATCTAACCCTAAAAATGATGTTGAATATGCAATGACAGGTGTAGCTCCGAATGTTGACTTGTATGCATATCGAGTATTAGGAGAATATGGATCAGGATATGATTCATCCGTTATCGCAGGAATAGAAAGAGCGGTAGAAGATGGAATGGATGTTATTAATCTATCATTAGGTAATGGTAATAATCATTCCTTAGATGCTACCTCTGTAGCCATCAACAATGCCGCATTAAAAGGGGTCATACCAGTTATAGCCGGAGGAAATGCAGGGCCAAATCCAGGTACGTTAGGTTCACCAGGTGCTTCTCCATTAGCTATCACTGTTGGTGCTAGTGATGTGCCGACTGATATTCCAACCGCTAAAGCAAGTTTAGCAGAGATTTCAGTTCAAAATACTTTAATGGGGCATGGACTTGGTAAGGATTATCTAAAGTTAATGGATAAAGAGTATGATGTTGTTGACGTAGGAATTGGTACAGAAGAGGATTATACTGAGAAAGACATTAATGGAAAAGTGGCGTTAATTTCTCGTGGAACGATCTCATTTGATGAAAAAATCCGACGAGCCCATGATAAAGGTGCTGTAGCTATATTGATTTACAATAATGAGGATGGAGAAATTCCATATTTCTTAGGTGAAAATTATGGTTATGTCCCAACATTTAAAATGTTACACGAGGACGGAGTAAAACTTTCAGAAAAATTAGAAGCAGATCCTACAGCTAAACTTAAATTAACAGACTTACAGTCAAATATGTCTACAGGTGATGTGTTAGCAGATTTTAGTTCACGTGGACCAGTAAATAATAACTTTGATATTAAGCCAGATGTAGTAGCACCTGGAGTCTCTACATTCTCTACTGTTCCAGAATATATTAATAGTCCAGAAGATGGTGTCGATTATTCTAGTGGTTATGCTAGTTTAAGTGGAACCTCCATGGCAACACCACATGTTGCTGGAGTTGCAGCCTTATTATTACAATCACATCCAGATTATACAGTTGCAGATGTAAAGGCAGCGCTAATGAATACTGCTGATCCATTAAAAGGTCGTACGTACAATGTGAATGAAGTTGGTGCAGGACGTGTAGATGCTTATGAGGCAGTTCACAATACAACGTTAATTGAAGTACAAAATAAGACTACTACATTAGATGAAGAAGGTTTAAAAATAGAAATCGATGACATCTCAGGATCTCTACCTTTTGGTAGTATTGCACAATCAAGTGAGACTCAAAATAGAACAACGTTGATTTCTTTAAAGAATTTAAGTAGTGAACTAGAAACATATCATACAAGAGTAGAATTTTTAACCATCGATGGTGTCTCAAAGGAAGCTGGTAAGAATGGTGTAACGCTTCAATTACCATCTACGATTGAAGTGAATGGAAATGACAGTAAAAATATGAATGCAGAAATATCAATTCCAGCCGATGCAGAATTTGGTATATATGAGGGATACATTTATATCGAAAATGAGTCGAAAACGGCAGAATATCAAATTCCTTTTCATGTTCGTTATTCTAAACCAGGATTCCAAAAATTAGAGTTTTTTAAACATGCCATAACGAATGACCTTAGTAACTTTCATCCGTATATCGAGCCGTTTACACCAGTCAGTTTCAAGTTAAATAGTCATATGAAAACGATTGATGTAGTGGTTAGCGATCTAGATGGAAAACCCATTGGGTTTTATGGCACATTTAATTTAGAAAATGCGTCAGTTGATACGGATTACTTAATATTTTTCGGATTTTCAGGTGAAGTAAAACATTTTACAGGTGATCCGAATAAACCTTTAGCACTTGAATATGAACCACTTAAAGAAGGCAAATACATTGTTTCTTATATTGGTACAGGGGAAGATGGTAAAACATATAAAATCGATAATGACATGGTGATCGATAATACCGCTCCAACCCTGGAATTTGATAAGAAAACAGGAATCAAGGAGCTCAATAGTTCAGATTTAACAACTGAAAATTATGATGGACAAGATTATACAGCCTATTGGGTACATGGAAAATTGTATGATGATACGATTGACTATTTAAAAAGTAGAGGACATGACATCACTCAAGAGGCAAATACCGCGTACGCCTATCAAGATTCATATTGGCCAACAGTTGAATTTTTCCCAAATGCAAATGGTGAATTTAAATTTGGTGTCTTACCAGAAGAATATGCAAACTATCCAACAAATGTAGCCATCTATACTTATGACTACGCTACTGCTGGAAATCCAACTTTCCCAGACTTTACTTTTATTAATAAAGGGGATAAATATTCCACAATAAAACCAAATTCAAAAAGTGTAAGTCTTGGTTCGGAGTTTGTAAATACATTTACAGTTCAAAACTCAAAAGATTTAACAAGTGCTTCTGTAACAATCGATGTTCCTAATTTCTATAAAGTTGTCGACGTTAAGCCATCAAAACAACTAGAGGATCTAGCAAAGAAAAATAATTGGACTATAAATGTCGCAAAGCCTCAAATTACCGAAAACACTTGGTCTAATCTTTCAGCATTTGCAGTAGATATTTCAAACAAAAAGACACAATTACCAGTTTCAATTAATGATGATATTGATTTATTGGATATCACATTAAAAGTAGTCGATGACCATAATTATATGGTAGAAAGTGGATTCTATTATCAAGAATCTTCCTATCAAACAAGCTCTGGTAGTAAGTCTTCTTTACCAACATTTGCTGAAAGGTTTAAATTCATTTCCCAGCACTCATGGTTCGAAGGGTACTATCATGGTGAAGCAGTTAATTTGGATAATTATGATTTAGATTATTCAAAGATTGGTACAAAAGCTTATCTAGTAGATAAAAACGGTAAAAAGTATCCTGCCGATATTTCAGATAGTGGGTATATGACGATAACGGATATTCCTGCAACGAGTGATGAATATACATTAATTGTCGATATTCCTGGCCATTTCCAATACAGCAAAAAAATAACTTTAAGCAGGTCTATTGATGGAAAAGTCCAAGGTATTTTCTATGTTGCCTATACGGATACGGCTGCTGCTGGAGATGTCAACGGAGATCATGTAATCGACATTTATGACGCAAAGCTTATTGCAAATAATGCGGGAATTTCAGGGGATAGATTGAAAGAAGATCTTAACAAAGATGGAGTCGTTGACATTATTGACTTTAATTATGTCGAAAAGAACTTCATGTCCATCAATCCATACATCCCAACATCAAATAAGCCAGTTGAAAAAACAGGAAACCTAACATTAGAAGAATTGAAAAAAAGTTTTAATTAAAAAAAGAGGGTGCCTTTTGATTGATATGCTCCCGATAAAGTAGACAGATGAAATAATAAAAATCTGTTCTTCTTTATTGGGGGTTTTTTTATGGCAAAAAGTGCTGGTGGATTTCAACCACCGTTTGCACCACCAGGACAAGGTCCAGATGCAGGACCACCAACTTCACCACCGCCATCTTTTGTTCCTCAACAACAAGTAGAAGCATATGCAGTTGACCCAGGAGGTATTGCAAGATGCTTATTCAGATACACGTAAGTATGGCTGAGAGGTTTTGACGAGTTTTGGTTTTATCCAACATTTGTTGGTCGAAACTCTGTCTCAGGGTATCGTTGGACTGGATTTAGATGGGTTTATTTCGGAATAAGCTTACGACAAGTTCAATCGTTTACTTGCTATTAATAAGGTAAAGAAATACTAAAAAGAAGAGATTGTCTCATAAGGTGGACAACTGCCCGATGGAGACAACCTTTAGTATTAAGATGCGGCTTTTGTTTAAATTGTTTGTCCTCCTGATATTTTATTTTTATTAGAAAACATTAAAAATAAACTAGGAAAAATAGCGATAAAGTTTTCTGAAATTTATTAAACTGGAGTTCCTATAAAAAACGCAAATATGGATTTCTAAAGAGAAGGAAATTCCCTGAACCCGCAAATGATAAAGAGATCTCTGAAGAATAAATCTCCTTTTTATAAGGCATTATAAGTGTAATCGTAAAGGAGGTTAAAATCATGATTAAAAAAAACATCAGTGTCTTATTGGTGTTCTTTTTAATAATAAGTCTGACTGGATGTAACAAAAATTCAAATGAATCATCATCACCTAAGACGTCCAAAATAAATCAAATGAACATATCGAACCCTTCTGACAAACGGAAAACTAGAATAAGTGCTGTTACATTAACCCCCTATCCAACTTCGGTAGCTTCCGTAGTAAATAAAAAATATTATTTACCTATTACTTATGTGCCGAAGAATTTAGTATATCCGAAAGTACCATTTCTATTCAAAGAAAAAATTGAAAAACGTAAAATGAGGCAGGAAGCCGCAAGAGATTTAGAAAAGATGTTTGCCGCAGCTAAAAAGGATAGAATTTATTTGAGTGGGGTATCCGCATATCGTTCTTATGCTACACAAAAAGTATTATTTAACAATTATGTTAAAAGAGATGGATTTAAAAAAGCCCTAACATATAGTGCAATTCCGGGAGCCAGTGAACATCAAACAGGTTTAGCGATTGATGTCAGCGGAGCAGACGGAATATGCGCAGTTTCATCTTGTTTTGGAAGCAAAAAAGAAGCGGCCTGGTTAAGTAAAAACAGTGCGAATTTTGGGTTTATTGTTCGTTACCCAAAAGGAAAAGAATCTATTACAGGTTATAAGTATGAACCGTGGCATCTTCGTTACGTAGGACATATCTCAAAACCAATTAAAAATCGTGGGATTACACTTGAAGAATATTTAGGTATTCAATCCGTTTCTAAATAACAATAAAGCGATTCTCTAAATACAGAGAATCGCTTTTTTTATGTACGATCATCTTTCACTTTGATGGCTTATTCTTAGTAATAAGAGAAGAGGCTAAAATATATTGGTAGCCGCCCTCATTCTTATCTAGTTCTTTATGTCTATTTTAATCGACTTATTTTTTAAAAAAATCATAAGATTCTAATAATTGTAATTAAATCCCCCAATTTTCAAGAGAAAGCCCTCCACCAATTTCGACAAAATTCATAAATATTCTTCCTGATAATAATTTGAGATTCTATTTTAATTTTGTTTATATGACAAATTTTTTTGTGGAATTAAAAATATAAGTCTATCGGACTATGCTTTATTCCCCCAATTTACTGTGCTTAATGGTGAATGTACAATTTTAATTATATTTATCTTCTCAAAAGGGTTAGAGATAAGCGTAAGGTTATTATTCATTTAATTTTATTAAGTTCCTAATCTCATAATTTTTGTGAAATAAATATAAAACTTAAAATCAAATAAAGAGGAGCTATGTTAATGAACAAGAGTAAAATGAAGGCATTTAAAGTTATGACTACTGCAGCTGTAACATCCTTACTTCTTTCATCATTCACAGTTTTTGCGGAAACGAATGACGCTTCAACTGGGTCTCAAGCGTTTGCAGATATAGTGGAACAAGGAAGGAATTTATTTTTTGATCAGGACAAGTTAGAACCTGGAAGTAGTGATTTATATAATAAGGACATGAATAAGGAAGGTGCAAATAAAGTCTATAACCCAAATGATGTTGTTCGTTTAATTGTAGAAGTTGAGCAACCAACAGATATGGACAATACATCTAAAAATAAAAAAACATTAATGAAGCAAAAGCAAGACAAAGTCATTGACCAAATCGCTAAAACGAAAACGTCTAAATCAAATTCACCAACGAAAGTGAAACATCGTTATTTTGAAGGGTTTAACGGATTCAGTGTCGAAACAGAGTTCCAAAATTTAAAAGATATTAAGTCTATTCCAGGGGTTACGAATGTACATATTGCTAGAACATTCCAGGAATCAATGGCAGCGAGCAAAGAATTAGTACAAGCTCAAAAGGTTTGGGAACAATACGGCTATAAAGGTGAAGGATTATTAGTAGCGGTCGTAGATTCCGGGATTGATCATTCGCACAAAGATATGAAACTATCTGATGATGCAAAAGCGAGAGAAAAATGGACTCAAGATAAAATGAATCAAAAAATGGCAGAAACAGACGTAAACGAAATTTGGTATTCCGATAAAGTCCCAACAGGATATGACTGGGCAGACAATGATACAAATGTTATCCCTGGATTAAATGGTAGTCCGCATGGAACACACGTATCGGGTACAATTGGAGCAAACGGTGACGAAGCAACTGGCGGGGTCGCTGGTATTGCACCAGGTGTTCAACTATTAGCAGAAAAGGTATTCTCGGATAGTGGCGGCGGAGCTTATGAGGATGATATTATCGCAGGAATTGAACATGCCATTACTATGGATGCAGATGTGATAAACATGAGCTTAGGTGTTGATGCAGGCTCTGTTAGTGAAGAAGATGATCCGATTCAAAAAGCGATTCGAGTTGCGACAGAACATGGAACTCTTGTTGTAGTGGCAGCTGGCAATTCCGCTTATAGTACGAAAAATAATTTATTTCTTGACTCTGCTTCAAAGCCATATGCTGAAAATCCTGATATTGGGACAGTTGGTGCACCAGGTGTAAGTCCCTATGCTTTATCGGTAGCATCCTATGAAAATACAAAATTGCATTTAAATACTTTAGCAGAAACAAATGGTTTAAAGATTCCTTTCCAAGATCAAACGATGTTTCCAGCAAAATATAACTTTAAACTGTCAAGATTTTTAAATCCGGATCAAGAGTATGAAATGGTGTATGCAAACGAAGGACGAAGCAAAGCTGATTTTCCTGTCAATAAAACTGGCTACATTGCAGTAATAAAATTAAAAAATGAATATTATTCTTATTCTTCTATTCAATTTAACGCAGCAACGTATGGAGCAAAGGCGGTTATCATAATACCAGCTGATAATATGGCGACTGATTATCCGTATCTAAGATTAACTGAAAATTCCATTCCAACTGCTACAACAGGTAAGGGTCCAGGGCAAGATCTATTAAATAAACTAAAAAGTGGTCAAACGGTCAAGATGAAATTAGCAGGGGATACTTGGATAGATAACGCAAACAAAGACAAAATGTCCAGTTTTTCATCCTATGGTTCTCCAAGTACATTAGATTTTAAACCAGAGATTTCTGGTCCTGGTGGAAATATTTATTCCACTGTACCAGGTAATGATTATGAAGTGATGAGCGGTACATCAATGGCAACGCCTCATGTTGCAGGCGGTTCAGCATTGCTATTGCAAGCACTTTATCAAAAAGGATTAACCCATTCAGAAGATACGGTGTTAAAAGCAAAGCTTGCTTTAATGAATACAGCTAATGTGGTCATGGATCCAAAAACAAACGGTGAAGTTCCATATTCACCACGCTTACAAGGATCTGGTTTAATGAAAATTCAAAATGCGATTAATACTCCGGTCATAGTAAAAAGATGGAACACACCGTTAGAACAAGCTGGAGCGGTTGCTTTAAAAGAAATCGGCCAAAATACTAGCTTTAAATTAAATATGGAAGCATTCGACGCTCCTAAGGGTAAAAATAATAGTGCTGACATTGAATATAATGTTTATGTAGACCTATTGAAAGATAAGACTGAAATGAAGGACTATGATTTAGATAATGATGGAAAAATGGATTCAAAAGAGTATTTAACATTAACGAGTGAACGTATTAATGGTGCAACTGTCACAGTAAATGATAATATCGTAACAGACAAAACAGGTTCCTTAGTAAAAATCAAACCAGGTCAAACCAAAATGCTAACGGTTAATGTATCATTACCAGATTCCTTAAAGAAAAATAGTTTTGTAGAAGGATTTGTTCGTTTAGTTCCAGTAGCACAGGACCAGGATAAAGCAGTACCTTTAACTGTTCCTTATATGGCCTTCTATGGAAATTGGGATGAACCACTAAATATCGATCCTCCTGCATGGGAAAAAGATGCATTTTTAGGCTATACAGCACTTTGGGATTACACGTCAGAACGATATCCAAAAGGATATGATTCTACTACTGGAACGTTTGATCTTAACAAAATTGCCATCTCGCCAAACTACCATCTAGATGGTATCTATTCTTCATTTACAGCGTTACGTAATCTACAAAAAACAGAAATGTATGTTGAAGATCAATCAGGTAATATCGTTAAATATTTAGGTGACTTCAGTGAATATACTGGGACACCATGGAAATTCAGAAAGAATGTCATGTCATTTGGGGACACTTATTACAATGAACTCTATCCTTGGGATATGAGAGATGAGTCTGGACAATTTGTACCAGATGGAAATTATCAATATGTGATTAAATCAACATTAGATTATCCAGGTGCAAAACCACAGGAAGTTAAAATGCCTGTTAAAGTAGATGCCACCCTCCCTAAAGTTACTGACATTACTGTAACTCCAAAGGATGGAAAATACGAAATTTCCTGGAAAGGCACAGATAATGAAAATGGAAGTGGTTATATAGCTGCAATGGTTTGGGTGAACGGAAATTACTATACACCAGGAAGAGCGACATCATTTGTTTTAAATTACGAACCGAAAAGTATAGTAGTTATTGGAGCAGACAACGCGTTTAACCACTCTTACTCCGTTTGGGGAGATCAAAGTTCAAAATATATGAGTGAATGGATGGTCCTTTCCAATTCTAGTGTATGGCCGACTAAAAATTTAAACAAAAACACTCCAACAGAGGTAGATTACTTTGCCCAAAACAGATCGGACTGGACGTTTTATGTTAAAGATGCAAATGGAAATATAATCGATACATTTGCATATAAAAATGAAAAAGAAGTTCATGAAAAATGGGTACCTAAACCGGAGCTTCCAAATGGTAACTACTTTATCTCAGCTGAAGTAGTATCAAAAGACGGTTTTAAAGTAACAACAACTCCAGTAAAAGTAACAGTTCTTCAATAAACTAATAAAAAATAATGGAAGCTAATCATAAAATAGGGTTAGCTTCCTTTTAATACCATATTCATTCTTAGGACTTTATACACATTTTAATCAACTCATTTTTTTATAAAATCATAAAATTTTATTAATTATGTGTATTTCCCCCAATTTAGGACAAAATACTCCACTAAAAATATTGATTTCGATAAAATTAGAAATGTTTTTTCTGGTAATAACTTGAAATTTTACATTAATATCGTTTAAATGACAATCTTTTTGATGAACTTTCAAGTATCAATATAAGTCTATTGAACTATGCGATTATTCCCCCAATTTACTGTATTTTATGGTGCATGTACAATTTGAATTATATTTATTACTCATAAGGGTTAGCATTTACCATAAAGTTATTATTCCTATAACTTTATTAAATTCCTAATCTCATAATTGTAGTGAAATAAATATATAACACCAAGAAAAAGGAGAGACGTAAATGAAAAATAGTAAAATGAAGCCATTTAAAGTCATGACTACTGCAGCTGTAACAGCCTTACTCCTTTCATCATTAACAGTTTTTGCAGAAACGAATGACACTTCAACCGAGTCAGTCGTTTTTGAAAATATAGTGGAACAAGCAAGGAATTTATTTTTTGATCAGGACAAGGTAGATCCTGTAAGTAATGATATTTATAATAAAGACATTAATAAAGAAGGTTCGCTTAAAGCCTATAATCCAACTGATGTTGTTCGTTTAATCGTACAAGTGGAACAACCAACAGATGTGGACAATACATCTAAAAATAAAAAAACATTAATGAAGCAAAAGCAAGACAAAGTCATCGACCAAATCGCTAACACAAAATCAAAAACGCCTTCTAAAGTGAAACACCGTTTTTTTGAAGGGTTTAACGGATTCAGTGTTGAAACAGAGTTCCAAAATTTAAAAGATATCCAATCCATACCAGGTGTTACGCATGTTCATGTTGCTAGAACATTCCAGGAAACGATGGACGTAAGTAAAGAATTGGTACAAGCTCAAAAAGTATGGGAACAATACGGATATAAAGGTGAAGGCTTAGTAGTTGGGATAGTAGATTCCGGGATTGATTATAAGCATAAAGATATGACATTATCTGATGCAGCCAAAACAAAAGAAAAGTGGACTCAAGATAAAATTAATCAAAAATTTGAAGAGACAGACGTAAACGAAATTTGGTATTCTGATAAAGTTCCAACAGGATATGATTGGGCAGACAATGATACAAATGTTATTCCTGCAGCAACTGGTAATCCGCATGGTACACACGTTGCAGGAACAGTTGGAGCAAACGGCGACGAAACGAATGGTGGTGTCGCGGGTATTGCACCAGGTGTTCAACTTTTAGCTGAAAAGGTATTTTCAGATAATGGTGGCGGTGCGCAGGAAGATGATCTTATAGCAGGTATTGAGCATGCTGTCACAATGGGTGCAGATGTTATCAACATGAGTTTAGGTTTAGATGCAGGCTATGTAGATGAAGAATATGATCCGGTTCAGAAGGCAATCCGAGTGGCGACAGAACAAGGTACCCTAGTTGTCGTAGCAGCAGGTAATTCAGCCTACAGTACAAAGAATACCATCACTGGGTCGTCATTGAAACCATATGCAGAAAATCCTGATATTGGAACAGTTGGTCAACCGGGTGTTAGTCCATCTGCTCTAACTGTTGCTTCCTATGAAAATACAAAACTTCATGTAAATAAACTAGATGAAGTAAACGGTATATCGCTCCCTTTCAAGGATCAAAGTCAATTCCCAGCATCGTATAATTTTAAAGTCTCTAAGAATCTTTCACCAGATGTTAGCTACGATATGGTATACGTAAACGAAGGAAAGTATGCTACAGATTATCCTAAAGGCAAAACTAACTACATTGCGGTAGTAAAACTATTAAATGCATATAGTACTTATTCATCCATTCAAATGACAGCTAAGAGTGCCGGAGCAACTGCAGTCATTATGATACCGCCTGCTGGTAAGGGTATACCTGATTATCCTACTTTAAGTTTAAGCCCATATGCACCTTATTTACGAACTGCCACAACAAGTATAGCTGCAGGTGAAGCATTACTGAATAAAATGAGTAGTCTGCCAAGTGGTCAATATTTAAGCATGAAATTTACAGGCGCTACTTTAGTAGATAGCCCAACGAAAGACACAATGTCATCTTTTTCATCTTTTGGTTCACCTAGTACATTAGATTTTAAACCAGAGATTTCTGCTCCTGGTGGAAATATTTATTCCACTATGCCGGGAAATAATTATGAAGTGATGAGCGGTACATCCATGGCAACTCCACATGTTGCAGGCGGTTCTGCATTGCTATTGCAGGCACTTTATCAAAAAGGATTAACCCATTCAGAAGATACCGTTTTAAAGGCAAAAATTGCTTTAATGAATACAGCTAATGTGGTCATGGATCCAAGAACGAATGGAGAAGCTCCATATTCACCACGTGTACAAGGTTCTGGGGTAATGAAAATTCAAAATGCCATTAACACACCTGTCATTGTGACAAGAAAAGACACGCCTTTAGAACAAGCTGGAGCGGTTGCTTTAAAGGAAATCGGTCAAAATACAAGCTTTAAATTAAACATGGAAGCATTCGACGTTCCTAAGGGTAATAATAATATTGCTGATATTGAATACAATGTGTATGTTGATTTACTAAAAGATAAGACGGAAATGAAGGAATTTGATTTAGATGCTGATGGGGTTTTAGATTCAAAAGAGTATTTAACATTAACTAGTGAACGTATTGAGGGTGCGACTGTCACTGTAAATGACAATACAGTAACAGATAAAACAGGTGCATTAGTTAAAATCAAACCAGGTCAAACAAAAATGCTTACTGTTAATGTAACGTTACCAGATTCCTTAAAGAAAAATAGTTTTGTAGAAGGATTTGTTCGTCTAGTTCCAGTAGCCAAAGACCAAGAAAAGGCAGTACCTCTAACAGTTCCTTATATGGGCTTCTATGGGAAATGGGATGAACTACGAAATATCGATCTTCCAGCATGGGAGAAGGATGCATTTGTAGGATATACGGCACTTTGGGATGATAGTTCAGAAAGATTCCCATTGGGACATGACCCGCTTACTGGTCAATTCCATCTTAACCGTATTGCATTCTCGCCAAACTATCAAAACCAAGGTATCTATTCGACATTTCAAGCCTTACGTAATCTAGATAAAGTTGAAATGTATGTGGAAGATCAATCTGGAAACCTCATTAAAAATTTAGGCGATTTTAGTGAATACACTGGAACACCATGGAAATACAGAAAAAATATTATGTCCTATGGTGATACTCAGTATGAAGGATATAAATGGGACATGAAAGACACATCCGGTCAATTTGTACCAGACGGTGTCTACCAATATGTGATCAAAACAACATTGGATTATCCAAACGCACGCCCACAAGTGGTTAAAATGCCAATGACAGTCGATTCCGTTTCTCCGACCGTTTCCAATATTAAAGTAACGCCAACGAACGGAAAATACGAAGTTTCCTTCGATGCGGAAGACAATGCAAGTGACTTTAATTCTGCAGTTGTTTGGATTAATGGAAAAACTCATCAGCCAACACCAGCAATTGGGCAAAAATCTATACTCACTACTACAGAACCGAAAAGTATTGTGATTTTAGCCGTGGATTTTGCAGGAAATATGTCTTGGACGACGTGGGGAGATCCGAGTTATATAAATCCTGGAATGGTGATTCAAACGGTCCAAGTTTATCCTAATACCAATTTGAGTCCAACCAAACCAGCTAATATCGCTGCCTATGCGTATAGCCGAGTCGATTGGAAGTTGATGGTGAAAGATGCAAACGGAAATATTATGGATTCGATGGAAGTCAAAAATGAACACACCATCCAAACCAAATGGGCCCCTGAAGACCTACCGAATGGCACGTATTATATTTCGTTTGAGGCCACTACCAAAGACGGTTTCAAAGTAACCAGCGTACCTAAAGCGGTAACGGTAGTGAATTAATAGGAAGCAAGGGGACGGTTCTTCTGCTGCCTATCCCCAAATCTTTTTTTATTTCAGTTTTGCGAATTTTATAGATTTGTTACAGATGGAGCTGACCCTTGCAAAAGGGTTGGCTTTTTTGTTTTCTTGCACAGGAGTAAATCATATAAACCATTTGACAATTAATTTTATCATTCTAGTTTTTGAATTTATGTCCAAATATCATATTCAGTTCTAGTTCTTTATGCTCATTTAAATTAATTTAATTTTTTAGTATTATCGAAAAATTCTATTAATTATAATTATTTCCCCCAATTTTAAGAGAAAGCACTCCACTTATAATATTGATTTCGACAAAATCTAGAGATATTTTTCCTGATAACTATTTGAAATTCTACATAAATAATGTTTAATTGACAATTTTTTAATAGAACTCATTAACATTTAAGTCTATTGAACTATGCCTCATTCCCCCAATTTACTGTGATTAATAGTGCATGTACAATTTGAATTGTATTTATTTACTCAGAACGGTTAGTGAATTGCCATTTTAATAGTTTTACTAATCTTAATAAAAGCAGTGAAATAAATATAAAATGTAAAATCAGATAACAAGGGGAGCAACGATAATGAAAAATGGAAAATTGAAAGCGTTTAAAGTTATGACTACTGCAGCTCTAACATCAATGATTTTTTCATCCTTCGTTTTTGCCGAAAACAATGACACAACATCCCAAACAGGAGATGCAATTGTTGAACAAGGAGCATCATTATTAGTCAAGAATAAGATTGAAACAGCCCAAGAAGACTCCATTTATAAAGATGTAAAAAAAGAAGATCCAACAAAAAACTATAAACCAGATGAGCTTGTTCATTTAATTGTAGAGCTTGAACAGCCGGAAGAAAATGAGCAAACAACATCGGAAATTAAAAGAGCTTTATTTAAACAAAAGCAAGACAAAGTCATCGAGCAAATTTCAAATGGAAAAAATTCTAAATCCAATGCTTCAATGAAAGTAAAGCATCGTTATTTTGAAGGGTTTAATGGATTCAGTGTTGAAACAGAGTACCAAAATTTACAAGATATCCAATCTATACCAGGTGTTGTGCATGTTCAGGTTGCTAGAACATTCCAGGAATCAATGGCAGCAAGTAAAGAATTAGTACAAGCTCAAAAGGTATGGGAACAATATGGATATAAAGGTGAAGGCTTAGTCGTCGCGGTCGTAGATTCCGGGATTGATTATACGCACAAAGATATGAAACTATCAGATGAGGCTAAAGCGAAAGAAAAATGGACTCAAGAAAATATAAATCAAAAAACGGATCAGACAGAGGTAAACGAAATCTGGTATTCCGATAAAGTCCCAACAGGCTATGATTGGGCAGATAACGATACAAATGTCATTCCTGGACTAAAAGGTAGCTCGCATGGTACACACGTGTCTGGAACAATTGGAGCAAATGGTGACGAAACAAAGGGTGGAGTCGCTGGTATTGCACCAGGCGTCCAGCTATTAGCTGAGAAAGTATTTTCCGATGTTAATCCTGGCGGTGCTTATGAGGATGATATTATTGCCGGTATTGAGCATGCTGTCACAATGGGTGCAGATGTTATCAACATGAGTTTAGGTGTTGATGCAGGCTATGTAGATGAAGAGTATGATCCGATTCAAAAAGCGATCCGAGTGGCGACAGAACAGGGGACACTTGTTGTTGTAGCAGCCGGAAATTCAGCCTACAGTACGAAGAATAATCTCACTAAGATTTCATTAAAACCATTTGCAGAAGATCCTGATATTGGAACTGTTGGTGCGCCGGGTGTAAGTCCATTTGCATTATCAGTTGCTTCCTATGAAAATACTAAAATGCATTTAAATGCAATCTCTGATGGAAATGGTTTGACGGTACCATTCAGAGACCTTACGCAATTTGGACCAACTTATAATTTTGAACTTTCTAAAAATCTATTACCAAATACCAATTATGATATGGTATTCGTAGGTGAAGGAAAGAAAACAACTGACTATCCTAAAGGCAAAACTGGCTACATTGCCGTAGTAAAACTATTGAATATGTATAGTACGGTTTCATCTATTCAATTTACCGCAAAGAGTGCTGGGGTAAAAGGCATTATTATGATCCCGCCTACTGGTTATCCAGATTATCTCTCTCTACCAGTAACGCCAGTTGCAGTACCAACTGCGCCAACAAGTATTGCTGCAGGTGATGCATTATTAGCTAAAATGAACAGTCTACCAAGTGGCCAATATTTAAGTATGAAAAATGTTGGCGATTATTGGGTAGATAATCCAGCGAAAAACACGATGTCTTACTTCTCTTCAATGGGTACAACACATACATTAGATTTTAAACCTGAAATTTCAGCTCCTGGCGGAAATATATATTCTACAGTTCCAGGAAATAATTATGAAGTGATGAGCGGTACATCCATGGCAACACCACATGTTGCAGGCGGCTCAGCTTTACTATTGCAGGCCCTTTATCAAAAAGGATTAACACATTCAGAAGATACTGTTTTAAAATCTAAAATTGCACTAATGAATACATCTAAAGTTGTCATGGATCCAAGAACAAATAGTGAAATTCCATATTCACCACGTGTTCAAGGGTCAGGGTTAATGCAAATTCAAAATGCTATTAATACGCCTGTTATTGTGACAAATAGAAACGCTTCTTTAGAGCAAGCCGGATCCGTTGCATTAAAGGAAATTGGTCAAAATACAAGCTTCAAATTACAAATGCAAGCATTCGACGCTCCTAAAGGTACAAATAATAGCGATGATATTGAATACAATGTCTATGTAGATCTATTAAAAGATAAGACAGAAATGAAAGATTTTGATTTTGATGGTGATGGAAAAGTAGAACCAAAAGAGTATTTAAGCTTAACAAGTGAACGTATTAATGGGGCGTCTGTCACTGTCAATGATAATACAGTAACGGACAAAACAGGATCATTAGTTAAAATCAAGCCAGGTCAAACTAAAATGCTGACGGTTAATGTATCTTTACCAGATTCCATAAAGAAAAATAGTTTTGTAGAAGGATTTGTACGTCTAGTTCCAGTAACCAAGGACCAAGATAAAGCAGTACCTTTAACTGTTCCATATATGGGCTTCTATGGAAAATGGGATGAACCACGAAATATCGATGCTCCAGCATGGGATAAAGATGCATTTGTCGGATATACTGCTCTTTGGAATGATGACCAAGACGCTCCATTGGGATATAATGGACAGGGTTTCGATCTTAACCATATTGCTTACTCACCAAACTATGTTGGTGCTACAGGTATCTATGGTTCATTCCAAGCCTTACGTAATTTAGAAAAAGTTGAAACGTCTATTGAAGATTCATCTGGAAATCTCCTTAAAAATTTAGGTGATTTTAGTGAATATACTGGAATTGGACAACCATGGAAATTTAGAAAAAATGTTATGGCATTTGGAGATACTATGTATCAAGGATACAAATGGGATATGAAAGACCAATCCGGACAAGATGTTCCTGACGGCCAATACCAATATGTCCTAAAAACAACAATGGATTATCCAAACGCAAAGCCACAGATTGTTAAAATGCCAATGTTGGTGGATTCGATTGCTCCGAAAGTATCCGATATAAAAATAACGCCAAATAACGGAAAATATGAAATTTCCTTCAATGCGGAAGATAATGCAAGTGACTTTAATTCTGCTGTTGTTTTTGTTAATGGAAAATCTTATTCATTGCCACTAGAGCAAAAATCTTTCCTTGTCAATACAGAACCGAAAGGTATTGTGATTTTAGGTGTTGATTATGCAGGAAATGTATCTTGGACCACGTGGGGAGATCAAAGCTACAATAATCAGAGTATGGTCATTCAAACAATCGCTGTTCTTACGTCTACAAATATTAACAAAAGCAATCCAGCAAAAATTGTAAGCTGGGCACATAACAGAGTAGACTGGACAATTAATGTAAAAGATGCAAGTGGAAAGATGATTGATTCTTGGCAAGTGAAAAATGAACATACATTGAAAGAACAATGGGCACCTAAAGCTGACGTACCAAATGGTACGTATTTTATCACAGCTGATATCGTTACAAAAGACGGTTTTAAAGTAACAACAACACCTAAACAAGTGACAGTTGTTCAGCAACCGTAAATAACTTATTAAAAAGCTATCCTTTCTATTTATTTTAGGAATTGGATAGCTTTTTTCAATTGGTCTTTAATAATGCTGTTTAATATTTAGAAGGACTTTTTGAATCCTTAAACCTTTCCATCGCTTTTGAAGTAATGTGTACTGTACTTACCGGCAACTTCTTCTTTCGGTTTAACAGTCGCATCTGGACAGGAGCAGCCATAGGCTGTCTAGCCGCTCGATAAACATACTCTCCGATATCCTCGCACCATACTGTTTTGGTGCATAATGTCACTTTTTGCCTGAAATTGACATTAAAATTAATACAAATTATATGTAATAAATGGAACACCTAAAAATAATATGACATTTTTCGCGAATCTCTTAAATTACCCCAAGTTATAATAGTCATATTTACCCATATAAACCTTAAAATCCTAGTTTTCTCATTGATTTTTCTTGTTAATCAGACAAATCTCTCAGTATTAGTAAATCATTGGTAATTATGGTGTGTTTTTGTAAAAAATCGTCGATTGAAAAAGTTCTATATTCCCCCAATGTACGAATCTTCTAATATCAATTAATATCTATGTATATATATAAGTATTAAGAAAATTATTAATACTTAATTATATATAAATTATTTGAGCACCTAATGTATTCTATTTAAATGTAGATCATCTATTAGGTTGCTCATAGTTTTATAGAGTAATAGGAGGGTTAAAATGAGTAAGCGAATGAGACAAAAAAAGAGAATGTTATCCATCTCTGTGTTGATTGCAATGCTTTTAAACTTTGCACTACCTCAGAGTTTAACATTTGTACAGGCAGCGGAAAACCCGAGTCAGAAAAGTCTGTCCAGTGGATCTTTTAGTGCAAAAGAAGTAAACCATATTCTAGACGGTCTATCTCATGAGCAAAAAGAAAACATTAATCAGCTTACTGGAGCAGATATTGGACAAAAAATCCATGTTAAACAAAAAGATTTACTTAAATCAAGTAACGTACAAGTGATTGTACAATTTAAAGTAGATCCAGCTAAAATCCAAATCATTAAAAATTCACTTGAAAAAGGTGCGGCAACAGCGAACGCGAAAACCTTTTCATCTGAGTATGCAGCAGCAAAAGAAAAAGTGAAAGAGTCTCACACCACATTCCAAAGCTTTGTGAATAAGCAGGCGAAAACACAAATCGTCGGCGGAAAGCAAGTTAAAACGGAAATGAGTATCACAACACAATACACGGATGCCTTTAATGGTGTAGCGTTAACGCTTCCAGGAAATCAAGTGGAAAAATTAGCGGAAAACCCTGAAGTCGCTTCCATTTGGTCATCAGTGGAGTATACGGTGCCGGAATCAGCAAACGCATCCCAGACATCTGAACCAGGTTCTGTAGGTAAACCAACGGGTGGACTGTCATTAATGGGAGTCGATAAACTTCAAGCTGAGGGGTACACTGGTATTATTAAAAAAGGACCTCGCGTGGGTCAAAAAGTAAAAGTCGGTGTATTAGATACAGGAATTGACTATAATCATCCAGACCTTTATAAGGTGACACATGATGCTAACGGGAACCTTTATGAAGGGCATGACTTTGCCAATCCTACGCTAGATGCGAAAGGAAATGTCGTTTTAATGGATGACCATGATCCAATGGAAACGATTTATCCGGATTGGGTGAAGGCGAAGGCTAATCCAAATCCAAGTCCGGTCGATGCGCCGGCTCCAGCAGATTACAAACACTATATTACATCTCACGGAACGCATGTTTCGGGCACAATTGCAGCGAACACAACGAATAATAACGGCGTGTTTTCAGCGAATGGGATGGCGCCAGATGTGGAACTTCATGGCTATCGTGTATTAGGACCAGGTGGTTCCGGATTATCAGAATCCGTTTTAAAAGGGATTGACCAAGCCGTAATAGATAAGATGGATGTTATCAATCTTTCTTTAGGGGCAAATCAAAACGACCCATTATACCCAACAAGTATTGCGATTACCAACGCTACTTTAGCGGGTGTGACGTGTTCGGTTTCAGCAGGTAACAGCGGTCCGGGTGTTGCAACAGTTGGTTCACCAGGAACGTCACCACTTGCGATTACAGTTGGGGCAAGTAGTATACCAGAGGAAATCCCAGTGATGACGATCAAAAATGGAAATACTTCTTACCAATCTCGCTTATTCGGTAAAAGCTTCACGGATGCCGATGATGCGTTAAAAGGTCAAACCTTACCAATCGTCGATGTTGGTTTAGGTAGTGCAGCGGATTTCCAAGCAAAAGATGTAAAAGGGAAGATCGCCCTTGTCCACCGCGGTGGAGAGTTTTTGCAAACGAAAATGGCGAATGCACATAATGCAGGCGTAAAAGCGATGATCATTTGGGATAATCAAGACGATACGGAAACACAAGGTTATATACCAACCTTCTTAGGTGTAAGCCAAGATAATGTGTATTCGATTTCCTTGACGCAGGCACAGGGTTCAGCGCTATCGAACGCGATTAAAGCGGATCCAGACAAAGCAACTGTTACATTCCCAACGACTCTTGATGAATCAATCAAGAAAGATGGCGATGGACTAGCAGGCTTCAGTTCAACAGGTCCTGTAAAAGATTGGACCATTAAACCAGACGTGATCGCACCTGGTGTGGATATCATGTCAACAGCTCCATATGATATTTGGGAGTCACAAGAAAATGCGACTCACAACTATGTTTCTTCGTATCAATCCATGTCAGGTACGTCGATGGCGGCACCTCATACAACAGGGGCGATTGCACTTGTCATTGCGGCTCATCCAGATTACACGCCAGCAGACGTGAAAACGGCTTTGATGAATACGGCGAAAGATGTGAACACGGATTCGAAAACGTATAGCGTCTATCAAGTCGGTGCAGGTCGTATTGATCCTGTAAAAGCGGTCAAATCGGATGTGAAAGTCCAAGTATTAGACAAAGCAACGACAGTTGAATCAGTGGATGGAACAAATGTTTTAACACAAATTGATCAAATCACCGGAAGCATCTTCTTTGGTTTTAAAGGTCGTGGTGACGGTGCGACAAACGGAACGGATGATACCGTTTCGTCGAAAGACTTCAACATTGCAAACCTTGGAGATAGCAATAAAACCTTTAAGGTGAGCACGGAGTTTCTTTCAACGAAATTTGCGCAATCGAATAAAGTAGGACCTGGAACAGGAAATGATGTGAAAGTTGATTTTGCTGTCGGTGGTTCAAACACAACATCGATTAATGTAGATAAAAATAGCACAGTGAAAACAACGGCGACCATCACCGTTCCGTCGAACGCATTAGATGGCAGCTACGAAGGGTATATCAATGTGGTCAATGCGGCGGATGCAAGCGAGACGTATCGCATTCCATTTACGATTACAATAGCAGAAAAAGGAATTGATACGTTTAAAGTCAACATCAAAGCGACGACATTGGGTGGACTTTCAGCCTATACGTTCTCGGTGAATAATGACATGGAAAACATCTATGTTGTGTTAAAAGACAAAGATGGAAAGTATATCGGGGTTACGAACACGTTACGAAGCGGTAGCAACTTTACCCCAGGTATTCACTACGGACCTATCATCACCCTTTTTAATGGAAGCTATCTTCCGTTTACGAAAGACTATGATGGAACGTATGACCAGTCCGGAATCTCAAATAAAATAGCCGTTTTACAAGAAGGCGCTTACTCTCTTGAGATGATTGCGACGGACAAAAAAGGAAAACGCTATACAGCAGAAGACACAGTCTATGTTGACGGTACTCCGCCAACGATGACGATGGACCATGATTCAAAAGAAGGCATTTATGAATTCGATACTGCAGGGTACCTACCAGGACAAGAAATTAAAGGGTTTTATGGTACAGTCTATGATTCGAACGTGGATGTCATGAAAAATAATGGCGAAACGTCTGTTCCAAGTCCGGTAGATGGGGAAACACCAGTCCCTGTGGACCAAGGATTGAACCACGTTTTTGGCTACCAAGATAGTTATAATCCAACTGTCATCTTTAATACAGATGAGAAAGGTCGTTTCCATTTTGGTGTCACAGCTGAGGATGTAGCGAACAAATTAGGTAGTGAATTTATTATTAATCCACTCGACTATTCGGGTGAAAATGATTATGATACGAAGAAACAGACTTATTATTTTATCAAAAAAGGTAATCCATATGTAACGGTAACCTCATCGAACGGGGTAGATGCAGGCCCAGGAAATGAAGATAAAGTGGTTGTCGATCCAAATAAACCGTTCAAAACAACCATTGCAACACATTATGGTATCGGCATGACCGGTGGAACCATTACGCTAAATGATAATCAAGTGTATAAATTTAGCAATATCCGACTTACCGATGAATATAAAAATTATCTCATCAGTAAAGGGGTGTCTCAGTATGATGTTGACCATGCTCTAACGGTCGGTCAACCATATGTTCATCCGATTTATCAAATCGGTAAAAACACGGATGTAACCATTTCTGGAATTGGTGCAGCAGCTGCGCTAGACCATGATATGAATATTATCGAAGCAGATGTTACGTATGATAACCCTGACCCAATTACGGGGCCATTTGAATTCATATTTTTAAAAGCGAATTTAACGTTGTCAGGTGAGGATACAAAAGTAGCATGGTTCCCAACGAATACACCTTTTGTGCGACAGTCCACTTCTCTTATTCGAGGACGTGTGGCGGCGGAATCATTCCAAAGAAACAACATAAACAATGAGTATCCTCAGTTCACAGTGGAATCAGGAGCGAAGGTAACGGTTACAGACGACAAGGGGAAATCGTTTACAACGGACAACCCTACGTCACCAAATAATTCAATTAAATATTATTTTATCGATCCTTATTATGCCGTGACGGCGGATTTAAGTGATAAACCATATTCAATGGTAGCGAGTGTGCCAGGACATTTCAAGGGATATGGACAAACACCAGTCATTGGTGAAAATAAATATGGTTATAATTCAGGTACCGTCAAAGATCTTCCAGGTCTTTTCCCAGTCCTTTTAGGTGGAGATGTGAATGGCGATAACGTCATCGATATGAACGACTTAACGGCTGAAGTGAATGCCTACACGACTTACAAAGCACAACTCGGTTCGCAAGGCAAAAAAGACTGGTTAAATATTCCAACAAACCGAAATTACGATATCTATTGGATTCCAACACAAAATCCAGGTGGTTGGGGAATCGATTACAATGATTTCTATTTCATCTTCAAAAACTTTGGGGCAGTTAACCAAAATGCCATCAATGCGGGAGTAACGGTAGGAAACCCACAGTTGACGCTTACAGCGGATACGATGGTGAATAACGTACAACTGCACACTGGAGATGGGTTGAAAGAAGTAATGGCGGCTCTTAATTTTGCGGGTCCGCAGCAAACAACCTATGAAACAACGCTTCCGAAGTTGACGGATTTACAAAATGGCTCAACAATTTCGATCGTGCCAGCTAGTAATGTATTCGTCGATGATACGGTATGGAGAAAGGCGATTACACAAGTCATGCTAGGTTCGACAGATGTAACAAGTAGCGTGACGATCGCACCAGCTTATCGGTATGCTGATGGACTTGGACAAGCGCAAACAATGCCTTCTAAAATTACGTTCCCAGGTACCTTATTCACGGCAGGCGGGAATTACACCGTGACGATTAAGGCGACTGGATTTCAAAATGTAACAAAAGCCTTTACGGTGTCAACGGTAACCATTCCGACTCCTACGATTCCATTGGTAACCGACCCGTCAAAAGCACATTTAGGAAAAGATTTAACGTTTACCTTCCCAGAGGATGCCAATTGGCGTCAAGGAATCAACAACATTAAAGTGAAAACGTTGAATTCCGGCCTTGTAGACATTACAGATTTGAAAGATGGTAGTGGTAATAAATATTACGATATCAGCGTACCAGGACAAATTACCTTTAAGGCTGAATTATTTAAGACAAATGCGAATCCTGCGACTGCGACGTCCGTGATCGAACCTGGTGGAACCAACTGGTTACCTCAGTTGTATCAGTTCAATATCAGCTCAATCGGTGCAGATAATACGATTTACCCAATTAAATCCATTGGTGTGGATTCAAATGGAAGTGCTGCACAAGCAGTTGGATATGGTATTACATTTGATTCGCAAGGTGGGTCTCAAGTTAGTCCGGTTGCAGTTGGATACAATCCAGCGAAATCCAAAATAGATGGCGCTAATATTGCGAACGGCGCTTATATTGGTGGAAATAAAAATCCTTCGACAACGAGACCTGGCTATGTCTTCATTGGCTGGTTTACTGATAAAGAAGGTACGACTACGTCTCAGTGGATTGTTGGAAATAATATAAACGCAGACCAAACCGTCTATGCAAAATGGCAAATGAATGCGACTCAAAACTATTCTCTTGTTGATAAGGCAGACCCGAATGGGCCGAAATTCGACGGAAGTAATGGAGCAGTAAGCGGAACCGGTTGGGTTCTTGGAGAAGGCGATTTAAAAATCAACATCCCAGACTATTTAACCAATATCCCTTGGTTATCAGACAAGGCGCACATTGCTAAAATCGAGAGCACTTTCTATCAGATGAAGAGTGATGGCTCGACAGACACAAACGCAACGACCTATACGTTAGACCCAAGCACCTATGACTTGGTAACTGGTGCAAACAATAACGGTATTCTTTCGTTTAAAACCGCTACACATGATCAAGCTGTTCAAGCGGGACAAACGACATTAGGAGAAAAGTTTGCCTTTAGTGAAATGCCAACATTAGGAAATTTAGGAAATATCAAGGGGTATAAGGTTACATTAACCGCGACAACAGGCGAAACGGTGACGATTCCTGATATTAAACTAGGATACAGACGTCATATTGACTTAAACGGCGGAACATTAAAAAATGCAAATGACTTATTCCTGGCTGATCAGTTGATCAATGGAAAAGCGTCAGCGCCAACGATGTCAATGGTTCCATCACATGTCACAAAAGGCGATCTGACACCTGGTCCATACCTCTATTTGGACGCAGCTGGTTCAAGCGACAAGAAGTCCACTATTACAGACGGTCCTATAGTAGTAATGGATAATGTCAACTACTATTTAGGTTGGATTAAAGTACCACCTACCGTTTCAAAGGATACAGTTGGAAACATTGTAGGAAGCGATATTACGTTACCATTCACAGATGATGGAACATGGAAAAACAACATCAAAGCAGTGAAAATCGGTTCGAAAACATTAGTAGAAAACACAGATTACACGATGACGGGTAATAGCATCATTCTTAACCATGCTCTCTTCACAATCGGACAAAAGGTCAATGTGACGATTGTTTCGGAAGGGTATCAAGATGCCATTGTGAGCGATCAAGTAATCGGATATACGGTAACATTTGAAACAAATGGCGGAGATCCTATTCCAGCTCAAATCGTAGACAGAAGTGTAACAAAACCAATTGCTCCAGCAAAAGTTGGTTATAAGTTCTACGGTTGGTATAGTGATCAAAACTTAACAACACCGTATGATTTTTCAAACATCGTCACAAGACCAATTACCCTTTATGCGAAATATGCGTTGGTTGGTTCTGTTGTAACATCAGATACAACCGATAACGCGATAGGAAATGATATGGTACTTGAGTTCAGTGATAATAACTGGGCAAAAGCAATTAGTAGTATCGCGATAAACGGACTTACGGTAGACACAACGAAGTACAGTGTAGATACAGTTAACCGTACGATTACGCTAGATAAGAGTCTGTTCTCAAGAGTAAGAGATTACATGATTCTGATCAAGGCAACGGACTATGCGGATGTAACAGTTACCCAAAAAGTAGTAAATGGAAATAATGTGCATTTTGTACTTCCAAGTGACGCTCCTACAGCGGTCAAAGATGCAACAAAAGACCGAATCGTAGTCCGCAGAATCACAGAACCAGTTGCTTATGGGTATGATTTAACTTGGTTCGCAGATGAGGCATGTACAATTCCTTGGGATTTCACAAGTTCAATTTATTCTGCAAGAACACTTTATGGAAAATGGTCACTTCATAAATTCTCCATTGTCTTCGATCGACAAGATGGAGGCTTAGTAGAGAGTAAGACAGCAGATTATAATACGACAATCACAGCACCGACACCAACAAGAACCGGTTATACATTCCTAGGTTGGTATAAAGATGCTGCAGGTCAAACTGCCTGGAATTTTGCGACAGATAAAGTTGAAGGCGACGTTATTCTTTACGCAAAATGGGCAACGGGTGTAGAAAACAATGGGCTTTACAACAAAGATGTAACCATTACATTTAATGAAGCAACAGCTACATTAGATGGCAAAGCTTTCACAAGCGGAACGAAGGTTACTAGCGAGGGTGATCACACATTAGTGGTAACGGACGCTGCTGGTAACGCAACAACTATTAAGTTTACTATTGATAAAACGGCTCCAACTGTAGTTGGCGTAGTAAACAATGGTTTCTATAATAAAAATGTTACCCTTTCATTTAATGAATTAGGTGGATTATTAAATGGGACACCAGTACCAAGTGGAACTATTGTTAAAAAAGAAGGAACCTATACATTAGTCGTCACAGATGCTGCCGGTAATGTAACAACCGTGAAATTTACGATTGACAAAACAGCTCCGAACGCACCAATTGTGAAAAAAGTGACTTCTACAACTACATTAGTAACAGGTACTGCTGAACCAGGAACTAAGATTTATGTAAGAGTTGGGACAAAAATAATTGGAACTGGAATTGTAGATAAATATGGTAATTTCGCTGTTTCCATAGACAAACAAAAAGTAGGCACAAGCCTTTACGTAACAGCGGAAGATGAAGCTGGCAACGAAAGTGATGCGACAAAAGTAACTGTTAGTAAATAAGAAACAAGAAATATCCCTGAAAAATTTCAGGGATATTTTTGTGCATTGAAAAATGAAGAGTATTCATTTTAAAAAAAGAGCATGGAAAAATAAAAGACATCCGAAAAATATTTTAGTAATTTGATAGTTTATTTTTTTTAAAATCAATATTCTTTCGACAATTTTTTGAGATTTTATAATATTCCCCCAAATAAAGCAGCAATCTACTTCATTTATTTAGCATGGCTTCCTTTTCTTAGTCGACACTATTCCGCAATTACCGAAAATTCTACAATTTATTAGCAATAAACCCATTAATTTGTTTTTTGGGAAGAAAAATGTCGATTCAAAAAAGGATAAATTCCCCCAATGTACGTTTTATATGAATCCTATTAAACTGAAAGAGGACATTTAAGTATTAAGAAAATTATCAATACTTAATATTTTGCAATAGTATGAGCAAGTAGATCATCTATTAGATTGCTCATAGTTTTATAGTATAAAAGGAGGGTTAAAATGAGTAAGAGAATGAGACAAAAAAAGAGAATGTTATCCATCTCTATGTTGATTGCAATGCTGTTAAACTTTGCACTGCCTCAGAGTTTAACATTCGTACAAGCAGCTGAAAACCCAAGTCAGAAAAGTCCGTCCAGTGAAACTTTTAATGCAAAAGAAGTAAACCGTATTCTTGACGGTCTAACTCCTGAGCAAAAAGCAAACATTAATAAGCTCACTGGAGCAGAAAATTCGCAAAAAATCCATGTGGAACCAAAAGATTTGCGTAGTTCAAAAAATATTAATGTTATCGTTCAATTTAAGGTTGATCCAGCAAAAGTACAAATCATAAAGAAATCATTGGCAAAAGGTGGAGCTTCACTAAATAGCCAAGCTTTTGCTGGCGAATATTCGGATGCACAAAAAAAGGTTAAAGATTCACACGCTACATTTAAAAGCTTTGTGAATAATCAACTTAAAACTCAAATGATGAATAATCAACCTAAGACTAAAATAGTCGGTGGTCAAAAAGAACCTAGTACTATGAGTATTAAGAGAGAATATTCAGATGCATTTAACGGAGTAGCTTTATCACTACCTGCAAACCTAGTATCAACACTTGCAGAAAACTCAGAAATTGCATCTGTTTGGCCTGTAGAAAAAGTCGAGGCTCCTGAAGAATTAAGAAACTCAGCACAGGCTACAGAGACTAATGGCTTTGTAGGCAATTCTACACCAGGACTTTCATTTTTAGGAATTGATAAACTTCAAGCCGCTGGCCATACAGGTATTATTAAATCAGGTCCTCGCGCTGGCCAAAAAATAAAGGTCGGTGTATTGGATACCGGTATTGATTACAATCACCCTGATTTAAAGGCTGTATATAAAGGCGGACATGACTTTGCCAATTATACAGTCGATGTAGATGGCAATATAACTTTTGTGGATGACCTTGACCCAATGGAAACAGTGTATACTGATTGGGTAAATGCAAAGTCAAATCCAGATCCACTTGCAGGCCCGCCTCCTACGGATTATAAGCAATATATCACTTCTCACGGAACACATGTTTCGGGGACCATTGCAGCAAATACGACAAATAATAATGCAACCTATTCAGCAAATGGTGTAGCGCCAAATGTTGATCTATATGGGTATCGTGTTTTAGGACCAGGTGGACACGGTACATCGGACTCAGTATTAAATGGGATTGACCAAGCAACGAAAGATCATATGGATGTCATTAACCTTTCACTTGGTGCATCGATTAATGATCCACTCTACCCAACGAGCATCGCGATCAACAATGCTACTTTACAAGGTGTTGTGTGTGCAGTTGCAGCAGGGAATTCTGGGCCGGGTCAAGCTACTGTAGGTTCTCCAGGAACTTCGGCACTAGCCATCACCGTTGGGGCAAGTACGTTCCCAGAAAACATTCCAGTGATGACTTTAAAGAATGGTTCAAACCCTTATCAAGCTCGTTTATTTGGTAAAAACTTCGCACAAGCAGACGATGCTTATAAAGGACAGACGTTACCAATTGTTGATGTCGGTTTAGGTAGTGCGGCAGATTACATTGGTAAAGATATGTCTGGTAAAATTGCTCTCGTGCACCGTGGAGTGGAGTTTTTACAGACAAAAATGGCAAATGCTCATAATGCTCACGCTGCAGGTATGATTATCTGGAATAATAATGATGATGCAGCTACACAAGGATATATACAAACCTTCTTAGGCGTAAGCATAGATAATGTTTATTCTGTTTCATTGACTCAAGCACAAGGTCAAGCGCTTTCAGATGCCATTACGAAAGATCCTAACAATGCAACCATTACATTTCCGACTACCCTAGATGCGCCAATCAATAAAAACGGGGATGAATTGGCAAACTTTAGCTCAGCAGGACCAGTTCGAGATTGGACGATCAAGCCGGATGTTGTAGCTCCAGGCGTTGACATTTCATCCACAGCTCCATACGACATTTGGGAGCCGCAAGACAATACAACACATGATTATAAGTATGGCTATCAGATTATGTCTGGTACTTCAATGGCAACACCTCACGTTGCAGGTATTATCGCTTTAGTTCTCGCTGCTCATCCTGATTATAGTCCGGCTGACGTTAAGACGTCTTTAATGAATACAGCGAAGGATATTAACACAGATTCAAAGACTTATAGCGTATACCAAGTCGGTGCAGGACGTGTTGATCCTACTCGTGCTATTAATGCAGATGTTAAGATTCAAGTTTTAGATAAAACTAATACCTATGATACAGATCCAAGCACAATTCATCAGGTAGATAACATTACAGGAAGCATTTCCTTCGGCTTTAAAGGTAGAGGAGAAGGTGCAACAAACGGCTCTGATGATGTGATTCAATCAAAAGATTTTAACGTATCAAATCAAGGTGCTAGCAGTAAAACATTTAACGTAAGTACAAAATTTATCACATCAAAATTTGTTGGATCAAATCCAGTAGGTCCTGGAACAGGAAATGATGTCAAGATCGATTTTACTGCTGGTGGAACAAACGTGACATCCCTAAATGTTGACGGAGGCAGTACCGTTAAAGCAACTGCATCCATTACGGTACCGTCTAACTCATTAGAAGGAACTTACGAGGGGTATATTTATCTTGTAAATGCGGCTGACTCAACGGAGTCTTATCGCATCCCTTTCACCATCACTGTAGCAGAAAAAGGAATTGATTTTGAAGTAATCGCTAAGTCGTTTACACTGCCAACTTCAATCACAGGAAATTATAACATCGATACGCCTTATGAAACATCACTGGCATATTATTCTGTTAATGGTACAATGAAAAACTTGTTTATTGTATTAAAAGATAAGGATGGAAAATATTTAGGTGTGGCTCAAACATTAGTGGGCGCTAGTGAAATTAACCCTGGTGTCATGTACTCTATATTATTACTTACTGGTGGGAAGTATCTTCCATTTACAAAGCCATTTAACGGGAATTATGATCCTTCGGGCCTCGCATCACAAGCAAAGGTAATGACAGAAGGTGCTTATTCTCTTGAAATGATTACGACTGACGAAACTGGAAAAAAATTCACAGCAGAAGACACAGTCTATGTAGACACTACAAAGCCAGTTATGACAATGGCCCCAGATTCACAGCCAGGAATTTATGAACTCGACCCTACAGGATACCAACCGGGACAAGAGATCAAAGGATTCTATGGTAAAGTCTTTGATTCTAACATCGACGTCATGAAAAATAATGGTGATACATCGATAATAAGTCCTAAAGATGGTAAGACACCTGTGCCTGTAGACCAAGGGTTGAACCATGTTTGGGGATATCAAGATAATAGTTATCCAACAGCAATCTTTGACACAGATGCGGAAGGTCGTTTCCATTTTGGAGTGACTGCTGAGGATTTACAATCGAAAATGGGTAGCCAATTTTGGATTTACCCAAGTGATTATTCTGGTGCAGCTGATGTCGAATCAACTAATCAGACGTATTACTTCATCAAAAAAGGTACTCCATATCTAACATATACAAATTCTGATGGTGTAGATGCCGGACCAGGAAGTGAAGGTAAGCTGGTAGTGGATGATCATAAAGCATTCAAAACTACCATCGCAACGAAAAATGGCGTTGGAATGACAGGTGGTAAATTTACCTTTACTGGAGAAGGTTCAAGTATATATTCATATAGCAACGTCAAACTTACAGAAGAGTATAAAAACTATCTAATCAGCAGAGGTATTGACCCTACTAATATATTAAAAGTTCAATATTATGGCACGGAAGCAAATGTCACAATATCTGGAATTAGTGAAGCTGGTGCTCTTGATAAGGATATGAACATTTTAGAAGCAAATGTAACCTATACATCCGATAGTACAGTAACTGGACCGCTTGGCTATTTTCTACACACAAGTTTAACTTTGTCAGGTACAGATACTCAGGTTGCGGCGTTCCCGACAAATGTCCCTAGCGTGCGACAGTCTAAATCAACGGTTAGAGGTCGTATGGCTGCTGAATCGTTCTCAACTTATAGTGTTGGAAGTAGTTACGGTCGTACGCCAGTGGCATCAGGTGCTAAAGTAACTCTAATTAATTCATCTGGTGCAACATTTAAAACAGATGAGCCTACCACTCCAAGTAACACAGTGGATTATCAGTTTATACAACCAAATTATGCAGTTACAGCAAATTTAAGCAATGAACCATATAAGATGGAAACGTATATGCCTGGACATTTCAAGGGATATGCGACAACACCTGTAATTGGTACTAACAAGTATGGTTATCATTCTGGAGCCATTTACGATATGCCGAATGTAATTCCGGTATTATTAGCTGGAGATGTCAATGGGGATAACGTCATTGATATGTTAGATCTTCTTGCGGAAGTCCAAACTTATGCAGATTTTAATTTTCTTAAACAAGCAGCTGATAACCCTGCTACTGAGAAAGCAGCCTTCCTTAACACACATAGAGATCAAGATATTAGTTGGACCTCAACAAATGGTGATATCAACTACAATGATTTCTATTACATTTTCAAAAACTTTGGGAAAGTGAATCAAAGTGCAATAGTAGCAGGTATAACAGTTCCAACTCCACAGCTTACTTTGCCAAGCGACGTAACAATCAAATCAGATAAGGGTAAATATATTCCACCTACTTATCCAGATTCTGTATATGATACAGTGGTTCAAACGTTCAACCTAAAAAATGGTGATGGTCTGGAAGAAATCAGAAAGGCATTAAATTTTGCGGGTCCAGGACAAACGCCTGTAGGGACACTTCCTACTTTGCCTGAATTAAAAAATGGTGCGAGCATTTCAATACAACCAAGTCATCCTGTAATGATAGATGATGTCGTTTGGAGAAAAGCAATTCAGAAAGTCCTAATCGGTACAACAGATGTAACAAGTAATGTTACTATCGCAGCAGGTTATGTATCTGTCAATCCTGCAAATGGAGCAATGATCTATGTTCCATCTAAAATTACATTGCCTGGGTCATTATTTACGACAGTAGGTAATCCCGTTGTTACGATTACTGCTACTGGCTATAAAGATGTAAAGGTAAGTCTTTCAATTAAGGATATACCGATTGTGACGCCTACGATTTCATTGGTTACAGATCCAGCAAAAGCACATATTGGACAGGATTTAACCCTTGACTTTACAGATGATGCAAACTGGCGAAATGGTATCGATAAAATCGTAGTTAAACATTCAAACTGGACACCTGGTGTCGATATTACGAATTTGATAAATCCAGCTACTGGAAACAAATATTACGACATTAGTCAACCTGGAAAAATTACGTTTAATAAAGATTTATTTAAAACGAATACATCACCTGCTACTGCAACTGCAGCTATCAATCCAGGGGGAACTAACTGGTTGCCTCAGCAGTATATGTTTGAAATCGACTCAATTGGGGCTGATAGTACGGTTTATCCGAAAAAAACAGTAGGTCTGGACGCATCAGGAACTGCTGGACAAGCTGTTGGTTATGGGGTAACTTTCGATACTCAAGGTGGTGCTCCAATAGCTCCAATAGCGATTGGATACCAACCAGGAAAAACCAAAATTCAATATTTCGACCCAGTTCTTGGAATTTCTAGATTTGATTATATTACTAATTCTGTTGGTACCTTTATTAATCCAACTCCTATAAGACCGGGGTATAAATTTATAGCATGGTATACGGATCCAGCTTGTACAATTTTATGGGATCCTAGGTACCCTGTCCCAGTAAGTGCAGACGTGAAAGTCTATGGGAAATGGAAAATGGCTTTTACACAAAACTATTCACCTGTCGATAAAACAAAACCGAATGGTTTGAAGTTCGACGGAACGAATGGATCAATAAGCGGAATTGGCTCGGTGCTTGGTGAAGAAGACCTTAAAATCACCTTTCCAGACTATTTAGCGAACATACCTTGGTTAACTGGAAAAGATAATATTTCAAAAATCGAGGCAACTTACTATAAAATCAATAGTGATGGAAACTCAGCTTCAGCACCTACTACTTATACGTTAGATCCAAGTACATACAACTTGTTACCTAACCCAGATGGTAGTGGAACCCTTACTTTTACAACTGCTACAGAAAGCTATGCAAATGCACATCCGACTGAAAAGTTTGCCTTTAGTGCAGCTCCGAGCATATTAACTGCTATTAAAGGTTACAAGATAACCATTACAGCAAAATCTGGTGAAACAGCAGAATTTACTGATGTCAGACTTGGTTATAGACGTCATATAGACTTAAATGGCGGAACGCTAACTAGTCCAACTGACTTATACTTTGCCGATACACTTGTCAATGGTAAAGCCGCTGCTCCAAATATGGTCCCTGCTTCATCACATATATCAAAAGGTATTCAAGGAGTCGGTCCATATCTTTATCTTGATAGTGCTGGTACAAAGGAACAATTCGCACCAATTAATAATGGACCTGTTATGCTAACTGATAATGCAACTTACTATTTAAGTTGGATTAAAACCCCTCCAACCGTTTCGAAGGATAAAGTTGGAAACACGGTGGGTAGTGATATTACGTTAACATTCACAGATGACGGAACATGGAAAAATAATATTAAAGAAGTTTGGATTGGCTCAAAACAATTAGTTGCTAATATCGATTACACCATTACTGACGGTGCGATCACACTTAACCATTCCCTATTCACAGCGGGACAAAAGGTAAATGTGGTGATTAAATCCGAAAATTATATGGATGCACTGGTTTCGGACCAAGTTATCGGATATTTGGTAACGTTTGAATCAAATGGCAGTGATTCTATTGCAGCTCAAATCGTAGATAGAAGTGTCACGAAGCCAGCAGATCCAACAAAGATCGGCTATAAGTTTTACGGCTGGTATACGGATAAAGAATTAACCACTCTATATGATTTTGATAATATTGTTACAAAACCAATGACTCTTTATGCCAAATATGCTTTAGCAGGATCTCTTGTTTCACCAGATTCTACTAATAACAGTGTTGGTAATGATATGACACTTGAATTCAGTGATTCAGACTGGGCAAAAGCCATTGCCGGTATAACGGTTAATGGGTCTTCTGTAGACGGAACTAAATACAAAGTAGATACGGCTTCACAAACGATTACTTTAGATAAGAGTCTTTTCACAAAAGTAAGAGATTTCACTATCAGTATAAGTGCAAAAGATTATGCGGATGTAACGGTTATCCAAAAAGTGGTTAATGGATATAATGTGCATTTTGTACTTCCAAGTGATGCTCCTTTTGAAGTACAAGACCAAAATGTATCACGTAGAATAACACCACCAGTTGTTTATGGTTATGATTTAACATGGTTCGCAGATGAGGCATGTACAATTCCTTGGGATTTCACAAACTCAATCTATTCTGCAAAAACAATTTATGGAAAATGGTCACTTCATAAATTCACGGTTATCTTTGATAAACAAGATGGAGGCTTAGTAGAGAGTAAGACAGCAGATTATACCACTAAAATCACAGCACCAACAGCACCAACAAGAACTGGTTATACATTCCTTGGTTGGTATAAAGATGCTGCCGGTAAAACGGCATGGAATTTTGCGACAGATAAAGTTGAAGGCGACGTTATTCTTTACGCAAAATGGGCAACGGGTGTAGAAAACAATGGGCTTTACAACAAAGATGTTACCATTACATTTAATGAAGCAACAGCTACATTAGATGGGAAAGCTTTCACAAGCGGAACGAAGATTACTAGCGAGGGTGATCACACATTAGTGGTAACGGACGCGGCTGGTAACGCAAAAACTATTAAGTTTACTATTGATAAAACGGCTCCAACTGTAGTTGGCGTAGTAAACAATGGTTTCTATAATAAAAATGTTACCCTTTCCTTTAATGAATTAGGTGGATTATTAAATGGGACACCAGTACCAAGTGGAACTATTGTTAAAAAAGAAGGAACCTATACATTAGTCGTCACAGATGCTGCCGGTAATGTAACAACCGTGAAATTTACGATTGACAAAACAGCTCCGCAAGCACCAATTGTGAAAAAAGTGACTTCTACAACTACATTAGTAACAGGTACTGCTGAACCAGGAACTAAGATTTATGTAAGAATTGGGACAAAAATAATTGGAACTGGAATTGTGGATAAATATGGTAATTTCGCAGTTTCCATAGACAAACAAAAAGTAGGCTCAAGCCTTTACGTAACAGCGGAAGACGAAGCTGGCAACGAAAGCGATGCGACAAAAGTAACTGTTAGTAAATAAGAAACGAGAAATATCCCTGAATATTTTTTCAAGGATATTTTTTTACAAAAAGAAAAAGGAGGATGAATCATCCTCCTTCCAGACTTAAATAAAGTTTTTAAGCGTTGATTAATAAGTGTGCCATTTCCAATGCTTTATCCGGTAAATTATTATTAGCATAATAATGAAATAATTCCTTTTTAGAACGCTTTATCAAATAGGTATATCCAGATTTAATGTACATAGGTAATGCTTTATTGAGTAAATATTGATGATATTCTTTTTCTTTAAATTTTAATAAATAAATCAAAAGTTTAAATAGATGGATGTATAATAATTGTTTTATTCTAATTGCAATCATTAATCCATCCTCTGCTTGTTGTATTAGTTGATCATTTGCAATAAGATCCCCCTCAAACGAACTGCGAATAAATCCTTCTAAAGAAAGTAAATAGACAGGAGATTCTGGATTCTTAAGGGACATAGATTGTTTATAAAACTCACTTGCTTGCTCATAATTTTTTCTTCGGTTGTATTCAGCAGCTAAGTTATGCAACACTTTTGCCTTTCGATCAGGGGCATTACATAATTCACAGCTTTTAATTAATTTTTTAAATCGGTATATGATTTCTTCATTATCATCATCATCTTCAACTTGTATGATCATAAGCATTTCTGCATCAATAACTCTAAGATAGTTATTCATATCTTTAAAGAATTGATGGGATTTTTCTGCATAATAATAGGTCAAAACGGGCGATTGTATAGTACAATAAGCTATTGCTAGGTGGTAGTAATATTCTGAATTATTATAACTCTCATTTTGTATTTCTTTTAATGTTTGAATTGCTTTGAGGAAATCCTGTTTTTCTAAATAATAGATACCTAAAACATGTTTTAAAAGATTACTCTCATAAGGGGTTAATTTGTTTTCTATTTTTTGTATTTTTTTTATAGTTTTAATTGCCTCATGCGGCCTATTATTCATTAGTAAATATCTTGCCCGAAGTAACTGATACATAAGTTTATATTCTGAGATTTCAATCAATTCTTCTCGTTCGAGCTCGCTGTTAATTTGTTCCATATCTTCAAATAATTGCATAATAATTGCGTCCTGCCAATGAGTTAAGTGCTGTTTAATATTTTTAAGTTTTTTTACTTCCAACTCCATATTTATTCCAAGCCGCTTGGATAATAAAGTAATGATTTCAGCTGAGTATGTTGTTTGATTACATTCAATTTTACTAATATGTGTGATTGAACATATATTTTTCCCTAATTGTTCTTGTGTTAGTTTGTATTTTTCACGATAAAATTTGATGATTTTTCCTTCATACATAACTAATAGCCCCCCTGGCCAATTTGCCCATAAAAAAACAACTTACCAGATAACATTCTACATTCTTCAAAATATTAAGTACATTTAGAAAAATGGAGTATCTTGTGAAGTAATACTTAAGAAGACATTCAAATGAAATATCCAAAAAATAAAGGTGCCACTCGATGTAGCGAAAAGTTCATTTTATTAGCTTTGAAACGGAATAGGAAAAGAAGTTGAGGGTAAAATATGTAAAACTTTCCGATTTGGAGAAAAGAGGAACATTTAATGAAAGCCGACGGATCTCTAGATAAAAACGAGAAGTCGTTGCAAGGAATGCTATTCCAAAGCTCAGACTTCAAATCGTGCGATTTCGTGGCCGGTGACCGACACTATAGGCTTTTTTATTTGGATACAATGATTGAGCTTGCCGTGGTGCAAGACCATATTATCCGCCCTTTGCTAAGCAACAAAGGCGTCAGCGTTCGTGAAGCAGTGTCCATTCTAGACTACAGCGAGACAGATCTTCTTTCAGTTGCTTCAAATGCACTGGTTGAGGGAAAGACGGTGGTTCAACTAGAAGGCCAGGCGAAGCTCTATTTGCTTGGAACCGAACTTAACAAAGAACGAGCAGTAAACATTCCGATAAACGAACGGGTAATGCGGGGTTCCAACCAAGCGTTGATCGAAAACCTAGACACGAACCTCAATTTGATGCGTAAGCTGATCCCGACTCCCGATTTTGTCGTAAAGTTCTATCAGCTTGGCCGCAGGTCGAATACAAAAGTCGCCGTTCTTTACCTACGTTCGTTAGCCAACGAAGATGTCTTAAAGGAGTTTGATCGAAGGATTACGAGTATCGACATTGATTACGTCGAAGCACCAGGTTTTCTACAAGAGTTGATTGAAGATAAAAAATTCTCGATATTTCCGAGATTACTCGTAACCGAAAGACCCGACCGGGTAAGATCTTACCTGATGGATGGGAAAATCGCGATTTTGACCGACGGTTCGCCAGATTGCCTGATCGTTCCGGTTTCGTTTTGGGCGTTTTTGCAAAGCCCGGACGATTACCAAGTCGGCTGGTTATTTGGCAGCTCCCTAAGGTTTCTGCGGGTCATCAGCTTCTTAATGGCGGTCTGTTTGCCCGCGATTTACGTGGCCCTTGTCACCTTCGATCCCCGGGTTTTGCCGTTCGAAATCGCACTGACATTGCAAAGCTCTATGCAATACATCGCAATGCCACCCGTACTCGAAGCGATAACGATGCTGGTCATACTCGAAATCCTGCGGGAGGCTACTGTACGACTCTCAAGCTCGATCTCCAATACGATCGGAGTCGTCGGTGGTATCGTCATCGGTACCGTCGTCGTTCAGGCGAATTTGATCTCCAATATGATGGTGATTGTAGTCTCGCTAACAGGCATTGCTTCTTTTATTATTCCTTCTTACGAAATGAGACTAACAGCCCGATTATTATATTTCCCGTTTATCATCATGGCAGCTATTTTCGGGTTGATTGGCTTGATGCTGGCATTCCTTATAGTGCTGACGCATTTGGCTCGAATAAACACGATGGGTATTCCGTACTATCACTCGTCAATTAGCGGCGATTTCATCAAGGATACGCTTTTTAGAGGTCCGATCAGGAGCTTGAAAAAACGCCCGAAGGAAAGCTTGTCTCAAGACGAGACGAGAATAGGAGATTCAAAGGGGTGACAGATTGATACACTTGAATAAAATTTCCATCAATCAGCTTATTTGCCTCGTTATTCTGACCCAAGTCGGTGTTAGCGTTTTATCGATCCCTTACCCACAATCCAGCTATGCAGGGTACGACTCGTGGATATCCATCTTAATTGGGGGAGTGTTCGCTCAAGCCGTCATCATTATTATCTATCAGCTCGGAAAAAGATATGATGATCGGCCTTTACCCCAGTACATATCCGCGATCGTTGGCAAGCCGTTAGGATCGGTCGTGAATTTCATCTATGCAACGTATTGCTTGCAATCTAGTCTTATGGTTATTGTTTCTTATTCCGATGTCATTAACCGCTGGGTGTTATTTGAGACACCCTGGTCCGTGTTAATTGGAGCATCGGTCTTAATCGCTGCATATATTGCTTCATCTACGCTCCGGTCAATGGCTACAATCACGCAGACAATTATGTTCATGTTTTTTATATGCTTTGTGATTGTATTTATTAGTGGAATAGGAGAAGGGGATTGGCGTCATTTTCTGCCGATAGGTACTCATGGGATCGGCCCTACTCTAAAGGGCGCTCTTCCCGCCTTTTGGTTGTATGCGGGATACGAGCTTCTCCTGTACGTGTTTCCATTTGTAAGATGCCGTAAGAAAAAGGATATCTTGATTGCAATGTCAGCCGCCAATGGATTTACGACTTTTTTGTATGTATTGATATCGGTGATTGTGACGTACAACTACAGCGAAAGTCAATTGAAATCCATTCAGGAGCCGATGGTATTCATTCTCCGTAAATTCAGATGGCCAGTTGTTCAAAGCCTCGACATTCTATTTATGACGATTTGGATTTCCGTGACTACGGTAACTGTTTATGTTTATTTGTTTTTGTCCGCACGATATCTGGCATTCGTCGGCCGTAAAGAAATCCGCAACCATCCTCTTTTGGTATGGATTTTGGCACTCGTTTGCTTCGCAGGAGGATTATGGGGCGACAACCGGCAATGGTTGTTCAAATTTGGCGACTATCATAATACTGCTACCGTGATTATCATTGCCATTGTGCCAACCATTCTGCTTCTTATTTCTTTGGCTCGGGGAAAGGAGGCGGGAGGATGAAAAAAGCTACAATTGGAATTTTGTTGTTGCTGCTATTGACCGGTTGTTGGGATCAAATGCAGCTGCGTCATCTCAATTTTGTGGATATCGCAAGTATTGATTTTGACGAGAAGAGCGGGAACATCGTCCTCCGGTATATCGTCACACGCCTTAAAGGTGCCAGCCAAGGAGGAGGAAATTTGGTTTCGGAAACTACGGAACTCAAAGGACCTAGTTTAGTCGAAGCGGTTGGTCAAAGCGATTTCATCGGACGGGCTCCTTTTTTAGGAGTGAACACGAGAATCTATACGATAAGCCAGAGCTTCGCTTCTCATGATCCTATTACAAAGCTAACTTTTTTACTAAAGGCCCCCTATGCGGCGATCAACGTACCCGTAGTCGTATTTGACGGGAGCCTATCTAAGACTCTTAAAGTGATGAAAAATCAAGAAGAGTTTTCCAATGAACTGTACGAGTTTGTTTTGGCTTTGGAAAAGAACGGAATTATGTCCAACGTTTCTATGATGCGTTTTATACAATCCAAAGAAATGCAATTGGAAGATATCGCTTTGCCGCTGTTGAAAAAATCCGATTCGGAAATAGTATTAAAGGGTGCCCTATTATTCCGTCAAGGTAAGAATACTAGGAAGAAACTCGACAAGGATCAAGTTCGAATGGTACAGTTACTGCTAGGGAAGGACATGGGAAGGCAAAGATTGACTGGACATATGTCTGAAAACGACGATGAACGACATAGTTATTACGGGGTGTACGTCAAGAAAGTGGATTCAAAGATCACTGTCCACCCTGAAACGAACGGATTGCCGAAAGTCATTTTCGGAGTCCGATTAAGAATAAATTCAATCGAAGCAGGCGAGTCGGTTCATACGCTGAACGCTGATACCGTTAACCGGATAGAAAAAGACATGAGCAAACATATGGAGGAACAGGCGATTGAAACAATCAAGACTTTACAAAAAGCTAATTGTGATCTTCTGGGTATTGGTAAGCAATTAAAGGCCTACCATCCAAACCTTTGGAAGTCTTTACATTGGCGCAAAGACTATCCACGATTATCGATTAAACCCAAATTCGAAGTACAGATCAGTAACCCGGATACCGAATAGTTCAATGGGCGCGTATTCCGATAGGGGGAACGCGTCCAGTTTATGTCCGCGATTTTTTATTTTGTGGAAAGTATAGTGAGTTCGTGAAAGGCTCAACTCCTTTTGGCGTGGTCAGGATAGGGATGTTCTGTTTTACGCTGGTGAAGTTAAATTCCAAAGAGGAATTATTTCGTTGAATGTATTGAAATATCATCATGTAGATCCGCTGAAGTTGAGGTGAACTAATGAATTTTGAACAAATGGAGTATATTGTCAATGTAGCAAATGAGATGTCAATTACAAAAGCAGCAGAAAAATTATTTATTTCACCTTCGGGGATGAGTCAATCAATAACACAGCTAGAAAATGAGCTTGGAATAAAAATCTTTAACCGATCAAAACAAGGAGTTACTCCTACTTTTGAAGGTAAAATAGTTATTTCCAAAGCAATCGCTTTACTTAAGACCATTAAAGAACTGAACAAAGAAATTTATGCTTATAAAAATAGTAATCAAACTCATTTGAAAATTATTACAGCGCCCACCTTTTCTTATGTAATTCAAGAAACAATGGTTAAGTTTAATTCAAGAAATCCTGATATTACATTCGAATTTGTAGAGCAAAATCCTACAGATATTATTCAGAATTTCAACAAAGAAAACTATGACTTCGCTTTCATACATGCATCTATAAATGAATTAAAAAAAGAAAAAAATATTTGTTTTGAACATATTCATGAGGGTCACGTATGTATAGCGGTAGGTAAAAATTCACCTTATTATTCATTTGATTATGTAACTCTTAGTGATTTAGAGAATTCAAAATTTGTTATCTATAATTCATCGGATTATAAAAAGATATTAAAAGTAATAAAACTGAATCCCCATCAAGTTTTAATTAGATCAAATAGCAGCAGCCTTCTTTTCGAGTTGATAAAAGAAAGTCAAGCCGTTTTATTTTTGCATGATTTTTCTATTAACTATAGTCCAATGGTTAAAAATGGAGAAATAAAAATCATCCCTCTAAGGGAAGAAAATTATTTTCCAATTGATTTCTGGCTTATATATTTAGAAACAAAAGGTTTAACAAAGGTAGCGAAGGAATTTATTGATGACTTTTTTAAAAACCTAAAAAATAGTAAAAAAAGGGCACAGACTTCAAATTGAGCGATTTCATGGCGGTGACCGACGTTACCGTCTTTTTGATTTGAATAAATGATTGCTCTTTAATTTTAAAGTTAATATTAGTTAATTATAAAAAACGTTAGAAACGATAAAAGAATAGATGTAATGATAATGGCAATAAGTGGACGTATTGCTTTAGTGCGTAATTCTTTTAAGCTAATATTTAATCCTAAGCCGGTCATAGACATCGTTAAAAGAAATGATGTGAAAGTTGCAATATCTGACATATGTTTTTTTGATACTACAAACTCATTTCCGATAATATAGCTCCCCACAAAACTCATAACGATAAAACCGATTAAAAACCATGGAAACTCGAATTTTGCCTCACCCTCCATTTTTCCTTTCTTTTTCATCCAAAACATAAGGACAAAACAAACAGGAATTAAAAGAAACACACGTGCAAGTTTGGCGAGTAAAGCGTTTGCAAGAGCATCCTGGCCAGCAGGCGCAGCTGCTAAAGCAACATGGCCGATCTCATGAAGACTGATTCCAACCCACTTTCCATAATCTATAAGACTAATAGGTAATATAGGATATATTAACGTATAGATAATTGAAAAAACTGTGCCTACTAAAGCGATGATACCGACTCCCATAGCCGTATCCTCATCTTTTGCTTTAATAATTGGCGATACGGCCGCGATGGCAGCGGCACCACATATGCCTGTTCCAACACTTAATAATAAAGAAAGATTAAGATCTGCTTTGAGCCATTTTGCAAGTATCATCAGAACTGCTATTGAAAAAATAATTGTTACGGCACCTCTTAGCAATAGCGGCAAACCCTGATGAAATATGACGATCATGTTAAGCTTTAAACCATAAAGAATGATGGCCAATCTTAACAGTTTTTTAGATGAAAATTGAATGCCAGTACGTAATCTCTCTGGGTATCCAAATACTTGCCTATAAACCAAAGCAAGTAAAATGGCACATGCAAGTGCTCCTATATGATTTAGACCTGGCAATGTCGCCAAAAAAAACCCACAAATGGCTATAATCAATGTAAAACCAATTCCAAATATCAAAGAAACATTTATCATTTTATTAGATTTTTTTTGCTGATTCGGACTGGAAAGTATTAATGCTTTTTGTTCCAATGTTTTTCATCCCCTCAATTGCATTATTTAAATATATCGTAACGAATGATTTACAATAAGGGAAATAAATGATTATTATAGTTATAATAAGTAAAAACGATATAAAGTAGGTAAACTCAATGGATCAACTATTATCAGTATTTATATCTGTAGCAGATAAAAGAAACTTCTCCAGAGCAGCGGAAGAGCTTCATATGACTCAGCCTGCCGTTAGCCAGCAAATTCAGCAATTAGAAAAATATATAGGTGCAAAGCTGCTTTTAAGGACAAACAAAAATGTACAGCTCACTAAAGCAGGTGAAATTGTCTATTTACATGCAAAAGAAATAACAGCTTTATATAAAAGAATGTCGATGTTAGTGAATGAATTAAATAACGAGCCAACAGGACTATTAAAAATTGGTGCGAGCTATACTTTTGGTGAATATGTTTTACCGCATATACTTGCAACAATGAAGAACCGATTTCCTAATATCATTCCTTCGGTACAGATTGGCAATACAAGAGATATAGCAAAAGCAATCTTAAGTCATGAGATCGATGTAGGAATTGTAGAGGGTGAGATATCTCATCGAAATATATATATTAAAACAGTTTCAACGGACCAAATGTTTATCGTAGCAGGAGGGAAATATCCAATATATTTTAATAAGGAAGTTACACGAAGCCAGGTAGAACAAGAGAATTGGATTGTTCGTGAAGAAGGTTCTGGAACAAGAGATGCAACAGAAAAATTATTTGAAACTTTGCAAATACGTCCTACTAGGTTAATGGAGTTCGGCAGCACACAACTAATTAAAGAAGCAGTCGAAGCGGGGCTTGGTATTAGTTATTTATCTGAACTTACGGTTAAAAAAGAAAGGCTGCTTGGTACCATCCAAATATTAAATGTTAAAGGGACACCGATAAAAAGAAATTTTTCAGTTATAACAGAATCTATTGAATTGCATACGAAATCTATGAACTTATTTATTGAGTTAATAGAAAATTATCTAAAGAATCAATAAGAGCAATAGCTCTAATTAAACAATAAATCATTAAAGATATAAAAAAGACAAAGCCATCTATAGGACTTTGTCTTTTTATTTACAAGTCGATGACGAGACCGTGGAAGTAAGCCACTTGCTATGCTGAACTCCTTTTTATATTAGTGAAATCTATATACAAATTAAAATCTTTAATTTTATTTAATTATTATTTATGAGTATACTTACTGTAGTAATATTTTAAATATTCACAATAGTGGGCATTCAAAATGCTTCTATGTGAGTAAAAGGGGTGTCATTATTTTATGAGTTATCATTTATACGAAAATCTGAAAAGAAGTGCAAGTATGTTCCCAGACAGTTACGCTTATATCTTTAGAGATAAAAGTGTTACTTATAAAGAACTACATCAGCAGGTGGATAAATTGGCTGCTGGTTTGTCTGCACAAGGAATAGGGAAGGGAGATGGTGTGGCTCTAATATTAGGAAATAGCCCTGAATTTCTCATTGCTTATTACGGCATTTTACGACTAGGTGCATTTGTTGTACCGATCAATCCGTTGTTTACCCAAGGGGAAATCAGCTACATATTAGACAATAGTCAAGCCAAGGCGGTCATTGCTCACATATCTGTAGAGCTGAAGTTATCAGAAGTAAAGAAACAATTGGAAAATCTAAAGCTAGTCATTTATACCGAAGCCGAGAATCAGGAATGGACATGGGAGAATCTCATGGAAACTAGTGTGGATGTTTGTGTAAGCCCTTTCATTGATCAAGAAGACCTTGCAGTCATTCTTTACACATCAGGTACTACAGGGAAACCAAAGGGTGCGATGTTATCACATCGGAACTTAGCATCGAATGCAGACTCCATTTCAAAATTACTTGAACTCGATGAAAATGACCGTGTAGTAGCTGTCCTGCCAATGTTTCATGTTTTCTGTATGACAGTTTGTTTGAATGCACCAATTGCTTGCGGGGCAACTGTTCTCATCCAGCCTAAATTCAGCCCGGTCGATGTGGTCAGTACCATTCGAGAAAGAATGGCAACCGTGTTTGCTGGAGTACCTACGATGTACAGTTTTATCAATCAATTGCCTGAAGCGGCTGCGGAGGATTTCCAATCTATTCGCTTGTGTATCTCTGGAGGTGCATCGATTCCGGTCGAGTTGCTGCATAAATTTGAAAACAAGTTTAAAGTTTCTATCTTAGAAGGATATGGACTTTCGGAAACAGCTCCTCTCGTCGCTATTAATCCATTAAAAGGAACTCGCAAACCAGGTTCTATCGGCCTGAATATTCCAGCTGTTCAAAGCCAAGTGGTAGATGAGTTCGGTAAAGAATTGCCTAGATGTGAAGTCGGAGAGTTAGTTGTTCAAGGGCCAAATGTAATGAAGGGATATTTGGGGATGCCGGAAGCTACATTAGCTGCTTTTAAAGACGGGTGGTTTTACACCGGTGATCTCGCAACAATGGATGAAGAAGGATACATCTACATTGTTGACCGCAAGAAAGACATGATTATTGTGGGCGGATACAATGTATATCCTCGTGAAGTGGAGGAAGTCCTGTATCAGCATCCTGCCGTGGTCGAGGCGGCCGTAATTGGAGTTCCAGATGTAGAATACGGAGAAAGCGTAAAAGCTTACGTCGTAGTCAAGGATGAGCAAATAGCTATGAATGACATTATTCAATTCTGTCTGGATAAGCTGGTCAAGTACAAGCTTCCTAAACAAGTAGAATTTTTTAAAGAGTTGCCAAAGAACTCAACAGGGAAGATTTTGCGCAGAGAGTTAAGAGAATTGACTGAAGTAAAGTAAGAAACTAACCAAATTATTAAAGGGGGATTAATTATGTCAACCATTTTAAAGGAAAAAGTTAAAGGGCCAGTAGCTTGGAAAGGCACTGACCTGGCTAAAGATGAATCATGGGTTTATTATTTGACCGAAAAAACGATTACTTCACTTGAGAACGCTTTAGCACAGGTTAAGCAAAAGGGTTTAAAAGCACCTGAGTTTAACAAGGAGGACTTCCCGATTTCAGATCTCTTAGAGGAAATCGATTACTTTGTTGAAGAGCTGGAGAATGGGAGAGGGTTCCTATTAATTCGCGGATTACCAATGGAAAGGTATACAGATGAAGAAGCCAGCATTATATACTGGGGTCTCGGCCTTCATATGGGAACTCCTGTATCGCAAAACGCTAATGGTGATCTTTTAGGGCACGTTAGGGATCAAGGTCTTAGCCTGGAAAATTCAAATGTACGCGGTTACCAAACGAAACTGCATCTTCCTTTTCATGCGGATGGATCTGACGTTGTCGGATTGTTAAGTCTACGAAAAGGGAAATCCGGAGGTTACAGCAGCATTATAAGCTCGATGGCTGTTTATAATGAAATTCTGGAGAAGAACCCCGAATATTTAGGAATTCTCTGTCGTCCATTCAACTTTGATCGTCGTGGAGAGGAAGCGCCAGGAGAATCTCCAGTATTTACATCACCAATCTTTAGTTACTATGATGGAAAATTGAGCTGCCGATATGTCCGTTTATTTATCGAATCAGCACAAGCGAAAACAGGTATCCAGCTGTCGAAAGTTGAAATTGAAGCATTAGACTTACTGGATTCCCTCCTTCATGATGAAAAGTTGCATTATAATATGCTGCTGGAGGAAGGTGATATGCAGTTCGTCAATAATTATACGGTTCTTCACTCACGTACTCAATATGAAGACTATGAAGAACTGGATCGAAAACGTCATTTATTAAGATTGTGGCTCACGATGCCAAATGGCCGGGAAATTTCCCCGGATTTCGCGATGTTTATTGATGAGAATACGGGAAAACCGGGTCGCGGCGGTGTACCTCCTCGTAATAAAACAGCTGGTGGTATTGTTGAAACCTTAAAGTAATTGTGCATCAGCAGCTTCGTTAAAACTAGTGGGAACATCTTTTCTAGTTTCAGGAAAAGGTGTTCCTTATATAGGAAAAAGTGAGGATATATATATGTCAAGCACTCCAAAGTATTCCTGGATTATCTTATTATTTCTAGTTCTTTCCGGGATGATCAACCAAGTAGATAAAATTATCATTGGTTTGGTTTCCGTTCCTTTAATGAAAGAGTTACATTTAAGTCCTTCGCAATGGGGAGTTGTAGGAAGTTCTTTCTTTTGGTTTTTTACCTTCGCCTCTATCGTTCTTGGCGGCATGGCCGATTCCAGAAACACGAAAAAAATGTTAACGTGGATATCGCTTGTATGGTTGATTGTACAATTTGCCACGCCCTTCGTTTCCAGTTTGTCTCTGCTTTTGTTAACAAGAATGATTTTGGGAGCAGGTGAAGGTCCAGCCCCAGCTCTTTCTACGGCAATCATGGGAAAGTGGTTCCCGAAACATAGACACGGAATAGGCTTTGGTGCTGTTCTCTTAGGAACGACAGGGGGATCGGCGATTGCTTCGCCATTATTAATCTCTTTAATCGATAATTATGGATGGAGATCTGCATTTATTGCCATGGGTATACTGGGACTGATTGTTCTGGTTTTATGGATGATATTCGGTAAAGAAAGTCCACAAGAAATCGGGCTGACTGTCATTCATCAAAAGGAGCACCAGTCGTCTAGCCTTTCTAAGGTTTCATGGCGTCAGTTTCTTCCGCATCTTTTATCTAAAAATTTTATTTTGACCGTTTTGTGCGGTGGGTGTGCGTATTGGTTATTGTCCGTTCAAGCGGTATGGTTTCCAGCCTACTTTTCCAAAGTTCAACAGTTTAATGGTCAAACATTAAAACTAGCCGTGTCTTTACCTTTTCTTTTCGCAGCTTTTTGCCAATTTGGATTTGCTTTGCTATCAGATCGGCTTTATCGTAAAACAGGAGATATTCGTAAAGCACGAATTAATCTTGCTGGTTTCATGATGATGTTATCCGCTTTATGTATATATCTAGCAAATACCGTGAATTCGACGTCTTTGTCCATAATATTCTTTACCCTTGCACCCGGTTTTGCGTATGTCATTCTATCACTCGCACCGGCCATATTGATGGAGTTTTTTTCTCCTCAAAACATTGGAAAGGCACAAGGAACATTCATTGCTCTTGCAAGTATTGCAAGTATTATTGCTCCAATCGTATTTGGGAATCTTATACAAAATGCAACGACTGAAGCTATTGGCTATGGATTTGCGTTTCAAGCCTCTTCTTTGGGGATGCTCATAATCGGATTATTGTTTTGGATAGGTGTTCGTCCCGTAAAGCAAAGTAATTCAATAATAGAAGCAGAAGAGCGAGTGAGTGTTTAAAGTATACAATTATAGTCCATCAGAATACTAGTGTACGAAATTAATAAGGGAGGGTTAATTATGTCGATTATTTTAAAGGAAAAAATTCAGGGTCGATCAGCGTGGAAAGGTACTGAACTGGCAAAAGATGATTCATGGATTTATTATTTGTCCGTGAAAACAATTGCTGCACTTGAGAAGGCTGTATTACATGTTCAGCAAAAGGGATTAAAAGCACCTGATTTTAAAAAGGAGGATTTCCAGATTCCTGATCTCGCTGACGAAATCGCATACTTTGTTGACGAGCTGGAGAATGGAAGAGGGTTTCTATTGATTCGTGGATTGCCAATGGGTCAGTTTACTGACGAAGAAGCGAGCATCATTTACTGGGGTCTCGGACTTCACTTGGGCTTACCGATAATCCAAAGCAAAAACGGGGAGCTCCTAGGACATATCAAAAACGTAGGTAAAGACTTTAATGATAATACAAAAGTTCGTGGTTACCAAACGAATGTACATCTTGACTATCACACTGATCTCGCTGATGTAGTCGGATTACTATGTCTTCAGAAAGCGAAATCTGGCGGTTTAAGCAGTATTGCAAGTGCGATGGCTATCTATAATGAAATTGTGGAGAAGCACCCAGAGTACCTTGAAATTCTCTATCGTCCATTCGCCCATGATCTTCGCGGGGAAGAAGGACCAGGCCAATCTCCAGTAGTTCAAACACCGATCTTTAGCTATTACGATGGTAAATTAAGCTGCAGATATATTCGTCAATATGTCGAATCAGCACAAACGAAAACAGGTATCTCTTTGTCGAAAGAGGAAATCGAAGCATTTGATTTTATCGATTCCCTCACTCATGATGAAAACTTCCATATTGATATGATGATGGAACCGGGTGATATGCAATTCGTTAATAATTATTCCGTTTTTCATTCACGGACTCATTTTGAAGATTACGAAGAAGATGACAAGAAACGTCATCTATTAAGATTATGGCTCATGATGCCAAATGGCCGGAAAATTGCCCCAGATTTCGAGTTTTATATCGGCGGGGTACCTGTAAAAAGATAAAAAGCTGGTGGTAGTAATAAACACCATTATTTCTTATATCAAGTGAGATGGTGATTTTATTCAACGAAATATGGTGAATAAAATCACCATTTTATGTTTTTAAATGCCTTATGGCCGGAATAAAAGATTAGGATATAGCCGAGTTAATTTAAAAATAATTGAAGTGAGGATGATGCTCCTTGGTAAATTTAGATCCGCAAGCAGAAAAATATTTACAAGCTTTTAATCAGATGCCGCCTATTCATAAAATGGATCCAAAGACAGTAAGAGATATGCTAGCAAAGGCACCGCGCCCTGCTGTGATATTAGAGCCGCTTTCAAAGGTAGAGGATTTGATGCTTCCAGTAAGCCAGGATGAAGAAATCAAATGTCGGGTATACATACCAGAAGGGCAAGGTCCCTTTCCCCTATTTATATACTACCATGGTGGGGGATGGGTTCTCGGAGACATTGAATCGTCGGATGCAAGCTGTCGTATGATCGCTAATAGAACGGAAAGTATTGTTGTATCCGTAAACTATCGTCTTGCACCAGAGTATAAGTTTCCGACTGCAGTAGAAGACGCATATGCGGCATTGGAATGGGTGTATGAAAAAGGGACTTCCTTTAACGGTGATGTTTCTAGATTGGCAGTCGGAGGGGATAGCGTAGGTGGAAATCTAGCAACAGTAGTTACGATGATGGCGAGAGACAGAAAAGGTCCCGACATCACTGCTCAGGTCCTGCTTTATCCTCCGACAAGCCTTGAGTGCAATACGGAATCCCATCAAACTTTTGCAAAAGGATTTGGTCTGGATCGCGAACAGCTGATTTGGTTCCGGGATCATTATTTAAGAAATGATAAGGATAGGTGTAATGAGTACGCTTCTCCCTTGGTGGCTGAAGATTTAAGTGGCCTCCCGCCAGCATTAGTAATCACAGCGGAAAATGATGTGCTTCGGGATGAAGGTAGAGCTTATGCTGATCGTCTGAAAAAATTTGGTGTGCAGGTAGAATATGCATGTGAATCCGGAATGGTCCACGGTTTTTTTGGACATATGGCTATTTTCTCTAACAACATTGAATCAACTGTTTCTAAGATCGACAAATTCCTACGTACAACAAAATATTCGATAAAAATCTAAATGAAACGAGCCTCACAATTTAATGAGGCTCGTTTTTTATATTATATATTTTTCATGGACTATAAATTGGTAATCTATGAAACAGTTAACAGTAACAACCAAGTATGTTAGAAATAAACGGTATTTCCAATGCCGCCAGTTACCGGAATAACATCGCCAGTAATCGATGCCGCCAAAGGCGAAGCCAGGAAGGTAACGACATAAGCAATTTCCTCTGCAGTTATCAAGCGGCCGAGGGAATTCAGTGATTCTACATGGCGTATAGCTTCCTCATTCGTGACCCGGCCTCTAAACGTTTCTGTATCGACTATCCCTGGATAAACAGCATTAACGTTAATACCGTGCTTTCCTAATTCCAATGAGGCGGATTTCGTCATATGGACAACAGATGCATTACGCGGACCGGAACTAAAATAATTGCCGCCAATTCTGGCTGCCAGACCACTTATATTTATTATACGGCCCCATTTATTTTCTATCATATAAGGTGCAACTGCTCGGATACAGCGAAAATAACCCATGTATTTTTCTTCAAAATCTTTCAAAATAAGTTCATCTTTAATACTATAAAAATCCTCTGGCTCATGGCCGCCAACACGGGCTCCACTGTTGATTAAAATATCAATGCTTCCCATCGCTGCCGCTGATTTTTCAACTAAATTCAGGATTGAATCAGGGTCAGTAGTATCTGCCACGATCGGATAGATATTTCTTTTTGTCTCTTGTGTCAATTCCTCTGCAGCGAGCTTTAGTGTGGATTCAGTTCTTGAACAAATTGTACAATCTACACCTTCCAAAGCCAACTGGCGGGCAATCGCTTTACCAATCCCGCGGCTTCCTCCAACGATAAGAGCTTTTTTTCCGGATAACTTTAAATCCATTGTCTAGACCTCCTGTTTCGAATCTCTCAAAAAACCACATAAGTTGAGAGTGATTTTTTTGACTATTAACTTATCTCTATATTTTCATTCTACCTATAAATAATAATTATATAAAATTAAAGATATTAATCTGTAATTAAGTTGTACTAATATACTGTTATATCGTTATTTTCCAATGTACATGGTAAGACTATTTCAAGTATATTAGTAATTTTTACTAGCAAATTAAATATTTTAATTTTATTTTACTGAAAATTATGAATATAATTACTGTAATAACAATTAAAACAGTCAGAAAGTTATTTAAAGCGCTTCCATGTAAATGAAAGGGGGAACTTCATTTTATTTATTAAAAGGATGAAAAAGGATTTGGAAGAGAGATAGAGTCACTCTTTTAAAAGAGAATCAACCCGAAATTTATTATTACTTACTATTACTAAAGTTGATTTAGAAAAAGAAGGGGGAGTATCGGTGCCGTTCATTTTGAAGGAAAAAATTCAAGGATCTGTAGCGTGGAAAGGAATTGATCTTGCTAAAGATGATACATGGATTTATTATTTGTCAGAGCAAACAATTTCAGCTCTTGAGAAGGCACTATTTCATGTAAAACAAAAGGGGTTAAAGGCACCTGATTTTAACAAGGACGACTTCCCAATTCCTGATCTTTCAAATGAAATCGCTTACTTCGTTGAAGAGTTGGAAAATGGAAGAGGATTTCTACTCATTCGCGGATTACCAATGGACAGGTATACAGATGAAGAAGCAAGCATCATTTATTGGGGTCTTGGAATTCACTTGGGCATCCCGGTGGCGCAAAACGCAAAAGGTGATCTTTTAGGGCATGTCGTTGACCAAGGTCTCAACATTAATGATTCCAATGTACGCGGTTACCAAACGAATGCACATCTTCCCTTTCACCCAGATGGATCTGACGTAGTCGGTTTATTATCTCTACGAAAAGCTAAATCTGGGGGTTTCAGTAGTATCGTAAGTTCGATGGCTGTTTATAATGAAATTCTGGAGAAGTACCCAGAGTACCTTGAAATTCTCTATCGTATATACTTCTTGGATCGTCGTGGTGAAGAATCACTAGGAGAATCTCCAGTATATTCCTCACCAGTCTTTAGCTATTACAAAGGTAAATTGAGCTGCAGATATAATCGCGGATATGTCGAATCTGCACAAGCGAAAACAGGTATCCAAATGTCAAAGGAAGAAATGGACGCATATGACTTAATGGATTCTCTCCTTCATGATGAAAACATGCATATCGATATGATGATGGAACCTGGTGATATGCAATTCGTAAATAATTATACCGTTCTTCATTCACGGACTGTTTATGAAGATTATGAAGAACCCGAACGCAAACGTCATTTATTAAGATTGTGGCTCACGATGCCAAATGGAAGAGAAATCGCGCCCGATTTTGCTATGTTTATTGATGAGAAAACAGGTAAAGCGGGTCGCGGGGGTATTCCTGTACGTGAAAAAACAGCTGGCGGGATTGCAGAAAACATGAGGTAATAGTTTTAATAATGTCATGATTTTAACGCAGAAGATTGACTTTAAAACCATTTCATAAAAATACCATTTGCATCATGTGATGGGAGTAGCTTGCAGATTTTAAGATAAGATTTTCCATAAATAGTGGATTAGAAGGGGAGATTTTTACATTGAAGACACCAAAATATTCTTGGATTATATTATTTATTCTCGTTGCTTCCGGAATGGTCAACCAAGTTGATAAAATTATCATCGGTTTAGTTTCCGTTCCCATAATGAAAGAGTTACACTTAAGTCCTTCACAATGGGGGGTTATTGGAAGCTCATTCTTTTGGTTCTTTACCATATCCTCTTTAATTATAGGTGGCATGGCCGATTCCAAAAACACGAAAAAAATGTTTACTTGGATCATGTTAATATGGTTGGTTGTTCAATTTACCACACCTTTTGTTTCCAGTCTGTCTTTATTAATGTTTTCAAGAATGATCTTGGGAGCAGGAGAAGGTCCAGCGATTGCTATATCAACTTCTCTAATAGGAAAATGGTTCCCTAAACATAGACATGGTATAGGCTTTGGCGCTGTTCTCTTTGGAGCAGCAATCGGTCCAGCGATTGCTTCTCCATTATTAATCTCCTTGATCGCTCAATATGGATGGAGATCTGCTTTTATCGCAATGGGGATTGTTGGACTTATTGTTCTAGTTTTATGGATGATTTTCGGAAAAGAAAGCCCAAAAGAAATCGGGTTACCTACAATTGAACAAGAGGATAAGAACTCATTCATCCCTTCTAAGGTTTCTTGGCGTCAATTTCTTCCGCATCTTTTTTCTAAAAATTTTATTTTTACTGTTTTGTGTGCAGGTTGTGCCTATTGGTTATTGTCTGTTCAAGCGGTTTGGTTTCCAGCATACTTTACCAAAATTCAACATTTTGATGGAAAAACATTAAAAATGGCAGTGTCTTTGCCTTTTCTCTTCGCTGCCATTTGCCAAATTGTATTTGCCTTGTTATCAGATCGACTTTATCGCAAAACAGGAGATATTCGTAAAGCACGAGTAAATCTTGCAGGTATTTCAATGGTGCTATCCGCTATTTGTTTATATATTGGAAGTGTCGTGCATTCAAGTGCTATCGCCATCGTGTTCTTCATTCTTGCTCCAGGTTTTGCGATTGTTATTCTTTCACTCGCACCCGCTATGTTGATGGAATTCTTTTCTACCAAAAACATTGGAAAAGCACAAGGGACATATGTTGCTCTATCAAGTTCAGCAAGTGTTATTGCTCCAGTTGTATTCGGGAATTTTATCCAAAATTCAGGAACTGAGGCAATTGGATATGGTTCTGGGTTTCTAGTAACTTCATTGGTTATGTTTGTTTTCGGATTATTGTTTTTGACCATTGTACGTCCTGCGAAGCAAACTAACACAACGTTAAAAACAGATGAAACTGTGATTATTTAAAAATCATGATTTAATCGAGGAGGAAACGAAATATGTGTAAAAATAACAAGGCTGTTAATGGAATGGATTGTTGTGTAGATTGCAATGAAGAATTAGCCATTATGGAGCGAAATCGTAGTAAGTGCTGGAATTGTCTGGATAAAATGTCCGAGACTTACGCTGATGATCATATTGATGTGGAAGATGGAATAAATTAGTTTGTTTATTAGAAAATCGATTTAATATATTTAGCAGCTAATTCTATGCATTAGTACCGACTTTTTACATATTGTTGGATGTTGTGTAGAAATGGAATAAAAAATGGATTTAGTCTTAGCGATTTAAATTGTAAAAGGGCCTCAACTATGGGGGTCCTTGTTTTTTTAGATCCAAAGCTTTTTAAAATAAGTAACACTTACTTACAAATTAAAAACTTTAATTTTATTTAATTATTACTTATGAGTATAATCAATTTCATAATATAAAAATTCAAATAATTATGTTAATAATGCAGGGAGTGAATATATTGGCTGTGAACGGAAAGATGATCACATATTTTAATGAAGCGATTCAGGATATTCAAGATGGTGCAACCATCATTGTTGGCGGCTTTGGTATATCGGGAATTCCCGAGAAGCTGATTCTAGCGTTGCGGGAAAAGGGAACAAAAGACTTAACGATTGTCAGTAACAATTGTGGGGTGGATGATTGGGGACTAGGACTTCTACTTGCCAATAAGCAGATCAAAAAAATGGTGGCAAGTTATGTCGGTGAGAACAAGATCTTTGAAAAGCAATTTTTAAGTGGAGAATTGGAAGTAGAACTTGTTCCCCAGGGGACACTGGCGGAAAGAATTAGGGCGGGCGGTGCCGGTATCCCTGGATTCTATACGCCGACTGGCGTTGGTACCCCGATTGCAGAGGGCAAAGAACATCGAGTATTTAATGGTAGAACGCATATTCTTGAAGAAGGGATTGTTGGGGATTTTGCCTTCGTAAAGGCATGGAAAGGTGACCCTTTAGGAAATCTTGTTTTCCGGAAGACTGCGCGAAATTTTAATCCACTCGCGGCAACTGCCGGCAGGATAACGATTGCCGAGGTGGAGCACATGGTTGGGGTGGGGTCTCTTGATCCGGATGAGATCCATACACCTGGGATCTATGTCCAAAGGATATTGGAAGGAAAGAATTATGTGAAAAGAATTGAACGCCGTACCGTCATGCGGACTTAATATACCTTTGAATAGTAACATATCAAAAAATTACTAGGCAATTTTTCAGGAGGATAAAAGGATGGATACCAGGACAAAAATCATTAATCGTGCGGTTCAAGAGATTCAAAATGGAATGAACGTAAATCTCGGAATTGGAATGCCAACCCTGATCGCTAACGAAATTCCGAGGGAATTTCATGTATTATTGCAATCAGAAAATGGGTTGCTTGGCATCGGGCCATATCCTGTTGAAGGGATGGAGGATCCTGATCTTATAAACGCTGGGAAAGAAACGGTTACAGCGGTGATCGGTGGATCTTTCTTTGATAGTGCGGAGTCCTTTGCCATGATTCGAGGAGGACACATCGACCTAGCCATCCTGGGCGGCATGGAGGTTTCCGAACAAGGTGACTTGGCAAACTGGATGATCCCTGGAAAAATGATCAAAGGTATGGGAGGAGCAATGGATCTTGTCCATGGAGCCAAAAGAATTGTGGTCATTATGGAGCACACAAATAAGTACAATGAATCCAAGATCAAAAAAAGCTGTACCCTTCCATTGACAGGTCAAAAGGTTGTACATCGCCTGATTACCGATTTGGCTGTGTTTGATTTTACACCCGAAGGAATGATTCTTCTAGAAACTCAAGAAGGTGTTACAATTGATGAAGTAATAGAGAAGACGGAGGCTTCGTTTACGATCAGCGCAAATCTGACTTCCGATAATGGGTATGTTCAAAAAGCTCCTATCACCACGTAAAAGGAATAAACTGCTATTCCCTGTTGGGGGGATAAATAGATTCGTAAAAAAGAGAAGCTTTTCGTTCACTTACGACGAAGTTGCTTCTCTTTTTTCTGTCTTAACTATTAAGTATTTCTGATTTTAGATAATGTATGTATTTGTGGGAAAAAGTAGATAAATGTTTATTCACTGATCGAACTAACCCTAAAGAAATATTAACCGTCGGATGATTCACCAAATCAATTGGGATGATATCACCATTGATGACAGGGGGATAGTTTTTCATTACGAAATCAGGAGCAAATGTAATCGCCAAATTTTCACTTATGGCTTGAAGAACTCCATCCATATTATTTGAAGTAAATAGGATTTTCATAGGCTTATATTTGTTAAAGAAATCTTGAACAAAATACTGCATTAATTCACCTTTATATGTAACGAGAGTTTGATCAAGAATATCATTCGGTGATACGGTACCTAGAAACGCTAATGGAGAATGCTTAGAAACATATACTTTCTGCTTCCCTTCAATAAGAGCTTCATAAGCAATTCCTTCCATGTTTATATTCAAGTCACTTGAATAAGTAATCAGTCCGAAATCAGTGTTATGCTGCCGAACATCTTCAATAACAGCAGATCCACTTTTATCGGCAATCTCTAAATTTACGTGAGGATGATCCTGTCTAAATCCGGCTATAGCTTTTACCAGAAATGTCATCAAGCCGGGTAAAGAAGATATTTTTAGTTCTCCTACTTCAGTGGAATTCAATAGGTTGGCTGCTTCTTTTATTTCCTCCAGTTTTTTCTGTACTTCGTAGGCAAGCTTTAATATGATTCTGCCTTCATCAGTTGGTACAGCTCCGTGTCCACGTGATCGTTTAAGAACTTTAATCCCTAGCTCCTTTTCAAAGTTAGTAATGGACTGGCTTATGGTTGATTGAGTCACATGAAGATTCTGTGCTGCAATAGATAGAGAACTATATTTTGCAACTTCAACAATATATAGTAATTGTTCAATGTTCATGGCTGTACCCCTTTTTTGAATATTAGTAATACTTACTTACACATTAAAATCTTTAATTTTATTTAATTATAATTTATAAGTATACTTAATATCAATAAGATTTAAAAATCTTTGAATATTCTTAATTTAGGAGGAAAATTAGAATGACAGTAAATCAATTGTTTGATTTAACAGGACAGACAGCCATCGTTACAGGAGGCGGCAGCGGGTTAGGGCGTGTAATGGCACTGGCGTTGGCAGAAGCCGGAGCAAACGTTGTAGTATGTTCGCGCCGTTTAGAGGTTTGTGAAGAAGTAGTGAAAGAAATCGAGGCGTTAAAAGGACAAGCACTTGCCCTAGCTTTGGATGTAACAAATCCTGAATCTGTCGTTCAAGGTGTGGAGAAAGCGGTTTCTCGTTTTGGGAAAATTGATATTTTAGTCAACAGCAGCGGAACGGTTTTTGAAACGCCTGCAGCGGAAATGCCTTTAGAACAATGGCAAGCTATGCTTGATACAAATGTAACAGGAACATTCTTAATGTGTCAGGCAGTTGGAAAACATATGATCAATAACGAATACGGGAAAATCATTAACATTTCTTCAAGTATAGGTTTTAAAGGTGTTGACCCAGAAGCAGTAGATTCTGTGGGATATACAACAAGTAAGGGTGCAGTTATGACTTTAACGAAGGATCTAGCAGTTAAGTGGGGCCGCCATGGAGTGTATGTAAATTCAATTGCTCCTGGAGTTTTCACTACTGGAATGAATAACCCAGACATACCGGGAACACTTGTACACAAAGCAGGACCTTTCATTGCTTCCCAAGTTCCAGTTAGAAGGTTAGGCAGTGACAATGATTTAGTAGGTGCTCTCCTTTACTTTGCTTCAGCAGCTTCTGATTATTGTACGGGACAAATATTGGTCCTTGATGGGGGACTTGGGGCTAAGTAAATTTCATCCAAATATCTTGACAGCATAAATTAATCAAACTTAACAGCAAGTTAAAAATAATAATTTTACTTAGCTGAAAATTAAAAATATACTGAGATTAAATAAATTCGAAAAAGTTAATTAGCCGAATTATGTAAGCGTTAACAGCATGCGAATTTATAAACATACATTGGAAGAGGGGATTTTAGTGAGTAATACAAAAAATGTACAAGCAGCAGTAGCATATCATGCAGGAAATGTTAATGTAGATGAATTGCCTTGGGTTCCTTATTTCGGAGATGCGAAATTTAAATTGCTTAAAGTCAATCCTGTGACAGGACAGAATATTACCTTATTATATGTACCTGCGAAAATGCAGCTTCCGGCCCATTTTCATCCTGGACAAGTCATTGTTTATACTGTACAAGGGTCTTGGAGATATCTCGAGGAGCCTTGGATCTCCAAACCTGGCGACATGGTTTTTGAACCTGCCGGCTCCACACATACACCTACAGCTGTTGGGGATGAAGACGTTATTACCTTCAATATTGTGGAAGGAACATTAGACTATTTGGGTGAGAATGGAGAAATTATTGCACGAGATAATTGGGAATCATTCCTGAAAAGATACCTTGACTATTGCGAGGCTGAAGGAATTGAACCTGTTGATGTGACTGCATTTTAATAAATAAATCTGTAATAAAATGAGAAGCCCGCGTCCTGTGACGAGTAGGCTTCTCTTTTATTATGCGTAACTTCTATTAACTCCAGGAAATTAGAAAAATTGATATTTTCCACTATCTGAATATTAGTAATACTTACTTATACATTAAAAATGTTAATTTTATTTAATTATTACTAATGAGTATAATTAATAACATAATAATATTTATAAATTTTAGAATATTCCAAACGCAAAGGGGCTACAAAACAAATGCCAACAGAAACAGTTTTGATTACAGGCGCTACTAAAGGGATCGGTTTGGAATTCGCAAAAGTTTTCGCAGGCCATCGCTATAACTTGGTATTAGTTGCCAGAGATGTAACGTTGTTGGAACAACAAGCCGAGAATTTAAAAAAAGATTATGGAGTGCAAGTAAATACTTTTGCCGGTGACTTAAGCAGCCATACAACAGTAGAGAGCTTGCATCAGCACTTGAAAAGCGAAGAAATAAACATCGATATTTTGATTAATAATGCCGGGGCTGGCGGATTAGGGTCAATGACGGACTTGGATATTAAGAAAGAATTGGAATGTCTGCAGCTCAACATGATTTCGCTCACGTATTTAACCAAACTTATAGCGGATGAAATGGTAAAACGAAAGCAAGGTAAAATTTTAAACGTGGCTTCAACAGCGGCCTTTCAGCCAACTCCAGGGATGTCGATGTATGGGGCGAGCAAATCGTACGTCTTAACCTTTTCAGAAGCGATTGCGGAAGAACTAAAAGGAACCGGAGTTCAAGTTAGTGTATTATGTCCCCCTTCAACCAAAACGCCGCTCACGGAAGGCTTGGCCGCAACAGGAACAAAAATTTTTATTAAGAACTTGATGGAACCAGAAGCAGTTGCCAAGTGCGGCTTTGAAGGGTTAATGAAGAATAAAACAGTGATCATTCCAGGCTTTAAAAATAAAATTATGGCTAAATCAGTAGGACTGCTGCCAAGGAAGTGGGTAACCATCTATACCCGAAAGATGATTGAGCAAAAAGTGTAACTTGACATAGTATTCCCATCATTAGGAGGCTTATAAATAGCTTCCTAGCAATTATAAATATCGATAGTTTCATATGGACTACATAAAACATTGACTGAGCAATCGCTCGCTCAACTTACTCATGACGAAATAGGATGCACAAAATATATTAAAGAGGGGTCTAACAATGAACTTTTTATTATCAGAAGAACAAAAGATGATGCAAAAAATGGTGCGCGAATTTGCACTGAACGAATGTGAGCCTACTGCAGCACAGCGCGATGAAGAAGAATACTTTGACATCAAGATTTGGCGAAAGATGGCAGAACTTGGCTTATGCGGAATCCCTTGGCCGGAGGAATACGGTGGTGCAGGTGCCGATTATTTAAGTTATGTGATTGCGGTCGAAGAACTTTCACGGGTGGATGCTTCCATAGGGACCACACTTTCCGCCCATACATCGTTAGCCGGTTGGCCGGTTTTCAAGTTCGGAACGGAAGAACAAAAACAAAAATATTTACGGGCCATGGCAGAAGGAAAAAGCATGGGTGCGTATTGCTTGACAGAACCTGGATCGGGATCTGATTCAAGTGGAATGAAAACAACGGCGGTACTAAATGGCGATGAGTGGATTTTGAACGGTTCGAAGATTTTTATTACCAACGGTGGCTATGCGGATATATATATTGTCTTCGCACAGACCAATTCGGAACTGAAGCATAAGGGGATTTCCGCATTTATTGTGGAAAAGGACTTCCCAGGTTTCTCTGTAGGAAAGAAGGAGAAAAAGATGGGCATTCGTTCCTCCGCAACGACGGAAGTAATTTTAGAGGACTGCCGCGTGCCAAAGGACAATCTCTTGGGACAAGTGGGTGAAGGGTTCAAGATTGCCATGATGACCCTCGATGGCGGTCGGAATGGAATCGCTGCCCAAGCCTTGGGAATTGCTCAGGGATCGTTTGATAAAGCTGTCGAATATGCGAAGGATCGCGTCCAATTTGGCAAACCGATTAGCTCGCTTCAAGCTATACAATTCAAACTAGCAGATATGGCAACAAAAATCGAAGCTTCCCGTTTATTAACATACCAGGCTGCCTGGCGTGAAGATCAAGGAATTCCTTATGGACACCAATCGGCGATGTCCAAACTGTTTGCCGGAGACACCGCAATGGAAGTATCGGTTGAGGCCGTTCAAGTATTTGGCGGATATGGCTACACAAGGGAATACCCGGTTGAACGGTATATGAGAGATGCCAAAATCACTCAAATCTATGAAGGAACGCAAGAGATTCAGCGACTTGTTATAGCTGGAAATCTGTTGAAGCAATAGAGAAAATTCAAAATTTAATCAATGTAAGTAATAAGCTACTATTTTAAAGAGGTGGAAAAACTTGTCAGATGTGAAAGATTTACTTGGACTTGAGTTAGAACCTTACAGCATGGCAGTAGAAAAAGGGAAAATAAAAGAATTAGCCATCGCTATTGGTGATGATAACCCGATTTATTACAGCTTGGAGGCAGCTAAGGAAGCAGGTTATGATGGTATTCCCGTCCCGCTCACCTTTTTGCAAGTCATTGAGTACCATGGCGGATATGGCTTTCAGGAAAAAATGGAAGTATTGAAATTAAACCCAGTAAAAATATTACATGGTGACCAAGAGTATGAATATCTTGGCGATATTTATGCCGGTGATGAGCTTCATGTTACGAGTAAGATTATACGCGCAGATACAAAAATCGGTTCTTCTGGCGGCTTGGATTTCGTTACAGAAGAATCCCGATATACCAATCAAAAAGGCGAATTAGTGGCTATTGCTAGAATTACATTAATTCACCGCCATTAAATTGTAGTTGATGAGAGGGGCGCAATGAATCATGTATTATGAAGATTTACAAGTGGGAGCTATATTCCCGGTTATGAAAAAAGATCCGATTACACGAGTTCAGCTGGTAAGATTTGCCGGAGCATCTGGAGATTTTAATCCACTGCATACCGTTGAAGAGGTTGGGGAGCAAGCTGGCACAGGTATTATCGCTCACGGAATGTTAATCATGGGGATGGTATCCCACGGAGTTACATCATGGATACCACGAAAAAACATTAGGAGAATACAAGTACGTTTTAGTAAATTGACGTATCCCGGAGAATCTATCGAAATTTTTGGCAGAGTGATAGAGAAAAAGGCTGACAACCTCGTGGTGGCTGAAGTACTGGCGAAAAATGGTGAAGGCGATGTAAAAGTTTCAGGGATTTTCGAAGCGAATTTGCCATCAAGGAATTAGTAGAGCAATCGTATTCTCCAAACTTACAATGTGTTTTATTTAAGAACGAGAATCCTTTTTGTGGTCTTTACTTGAGGAAGATACAGAAAATTCAAATAGATTGGGGTTCAAACCGAAATTGCGTATGGAACCCACAAATCGTTTAACCCAGAGTGCCTTAATAATATTACATCAGAAGGGGCTACGAAAAAATGAACATTTTAGTATTGATGAAACAAACGTTTGATCCGGAGGAAAAAATCGCGTTCCAATTCGGCACCGTTAGTGAAGAAGGGGTAAACTTCATCATCAATCCTTACGATGAATATGCGATTGAAGAAGCGCTTCAATTGCGAGCTATTCACGGTGGGGAGGTAACAGTTATCACGGTAGGACCGGAACGTGCAGAGAATGGGCTGCGAACCGCGCTTGCGGTGGGTGCGGATAAAGCGATTATGGTTAATAGTGAAAATTTAAATCTTGATGAATACAGTACAGTCAAAATTCTTGAGGCCGTTATTAAAAATCGTGAATTTGACATCATATTAGCTGGTAATGTGGGTGTGGATTATGGCGGTGGACAAATTGGTCCGCGCCTTGCAGAGGAACTCAATATCCCACAAGTGACGACGATCACAAAGCTGGAAATTGTCGGAAATGAAGCGTTGATCGAGCGTGACGTTGAAGGAGATAAAGAGGTTGTCTTGGTATCTCTTCCAGTATTGGTTACAGCCCAACAGGGACTAAATGAGCCGCGATATCCTTCCTTGTCCGGTATCATGAAAGCGAAGAAAAAGCCAATCGAGCGAATAGAGATTGATGATTTAAATATCCATGACATCCTTGAAGTAAAGACAATAACTACCAAGACATTTTTTCCGCCGAAAAAAGGAGCAGGACGTATCCTGGAGGGGGACATCGAAGCTCAAGTTTCTGAACTGGCTGTACTGCTTCACAGTATAGCGAAGGTAATCTAACACACACAGGAGGGCGAACTAACATGAGAAAAGTACTGGTGGTAACGGAAGCTAAAGCTGGGAACCTAAGAGGTGTTTCGCTGGAGTCCCTGACCGCTGCGCAGCGCATTGCGGAAGACGGGGAAATTATAGCTGTAGCTTTCGGCAGTAGTGCAGCTCTTTATGCAGATGTTTTAGGGAAACATGGAGCAAATAAAGTATATATTGTGGGCAATGAAGAACTCGATGTGTATACAACGGATGCATATTCTCAAAGCTTGAGACAAGTAATTGATGAAGTGGAACCAGATGCTATTTTAATGCCGCATACGGCAATTGGGAAAGATCTTGCACCGCGCATTGCAGCGCGTTTGGGGCTGGGACTTGTATCTGACGTCATAGATGTTCAGGTAGAGGATGGTGACGTTATTTTTACACGTCCTGTTTTTTCCGGAAAAGCGTTTGAGAAAAAGAAAGTAGTATCTGGCATCCCATTCGCAACTGTGCGTCCAAATAATATACCGGTCGCAGAAATCAGCGGAACGATTGAGATTGTGCATTTTTATGCTGAGATCAAAGACTTACGGACGATTGTTAAGGAAGTAATACGTAAAACAACTGGCGGTGTAGATTTATCAGAAGCTAAAGTTGTTATCTCTGGCGGACGGGGGGTTAAATCCTCTGAAGGTTTCAAGCAACTTCAGGAATTGGCGGATGTCTTGGGGGGAGCAGTCGGCGCATCCCGTGGTGCATGTGATGCTAATTACTGTGACTATTCCCTGCAAATTGGACAGACGGGAAAGGTCGTAACCCCTGATTTGTATATTGCCTGTGGAATTTCTGGTGCCATTCAGCATTTAGCCGGGATGTCTAACTCAAAACTGATCGTGGCGATTAACAAAGATCCGGAAGCCCCAATTTTTAAAATAGCGGACTACGGTATTGTGGGTGATTTGTTTGAAGTGGTTCCTCTACTAGCTGAAGAATTCAAAAAAGTACTAGTAAACTCTTAAAATCAATGGGTTTAGTTAACAGGGCATTACTCTTGTAAAGGAAATTTCTTCTCAAAAACAATCTGCATGAATGGATCCATTGATGGGCAACCCTTCTATAAAATTACTATTAGAAAGGAACATGTACATGTTTAAAAAGGTTCTTATCGCTAATCGAGGAGAAATTGCTGTTCGTGTAATTAGGGCGTGTAAGGAAATGGGGATATCCACGGTTGCAGTTTATTCTGAAGCAGACCGTGAAGCCCTGCATGTGCAAATGGCGGACGAAGCATATTGTATTGGACCCACTGCATCTGCGCAAAGCTACTTGAATATTGCAAATATAATTTGCGTTGCTCAATCTACGAATGCGGATGCGATCCACCCTGGTTATGGATTTCTGGCAGAAAACGGTACTTTTGCTGAAATTTGCTGGGATTACAACATTTCATTTATTGGGCCAGATGCAGACGCCATTAATAAAATGGGGGATAAAGCGGTCGCGAGAGAAACCATGAAAAGTGTAGGCGTGCCTACCGTTCCTGGAACAGATGGTCTAATTGAAGATCTTGAAGAAGCTATTATGATAGCGAAGGAAATTGGATTCCCAGTCATTGTAAAAGCAACAGCTGGCGGTGGCGGAAAGGGAATGAGAGTTGCAGAGGATGAGGAGGAATTACGCAAAGCCATCCGTCAAGCACAGAAAGAAGCTGAAACGGCATTTGGAAACGCCGGTGTGTATCTCGAGAAATACATTGAGGAACCCCGTCATGTGGAAATTCAAATCATTGGAGATATGCTTGGAAATATCGTTTATTTAGGTGAACGAGACTGTTCCATCCAAAGACGACATCAAAAACTGGTTGAAGAAGCTCCGTCACCAGCCCTTGAGCAAGAGATTCGTGAACAGATGGGTTTTGCAGCAATCGCGGCTGCAAAGGCTGTCCATTATCATGGTGCGGGTACTGTTGAGTTCCTCTTAGATAAAAACGGCCATTTCTATTTCATGGAAATGAATACCCGTATTCAGGTAGAACACCCTGTTACAGAAATGATTACAGGTATTGACTTAATAAAGGAACAAATTTCAGTAGCGGCAGGATATCCGCTTTCCTTCAACCAAAGTGATATAAAAATAAATGGGTGGGCGATTGAATGCCGTATAAATGCAGAAAATCCGGCAAAGAATTTTATGCCTTCACCAGGAAAAGTCGAAATGTATCTTCCTCCAGGGGGGTATGGTGTCCGAGTGGATAGTGCTGTCTATCCTGGTTATGAAATTTCACCTTTTTATGATTCGATGGTAGCAAAAGTGATCGTTTGGGGAAAAGATCGTGATGAAGCGATTGAGCGAATGAAAAGGGCGCTCGATGAATTTGTCATAAGTGGAATTAAAACGACGATCCCATTCCATCAGAAATTACTAGAACATGAATCCTTTGTTAAGGGACAGTTTAATACAAAGTTCCTTGAAACGAATCCATTGAAGTTAGAGGTATGATTCATTATTAACGATTATGAAGGAGAGAGAAAATGTTTAAAATCCAAGAAATCAGAGAAATGATTAAACTAGTTGATGCTTCTTCTATAGAGGTTTTGGAAATAGGAGAAGGTAATTCTAAAATTTTGATTAGTAGAAAGTTGGGGGCAGCAGCAGTCGTTCCCCAGGAGATTAACACTGCTAAGAGTCATGCAAATGAGGTTGCTATTGAGAATACAGCCGTATTACCAACTACCACGATTAAGGAGATATCAGCAGCACATGTTCAAGTAGCTGTAACGAGAGATAATCTAGAGGAGGTACATATTGCACAAAAAAATGAGGAAATTAATAACCTTTCAAAAATTGTATCTCCAATGGTAGGCATATTTTACAGAGCACCAGGAGAGGATGCCGCACCATTTGTTAAAAATGGTGAAAAAGTTGAGAAATCAACAATTGTCTGCATTTTAGAAGCTATGAAATTGTTTAATGAAATTGAAGCAGAAATGGATGGAGAAATCGTTGAAGTACTAGTTGAAAATGGTCAGCTCGTAGAATACGGCCAACCTCTTTTCTTGGTGAAGCGGACATCATAACATATTTCGAGCAGAGAGGAAGTGGAGTTTTCCAATGAGCACAGTTTATGAGAAGATTTATGATCTATGGGATCGGAAGAGTAAGATCGTGCTTGGCGGCGGTGACGAGCGAATTGATACACAGCATAATCGTGGGAAGCTTACTGCAAGAGAACGAATTGATCTATTGCTGGACACTGACTCCTTTGTGGAATTAAATTCATTCATCAAGCACCGAGCAACCAACTTCGGCATGGATAAAATGGAAAGCCCAGGGGAAGGTGTTGTGACGGGTTACGGTAAAATTAATGGCCGTCTAGTCTACGTATTTGCCCAGGATTTTACTGTTTTTGGCGGAGCACTAGGAGAGATGCATGCGACTAAAATTTGCAAAATTATGGATTTAGCTGCAAAAAATGGGGCACCCATTATTGGATTAAATGATTCAGGCGGTGCCAGGATACAAGAAGGCGTCGTTTCTTTAGACGGATACGGTCAAATTTTTTATCGAAATGCCATCTACTCTGGTGTAATCCCGCAAATATCGGTGATCATGGGCCCTTGTGCGGGTGGGGCAGTATATTCTCCAGCCATAACTGATTTTGTGTTTATGGTGGAAAATACCAGTCAAATGTTTATTACAGGTCCAAAGGTCATTGAAACGGTTACCGGCGAGAAAATTTCTGCGGAGAATCTTGGCGGTGCAAAGGTTCATTCCTCCATTAGTGGCTGTGCACATTTTATTGGAGTTTCCGAACAAGAAGTCTTAGAAGAAGTAAGAAAATTAATTACATTTCTGCCCCAAAACAATATGGAAAATCCTCAGTCCTTGGAATGCATGAAAGAGGATGATTGGCGGGAAGATTTGCTGGACCTAGTGCCTCTCAATGCAACGAAGGTATATGATATTCGTAAGGTATTAGAACAAGTATTAGATCAAGGGGATTTTATGGAAGTTCAAAAGGACTATGCGAAAAATATCGTGGTTGGTTTTGGAAGAATTGATGGGAATAGTGTAGGAGTTGTTGCAAATCAGCCTAAAGTAATGGCTGGCGGTCTAGATATTAATTCTTCGGACAAGACTTCCAGGTTCATTCGTTTCTGTGACTCTTTTAACATCCCAATCATAACTTTTGAAGACGTTACAGGTTTTTTCCCTGGAGTCAATCAAGAGCACGGAGGTATCATTCGTCATGGTGCAAAAATTCTCTACGCCTATTCAGAAGCAACAGTTCCTAAAATAACCGTCATATTAAGAAAAGCATTTGGCGGGGCCTATGTCGCTATGAATTCAAAAGCAATTGGTGCGGACATTGTTTTTGCTTGGCCTAATGCGGAAATTGCTGTAATGGGACCAGAAGGAGCAGCAAATATTATCTTTGCAAAAGAAATTAACCAAAGCTGTGATCCGGCAGTAACACGTTCGGAAAAAATTGAAGAATATCGAAATATGTTTGCGAATCCTTATGTTGCGGCTTCTCATGGAATGGTGGATGACGTGATCGACCCAAGAGATACAAGAAAAGTTCTGAAACAGTCTTTAGAGATGCTTAGAACAAAAAAAGAATTTAGACCGAAAAAAAAGCATGGAAATATTCCTTTGTGAGATCAATTAAAAATAGTACTCTAAACTGTCTCTAACAGAGATATTTATCAGTCACCCCAATCAATCAAAAAAGGGGATGTCTGCAAAATATAAAACAACTAATAAATTAATTATTCAGATAATAGGAGGAAAAAAGATGGCACCAAACTTTAATTTTTATGAAATGTGGAAAGAACACTATTCCCAGTACAGTAACCTTTTTGATGATCAAATTACGAAGCAATTTCCTGCACAAGCGGTCGGACAGATGTTAGAGATGAATGTTCAAATCAAAAAAATGTTGAATGAAACCACAGAACGTTATTATGAATTTGTTAATCTGCCATCCAGAAATGACCTTGCGCATATTTCCTCTCAGATTGTCAATATAGATGCGAAAGTGGATGATTTAGAAGAATTTATACAAGAATCCAAGGATAATCAAAGAGATCCAGTGGAACTGCAACGTGAAATAACAAATTTGAAAAAGGATATGAAGAGTTTTGATACAAAACTGAATCAAATCTTAACATTATTAAATTCGCAGAAAGTTACGAACACAAAAGGATCTGTCTAACAGTGCAGTAAAAAATGCGAATTGAAAAAGTCTTTATTTTATCAATTAAAATATGGTAAGGGGTGGAGAGATATGAAAAATCTTATGACAAAAGAATACGAAAATTTTATCGAAATGGTACCTGAGGAGTATCAACAGATGTTTAGACGTTTAAAAAGCGTAACACAAGTGTTATTGAAGGATGCCGAACCAGAGGTCGGCCCAACTCCGAAAGAAGTCATTTGGACTAGGAATAAAACCAAGCTCTATCGCTACATTTCAGAACAACCGAAAAAACATAAAACTCCGCTACTCTTGATTTATGCACTGATTAATAAGCCCTATATCATGGATTTAACAAAGGGTGGCAGTTTAGTTGAATATCTGGTAAATCGAGGTTTTGACGTCTATCTCCTTGAATGGGGTACACCAGGCATTGAAGATAAAAATATGAAATTAGACGATTATATTATGGACTTCATCCCACGAGCGGTTCGTAAAGTTTTGCGAAAATCGAATGCGGATGCAGTGTCCATTCTTGGATATTGCATGGGCGGTACAATTACTTCAATATTTGCTGCTCTGCACCCTGAATTGCCCATTCGTAACCTTGTCTTTATGACAACTCCGTTTGATTTTGAAGATACAGGCCTTTATGGTGCTATGCTGGATGAGCAACATTTTGATATTGATAAATTGGTGCAAACATACGGTAATATTCCACCTGAAATGATTGACTTTGGTAACAAATTACTAAAACCGATGGCAAACATTTATGGCCCTTATGTTAGTCTTTATGATCGTGCTGAGAATGAAAGTTTTGTAACGAGCTTTAAACTTCTGCAAAAATGGTTAAACGACGGCGTTCCATTTCCGGGTGAATCTTATCGTCAGTGGATTCGTGAATTTTATCAAAAAAACAAGCTGATTAAAGGGGAACTCATCATTCGTGGCCGTCAGGTTAAACTTGAGAAAATCACTGCTAATGTCCTCAACTTATCAGGTGAAATTGACAACATTGCTCCTCCGCATCAAGTAGAAGCATTGATGAATCGCATATCCAGTAAAGACAAACAATATATAAACTTACCAGTTGGGCATACGTCTATTGCTTTTGGAAGTAAAGCTTCAAAAATCACTTATCCAACGATTGGTGATTGGTTAGAAGAGAGATCAAACTAAGCGTAAATACTGTCAAATGAGAAGATCTGTATTTACAAATTGAAGTAGTTTTTGAAAGCTAAAATCTATTAGTTAAAAAGTATAATATTGAAACCACTTATAGACCCTGGCATTAATGTTAGCGAGCTGCGGCTAGTTAAATGTGTCCTAATAGGAGGAATTAAAATGACTGTAGTTAATAAAATCGAAAAAAATGGTTCATTTATAGACCAATTATGGAATCAATCGATTCAAATGATTGATGACTGGGACGAAGGAGAGTATTTTCGAGAGGAAGTTCTTTTACAATCTTCAAAACAATTGGCTGAAAATGTGAAACAAAATCAAACAAATGCAAAAGAACTCATAAACCAATTTAAAAAAGAACTCTTTAAATGGGAAGAAATGTCTCGAGAACAATTATTGACATCAAATACAGTCTTGCACAATTTAATCCTAATAAATTCATTTGAGGAAATTAATAATCAAGTGGATCAAATTAAAAATCTATCATCAGAGCTCCTTATAAGTCCTTTAAATAATTTATTAAAAGGTAATTATTCAGATTCAATTATAAACACACTAGATAATTATATTGAAAAAAGACGAAATTATCGAAATTTTTATGTAAAAAATATAAAAGAAACATTTTCTATTATCAAAAAAAATCAGATAACATTCCTTAATTTCTTAACAAATCCAATTGAGAATGTATTCTTTCCCTTTAATAAATATATGGTGCCTTCAAATGAATAAATGAATAAAAAATTTGTGAGAGAGGTGAAATTATGTGGGTATGTAACACACATATGAAACAAGCACTGGCATTATTAGATGCTCCCCATGCTAGCAAAGCATCGTATCAAATTAGGTGTTCCCTTTGTGAAAATTTTGCGATTGCAAAAATTTACTATAATTACCAAACTTACCATTTTTCAAAACAATCCATGTATTCCTTGTCAAAAACTTCCTCTCAAAAATCAGGTTAAAAATACAAAAATAAATGATTACTGAATTATAGATTAGAAGGGAGTGACTTGAAACTGTGACCATTGATAGTAAAATTACAGAATCTAAAATGTTTGAGGATTTTTCTACACCAACTTTTCAACAGTGGAGAGAAGTAGCTGAGAAAACCTTAAAAGGAGCTAATTTTGAAGAAAATCTAGTTACCAATACTTATGAAGGAATTCGTATTCAACCTTTGTATCGTCATGAGGACATTGAAAAATATCCATATTTATATACATTGCCAGGTGATTTCCCCTATTTACGTGGAACAGATGAAATAGGCAATCAGCATGAACCTTGGAAAGTGTGTCAGGAATTAGCCTGTTCGGATCCAGAAGAGTTTAATCAAGCTGCACGAAATGATTTAGAAAAAGGGCAAACGATGCTCCATTTGGTAGTAGATGAAAAGAGATGGAATGACCCCTTGGACCAGGAAAAGGTAAATAGCAGGGGGGGTTCAATAGCCTCTCTCCAGGATTTTCACAAAGCATTCCAGAACATAAATTTGGAAGAAGTCCCGATCTATATCGAACCTGGTATAAGCGGATATCCTTTTTTCGCTACATTTATGGCTTATATAATTCAACAAAATCAACGTCCTAATAGAGTTAGAGGCTGTATTGGTATGGATCCAATTGGACAACTCGTACAAAAGGGAGATCTACCATATTCTATTAATCAAGCATACAAAAAGATGGCAGAGATAACTAGGTGGTCGATGAAACACACTCCTGAATTGAAAACAATTGTTGTCCAAACCCATGGATACCATAATGCAGGGGGAAATGCTGTACAGGAATTGGCTTTTGCAATTGCCACGGGTTTGGAATATCTTCGCACTATGGAAAAGCACCACATTTCTATTGATGATGCAGCACAACGGATAGCTTTTTCTTTTTCGATTGGTTCAAATTTTTTCATGGAAATTGCAAAATTTAGAGCAGCTCGAATGTTGTGGGCTAGAATTGTGAAGGAATTAGGTGGAAATGATACTTCTCAAAAGATGTTCATACACGCAAGGACTTCGGCTTGGACAAAAACGATTCACGATCCTTATGTAAATATTCTTCGTGGAACAATAGAAGCTTTTGGCGGGATTATGGGTGGTGTTAATAGCCTGCATGTGTCACCATTTGATGAGGCATTTGGGCCGCCTAATGAATTTTCACGTCGAATTGCAAGAAATACTCAACTGATTCTGGAAAATGAAGCAAATTTGTCAAAGGTTACCGACCCAGCTGGAGGATCATGGTACATCGAAACACTCACCTATACACTAGCTGAAAAGGCATGGGAGCTGTTTCAACAAATAGAGAAAATCGGTGGAATGTATCATTCGCTCATTGAGGGTCTTCCACAAGAGCAAGTTTCTGGAACAGCTGAAGAAAGAATGAATCACATCAAAAGAAGGAAAGAAAAGATAGTGGGTACAAACATCTATCCGAATTTGGATGAAAATCCATTGGGTTCTCACGAAAACATTGAACAGGTCGAGACTTCAGTCAAAAATAAGGCACCAAATCCTGTTACCCATTTGAATTCTAATGTGGAATTCGTTCTATTACAAGATTCATTAAAAACATTTACAGAAGATAATTCTATGGAAAATGCTATTAAAGCAGCCAAATCCGGTGTGACAATTGATGAACTCTTACAAGCAATGTGTGTAACAACAAGGATGAACCCATCTATTCGTCCTTTTAGTTTTCACAGAGCAGCAGAACCTTTTGAGTCACTTCGAGAGCATGCAGAAAAATACAAACTTAAGTTTGGTCATCTCCCTGAGGTATTTGTAGCAAATTTTGGACCTGTTTCTAACTATAAACATCAGGCAGATTTCGTAACAGAATTTTTAAAAGTAGGGGGATTTCATGTTAGCCAACATGCAGAGTATCAATCGATTCCCGAGGCATTACATGCCTTCCAATCTTCCAAATCCAAAATTGTAGTCATTTTGTGTAAGGATGAGAAGTTCCCTGAGGTGGTTCCTTCTCTAGCAAAAAGTATGAAACAATGTAATAGCGACGTTACCATTCTATTGGCTGGTTATCCACCTACAGATGATAGAGAACTTTATATGAAAGAAGGAGTAGATGACTTTATCCATACTAAAATTAACTACTATGAAAAATTGGTCACTCTTCAAATAAAGGGAGGAATTAGAGAATGTACAAATTAGTTGATTTTACTAAAATGTCATTTCGCGACACTTTTGCTTCCCCCGTTCCTCAAATTATAGAAGAAACGGCTGCAAGATGGAATACATTAGAGAACATTGACGTGAAACCGTTATATACATCTTCTGACCTTACTGATATGGAACATTTGGAATATGTATCTGGAATTGCACCGTTTTTAAGAGGACCATATCCAACAATGTATATTAATCAACCATGGACAATAAGACAATATGCTGGTTTTTCAACTGCAGAGGAAAGCAATGCTTTTTACCTTAGGAATTTAGCTGCAGGACAAAAAGGCCTATCGATTGCATTTGATTTGGCAACACACCGTGGCTATGATTCTGATCATCCCCGTGTCGAGGGCGATGTAGGAAAAGCAGGTGTGGCTGTGGATTCGATATTGGATATGAAAATTTTATTCGATGGGATCCCATTGGATAAAATGTCGGTATCCATGACAATGAATGGTGCTGTACTTCCGATATTAGCTTTTTATATCGTGGCAGCTGAAGAACAAGGCGTTCATCCATCACAATTATCTGGTACCATCCAAAATGATATTTTAAAAGAATATATGGTACGGAATACCTTTATTTACCCACCTGAAGCTTCAATGAGAATAATAGCAGACATCTTTTCCTACACCTCTCACCATATGCCGAAATTTAACAGCATTAGTATATCTGGGTATCATATGCAAGAAGCTGGAGCGACTGCGGATATTGAGCTAGGGTACACTTTAGCCAATGGATTAGAATATGTTCGAACCGGACTGAAAGCTGGATTGGATATTGATTCATTTGCACCAAGATTATCGTTCTTTTGGGGAATTGGAATGAATTATTTTATGGAAGTAGCGAAGATGCGGGCAGCACGCCTTTTGTGGGCGAAACTGATGAAACAGTTTCAACCTAAAAATGAAAAATCAATGGCCCTGCGTGCTCACTCCCAAACATCAGGCTGGAGCTTAACCGAGCAGGATCCTTTTAATAACGTAACTCGAACCTGTATCGAAGCAATGGCAGCAACATTGGGACATACACAGTCATTGCATACAAATGCTCTGGATGAAGCCATTGCATTACCGACAGATTTTTCTGCGCGGATTGCCAGGAATACACAGCTATATTTAAAAGATGAAACTGGTATTTGCAATGTGGTTGACCCTTGGGGCGGCTCTTATTACATGGAATTTTTAACAAATGAATTAACACATAAAGCATGGAAGCATATTCAAGAAGTAGAGTCACTAGGTGGAATGGTTAAAGCAATTGAAACTGGCCTGCCGAAGATGAGAATTGAAGAGGCTGCAGCTCGTCGGCAAAGTCATATTGACTCTAAAACAGAAACCATTATCGGCGTCAATAAATATCGATTAGAAAATGAAGATAAACTAGACATCCTTGAAGTTGATAATGCAGCTGTACGAGAAGCTCAAATTAAGCGCTTACATGAACTGCGTTCAAGTCGTGATGAAATAAAGGTTCAAGCCACGCTTAAGGCAATTACCCAAGCTGCTAAAACGGGAGAGGGAAATTTATTAGGCCTTGCAATTGAAGCAGCAAGGGCCAGAGCAAGTCTTGGTGAGATTTCCGATGCATATGAAAAAGTTGTTGGGCGTCACAAAGCAAATTCTCGCTCGGTCATTGGAGTATATAGCGCCGAATATGCTATTGAGCAAGAAATCGATGACGTACGACAACAAACCCAGGAATTTGAAGTGAGGGAAGGACGCCGACCAAGAATCATGGTTGCCAAGCTGGGACAGGATGGTCATGATCGCGGGGCCAGGGTAATAGCAACTGCATTTGCAGATTTAGGATTTGATGTGGATATTGGTCCTCTTTTTCAAACACCAGAAGAAGCTGCACTTCAGGCAGTTGAAAATGATGTTCATGTTATTGGGATAAGTTCTCAGGCTGGTGGTCATAAGACGCTATTGCCAAAACTAATGACTGAAATGAAGAAGCTCGATCGAGAAGACATCGTTGTTGTTGCCGGAGGTGTGATCCCGGTCAAGGATTATGAATTTTTAAAAGAAAATGGGGTAGCCGCTATTTTTGGTCCAGGAACAGTCATACCCGTTGCTGCTCAAAAAGTATTAGAAGAAATCAATCGACGTTTAGATCGGAACGATTAAAGTGAAGTACATAGTAAAACCGCGGACAAAACCGCTATTTTTATGGGAAATGGGGAATAGTGTATGCAAAATGTATACTTAGTTGAGGCAATTAGAACTCCGATAGGGTGTTTCGGTGGTTCATTGAAAGATGTTGGTGCAGTACCACTTGCAACGGCTGTTGTTAAGGAGGTGTGGCAACGATCTGGTCTTTCGGCTGAATGCATTGATGAGGTAGTACTAGGTAATGTACTAAAATCAGGGCTCAAAGGAAACCCAGCAAGACAAGCAGCTATCCATTCTGGGATCCCTGTGTCTGTACCAGCCATTACAATTGATAAACAATGTGCATCCGGATTGCGCGCTATTACATTAGCCTATCACCAAATTCTTGCAGGAGATTCAAATGTTGTGATTGCAGGTGGTACAGAGAGTATGAGTAATGTCCCGCATTTGGTGATGAATGCAAGGTGGGGACAGAAATTGGGAGATTTACGGACAGTGGATGCACTCTTTCATGATGGACTTCACTGTGCAATAGAGGGGTACCATATGGGGATTACAGCTGAAAATTTAGTAGAGCGCTATCATATTTCCAGAGAGGAACAAGATGTTTTTGCCTTAGAAAGCCAGCAAAAAGCTATTAAAGCTAAAGAACAAGGTAAATTCGAAAAAGAAATTATTCCAGTTGCTATTAAAAGCAAGCATGGTTCTACTTTATTTACAGAAGATGAGAATATAAAAAATACTAATCTAGAGAAATTATTATCTCTGAAACCAGCTTTTAAAGAGAATGGGACGGTAACAGCTGGAAATGCTTCGTCATTAAATGATGGGGCAGCTGCAGTCATTGTTGCTTCTGAACAAGCTGTAAGGGAATACGACTTAAAACCACTTGCCAAAATTCGTTCGGTTGCTAGTGCTGCTGTTTCTCCTTCTATCATGGGCATTGGACCAGTCCCGGCGACACAAAAAGCCTTAACGAGAGCAAATCTTACCATACAGGATATTGAATTGGCAGAGCTAAATGAAGCATTTGCAGCACAAGTGCTGGCAGTAAATAAGGAATTAGGTTTGCCAGAGGAGATTATTAATGTTAATGGAGGAGCGATAGCATTAGGTCACCCAATCGGATGTTCAGGTGCACGGATTGTGGTTACCTTAGTTCATGAATTAAGACGTCAAAAGAAACAAATTGGATTAGCATCCTTATGTGTAGGCGGGGGACAAGGCGTTTCAATCATCATTGAAGCAGTATAATCGAGAATGGAAGAATAATGGGGAATAAGTTGGTTTAAAGATTCGATTTACCGATAGACAATATCCTTACCAAAAAGCATCAAACCCCTGCAAGTAAAAATAGAAGCATTTTAATCGAATATTTTTTCCTTTTATTTAAATTAAAATGATGAAATAAAAAGTCTGACAGGAGTTTCTTCTGTCAGACTTTTTGCGGTCGGGAAAAAATTTTTTAAGAACCTTTTTCAAATCCAATGAGCGAATAATACAGTTGGAAGCATTAATAAAACAAAGGGCTGGCAATGTATAAAAACATGTACAAGGAACGGCAAAAAAGGGAAATTTTTTAATTCCTAATCGTTTATTTTATGAATATGTCAAAATGATTCCAAGTTTCTTCTAATTGTTTTAGACGACTTTGGAATTCCTTCGACTTGTGCTTGCTGATATATGTAACCAAAGCATTAATTAAGCTAAGTGGAGCTACAAAAGAGTCGATGAACGTTGGCATTTTAGTGGTAGCGACAAGTGAATAATCTACATAAGGAATAAGCGGAGATGATAAAAGATCTGTAATAGCAATAGTCGCAGCCCCTTTTTCACGTGCATATTTTATGACATCAATCGTACTTTTAGTGTATCTTGCAAAACTCATCCCAATCACGACATCATTTTTATTCAGTGAATTTAAACTTTCTGTTTTTGTTTCAATCGTTTGAATTAATTCGGTATTTCCCAAAATCATATTTAAATAATATTGAAGGAATACAGCCAGTGACAAAGCACTTCTATTAGCTACAATAAATAATCTCTCAGCATTTAGTAGGATATCTACAATCTGAAGAAAGGAATTTATGTCCAACTTTTCCATGGTAGTTTTAATATTAGCCATATCATCTTGGAATATTTCATAGATACCCTTTTCTTTGTTATCGTAGACTTCCAAAGACATTTCTAATCTTTCATAGGTAGTTAATTGCTGCTGTATGGACTCCTGTAATCGTTGCTGAAGTTCAGGATAACCTGTAAAACCAAGAAAATTGGCGAACCTTACAGTTGTTGCTTCACTGACACCAGACAACTTTGCTAATTTTGCAACGTTTAAGAAGGGAACTGTATTAGGATTGTCTATGATATATTTGGCAATCCTTTTTTGAGATTTACTCATATGAGGCATCTGAGCGGATATATGCTGGTAAACATTATTCATAATAAAGAACCTCCAAGAATGTAGGAAAGAATTAATAATGAAAAATTTATTTCATTAGGGAATTTAGTATTTTGTTCCTAATTAAAAGATATCACAAAAAAGGAACTCGTTACTAGTAGACACTATTATTTGATTTGGGGTATCATGTCGGATGGTAAATTCATCAATGTGTGAAATGAAAATTTCATATAATACAATTAAATGAAAAATATTTTTTAAAATTCCTTATCCCTATTTTTAATGAGGTGTAATCAATGGAAACCCTAAACTTAAGAAATGCATTAATCGAATTTGAGAAAAGAACACCTAAGTCACAAGCTTTTATCCAGGAAGCAAATACGATTATGCCTGGAGGGGTAACAGCAAATATCAAATTTTTCGAACCGTATCCGATCGTTATGCAAAGTGGAAATGGGGCTTATTTGACAGATCTAGATGGGAATCAATACATTGATTATCTCCTATCTTACGGAGCGTTAATGCTTGGACATGGTCATACAGCGATAGTTCAAGCGGTACATAATCAATTAGCGGAAGATGGAACTTCGCTTTTTGGTACTCCTCATCGACTCGAACTAGATATGGCCCAAAAAATTCAACAGTATTATCCAAGCATGGAGATGATTCGTTTTACCAATTCAGGAACAGAAGCCACACTTTTGGCGATTCGGATGGCTTTTGCCTATACAGGAAAGTACAAGCTTGCGAAATTAGAAGGACACTATCACGGCGGATACAATCAAGTCCTTCTTAGTGTGAACCCACCAGTTGCAGAGGCGGGCCCGGCACATGAGCCGAGGGCAATCATTGAATCTAAAGGAATAGAACCTCATCAAGTGGAAAATACGGTTATTTTACCTTTCAATGATCTCGATGCATGCGCAGAAATATTGAAGAAGCGAAAGGATGAAATCGCTGCAGTCATGCTAGAACCGGTACAGTCTGGCTTTATCCCAGCTGATCAGACTTTTATAGAAGGATTGCGCAAGGTTACAGATGAGTTAGGAATCCTATTAATATTTGATGAAGTGAAGACAGGATTCCGTATGGGCATTGGTGGAGCTCAATCTGTGTACGCTGTAAAACCGGATATTACCACATTAGGTAAAGTCATTGGTGGAGGTTTCCCTGTCGGCCTCATCGGAGGGAAGAAAGAAATAATGATGGTCACGGCTCCAACAGCAGCGTCTGATGTTTTTGATAGTAGTATTAGTAAGAAATCAAGTTCGAAAGATGTACTATTCCATAGTGGTACTTATAATGGCCATCCAACCATTTTGTCTGCAGGCTTAGCAGTAATTAACGTATTAGAACAAGAAATGGATCGAGTAATGGCTGTGACAGAGCAGTTAAAGGATGGAATCAGAGAGTTATTTGCTTCTAAGGGCATTGGGATGCAAACAATAGGTTTAGGTACAATCTTTAACGTAGTAATTACAGAAAAAGAGCATGTACGTAATTACCGTGATCTTCAAGAATCTAATTTTTCTTTACGCAAAGAAATTGATTTCCATCTCCTTACAGAAGGCATATATACAAAGCCGTTGAACAGATATAGTATGTCTACTGCACACGGAGAAAAAGAGATTAGTGCGACTCTTGACGCGTATGAACGAGTTTTATTTAAAAAAATATAAAATAAGCTGGGAAAATTACCAATCAAAATAAAATATAAATATTGTCGTCCATTTAAAGCTAATTTGAAAAGACACGAGAAATCGTGTCTTGTTTTATTTTTTAATACTATAAAAAAACTGACAATGGGTTTTTCTTTTTGGGAAGAGATGGCGTTTGTTATTGGATAGTGAATAATAGGCGGAAAACAACCAATAATGAAAGATATGCTGGGATGTATAATTGAAGGAGATCTATATGATGATTGGACTGCCATTAACTATCTTATTAACTTTATCTATTTCCCTTTGTTTCTTTTTTCAAAGGAAACCATTCTCCTTTATCCAGAACTCTATCATTTATATGACTCTCACCATTTTAACAACCAATGTGATCACCATATTGTCTTTAAATTTAAAGTGGATTAAAACAACTGAAAATCCTTTTTTATTTCCCACTGTGCTACTTTATCGAGATGGAATCATTCCACTGCTTGTTCTGATTTTCGTTAATGTATTTTATAAAAGTTTCACGTTAAAATTAAAGGTTTTTTATTTCATTTTCATTTTTGCTGGTTTGAATGGAATGGAAGCGTTGTTAATTTATTTTGATGTAATAGAATTTACAAAATGGAATTTTTTCAATGCAGCGACTGTTAATTGTGCCTACCTTTTTATTGGATTAGGGATTGCAAAAATTGTTTTATATGTCTCCAAAAGGAGTATTAAGCATGACAGTCATTTATGAAAAATCATTTGATTGGAATGAATGGGTTGTTATTATAACCCTGTTATTGTTAAATTTACTTATTTTAATTACACCTAAAATTTTCTCCATGATTGAGGGTACTGCCCATTACTTATTTGGGATTACGGTGGTGACTTTCTTTGATCATACCACAAGTGTTAGACCATGGGATTTATACGATGTAAATGACAGTTCAAAATACCAACTGATGGACTTTATCTATTATGTAATGAACGGTCCTTTTAGTTTTTTTTTCATGTACTTATATTCGAAACTAAGAATAAAGGGATATCAAATGATTCTCTACATCCTTATTTGGTCAAGCTTCGGCTTGCTAGCAGAATGGATTGGAGTCAAAATTGGACTGTTTCACTACAACAAAGGATATAAAATGTACTGGTCCTTCCCGATCTACATGCTAATCCAAACTATTCAAATTATCTACTACCACAAAATTCAAAAAGCAAGGAAGTAATTCAGTTGGGATAGTATAGTATTACTCATTTTAAAGGAATGGTATTATGTATATTTTAATTAATATTTTCTATATTTTAGCAGGGTATAAATGGGGGGATTGGAGGAATTGGAAACAGTATTATCCAACAATTCTCTTCTTCATCATTGGAGATTTTTTATACAACTTTCTACTTTATAAACAATCGATGTGGTTATTTCATGATTTAATCTTACCCAACCATACAATGATTACAATTTTAGCAATGGTCGTATCTTATACTGCAACTGTATTAATTTACTTAGGGAGATTTCCTGAAGGGGGGAAAAAACGTTCATTATGGTTTTTGATATGGGTAGGAATATATTTATGCGTAGAGTATGTTAACAATAAGTTTGGGTTTATTACATATCATAATGGGTGGAATTTGTGGTGGTCTGTTTTATTTACTGGTATTATTTTTTTAATATTGCCTATTCATCACAAAAAACCTCTTTTAGCTTGGCTGTTATCCATAATAATTATTGTATCTCTATTAAGCATCTTTGATGTGAATATTAGTGAAATGAAATAAATTGGATTGTTATTATTCAATGATGATTCATTCATTTAGATATAAAGAAATAGAGATCCAAAACGTACAATTAAAGGCAAATGAATGATAAAACCCAGATGAGAAATGGGTGGTCCCTGACCCCCACAACCGCACTGTGGTTCCTCCATTCGTGCGGTTTTTTTCTTAGATTGGAGTTTGACCCCAAAGCATTCATTTTTTCTTATGAACCAAGAAGGTTTAAAGGCGGTTTCTTATTGGACCTAATTAGATAGATAGCTAAAAACACGACAAATGTTGTGTTTTTTATTTTTTTCAAAAACAAAAAATTAAAAATGTATAATTTATAAATTAGATATTAAAACCTAAAACAGGAGTGAATAATGCACCTAAGTAGCAATCTTGATAGATTATTATTGTTCGATAGAAACTATTCATTCATTTAACCTGGTTGTTGGGTTGACTCTACAAGTGTTGGTGATATAATTTAGTATTAAAAGAATGTGAGTATGGTTTGGAGGCAGTTAAGTAAAATGGAACCATTGCAGCATGATAGTTTAATTCCGCTTTATCACCAATTAATGGAAAGATTAAAGGATTCAATTGAAAAGGGACATTGGACCCCAGGAGATAAAATCCCTTCGGAAAATCAATTAATGAACCAATTTGGAGTAAGCCGTAACACGGCTAAAAAAGCGATTGAGGAGCTTGTACAAGAAGGAATTCTTTACAGAATCCAAGGAAAAGGGACCTTTGTCGCAAAACCAAAATTGCAGCAGTCACTAATGGGATTCTATAGCTTTAGCAAAGTATTAAAAGAAAAAGGATTGAATCCTAAGGATATCATTCTGAAAATAGAAGAAGTCACACCAACTGCCAAAATTCAGGAAGCTCTGAAGTTGAGCGGAGATGAGAATGTCATTGAAATGAAACGCCTTCGTTGTGCTAATAATGAGCCATATATTTTGGAATCATCTTTCATTCCGAAACACGTAGTTTCAGATATGGAGCAGTTAAAAAGGGTGGGCGAAATTTCATTATATGATTTATTTTCACAACAGTTTAATATTGTGGTAACCAGAGCAAAAGAGGCATTTGAACCTGTTCTCATTCGTGCTGATGAAAGTGAATATTTGCAGACAGAGGAAGGTCGTCCGGCACTTCTGCTCGAACGAACTGCCTATGATGTAAATAGTGTGCCTGTTGAATTTTGTATATCCATTGTACGAGGGGACCGCTGCCGCTTCTACACCGAACTAAGCTAATCGTTTATTACTCATAGCATTTTGTCTATGAGTTTTTTAAAATCTAACTTGTACCAACAACCCAATAAATTTTAACTTTTTTAAGTTGATGGGTTGACAGGTTAACGCCGAGGAGGGTATATTCAAATTAGTTAAAATTTTCAGTTAGTACTCTGAAGTCTATTTTTTAGAATATTCTTGTACCAACAATCCATCATTGATCCGAACGGGAGTACAACCTCTTTTACAAAAAAAAGAAATTTCCGAAAAGGGAAAAAATTTGTTATTCTATTAAAAAAAGCGCTTAAGTTCAAACCTAAGAGGTGTTTTAGTTGTGGCAAGATTAAAGGATATTGCAGAATATGTTGGTGTTTCCATTTCGACTGTTTCAAGGGTCATTCAAAATGATCAGACCAGAAATGTTCATCCGGAAACGAAAACGAAAATTTGGAAGGCAGTGAAGGAGTTAGGGTATATACCTAATCAGAATGCCCGAAATTTAGTGACCAACAAGCAAGAAAAGAGTAAGACAAGAACAATGAAAATTGGATGGGTAGCCAATCCAAAATCAGCAGAAACAAACCCCTATTTTGCAACTATTTATACAGGTATTCGTGATACATTAGCTAATAATGATTACACACTTATTAGTATTACCAAGGATGAAATCGAAAACGAGGCACTGCTTCTTAAGACGATTCATGACTTAGGGATTGAAGGACTGCTTCTGATCGATAAGATTGAGGACAGTCTTATCGAGTATATCCAGCAAACTATACCTGTTGTAGGGCTGGACTTTTATTATTCAGATAAAAATATAGCAATCGTAGACTATGATCGCATAGCCGCTATCAAAACGGTGGTACAGTGCTTAGTGAATCAAGGACATCTAGACATAGGATTTATTGGTGGAGGTGTTGATGCAACCATTGAAGAGTTGTCTGCGGAACATCGCTTTAAAGGTTTTCAACATGCCATGGAAGAAGCTGGACTCCCGATTCAACCAGAATGGGTCATCAATACAAAGTGGAAAATGCAAACTAGCTATGAACAAATGAGAAGTTTGATAGAAAGAGCGCCCCTGCATTTGCCGACCGCAATGGTTTGCGCAAGTGATTTAATGGCCATCGCAGCCATGCGGGCTGTTATAGAAAATCATCTTAGAATCCCTGAGGACATCGCTTTCTTTGGCGTGGATAATCTGGAAATGGGGAAATATTCATCACCCCAGCTTTCAACGGTAGACATCCCAAAGTATGAAATGGGAAGTATGGCGGCTAAAACAATTATGGAAATGGTAGAAGAGGAAGTAAAACTTCCGATAAAGATGATCCTACCGTTTGAATTAGTCATTCGTGAGTCCTCTAACATAAAACGAACCTAAGTGGTTCTTTTTTAAACAACAGTCGGAAAACGTTTGGATTGATTCGGGAAAAATTAGGAAAACGAAATATGATGATGATAGGAGAGTTAACATGAAACCAATGACAGCCATTATGATCGGAGCTGGTGACAGAGGGGCAAGAGCATATGCGCCTTATGCCTTAGATTATCCTAATGAGTTAAGGATCATAGGTGTGGCAGAGCCAAACATAGAAAGAAGAACTAAATTTCAACAAGCACATCATATTTCCAATGAAAATTGTTATGAGTCTTGGGAAGAGGTACTTAATTTAGAAACGAAAATTGCGGATATTGCCATTATATGTACACTTGATGCTAATCACTTTAAACCGACCATGAAAGCATTGGAACTGGGTTATCATGTGATGTTGGAAAAACCAATGTCTCCAGATCCAATGGAATGCATTGCGATGGAACAAGCCGCCCGAAAGTATAATCGGCAGCTTACCATATGCCATGTGCTTAGGTACACGGAATTTTGGGCAACGATTAAAAAGATTATCTCCAAAGGGGAAATTGGCGAGGTCGTATCACTGCAATTAAATGAAAATGTAGAAGTCATGCATATGTCCCACAGCTTTGTTCGCGGCAATTGGAATAATAAAGGGAGAACAAGTCCGATGATTCTTCAAAAATCTTGTCATGATATGGATATTATTTCTTTTGTAATCGGCAAGGATTGTAAGCGTGTTAGTTCATATGGGTCGCTCATGCATTTTAAGGAAGAAAATGCACCAATTGGAGCGCCGAAAAGATGCTTAGAAGGCTGTCCTGCCGAACTTGAATGTCCCTATCACGCTGGCAGGTATTATCTTGGAGAAGGCAAAGGATGGGCAAAGAAATTTACCGAAGACTACACAAATGAAGGCATTATAAAGGCATTAAATGAAACACCTTATGGGAAATGTGTTTATCGCTCAGATAATGATGTGGTCGATCATCAAGTGGTCAATATGGAATTCGAGGGTGGAGCAACAGCAACGTTCAGCATGTGCGGCTTTACAAGGGAACAAACACGAATTGTTCAAATCATGGGAACAAAAGGAGAAATACGTGGAAATATGGAGGAAAACCGTCTATCCATCTTTGATTTTCTTACAAAACAGGAAACGGTCATTAAGTTTGACAATCCCATTGGCGGGCATGGTGGAGGAGATCATGGCATCATGAGAACCTTCCTGAGAGAAATTCAATATGGAAATAAACAAGATAGTGTCTCTTCCGCATCTGCATCCGTAAGAAGTCACCTAATGGCATTGGCAGCAGAAGAATCTAGGCTAAATCAGGGCCAATCGATTCATATTGACGATTATTATAATAGCTTAGTAGAAAATGTTAAAAGTTAAAGTATTTAAGGGAGGTGGTAATCTGTATACAAATTAGTATTCGCACGTTTTTCTCAATTTTGGATTAGCAAAGTAATTAAGTTAAAAAATTTGTAAGGGCTATCAAAGGGGAGCATGTCATTCTACCATTCATGTTCTAAGCGTTTTTATTAGAAATCTACTAAACATTTAAGAGAGGGAAGGGAAACAAGATGAAAAAGTGGCTTATCATGCTTTTAACTGTAATTTTAGGATTACTGGGGTTAGCCGGATGTAGTGGCAGCAGTAGCACATCAGGTAATGCCAAAGATGGGAAAGTGGAAATAACTTATGGATTTTGGGATAAGAAACAAGTGCCTGCTGTAGAAGAAATTGTTAAGTTATTTAACGAAAAATATCCGAACATTAAAGTGAAAACAGAGCTAACTCCATATGGTCAGTATTTCCAGAAACTCGAAACGGCTGCCACTGGGGGGGCCTTGCCGGATGTTATGTGGATGAATGGTGCTCATGTTGAACAATATGCGGAAGGGAAGGTTATACTCCCGCTTAGTGACCTTGCAAAGAAAGATAACTTTAGTTTAGATAATTATCCGAAATCTTTAATTGATCTTTATACTGTTGATGGAAAAGTTTATGGAATTCCGAAAGACTTTGATACAACAGGATTATGGTATAACAAAAAAATCTTCGATGCAGCAGGAATGCCGTATCCAGATGACACTTGGGACTGGAACAAGTTAAAGGAAGTGGCGACCAAACTGACCAACAAAGATAAAGGTATTTGGGGCTATGCTGCGTTAATGGGCAACCAAGGCGGCTATTATGATTTCATATGGCAAAATGGCGGTTATATTATTTCCGACGATGGTAAGTCTGTTGGTTTTGATCAACCTGAGGCGATAGAGGCACTTAAATACAATATTAGTTTTATTAAAGAAGGGCTATCTCCAACGCAAGCGCAAATGACGGAAACAGCTGCTTCTGAATTATTCTCTTCAGGAAAAGTAGCGATGATGTTTGATGGACCTTGGATGGTTACGGAATATAAGAATAATCCTGATTTAAACGTTGCCGTTGTGCCAAAAGGGAAACAGCGCGCGGTTGCGATTCATGGGTTATCTAATGTCATTGCGGCGAATACAAAGCATAAGGATGCGGCATGGAAGTTTGTTCAGTTCCTAGGCTCTAAAGAAGCTGCGGAAGTATATGCGCAAACAGGAACAGTGATTCCTGCTTATAATGGGACCCAAGATGCTTGGTTACAGTCTGTTCCAAATTTGAACCTTAAAGCTTTTATTGATGGTGTTGAATATTCTGTTCCACTGCCGAGTGTGAAAAGTACAGGGGAAATTTGGCAGTATGAAATAGATGTCCTTAAAAAGGCATGGAGTGAGGAAGAAAGTGTAGACGATGCCGTAAAAGAGCTAACGAAAAAGGCAAATGAGGCTTTATCAAAGAAATAGAAAAATTGAAGAGAAGAAATGGTTTCTTCTCTTCTTTTTTCTAATAAGGAGGGAATACAGTGAAGGAACTTCCTCTACAGGTTGAAGTGAAAGCGAAAAAAAAATTTAAGGTTTCTAATTTAGCGAAGACAAGGAAACGATCAGATTACTTTTGGGCCTATCTTATGATTGCTCCTACTATGTTGGGATTGTTTATTTTTTACCTGTGGCCAATCATTCAGACCTTTTACTTTAGTTTCACTGAATGGGGAGCATTTGGACACTATGAGTGGACTGGGTTAGATAATTATAAGAGGATGCTTGAGGATACAAACCTATTAAAATCGTTTAAGAATACTGGTATTTATATTATTTTTACGGTCCCAATTGGGATCTTCTTATCGATTCTAGTAGCGGTTCTCTTGAACCAGAAAATTAAGGGGAAATCCGTTTATCGGACATTATATTTTTTACCCGTCATCACAATGCCGGCAGCCATCGCAATGGTTTGGAAATGGCTTTATAACTCCGATTACGGTCTACTAAACTATCTTTTTTCTTTAATCGGAATCAAGGGGCCGCAGTGGGTAAGTGATCCGAAAATTGCCTTATATTCGATTATTGTGGTAGCCATCTGGAGTGGAATTGGTTACAACATGGTCATTTTCCTCTCCGGCCTGCAAGGAATTCCGAAGACCTATTATGAAGCAGCGGAAATGGATGGGGCAGGTCCATTAAGGGTGTTCTTTAAAATTACGCTGCCGCTGCTCTCCCCGGTTATTTTCTTTGTGAGCATCATGTCTTTAATTGGGGCTTTTCAAGTGTTTGATTTAATCTTCATGATGATTGGAAAAAGCAGTACAGCCTTGGAAAATACGCAGTCGATTGTATATTTATTTTATCAGCATGCATTCGTCTTAAACGATAAAGGATATGCAGCAGCCATCGCTGTTCTCTTATTAATCGTTATTCTAATTATTACAGCTATTCAAATGGTGTTACAGAAAAAATGGGTTCACTATGACTAAAGGAGGGAGAACAATTGGAAAGAACGAGACAGCTTATAACAAGTAAGACATTCCTCATCCATTTTATCCTTATTGTGGGCTCGGTGGCCATGGTCGTGCCCTTTTTGTGGATGATCCTAACCTCATTAAAAACCTATGCTGAGTCGATTCATGTACCTCCTGTTATTATTCCTGAGGATTTCAAATGGGAAAACTACAAAGAGGTGTTTGGACTGCTGCCTTTTTTCAAATTTATGTTTAACACCTTTATTGTTACGGTCGTCCGAACAGCGGGGCAGTTGTTTTTGTGTTCGTTGGCCGCCTATGCCTTTGCCCGTATTGAATTTCCAGGCAGGAATTTTCTATTTATATTAGCATTATCGGTTCTCATGGTTCCTGGGCAAGTGTTTTTGCTACCGCAATACATGATTATAGTGAAATTAGGCTGGTTGAATACATTGCAAGCAGTAATTGTCCCTGGTTTGTTTAGCGCTTTTGGTACATTTCTGCTGCGTCAATTCTTTATGGGGCTTCCAAAAGAACTGGAAGAGGCAGCAAGGCTTGATGGATGCAACCATTTCCAAATTTATTGGAAGATTATGCTTCCTCTAGCCAAACCTGGTTTGGTTGCATTGGGTATATTCACTACCCTATGGAGCTGGAATGAATTAATGTGGCCGATGATTGTGAATAGTTCAACTGAATCGATGACACTTTCTGTCGGATTGTCATCGTTACAGGGTCAATATTTAACCAACTATCCGATTCTTATGGCAGGCTCGTTTTTAGCCATACTGCCAATGTTGATTTTATTTATCATCCTGCAAAAGCAATTTATTGAGGGAATTGCCGTAACTGGAGGAAAATAAAGATAAAAAATCAAGAAATTAAGAACATCTTTTCATGTTGGGTTGACCCAATAAGTAGTGGTGATATTAAATAATATAGGTAGTTTAATTTTGGTAGGCAGGATGATTACTGCCGTTTCTATCCTGAATTAACGACATTTTTAAAAACTCATATGATTTTGCTTATGGGTTTTTAAAAAACAAGACTTGTACCAACAACCCATCTATAGATATTTAGAGGTGTACAAATATGAAAAAGGCAATCGGCATTGATATTGGAGGGACAAAGATTGCAGCGGGAATCATTGCGGAATCAGGAGAATTGCTTAACTGTACGGTAGTAAAAAGTGACCCCTCTGACCGCGATAGCATGTTTAATCAAGTAGTAAAAGCGGTTGAACAAGTTCTTGAAGGGTCATCATTTTCATGGTCAAAGATAGAAGGGATCGGTGTGGGGGTACCAGGCAAAGTAGACCGAGAAAATGGCATCGCTGTATTTCAAAATAATTTACCTTGGCAGCATTTTCCGATCACCGCCCGTTTACAAGAGCAATTTTGCCCTCAGAGGATAACGATTGACAATGATGTCTATATGGCGGCTTTTGCCGAATGGATAGCGGCACAGGTAAACAGGAATGGAACTTTTGTTTACGTGACGATTAGTACAGGAATCTCTTGTTCTATCATTCATAAAGGTTCCTTTTTCAGGGGAGCAGGATTCGCTGGAGAGCTTGGTCTCATCCCGGTCCTCTCGAAGGGAGCCAATGAACGATTGGAAATAATTGCTGCCGGCCCAGGGATCCAGAAAATGGCGGAAAAGGAATTGCAGGCAGAGACCATTTCAACCAAGGATGTCTTTGCGGAATATTTAAACGGTTCTCAGGAATATCAGCCCATCATCGAAGAGGTGACTGGTTATTTAGCTCAAGGCATTTATACGATTTCCTGTTTATTGGATCCGCACAAAATAGTTTTTGGCGGAAGTGTGATTGGAAACAATCCTTTTTTGCTTGAATTAATAAAAGAAAAGCTAAAAATTTATCAACTGCCAGAACAACAACATTTATTAGGCCAAATGAGTATCAGCACCATGAAGCAGGCTAATGGTGTCATCGGTGCAGGGTTACGGGTGTTCGAAAGGATATAAATAGACTTAGAGGAGTGACCGATTATGTTTACGTTAAGTGAAGAAGCATTAGTGCCATTAGGTGCATCCAATACAACAGCAGAAATAAAACAGCAGCCTGATTTATGGGATGAAACATATACATTGTTTATAAAGAAAAGCCGGGAGATTAAAGAGTTTTTGCAAAAATTATCGGAAAAACACGGGCGGATCCGAGTTATTTTTACAGGCGCCGGAACGTCTGCCTATGTCGGTGATACAGTTATACCTTATCTGAAAGAAAAAATGGATGAAAAACAGTGGGAATTGATAAGTATTCCGACAACCACTTTGGTGTCAAATCCTTATCAATTTTTAAAAGCGGATTTTCCCACCGTACTGGTTTCGTTTGCTCGAAGCGGCAACAGCCCGGAAAGTATTGCTGCCGTACAATTAGCTGAACAAATGGTAACGAACCTCTACCAGTTAACCATTACGTGTGCCAAAGATGGGGAGTTAGCGAAAAGGGCAAGCGGGGATGAAAATCATCTCTTGTTGTTGATGCCCGAAAGAGCCAATGACCAAGGATTTGCTATGACCGGAAGCTACTCGTGCATGACGCTTACAGCATTGCTTATTTTTGATACGGTGCGTGCGGAAGAAAAAGGGGCAATTGTCAAAACGATCCGTCACATGGGTGAAAGTGTCATTCAAAGGGAAGACAAAATCCAAAAAATGATCGATCGTGATTTTGACCGCATCATTTACCTCGGATCTGGAAGTTTAGAAGGTGTAACGAGAGAAGCTCATTTAAAAGTATTAGAGCTAACGGCTGGTAAAATTGTCACCGCCTATGATTCATCGTTAGGATTTAGACACGGTCCTAAATCCTTTGTGAATGAAAAAGCACTGATTTTTGTTTTTGTTTCAAACCATCCTTATACACGTCGATACGATTTGGATATGTTACATGAATTGAATCATGATAACATTGCCAACTACATTTGCGCGATCGAAGTGGACGGAGAAACTAATTATGATGGTGAAACCTTCGCATTTGGAATCGAAGCACGAACCGTTCCGGACGCTTACCTGGCGCTGCCGTTTGTCATGATTGCGCAGACGGTCTCCCTGCTAGCTTCTATTAAAGTCGGCAATACACCGGATACTCCTTCACCGACAGGAACGGTTAACCGTGTCGTAAAAGGAGTATCCATTTACGAATACAAATAAATGGTTTAGTAGTTTTAAAAAATGAAAAGGGATTCTTGCCCTTCCTATACGTTTAGAGGTGTAGCAAAATGGAAACGTTTGTTTTTGCAGAAAAATTTTTTCTTGAGGAAAAGGTTGCAGGTCCCGGTTTTTTGGAAATCAAAGAAGGGAAATTCGGTGCTTTTATTGAAGAATTGCCCCATGAATCAACCAAAGTCATGGATTATGGCGGGCAATGGATTGCTCCTGGTTTAGTGGACACACATATTCACGGATTTCAAAACCACGATGTGATGGAAAATGACTTTGAGGGCTTGAATATGATATCTGTAGAGCTGCTTTCTTGCGGAGTCACTTCCTTTCTCCCCACAACTTTAACTTCCTCCACCGAATCATTAAATTACTTGGTTGAAATGATTGGTGCAAATTATACAAAGGTGCAAGGGGCGAAAATAAGAGGCATATTTTTAGAAGGGCCATTTTTTACAGAGAAACATAAAGGGGCACAAAACACGAAATACTTTCGTGACCCATCCGTTGAGATGTTAAAGGTTTGGCAAAAGCTTTCCAATGATACGATTAAAAAAATTGCGATTGCTCCTGAACGAAAAGGTGCAGTGGAATTTATTGAGTATGCTGTCAAAGAAGGGATTTCGGTCGCGTTAGCTCATAGTGACGCAACGTATGAAGAAGCAAAACAAGCGGTTGAAAAAGGGGCCTCCATTTTTATACATACTTTTAATGGAATGAGCCCGCTGCACCATCGTGAGCCGGGGATGGTTGGTGCGGCCATGAATTTAAAAGATGTGTTTGCGGAAATCATTTGTGACGGACACCATGTCCATCCTGTTGCCGCCAACATTTTAATGAACGTCCGCGGCAGAGATACAACCGTTATGGTGACCGATTGTATGATGGCCGGTGGCATGCCGAACGGACACTATCAGTTGGGAGAATTCCCTGTGAGAGTGAAAGATGGGATGGCCCGCTTGGAAAATGGAAGCCTAGCAGGCAGTATTTTGCAATTAAAAGATGCGGTCAAAAATGCCGTCGAGTGGGGGATTGCCACACCGGAAGAGGCGATTTACATGGCCAGTTCGGCACCTGCTAAAAGTGTTCAAATCAATCACGAATGCGGGAAAATTGCTCCGGGGTACGCAGCTGACTTTATCGTGTTAAATCCTGCCCTGGATTTAATTGCTACTTATGTGGATGGTGCCTGTCGTTATCAAGCCTAAACAACTACCAGAAAGAGTGAGTTCAATGATTTTAGCTGTGACGATGAATCCATCTGTTGATATTTCTTATCCGATTGATCGCTTCAAGGTAGATGATGTCAACAGAGTAGGAACGGTCCGGAAAACGGCTGGCGGCAAAGGATTGAATGTTGCCCGTGTAATCGCACAAATGGAAGAGGAAGTCCTGGCAACAGGTGTGCTGGGCGGAACGATTGGCGATTACATCGTTCAGGAATTAAATAAAAGCCATATTCCCAATGACTTTTTAAAAATTGAAAAAGAATCAAGGAATTGTATTGCCATTCTTCATGAAGGAATGCAAACAGAGATTTTAGAATCAGGACCCATGTTATCTAAGGAGGAAGGAACAGCCTTTTTAGAAAAATATAAAGGAATGCTTGCAAACACCTCACTAGTAACGATTTCTGGCAGTTTGCCGCAAGGGTTAGCCGCTAACTATTACCATCAAATCCTAGAAATCAGTCACAAAAAGGGAGTTCCCGTGGTAGTGGATTCATCAGGAGAATCGTTAAAACAAGTCTTGCTGAACGCGGAAAAACCATTTGCCATCAAACCGAATATAGCAGAATTGTCTCAGCTGTTAGGAACTGAAGTGGAAGTAGGAATCATGGATTTGAAACACGCATTAAACAATAAACTATTTACTGGGATTGAGTGGATTATCGTGTCCATGGGCGGTGAAGGAGCCTTTGTCAGGCATGCAGTGGATTTTTATAGGGTTACGATTCCAAAAATTGATGTGGTTAATCCTGTTGGGTCCGGTGATGCGACAGTTGCTGGACTAGCTGTGGCTCTTTATCGTAATCAAACAACCCAGACTGTGCTGAAAATGGCGATGACTACAGGAATGTTAAATACCATGGAAGCTAGAACCGGTTATATTAATATGAACAAGTTTAAACAATACTTTGATTCGGTTAAAGTTGAAAAATTAGATTGAGAGAGGAGAATAACGATGTTAGAACTAACCAAAAATAAATTGGAAGCTCTAAAACGTTTATCGGATGAAAAGGGCGTGTTTGGAGCATTAGCCATTGATCAACGTGGTTCATTGAAAAAAATGATTGCGTCTGGCTGTGCAAGTCATGTTGGAGATGAAGGCATTATCCGTTTCAAAGAATTGGTTTCCGAAGAATTGACTCCTTTTGCAACAGCGATCCTTTTGGACCCGGAATATGGTTTGCCGGCGGCAAAGGTCCGCGACAAAGATTCCGGCTTATTAGTGGCATATGAAAAAACAGGCTACGATGCGTCAGAAGTGGGACGGCTGCCTGACTTATTACCGGAATGGTCCGTGAAACGATTAAAGAAAGCAGGTGCTGATGCTATCAAATTCCTACTCTATTACGATGTAGATGAGGATGAAATAATTAATAACTATAAACACGTCTATATGGAACGGGTAGGATCTGAGTGTACGGCGGAAGACCTTCCTTTTTTCTTAGAAATTGTCTCGTATGATGCTGAAAATGATGATGTGAAAAGTAAAGAGTTTGCTAAAGTAAAACCTCATAAAGTAATTGGGGCGATGAAGGAGTTCTCCAAGTCTCAATACCATGTCGATGTGTTGAAAGTAGAAGTTCCGGTAGATATGAACTTTGTGGAAGGTTATACAGAAGGCGAAACCGTTTACAGTAAAGAAGAAGCAGCCTCTTTTTTCAAAGAGCAAAGTGAAGCCACTGATCTGCCTTTTATCTTCTTGAGTGCAGGAGTAAGCGCGAAACTATTCCAAGAAACTTTGAAATTTGCCAAAGAATCTGGCTCTACCTTTAATGGCGTGTTATGTGGCAGGGCAACCTGGAAAGACGGCGTCGCACCTTTTGCTGAGAATGGTGAACAGGCAGGCCGAGACTGGTTAAAAGATACCGGTATAAGGAATATTGAAGAACTGAATGTTGTGTTGAATGAGACCGCCAGCTCCTGGTTCGATAAAGCAAATTAACTAGTTATCACTCTCGGATATTGTCGAAGTTTGATAGGCTGATTGAGCGAACAGTGACAGGTACTGTTCGTTTTATTTATGCAATTCACTAAAAAATCAATATTGCTATAAATTTAGAAAATACGAGTGAAGAATGGTCGCCCAAAATGGGAAGGCCTATGCACTGCTTGGATCAGGAAATAACAAAGGTGCCAAAGCTGCTATTCTCCAAGAAGAATTCAGCAGCTTTAAATCAACCTATTCAAACTTTAAGTTTACTTCCTAGTTTTGCGGATATGCGCAAGCTAGATTGGATTACTTTTTCGATTAATAAATGCTGTTTTTCATCTGTATTGTTGAAGATTACGTATCCGATGCTTAATGCTCCTATTAATTCGTTCGTGTGATTGAATATAGGAGCTGCGACGGAGGCAGTGCCTTCGGTTTTTTCTCCGTGACTTTCCCCATAGCCTTTATGACGAATAGTATTTAGCAGTTGTAGGAAGGACTCTCTTTCCTCTTTTGGAACTAGTTCATTAATGATTTTTAATGCTTCTTCCTTATTCATATGTGCCAGCATGACTTTATTTGCAGCCCCGATATTCATTGGGATTCTGATACCCAACTGATCATAAATTCGGATTGGGTTATGAGGGCAATCGATTCTTTCAACTATTATAGCTTCTTCGCCTATAGGTTTACTGAAATAAACACTCTCTTCCACCTCATGCATTAATTTCTCCATTTCGGGGCGGATTAGCCCGACAAAATCAAAGGTATCATACATCTGTAAGCCATATTCCAGCCAGGTATACCCCATTGAATAGAGTTTCAGATTCGAATCCTGCTGAATTAATCCGTGCTTGATCATGGATTGTAAAAGACGATGCATGGTACTGACAGGTAGGTTACATTCCTTTGATAAATCCGTAATCGAGAACCATTTTTTAGTATCGCTTTCAGCTAAAACTTTAATTACTTGCATTGCCCGGTCAATTGTTTGCATTTTATTCAACCCCTATCATTTATATTATCAACTATCTCTAAAAAAGGAACAATTAAATATTCTGTTAATTCAAAATATATTGACATGTATTTTCTCTTTTTATATTATCATATTATAAGTTTCCATTAAAAGAAAAAGATTTCCACTATGCGGAAAAAAGGAGGTTGAAAAACTTGTTATCGTCTATGTATAACAATCTTAAAAGGGTTATTTTAAAACACCCAAAGGATGCCTTTATCAGTCAGGAGCATCTAAGGAATGAATGGAAAAAATTCAACTACATCAATGAACCGAACTACATAAAAGCACAAAATGAATTTGAACAGTTTTATGCGATTATTAAAGAACATGTCGCTGAAATTGAATTTTTACCAGCTTCAGAGACAGTTGGATTAGACTCTCTTTATGCCCATGACCCTATTAAATTTACGAAAAATGGGGCGATTATTTTAAAATCGGGGAAAAAACTACGTCAGTTGGAGGCTGAGGCTTATAAACAATTTTTACTAGAAAAGAACATTCCTATAGTAGGCCAACTAACAGGGGATGCGGTGGCTGATGGAGGAGACCTCGTCTGGCTCGATGATCGAACGTTATTGATTGGAAGAGGTTATCGTACGAATGATGAGGCCATCCGGCAAATCGAGGAAATGACAAAAGATATGGTAGATGAGTGTTTTGTTGTTCAATTACCGCATGACCAGGGGGAAGAGGAATGTCTTCATCTTATGTCATTCATTAGCATAGTAGATGAGAATCTGGCAGTGGTTTATTCGAGACTTATGCCGGTATTCCTTCGGCAGTTATTAATCAAACGCGGTTTTCATTTAATAGAGGTACCGGATGAAGAGTACCACCGACTTGGCTGCAATGTACTTGCCTTAGCACCTAGAGTCTGCGTAATGGTTTCGGGGAATCCGTCAACAAAGGAGCAATTAATTAAATCAGGCGCAACCGTCTATGAGTATGAAGGAAATGAAATCTCTTATTTAGGAACGGGGGGACCGACATGTCTTACATGTCCAGTAGTGAGAGGATAAAAAAGGAGGATACGATTATGTACAAAAATACGATTGTTAAAATACCTAGTGAAAGCTATATCTGTGGCTTAACCACTTCGGATCTAGGAAGACCTATTCTAGAAAAAGCATTGGAGCAGCATCAGGCGTATATCGAGGCACTGAAAAAATGTGGAACTGACGTAACAATTCTTCCTAGTAAAATAGAATTTCCTGATTCAACTTTCGTTGAGGATACAGCGGTACTGACTCCGAAGTTTGCCGTCATCTCTAATCCAGGAGCACTTTCGCGAAATGGGGAAATCCATGAGATGGAACCTGTCATTAAGTCTTTCTATGAAACTATTTATTATATTAAATCTCCAGGGACACTTGACGGGGGAGATATCCTGCAGATTGAGGATCATTTTTATATCGGTATTTCTGCGAGAACCAACCATGACGGTGCAGAGCAGTTAAAGCAAATTTTAGAATCGGAAGGTTATAAAGGGACAATCATACCTCTCGAAAAATTCTTTCATTTAAAAACAGGCATTACTTATTTAGGAAACCAAACGATTGTGGTCGCAGGAGAATTCATTGATCATCCGGAGTTTAACAGCTATCAAAAAATCGTTGTTCCACCGGAGGAGGAGTACGCAGCAAATTGTATTCGTGTGAATGACTATGTCATCATCCCGGCTGGTTATCCAGTAACAAGACAAAAATTGAACGGTGCAGGCTATCAGACAATTGAATTGGAGATGTCAGAATTCCGTAAGCAAGACGGCGGATTAAGCTGCTTGTCATTGCGCTTTTAATTGATAAAGGCTCTTTTCGTAAACTTTGTTCCTTTTGGAGCTTTATAAGGGTCGATTTACTAAGTTTCTAGGCAATTTTCGCAAATGTTCTTACGAAAAGATGCAGAGAGCATATAGTTATACGGGTTGATGAACTTATACGAAGAACAACAATCTATGCGAAAATAGCCTTGATAAAAGTGGTAAAGCTAATTTAAGAGGGGTGGGAGAGGTAATGGAACCTGTTAATCAAGAGGGTCAGCAAAACCAGCTAAATCGTTCAATGAAACGGCGTCATTTATTTATGCTTTCATTAGGGGGAGTCATTGGTACGGGCTTGTTTTTAAACGCAGGTTATACAATTAATCAGTCGGGAGCAGGCGGTGCATTAATTGGATATATATTTGGCGGGATCATTTTGTACCTTGTCATGGTCTGTCTGGGGGAGCTTGCCGTCTATATGCCTGTAACAGGTTCCTTTCAGACATATGCAAGTAAATTCATTAGTCCTTCTGCCGGATTTTCTTTAGGATGGATGTATTTTATCGGGTCGGCCACTACAGCGGGAGTGGAGTTTACCGCCGCTGGTATCCTGATGCAGAGGTGGTTCCCGGATATCTCTGTCTGGGTATGGTGTGCGGCCTTTATCCTGCTGTTATTCGGACTTAATGCCTTAACGACAAGAGGTTTCGCAGAAGCAGAATATTGGTTTGCCGGTATAAAGGTACTAGCCGTTATCTTCTTTCTCATTATAGGTGTCGGAGCTATTTTTGGAATTATTCCTCTCGAGGACAGACCAGCTCCATTATTAGAAAACCTGGCTCCATCTGGTCTTTTCCCGGCCGGAATTGCTATACTCTTTGTAACGATGATGAATGTTATTTTTTCCTATCAAGGATCTGAATTAATCGGGATTGCTGCTGGTGAGAGCGAAGAGCCTCAGAAGAACATTCCTCGTGCGATTCGGAATGTGCTGTTTAGAATTATTGTCTTTTATCTTGCCTCTATTATTATCTTATCAGCAATTTTTCCAACCAAAGAACTGGGATTATTGGAAAGTCCATTCGTGACTTTGATGGATCTGGCTGGAATTCCATTCGCACCGGATATAATGAACTTTGTTATCCTGACAGCGGTTTTATCGGTAGGAAACTCTTGCATTTATGCATCAACAAGGCTTTTATGGGCCATGTCTCATGAAGGGATGGCACCAAAAAGTTTTGGGAAACTTTCAAAACGGAAGGTTCCATTTACAGCCCTTGTGATTACAATGATATTCTCGCTATTATCACTGCTGACAAGTGTAATTGCAGCAGATACAGTATTCGTTCTTTTGATGTCTGTTGCCGGAATATCCGTGACCATCTCCTGGATCGGTATTGCCCTTTCCCAGTTAATGTTCCGACGTAAATACCTTCAGGACGGCGGAAAGTTAGAGGATCTGCAATATAAAGTACCATTTTATCCCTTAATCCCGATCATATGTATCGTATTCTGCGTATCGATCCTGATATTCCTGGCATTTGATTCAACCCAATTGATAGGACTCCTCGTCGGACTAGGATTCCTGGCAGCATGCTACCTATTCTACTACATTAAAAACAAACAAACCAAAGCAAAGTCAGAAACGGATATAAAAGGATAAAACAACAAGGGTGTCAGGCACCGCGCGTGGACAGTGTCCACCTCAGGCTGACACTCTGTTAAAGAATAATTGGAATGGTTAGGAGGTTTTGGATAATGGAAAAACTTAGGTGGGGAACACCGGATAAGTTGCGGAGATTATTGTGTGAACTGGTTAGTTGGAGAAGTATGACATTAACTGAGGGGGAGCGGGAGTTTCCCGGCAAGGTTCAAGCGAAACTACAGGAATTGCAGTATTTTCAGGAGAATCCCGGCCATTTGGGTCTTCATGAGGCTGATTTGGGGCGGCGGTTCTTAACAGGGTTATATAAGTGTGATGCAGAGGAAACGATTGTTTTACTGAGTCATTTTGATACGGTAAATACAGAAGAGTATGGGGACCTTGAGGAATATGCCTATCAGCCGGAAGAATTGACGAAATTACTTTTAAATAGAATTGACGAGTTGCATGGAGATGCACAGAGGGATCTCGCATCTGGTGAATATTTGTTTGGACGGGGCACAATGGACATGAAGATGGGACTTGCGATGCATATGGGATTATTAGAAAAAGCCACGGTTGATAAATGGCCGATTAATCTCCTCCTGCTGACAGTCCCTGATGAAGAGGTGAATTCATCTGGTATGCGTGCGGCCGTTACGAAATTGCTGGAATTAAAAGACAAGCATAATCTTACGTATAAACTTTTCCTAAACGGAGAGCCGGTATTTACTCAGGAACCGGGTGATCGAAGTTTTTATGTTTATTCTGGGTCAATTGGTAAAATTATGCCATCAGCGCTCTTTTATGGTAAAGAAACACATGTAGGCGAACCACTCAGTGGCATTACTGCACCTTATATTGCCTCATTTCTGACACAGCGGATGGAATGGAATTTGAGCCTCCAGGAAAAAGTGAACGGAGAAACGACACCGCTCCCTGTTACCCTTCAACAAAAAGATTTACGATTGGAATACTCTGTTCAGACGCCATACCGTTCTGCAGCCTTGTATAATGTGTTTTTAATGAAACGGAATGCAGAAGAAATCATGGAGATATTTGAAAAGGTTGCGATTGATGCGGCAGGGTCGTGCAATAAAGCGTATAAAGAGGTTTGTTTGAACCAGTCCGTGGAGCCGGTTGGCGAGGTCCGTGTTTTGCGTTATGAAGATTTACAAACTCATGCAATCCGTAAATTCGGAGTCCCTTTTGTGGAGGAAATAAAGGCTGAAGTCCAAGCAAAACCTAACTGGGATGATCGTGAAAAATCATTGCGAATAGCAGACAGTCTGATGATAGAATGTCAGGAGCTTGCACCGGCGATTGTCTTAATATATGCACCTCCCTATTACCCGGCGGTTAATTCTTCTGATGATGACCTCGTTAAGAGATGTGTCCAATATGTTAAGGAAAAAGGACAAGAAAAATTTAATTTACCTGTAAAGCAGGTTCATTATTTCAATGGAATCAGTGACTTAAGCTATGTTAACTACCAGGATGAAGGGGAAGGGTGGACTGCCTTTAAAGCAAACACGCCGGTATGGGGAAGCAGTTACAGTATACCTTTTGATGCAATGACCCATCTTAATGCTCCTGTCTTAAATGTCGGTCCGTTTGGAAAGGATGCCCATAAACGAACAGAACGACTGCACATTAAAAGTGCCTTCGAAGAAGTTCCGACTCTGGTTGAGGAAATGATTAAAATGGTTACCAAGAGCACGAACCTACGTCCTCAATTATGAAAAAAAGTGGCACCTTTCGTACAGGAGGGTGCTTTTAACATTTTACTTCGAATAGGCTCGCTAGACTGCCTTTTGTCTACAACCTGTAGCACCTAAATGGTGCTTTATTATTTGGAGTGAATTATTTATGTCCTTATCCCATTAATAGGGTGGCTGTTCAACAAATTATTTTAAGAAAATTTCATTTACCAACAATAACGCAACTAGTTTATAATTAAAGGATGTCCAAAATGAGTATAGTAGTCTATTTTTATGACACTATGAAAATGTAAGTAGGTGAGTACAATCGATGTCATTGAAACACGGGTGAGAGGTTTTATTGGAGATATTCAACACCCTAAACAGAAAAAGAAAATAAATATTAATGATTTAGAATTTCAGTTGCGCAAGCTTTTGGATGATTATTTTGAAATGGACGGTTATTCGTTGTTTTATCGTGCAATAGAAATAATGCAAGCTGAAGGGCAACTTATACCTATTCAAAATAATCAATCCAATGGTAGAACACCGGAGCTTGCCTTATATTACTGGGTAAATATAAAAGTTCAGACAGACAAATGGGATCGTCTCGAGATGATGAAATTAAGTGATCAATTTGATTTTTCCTATTATGAACGGCATCCCGAATGGCAAACGGAAGACGAATGGAATCGAATCCAGAATTTATATACTTTTCTAAAGTCCAGTCAGGAACGGGAAATCGTTTCGTTAGAAGAAAGAAGTCTGGAGCTCTTTGGCCATGAAAAGTTCTTATTTGATAGTGATAGCTTCCCTGATGGAAAAGGCTTTTTAGCTAGAATTGGAATAGCAGAAGACCAACTTAAAATGGTGAACTATGGGGAGCCGTTTGTATTTTGGATCAAACAAGGGAAAGAAATGAAAGATATTCAAAGAGTTCTAATCGTCGAAAATCTATCGTTCTTTCATACTGCCATTAAATTATTGGAAGCGAACCAACTCGATTATGAACCCGAACTGATTATTTATGGGGAAGGGACTAAAATTGAACGGAGCTTTTCCTTTTTCTTTCGAATGTTTCCGCCAAAATCCTATCTTTTCTACTACGCAGGTGATCTTGATGCCGCAGGATATGGGATCCTCATGCGGCTTATAGAAAAATATCCAGATTGCTGTATTCAGCCGGCCTTAAAAATTTATCGGAAAATGCTCGAATGTCTAGAACAAAGGAATGACCAGAAAATCGGTCAAACTCAAAATATCAAATACCGTGATTTATTTTTTCAATGGTTTACAGAAAATGAGCAAGCTTTATTACTGCAATTATGGCAGGAAAATAAGCGAATCCCACAAGAAGTTTTAACAATCGAAACATGGAGGAGATGGCTGTGAACGAATCATGGGAAGGTTTCGGCAAGCGAATACAACGATTAAATCCACTGTTTGAGCTTGGCAGGGGAATGGAAGTAGGAGAGCTGAAGCCTCATATCCAAACGATTCTTATGCAGGTACTCCTCACCATCTTTTATCGAGAATTAAATGATGATGATCATCGACGCAAATCAGATATTAGGTATATGGTAGAAGATTCGGTTAAGCAAATGAAGCTTTTAGCAGACGATAAGCAAATAGAACGGATTACAAGTGGGCTTTTATATCAGGGAAAAGAAGAATATAGTAAACCGTTTGAAACCTTGTATTACGATGAAATAAGACAATCATGGGAAACGCAAACATTCCGATATGTCACTATGGATGAATTATATACGAATTTAGAGATTGGCGGATCGATTGTTTATAAACTCACCGATGTCGCTCAGGAAATGATATTTATGAGCAGAGAAATGGCTGAGGAATTCTCCATAACGATTGAACAACTCTACAGTATGCAGTTGATTAAAAATGGTAATTTTCGAAAAGCTACTCGAAACCTCGATCACCTCATTTCACGAGTAAACCGCTTAATGGCAAAAGAATTCACTTTTCAAAAAGAAATGATTAACAATCCCAAAATCTTATTGATGGAAGAAGAATGGCAAAGGGCTGACAATCGTGTTGAAATTGAGAAGCAATTTGAAGAAGAAAAGAATCACTTCCGCACCATTACTAGCATGATCGATAAAACGAAACGAAGAAATGAAGAAGATGATTACATTCAGAGAGAATTGATTCTACTTCAAGAAAAAATTGGCCATACAAGGCAATTGCATGATCGTTTTGCCAAACTCGTCATTCAAAATATCTCCTATGAGATGAAATTAAAGGCGGAAAACCCTTCATTGTTTTGGGAAACCAACCTGGTTTCCTTCCGAGAACATCTTTATGAAAATTGGTTCATGAAGGAAGGAGTTCAAAGTTTCGAGACGATAGAAAAAGTACTTTCTCCATTATTTTCACCGAAGAATGAATTTATTTTGCCGCTTGATTGGATTTGGGGCGAACAAGAATTTGATGAAAAACAATTAACGGATGTTGTAATCGAAGAAGAGGCAGAAGAAAGCATTACACGTCTGCGCGTGACGAACTGGGACTCTGTCATTCAGGCATGGAGTTATGTTTTTCAACATTTACAAACATACGGAGAGTTCTCATTAGCTGATTTGCAGGACTGTCCATTAGAGGTGCAGGATTTATGGTTTGAAGAATCAGAAACGATTGATTTATGGATGATGTTTGATAAAAAGCCGCTAAAGGTTCAAGTACTGCATCGGAAGGAAGAAACATTAAGTGATGAGAGGGAGATTCTTCTTTATAAACTAATGAAGGAATATCCGCAATTTCAAGTGTTTGAAGGCTTGAAACTCTTTACTATGTTTGATCATCGAGCGGAGCCTTTCCTATGGTATCAAATGAAAATTACCCCGTTTAAGATATGTGTACAGGAGGAGAAATGATGAATGCAGAATCAATCAAAAAAGCATCAGCGGTCTATTTCTCGTTACTAAAAGATAGAGTAATCGACGAAAATAGCGAACATTTCCAGACGTATTTTGATCCGGAAGTGCGACAGACAGTTCTTTTATTAGCAGACGAATCAGGTACATATATCATTGAATCGCCTAAAAGGATCCACTTAGTTGTCCAGCCAACCGGTTCCGTCTTTGCTACTAATTTTACACATATGAAAGAGAAGCATAAGCAAGTTGAAACGAAAAAACACTTCCATCTTATTAGCATTGTCATTATGTCCTTTTTAGCAGCCATAGACCGCAATCAGGCGGCAAAAATCCGAACGAAGCGGGAAGGGATTAGCTACTACGCATTAGAAAGGCAAGTCAATGATTTGATCATGAATTGGGAAAGTATTCTTAAAGCTAATCCTGCCTTCGGAGAAGAAGAACGAATCGATATGAAGGAAGTTGTCACAACATGGAAATACATGGAGGTCGACACGGAGGATTATGGAATTAAAAAAGCCAATAGACGTACCAGAATCGGTTTAATTGCCAGTGCTATGCGCTTATTAGAGACTGAGGGGTTAATCGTCATTCTTGATCGGGAGGATATTCCAAAGGCGATTCCAAAAACGGAGCTTTTTGAACGAATTGAATACCTGTATCACGATTATGATCGTTATGAATTATTTAAAAACTTGTTGACTACAGAGGAGGATGAGCATGCCGAAAATCAATCGAATTAGAATTGTTGGCCTGAAGTATGATGGCATGCAAAAGCAATATAAAGATACCACTTTTAACTTCCATAATGAAGAGACATCAACAAATGGTCTCATTGCGATGATGAATGGAGGTGGAAAAGGTGTATTCCTGCAAACCATCTTCCAAATCCTTAAACCTGGAACCTCTTGGGGAAAACAAAACAATCGATATTATCAGCAGTTCTTTTTTAATAATAAGGAGCAATTTATTCCTTATACCTTCCATGTTCTCATTCAGTGGGAATTAGACGGTTCTGACCGCCGCCATCTGGTAACCGGGGGAATGTTCTCAGCGGAACAGCGAATTTCGATGAGTGAAGAAAGTGGGAATGAAAGCAAAACTTTGGAACAAGAAGCGAAGATCCTCCCTAATATCACCTTTTATACAAGAGAATTTGAACGGAAAGAAGAGATTTCGCTTGAGCATATTCCACTCTTTGAAAATGATGAGGTCGCTGAGACCGAAAGTTTGAAGGACTATTTAAAATGGAATGGATATGACGTTTACCGAGATACGAAGAAGCACTATCGCATTCTTGATACATATGGAATTAACCGTAAAGACTGGGATATTATGAAGGACATTAACAAGGATGAAGGCGGTGTTGGGAAGTACTTTGAGGGAGCTGAGGATGATCATTCCCTGTTCCAAAAACGAATCATTCCTACTGTTAGTCAAGTCTTGCATCGGACGGAGCATCAAAAGAACGATCTTGTCGAGATTTTCAAGAGTCAGGCAAGTATTGCAAAGGACCTGCCTGTGCTCTTAAAAAGAGAACAGGCACATAAGGAATTTTTAGAAGACATTGTACCTTTTGAAGAGAACCTAGCTAAAGGGGTAGAGCATAAAGAAATTGTTCTTGAAAGTGTAAAGGTTGGAAGACAATTGCTAGGTGCTTTAGAGCATTTGAAGCAAACGGAAGAGGAAATGCTGCTTACTTTAGAAAAAGACATTGAAAAATTAACGATAAGGCAAGCTGATTTACGCTATCAAAAAGACAATTTAGAATATGCAAAAGCTCACAGAGAGGTACTAGATTGGGAGAAGAAATTAGTAGAAGAAAGAAATAAGCATATTTCCTTACAAGCAATTGTTAAGGATAAACAGGAACGAAAAGAACAGTTAGCCTTTTTACTATTATTGAAAGAGTGGAGTGAAAACGAACAAACGATTCGCTCTCTTTCTCAGCAGATAGCGACTTTAGAACAAAATAGTGGCTTAGAGCAAGTGAATCAACGAATGGATGAAATCAAAAAAGAAGCTCTAAAGCAATGGGAGCATGCTTATCTATCACTACAAGAAGCTGTTAAGCAGTATTTGGGGTATCAAAAGTTCTTAAAGAAAAAAGGAAATGATTTGTCGCATCAGGATAAACAAAAAAACAAAGAGATTGCTCAGCTTAGTACTGAAATTGATTTTCTTTATACGCAAATTCATACATTTGAGTCAAAGGAAGAGGCGCTTATTAAAGAATTTGGCGACCGCTTAACCTATGACTTAAAGGGTTTTTTGGAGAGTCTCTCTAATCAAATTGAGCAGAAAAAAGCTAATTTAGAAGAGCTGCAAGCAAAAGATAAAGAATCTAGTGAACGGCAAAATCAACTTGCCACTTCACATGGTACGCTCGTCCAATCAATTCAGTTTTCAGAAGAAAAATGTGATGAGTTAAAGGCAGCAAATGAAGAGCAAAGGCATAAAGAAGCAAAACTAATAGATCGGCTTCATGGGTTATTAGATGATGTCACAGTACCGTTAACCCATGCGCTTCTTTCGAAATATGCCATACAGATTGAAGATATTCTAAGCAATAATCGAGAACAAGGTGAACAAATTAAAAAAGACCTTTGGGAAATACAACTGGACCATTCCTTAAATGATGAGCACTTTTGGATTCCCAATAAAGATGTAAAAGAATTAAAGGAATGGATCGACGAAAAGACTGGCATTGATGTATTTTATGGAAGCCAATTTCTCCAATCTTTAAGCAGAGAAGATATCACGAGCTATCTTATGACGTATCCACTCCTTCCATATGGTTTAGTTGTAAACGGGCAGCAATGGCAAAAAATTAATCAGCAGGTTCTTTCAGGAAGAATGTTTAAAAGTCCTGTTCCGATTTTCTTACGTGAGGAAATGAACAGTGAAAATCACCATCCATCCTTTGTGGTCATTAACGGAACTGAAAGAGAGCTATTAACGGATAAAAATCAATTTACCAACTGGAAAATTAGGATTGCTAAACAAATAGAAGAAAAGAAAGATACACTGATTGAAATTAATAAAACAGAAACATCATTACGTCGTATTATAAAAGAAATCGATCGATTTTTATCAAGTGAGCTGGCTGTTGATCTTGAGAAAGCTTTAAATCTCGAACAGAACACCCTTCTTTCTAAGAAGACGAAATTACAGGAAATCACAACACAAGAGCAAAAAGAAAAAGAATTGCAGCTTCAGCTAAAAGAACAGTTGGAGACTACAAAGGGAAAGATAGAAAAGCTTACAAGAAATGTAGAAACAATCGAGGATTTTGATCGTGCAAAGGCTCTTTATCAAGAAAATAAACGTGTGAAATTAGAAAAAGAGAAACAAAAGGAAGCTTTAAATGTAGCGCAGCAAGAAATAGGAAAAGAGCATCAAAATATAGTAGAACTACAAAACAAGTGGAATCAAACTTATTTAGAATGGAAAGTTACAACCGAACAAAATATCAAGGAGATAGCCTTCTTTATTGAAGCAGCGGTTTTTCCTGCTGATGAAAAAGCGGAGCAATGTGAAGATGTTCCTCGTTTATCGGCTCATTTATTAGAGGAGATTAATGGAAGCACGCAAGAGTTAAAACAGCTTCAAAAATCAAAAGAAGAACAAGCTAGAGAATTACTAATTATTCAAGCAAAAAAAGAGACAGAACAAAAGCAACAAAAGAAATTAGAGAAAAAACTTGATACTCACAACAAGGAGTGGAAGGACGCTCCAGAACCAGAAGAACCTATAAGTATATTAGAAAATATGCTCCAAACTGCACAAAAGGAAGCAAAGTCAGCGGATAAAGAAGAACGGGAACAAGGAACGGCGGTAACAGTCGCTGAAACTTCCTTAAAGCTTGCCGTTGTTCAGCGTGACAAGTCAGGAAAGAAAGTGGCAAAGCATGAAAAACAGCCTGAAGATTGGGAAGACCTTGACTTAGAAATAAAGGCAGTAGCAATAAAAGACCAAACGAAACAAACGATCGAGGAAGTAAAGCAGGCTGAAAAGCGCCTAAAAGAAACAAACACCAACATTGCTGGTTATGAAGGGGACATGCTAACATTATCCGTTATCCTAAAGGAGGAAGCGGCAGCATTTACTGATGCAGATTTAGAAAAGATTAAGAGTCAAGGTAAAGCATGTATCTTAACTTGGTGTGAAAAACATCAAGCGATTCAGGAAGAAGGCCAAGAGAAGCATGCGAAAATCGAACAATCATTGCGTAATTTAAAGTTAACGATTGAAGGCAAAGATTGGGAGATTCGTTTTAAGAATGAAGTATTAACCACATTAGACCATATGGATACACGGCATTATTCACATATACAAAGCGTCGTTAAAAATATGAAGCGTTTTTCGCAAAGTGGATTGGAACAATTAGAACGCGACAAAGAAAGGGCAGAAAAGGCTCAAAACTTCTGGGCCAGCCGTGCCAGTATGAAGGTCATGAGCATTTCAGAGGCCATTCGTTCCATGATTGCAAAAATGAAGCTGAAAAATGAACGAGGATCGTTTCCGCTCGTCCAGCTAAAAGAAGACATCTTACCTAAAAAGGCTGAAGATATCGAGTCGCTGCTGAAGCAGCATTTTGTAGCTGCCATTAACAAAATTACCAAACAATTTGATACGATTGATAATCATAATCAAGCCGTAGACCAAGAAATAAAACAGCTCATTAGCGATGAACAAATTTTGTTTGTCTCACTACGAAATCGATATCCTGAGCTGCTTGTCTATAATATGAGAACGGATAATGCCTTTATGTATGGGAAACCACAAAGAGAGCATTATTCAACCTGGCAGACCATTAATCAAGGTTCAAAGACGAAATCCGATGGCAGTGGAGGACAAAAGCTTTCTGCTCGAATGGTCATGATGATGATGCTATTATCAGTTAAGAACGAATCAGATCAAAGCTGGGTTCCATTAGTCTGTGATAATCCGTTCGGACAAGCTGCGTCAGCACATGTCCTAGATCCGATATTCTCAGTTGCTGAAAAACTGAAGTTCCAATTCATCGTCGTCACTCCGCCCGAACTTGTGAAAACGGAAATAAGCCAACGATTTGATGCCTATTATAAATTGGATTTCATTCGTGAAAAAGGAAAAGAAATTGTTTCGGATACGATCGTTCCAGCATTTCGGATTTACCAGGGAGCTGAGGTAGCTTCGGTAAGATGACACAATGATTGGATTTCTATAAATGTACCAGATAGTGTAGGCACTTAAAATAGTCTGGAGAAAGCTTTAGAGGGTTATTCCTCTAAAGCTTTTTTTAGTTGTGCCTGCACATTTTGCAGGAAGTGAAGATGGAAAGAAGACACTTATCTTCATAAAGAATCATTGTTGATATTTAGAAAATCCAGTTGACAGTCTTTCTACTACGTGTTACGATATACCTGTAGTAAGTCACACTGGATACTGACACCACTTAATAGTGAGGTTGCAAAAATATTTTTAAGAAAAATTGTTGACACCCCTGCTACTCGGTGTTACGATATACATGTAATAAGTAATACTGAATAGCGGGATTTCCCAAAAGATATTCAGTAAAAATTTCCCTTAGTACTAAGTTGTACTGAATATAAGTCAGACAAAATAGGGGAGGCTACTAACATGGAAAATTTAACTGAAAGGACGCTCTGAACATGGAAAATTTAACTGAAATGCTAAAGGGTTCGCTGGAAGGCTGCGTGCTGGAAATCATCAGCCGCCATGAAACCTATGGCTACGAGATTACCCGACGTCTAAATGAGCTTGGGTTTACCGAAGTCGTGGAAGGAACGGTCTACACGATCCTCGTGCGATTAGAAAAGAAAAAGCTGGTGACCATTGAAAAAAAACCTTCAGATATGGGGCCGCCCCGCAAGTTTTACTCACTTAATGAGGCTGGCCGCCAGGAACTTGAATTGTTTTGGAAAAAATGGGATTTTGTATCATCAAAAATCAACGTCTTAAAGTCAATCTAGCTTCATAAGATATTCCGTCTGATATTTTTGGAGTGTCATGTTCAGCTTTATAAAAAAGGAGGAAAATTAACATGATGGAAATGTTCAAAAAATTGATTGGTGATAAAAAAGAATACAAGATGATGATGGCACGGGTTGAAGCACTGCCAGAGGACTACCAGTTTGTATTTAAGAAAATTCAAAACTACATGTGGAAATTCGCAGCGGGCAACGGGATGGATATGTTGCACATGCAGTATGAATTAATCGAGTTATTCGAAGCCGGTGCGGCGGAAGGCAGACAAGTGCTGGAAATCACTGGGGACGACGTGGCGTCCTTTGCCGACGAACTAGTGGCAAACGCTAAAACCTATTTCGCCAAGTATCGTGAAGATTTGAATCAGAGTATCATGGAGCGTTTGGGAAAAAAATAAATTCAATAGATAATACCGACTGATTAGCAGGTTACAAATATGAATTGCCGCCTTCGCTATTCAGTTATATTTTTAACTCAGTAATAAGTTATACAGATTATCAGTGAGACTAAATAGATGAGTTTAGGCAATCTAGCACCGCAAGGCGCTTTTTATAAGGAGGAAAAAAGTATGAACAATGCAGCGATTTCTGTAAAAGGGTTAAAAAAATCCTTTAAAGACAAGGAAGTCTTAAAGGGGGTGGATTTTGAGGTACGGCGCGGCGAAATTTTCGCACTGCTGGGCTCAAATGGAGCGGGCAAGACGACGATAGTCAACATCCTCTCGACGCTGATGAAGTCCGATGGCGGCGAAGCAAGTATTTACGGCTATGACGTCCAGCGGCAATCGGATCATGTTCGCCAGAGCATCAGCCTGACCGGGCAGTTCGCAGCTTTAGACGGTATGCAAACAGGAAGGGAAAACCTGATGATGATTGCCAAGTTGCGGGGAGTTTCCAATCCCGCACAAGTCGCCGACCATCAGCTGGCCAAATTCAGCCTGACCGATGCGGCTAACCGTCGGGCGGACCAGTATTCCGGCGGGATGAAGCGCCGGCTTGACATCGCCATGAGCCTGATCGGTACGCCAGCAGTCATTTTTCTTGACGAACCGACGACAGGGCTTGACCCTGAAGCGCGGCTTGAAGTCTGGGATACCGTTAAGGAGCTTGCCGGCAGTGGCACGACCATCTTGCTGACGACCCAGTATCTGGAGGAAGCCGAACAACTAGCGGACCGCATCGCCATCCTGCATGGCGGAAAAATCATCACGACAGGTACCCTTGCGGAACTCAAAGAGAAGTTCCCGCCAGCGAAAGTGGAGTATATTGAGAAGCAGCCGACATTGGAGGAAATTTTCCTTGCGATCATTGGCAAAAAGGAGGAAATGTAAATGAAAAGCAAAACTGGGGTTTTACTAGGACGGTTAATGCGCAACATCATGCGCAGCCCGGATACGATTATCACGGTGGCGATTACGCCGATTGCGATGATGCTGCTGTTTGTCTACGTATTTGGCGGCGCCATAAAGACAGGAACGGAAAACTACGTCAATTATTTATTGCCGGGAATCTTACTGATGGCTATCGCATCCGGCATCTCTTACACTGCCTTCCGGCTGTTTGGGGATGTAAAGAGCGGGCTGATGGCGCGTTTCATTACCATGCCGATCAAGCGCTCGTCGATATTATGGGCTCATGTATTGACATCGCTTGTTTCCAATGCGCTTACTGTCGTGGTGGTGATCCTCGTCGCGCTCTTGATGGGCTTCCGTTCCAGCGCTGGTATCCTGGAGTGGCTCGCGGTAGCTGGGATACTCGGGCTGTTTACACTGGCGCTGACATGGCTGGCGGTCATTCCCGGCTTGACAGCGAAGTCTATGGAAGGGGCGACAGCCTTCTCGTACCCGCTGATTTTCCTGCCATTTATCAGTTCGGCCTTTGTTCCGACCGAAACCATGCCTAAAATTGTCCGTGCGTTCGCTGAGAACCAGCCCGTGACATCAATCGTGAATGCGATTCGTGCCCTCTTGTATGAAGGGTCTGTTGGCAACGATATCTGGATCGCGCTTGCCTGGTGCGTCGGCATCATGGTCATCGCTTACTTCTTCGCCAGTAAACAATTTAAACGCCAGTTAGGGTAAGTACACCTTTAAGGGATTAGCCATATCAAAAGTCAGCAGCTGCGATGAATGAACATAACAAAACAGAAGGCACTCTAAATTCATAAAAAAGGTGCCTTCTTTCAATTAACATATATTAATAAATTAGTAATGAACTACTCTACTAAAATCTTTTCTAAATCTTTATCAACAATGAATACTTCAATTCTCTCTCCCATTTTTGTGCTTATATCACTATGACTGGAGAGGACTTTACATTCAGTCAGGTTTTCCACAATCTTTTCAAATTCATTGCTGTACATTTCACGAAGCACTTGTCTCATTTTTTTAACCAATCTTCTTCCTGTGTCATGGGTAACTAGATGTTTTTCCTCTGTAGTTAATACTCCTTTGAATCTAGTTATTACCATATCTTGAACAATATATGTCTTTGCCTCTTGAGGACCACGACCAAGTAATTCTCTTTGAAATTTTATAAAGGCTGAGCTGATCTCCGCTTCCAGTTTCTTTTTAGAACAAGGCATTCTTTACCCCCGTATAAATGAATTGTAACTTTTTAACTTTATGGACATTATCTTACTTTTGTATTTATTAAAATGTCAATAGAAACTTACAAGTTTACCATTACTCAATGACAGGGGATTTTTTTATATTCATTTTGGTTTAATACATATAAAAACGTAAAAGTAAAAGAAAACAAGAGGAAACAGGATATTTTTATTAAATTATAATAGAATTTAACCGTTTTTGAGTAAAATTAACTGTTTACAAATAAAATGTTCAGGAATAACATAGTCTCATGATGAAATAATAACTTAATATATATCGGCCTAATCCTGAGACAGCTCAGGAACGGAGGAACCATTTTATGTGGGGTTAATTCTGTAAACACAGAAGGGATGAGAAACTCTTTCGCCATCCTACCCGTCAGCTAACTTCGTCGGCTAAAGCGAAGGAGGTCTAAAGACCACCTGTTTTAGGAGGTTTTTTTGTTCCATAAGCACTTTATGTAGCAAGAGAGCAGCCTGAATAATAAAGTAGGTCTTTTATTTGTGCCTATTTTTTGAAGAAGCTGCTTGGAAGACAGAACACAAAGAGGGCAATCATGCTTGCTGGGTGTTAGGTAGACCATGTTTACTTTTTCTCCAATTACATTGATTAGCAAAGGTTGTTTGGCTGTCTATTAATTTTGATATAGCCATTAATAGGACTTTGTTTTCAATCTTGGAAAAGGTAAACATTGGTCTATTTTTAGTTTTACAGTCCATTCATTTCAAAATAGATGGAGTTACCTCATAAAAATAACTAAAATAGGGGAATAAAATGATGTTGAATGATTATATGATGAAAATGAATATTGTTATGCCCAAAACAAGTATACATTTAGATAAAAAAGTGTATGAGGCTGGCAGCAATATTAACGGTACATTAGAGGTCAAGGGCAGCTTATTGAAAAATAAAATAAAAAGATATGATATTGATTTAATTAGTACAGAAATTAATTCTAATAAAGAGGAAACTCTAAATAGTTATACCGTATTGTGTTCCCATGATTGTTTACCTAATAAAACACAAACCATTCAATTTTTATTTAATGTACCTGAGGAAATTAAAAATCATTCAAACTCCTTTCGCTATAGCCTATTATTTAGGATTGTTTTAGTAAACTCAAAGAGCATTACCCAAATTATTCCTGTTCATATCGAAAATGGTATAGGATGAAATACAAAATGTTTGTCTTACCAGATGATGCAATTAGTTATTTTGAAATTTATAAGGATTAATTAAAGGCTCCTGAGAACCACCTGATATGAGGGTGGTTTTTTTGAGGGGGGGGGGATAGCCACAGTGTAGTTGAATATTCTTGATAAATTTTCGAATTTGTGTAAAACCTATGATTGTATTAAAAATCAATATGTTGAATGTTGGATAAAGGAGTGTTCGTTATTTGGAATCACAGGAATTAATTGCGCTAATTATTTTTCTTCTTACCTACGCAATAATAATATCAGAAAAGATACACAGAACGATTATATCCATGTTTGGTGGGCTATTATTGATTGCCTTCGGTGTATTAGATCAGGAGAATGCAATCCACCACATTGATTTCAATACCATTGGGCTGTTAGTGGGGATGATGATTATTGTCGGAATCACAGCTGAGACGGGGGTTTTCCAGTTTATTGCAGTTTGGCTGGCCCAGAAAGTAAAAGGAGATCCAATAAAGATTTTGGTTGTATTAAGTTTATTTACAGCTTTTGCTTCCGCTTTTCTCGATAACGTTACCACAGTGCTTCTTGTTGTTCCCGTTACACTAAGCATTACTAACCAATTAAAAGTGAATCCCATCCCATATTTTATTTCGGAAATATTTGCTTCCAATATTGGTGGAACCGCCACGATGATTGGTGATCCTCCTAATATTATGATGGGAAGTGCAGTTAAGGAGTTAACTTTTCTTTCGTTTATTAACAATCTTGCACCTGTCATTGCTATTATCTTTATCGTAACTATTTTTATTTTTACAATCCTTTACAGAAAACATTTAAAAACAACTGATGATTTAATCCAGCATTTATTAGCTCAAAATCCCGGTGATGCCTTAAAAAACCCTCCATTATTAAAAAAATGTTTGTTTATTATTGTACTCACCATTGGAGGTTTTTTTCTCCACCAGTTTATACATATTGAAACAGCTACTATTGCTTTAATTGGTGCATTCTTTCTCCTTTTATTTACAGGGGAAAAATATTTGGAGCAAGCTTTTGAATCCATTGAATGGACGACTCTTTTCTTTTTTATTGGATTATTTGTCATTGTTGGCGGACTGGTTGATACGGGATTAATTGCTGCTTTTGCAAAAAAAGCGATCTCCTTGACGGGAGGAGAACTAACAGCGACAACTATGCTTATTTTATGGATGAGTGCCATTATTTCCGCTTTTGTTGATAATATTCCTTTTGTCGCAACAATGATTCCCATGATAAAAGAGATGGGAAAGATGGGGATAACTGATTTAAATCCTCTTTGGTGGAGTTTGTCACTGGGTGCTTGCTTAGGGGGAAATGGGACTTTGATTGGGGCAAGTGCAAACTTGATTGTAGCCGGAATTGCTTCCAAGGAAGGACACCATATTTCCTTTGTGAAGTATTTAATAATTGGTTTCCCGATAATGCTCGTTTCCATTCTTATTTCCACGATTTATGTTTATATAAGGTATTTAATGTAAAGAAGTACTCTAAATTTACACCGCAGATTCCTAAATTATTATTACTCTGGATCCATTCTCGGTGAACAAAGATATAATTCTAAAGGTGGTATGAATGATGTCGAAACAATATGCTGTCATTGGCATGGGGAGATTTGGCTCCAGTGTTGCCTTGTCTCTTTTTAAAGAAGGAAATGAAGTGCTGGCAATTGATAAAAGAGAAGAGAACATTGAAAACAATCAAGATTCTGTAACCCATGCAATAATTGGTGATACTACGGATGAGCAGACTCTTAAAGAGGTCGGAATTAGAAATTTTGATACGGTGATTGTAGCCATTGGGGATGATATTCAGGCAAGTATTTTAACCGTACTTTTACTTAAAGAATTGGGAGTAAAGCATGTAGTTGCAAAGGCAGTCAATAAAAGTCATGGCAAAGTTTTAAATAAGGTTGGAGCTGACAGGGTCATTTATCCTGAAAAAGATATGGGTGAAAGGGTGGCCAATTTGTTAATGGCCTCGCCTAATGTCCTTAATTTTATTGAGTTGGCTGAGGACTACAGCATGGAAGAAATCAAAGTACCGGAGAGTATGAATGGACAGAATCTTCGTAATCTGAATTTAAGAGCAAATTATAATATTACAGTCATTGCTATCAAGAATAGCGATAAAATGGACATCCTTCCAAACCCAGAAAGGGCACTAAAATCAGGTGATATCATGATTGTGATTGGGGGAAATGAGGACTTGCAGAAATTCTCGGAAATTGATTAAATCGGCTGTCCAATTACCTTAAAAGTAAACTAATTTTTGATAAGGGACTAGAACCTATGGACCTTGTAAGGAGAATTTATAGTGAGGTTATTAAAAAGAAAAGGTAATCTAATAAAACTACATCCTGCCCAAATCCTTGTACTCGGCTTTGGCAGCCTAATATTGGTTGGCACCCTCTTGTTAATGCTGCCTATTTCAACAGTAGAAGAAGGACGCGGACTCAATTTCATTGATGCCTTATTTGAGGCAACATCTGCAGTATGCGTAACAGGACTAGCCGTAGTGGATACAGGAACAACTTTTACTTTATTTGGGCAAATTGTCCTGCTGGTATTAATCCAATTTGGCGGATGGGGAATTATGACTATTGCCATCTTTATGTTTATCATCCTAGGTAAGAAAATTGGATTAAAAGAACGGCTTCTGCTCCAAGATTCGTTGAATGTTGTTACACTATCAGGAGTTGTCCATCTGGTATTACGAATTATCCGTATTACCTTGATTGTTGAAGGTCTATGTGCACTTATTTTAGCGATTCGATGGTCCTTTGAAATGACGTGGGGGAAAGCCATCTATTACGGAATCTTTCATTCCATATCTTCATTTAATAATGCTGGTTTTGGACTGGAGCCGGACAGTTTGAGTAAATGGGTGGGAGATCCTACCATAAATATTGTCATTACTTTTCTTTTTATTACTGGTGGAATTGGATTTACCGTAATATTGGATATATGGCAAAAAAAATCGTTGCGAAAGCTGTCTCTTCATTCAAAGATAGCTTTACTGGTAACCCTCATACTCAATATTGTTGGCACATTGATTATTTTGGTTTCAGAATTTCATAATCCAGCTACCATTGGAAAGCTAGGGTTAGAAGATAAACTATGGGCCTCGTATTTTCAAGGAGTTGTCCCCCGTACAGCTGGTTTTAATACGATTGATATAGGACAAATGACACTATCTTCCAAGGTTTTTACAATGGTTCTAATGTTTATTGGTGCCTCGTCAGGATCGACTGGGGGAGGAATAAAAGTAACGACTTTCGCTATTATTATATTTGCTTTTTGGGCGGTCCTTACAAATAGAGATGATGTCAATATTTTTAAAAGAAGAATTTCATGGCGATTGGTGAATAAATCATTGTCAATTGGGGTCATTGCTATCTTTTTTATCTTTATTATCTTCTTTTTACTTACTTATACGGAAAAAGCGGATATGAGTTCCATTCTTTTTGAAACGATTTCAGCATTTGGGACAGTTGGTTTATCTGCAGGATTAACCGGAGATTTAACACCAGTAGGTAGAGTTTTAATCACAATCATGATGTTTATTGGAAGGCTTGGTCCTTTAACCATGGCTTTTGCGCTTTTGGTGAAAAAGAACGATGCAAAAGTAAGATATGCAGAAGAAAAAATATTGATTGGCTAAATAAAACTGTTTAAAGGTGCTCATTATTTCAATCTCAGCGGGTGAGGGTTTTGTGCGCAATAAGGCACAACTAGTGGATTTTTGCTAGTTGTGCCTTTGTAATTGAGAAACCTTATTCTAAAACACTTAGTGTCCATGAATAACCCCCAGCTTTAACCGTGTATGATTTTTGGTTGGGCCCATCAATTTTTATGAACCTCCTTGTTACCTTTGCTGTCCATGCTATCCTTTCCTTGTTCCTGTACATCGTTGTATTTTTCTAATTTTTCCTTCAGTAAATCGAATTCCCCTATCAATTCTGTAACAAGTTCCTTTGGGATAGAACCGTTACCAAAGGTTGGGCCAATATTTAAATGTCCGTTTAGTTCTCTAATTCCTAAGTTTCCTAGATTATTGACCTGTTCATATTTATCAATATATAATTTTTCTACCTTGAATTCCTGATAAACAACCGGCCATTCTTTAGCATTTGGTTCATTATCTTTTATTTCCGTTTCTTTCGTATCCATGTTTTCAGGGTACATTTTCTCTATTGTGGATATACGATGCTCGAAATTGGAAATACGTTTAGATAAGTTGTTTATCGAATTCTGTATTGGTTCTAATTGTCCTTTGATCGTTTCTTGTACGAAGATTAAAAGCTTTTTTTCCAAGCTTTTGACTGAGTCTGTACTAATGCGTTCCCCTATTGAAATATCGCTCCTATTCATTAACCCTGGCTGCTTTTCCAGCTGCATCACTTGTTTCAGATATACCTCTACCGTATTCATTTTTGTTATATGATTTTCTAATGCTTCTATTCTTTTATAAACATCCTGTGGATATTTATTCCCTTTTAAAGGCATAATACTCACCACACCTTAGTCAACGAATCATGATTGTCTCTTCCCTTGTATATCTTCTTTTATAACTAATGATTAGAAGTCCATTTTCAAACCTTGCAAAGATTTCTTTACTATCAACGGGTTCCGGTAAATCGATGTTCCTTTCGAATTCCCCATATTTTCGTTCATTCTTTATGGTCACACCTTGAATCATTGGAGGCCGCAATAGACCTCTTAGCGTAAGTTTCGTACCAGAAACCGATAAAGAAATATCTTCTTTAATAGCTCCTGGTATCTCTAATAAGAGGATGATATCTGTTTCTGTTTGATAAATATCAGTCTTTGGATATTTTATCAATGGAGGATTTTCCTTGGTATTTACATTACCTCCCTCAACATCCTCTAGATCATCAGTGCGATGCTCATCCAAAACCATCTCCCAAAACTTTCCGTTTTGATACTTTTGTGTAATTTCCATCCATTGTTTAATTTTTTCAAAATCCATCAGGCTTCCCCCTTACAGCTTTTCCTAAGTATTAAAATAGCTGTCCTTAACTTTTGGGAGGGACAGCTACTCAAGAAGGTGACTTTAGAATTGGTTACTTATTGGAAGTGAAGGATTTGCAATTTGGTCTTGATCACTAATATCGGGGTCAATATTGCTATTGCCCATTAAGGAATAAGAAGGAGACACATCCCCAAATGAAAAATTAGCCCCAATAAATTTTGTATTTGCTGTATGACTATTGTGAATCGTTGCTCCAATATCAAAATTCCCATTTTGGGTAATTCCATTCGTCTTAATGTTGAAAATATTTATAAAGTAGGGCATCTTAAAACTCCTTTCATTGAAAACGAAAACCCTTATATCTGCTTGGAGTTTACATTAGCTGGATTTGCAATGTCTCCTTGATCATTTATATCTGGATCGATGAATACATTTTCCATACCTGAGGTAGTTGGTGAGGTATCTCCGTATGAGGAGTTAACCCCTTGTGATTTTGTGTTGGCAGTAGGTGCATTATGGAGAGCATCTCCTATATTTAAAGAGCCGTTATTAGATATATTGTTGATTTTTATACTATATATATTTATATTGGTGGGCATGTTCTCTCCTCCCAACTTGTCGTTGGTTATATATATATGCCCATTTTTTACATTTGGTTAAAATAAGTTTTTATTCAGGAATTTCACTTTGTTCTTCCTTGTTAATGTCATCTACAATCGTTTGGTTATGAAGCTGAAAGATATTTGAACAATCTCCAAAGGTAAAAGCAGCTCCCGCCACTTTCTTGTTGGCGGTATGACTATTTTGAACCGTGGAGCCGATATTAATATTTCCGTTTTCGCTGATGATACCTGTGTCCATATGATGCACGATTTGTTTATTATCCAAGGATGTCCCACCTCTTTTTCTTCAATTCCCTATACTATATGCTTAAAAATCTATTCAGTCCCCATAGGCCATGATCGATTAACAATCAGGTTCTCATCTTTCAGGCTCTTAACCAATTTAGGCTCTTATACATACACTATAGCAACAAGGATTAATCCATCTGTTGAGCGTCACTTTCTTTTCTCTCTGTAAAAAAGAAAATAAAGAGAATGATAGACAGTGCAATAACAAAAACTTGACTATCTGTAGGTTTAATCGTTGGAAAATCAGTCAGGGACATATACTCTCACTCCTTAACTATTTCTAAAAATAATGGGATCCACCTCAAAATGCCTTGAAACAATTTTACGAAAGAAATGAAAACTTTTCTTTAGAACGGGCAGAGTTGGTTCATATTTCGGAGCACCAAAAATGGGACCGCTGACATTAATTGAAAATCTGCTTGGTCCGACCACAGAGCTGACCACTCGAATTTCATCGATAATTAAAAGCACGGCAATCAATACATCTATTATGTCAATCATGGTGGTAGCAAACAAATTTCCATATTTCCCTTCAAGTCGAGTTCTGCCAAATAAGGGACCACTAAGTGAAACACTAAATTCACCAGGTGTTACAAATACACCAATTATTGTAATTTGACCTGTTAATAATAATGCAGCCGAAGCAAGATTAAGATCTCTTTGAAGAGAAGCAATCACATGCAAATCTTCTTGAACATTAGTGCTTTTAAACATCGAATCACACCCTCACGCCCATCTTATTCAATAAAGAGGGCACATGTGCTTATATTTCTCCACTTTAAGAGTTATTTGCTAAAAGAATGCCTACCACTTCAAACAGATTTTCTTGTTGAATATTCGACAAGCCATTCAGGTATTGGAATTCGTTGGGCATGGTCACGTTCGCATTCAATTCTCTCCCGTCCTTTCTTCATCCATTCCTTGAATGTTACTGGAAAATCATTTTCTGCAAAGGAGAATACAGCAATGTCAGCAATAGCCGGAGGAAAAGGACTTTTTCTAATGTGGTTTTTCAGCTTCGCCATCACCAGTTCATAATCCATTTCAGAACAATATTGGAACCATTGCTGAATCGTCTCATCCTTGATTATGCAGTTAGGATAAACCGACTCGATTAGTATTAATAGTTTGACAACCTCATCTTTGGTCATTACCATTCCTCCTGTAACACGATTTTACCCTCCTGAATCAGACGTTCCATGAATTCTTACTTTGACTTTTTGAGCTGGATACCGTTTTTCTCCGCTTCTAGTATTGTCCTTATCACCTTTTCGCAATACAATGTGCTGCTAATTTTCCCATCAGGATTTTTAAAACAGTATACACAGCTATCTTTATATAACCCGTCCGGATATGTTAAAATATTATGAAAAGTCTGGAGCGTTTTAAAGGGATGAGAATTAGTTGATTTACTTTTTTGGGGGAATGAGATGTTTTCTGGAAAAGGTCTTCGTACAAAACTATTAATCTATTTTATTACGATTATTTTACTGCCTTTTACCACACTTGGGGTTTTCGGCAACTGGGTTTCAAGTAAAACGATTGAAGATGAAGCAACCACACATACTGAACAAATGATTGAACAAGTCCAGATTAATACTGAATCTTACATAAAAGACGTTGAAACAATGATTAAGTTTCTCGGCAATGAACCCGAAGTTATAACGTTTTTGCAGAATAAGACGCCTTCGACAGAAAGTGAAAGGGAAGCTACAGAAAGAGAAATTAGCCGATTAATGACAAATGTTCAAGGTAATCAACCGGAAATTGCCGGGATTCTGATCGTAAATAAAGATGATAAAGATATTAGCAACGAAATGTACCGCTCCTCAAAGGATCCGCTCACAGAGGAATCGTGGTATACCGAAGCCGTTCAAACACCTTCCGAATTTCATCTTAATAGCAACCCGATAGGGAGAAATATTAGAAACCGTGTCAATTACAGTGCTGATCAAGTAGTATCTATTGTGAAAGCAATAAAAGATCCCCTGAAAGAAAACATCCTTGGTGTCATAATGGTGGACTTGAAACTGGATGTTCTTGAAAAAGCCGTTACCGGAGTAACCCTTGGAAAAAGTGGCTTCCTCTATATTGTCGATGCAAAAGGGGATGTCGTCTATGCACCGGTAAATCCGATTGTCCAACGTGTAAACTCCGAATGGCTTGAGGAGGAGAATGATAACATTGTGAAGAATATTTTAGGTAATCGTTTTCAGATACTAGTAAGCGCCTCCGTTTTTACCGGATGGAAAACCGTTGGCGTTTTTTCCCTTAATGACACCCTTAAGGAAGTCACACAGGTCCGAAACTTCTCTATAGCGATCAGTATTGTTACTCTGTTATTTGGTATGGGTGCAGCAATCATTTTTACCAATTCTATCGTGAAACCTGTGGGAAGACTTAAGCTGCTGATGAAAAAAGCCGAGGCAGGGGATCTAAACGTCCATTTTGACAGTCCATCACAGGATGAGATTGCCGAATTGGGTAAAAGTTTTAATAACATGATTGGCGAACTCCGGAACCTAGTGGATATGGTTTATAAAGAACAAAAGGGTAAGCGCGAAGCTGAATTAAGGGTTTTACAGGAACAAATTAAACCGCATTTTTTATACAATACGCTCGACACCATTCAGTGGATGGCGATAGAGGAGAAGAATGATGAAATTGTAAAGATGATTGCCGCGTTAACTAATTTGTTCCGAATTGGATTAAACAAAGGCAAAGAAATGGTTAGTGTTAAGGAAGAGATGGAGCATATTCGCAGCTACCTGATTATCCAAAAAGCAAGATATGAGGAAAAGCTAGAATATGAGATTACAGTTGAAAAAGAAATTGAAAATCTCCTTGTGTTAAAGCTGATTTTACAGCCATTGGTAGAAAATGCAATCTATCACGGAATAAAAGCCCGACGCGGGGTAGGGAGGATCAGGATAAGCGCAAGACAGGAAGACGATAAAATTGTTTTTATGGTGAGTGATAATGGCGTCGGAATTTCTCCAAAAAGATTGGAAGAGTTAAGGGACCTGTTCGTTGATGGAATTCCATTAACAGATAAACCAGGGTATGGGTCATTTAATATTAACGAACGGATACAGCTTACTTTCGGGCAAGACTATGGTCTGCATATAAGAAGTAAAGAAGGTGAAGGAACAACAGTTGAGATATGGCATCCTATTATTGGAGAAGGGGATCGATATGTGGAAAATGCTAATCGCTGATGATGAACCTAAAATCCGCCGCGGGCTTGCACGCTTAATTGATCATTTAGAGATCGAGGTTGAGGTGGTAGGTCTTGCGGAGGACGGAGAAATGGCATTGGAAATGGTAAAAGAACATTCACCTCAGCTAATGCTTGTTGATATATGTATGCCTTTTTTAAACGGTCTGGAGTTAATCCAAGAAGTTCAAAACATAAACCCGGATTGTTTTGTGGTGGTGATTACAGGATATGACGAATTTACTTATGCCCAGAAGGCGGTCAAACTCGGTGTATTTGATTACTTGCTTAAACCAATTGTTCAGGAGCAATTACAAAGTGTATTACATAAGGCAATTGAACAATTGACACTTCGGACTACACAGAAAAAATATTCAGAATGGACCAATGAGCAGCTAAAAAAAAATCTGCCTTTATTAAGAGAGCGCTTTCTTGATGAATGGATGAATGGCTCGATTTCGAAATCGGATATCCAAGAGCAAATGGACTATTTAAATATCACGTTATCAGAAGGAAACCAAGGAATAATGGTTATTAAGCTTGCAGAACAGAGTCATTTGCCAGGTGCAGATAAAACATGGGAAAGGAAGCTTGCTTTATTTGCTTTACAGAACGTTATTACAGACTTGCTAAAGTCCTGGCAACCATGCCTCGTTTTCAGGGATCGGAAGGATTATATTGTCGCAATCCTGCCAAATAAATCATGGTCAGAGTGGGTAGAGTTACCGAAAATGATCAGTGAAAAAGTGGAGAGTATCCTGGAATTTCCAATAGTAGTAGAAGCAAAGGAGTCCGTTGGAGGGCTTACCGGGATTTGTGGGGCATATGAAGAGCTGGTGAGAGTAATTGAAAATGAGCAATTCAATTCACCGATAGTGGCCTTGACTAAAAAATATATTGATACCCATTTTCACAAAATTGATTTATCACTCCAGGAAGTCTCAGATGCAATCGGCATCAGCCCCGCATATTTAAGCAGATTGCTTCGACAGGATTTAGGAGCTTCGTTTATTGATTATTTATCTCAAAAACGAATCCAGCATGCCATAAAGCTTTTGAATGACCCTACTGTTAAGATTTATGAGGTTGCCGAAAAGGTTGGATACAAGGGGCAGCATTATTTCAGTACTGTATTTAAAAAGGTGCTTGGCTTGTCTCCCTTGGAATATCGAAAGGGAGGAAAAGGGCACTAGTGTGGAAAAGGCCATTTATTTTATTGATTATTGGTGTTTACTTATTGGGCACGTCGGTTTTTCTGCCAGGTTGCAGCGTCTATCCAGTAAATTCTGAAAAAACGGGAGAAATAAAATATTTAATTGGCATGTCGCAGGCAAATCTTGGAGAACCATGGCGTGTAGTGATGAATGAGGAGATTAAGAAGGAGGCAGCGCGTCATGAAGGAGCAAAAGTGATTTTTACCGATGCCGGGCAAAGCAGCCAAAAACAAATCAGCGATGTAGAGAAGCTGCTTGGTTTAGGTATTGACCTCCTTATCATTTCACCTAACGAAGCGGAGCCCTTAACCCCCATCATCCGTAAAGCATACAAAAAGGTCCCTGTCATCATCCTTGACCGCGATATTATCAGTGATGATTACACGATGTTTATTGGTGCAAATAATAAATTAATCGGTCAAAAGGCAGGAATATATGCCGCTCAATTGCTTGGACAAAAGGGAGGAAATATTGTTGAGATTTCTGGCCTGCCTGGTTCACTGCCTGCACAGGAGCGAAGTGAGGGCTTTAAGAATGAAATTAAGGGTCATCCAAATATTGTCATTGTGAAAACATTGGTTGCAGATTGGCTGAGAGACAACGCGGAAAATACATTTCGAACGTATTTAAGGAATCATTCGGACATTGACCTTGTTTATGCTCATAATGATCCAATGGCGCTCGGAGCGTACCGGGCAGCAATGGCAGCCGAAAAAAAAGATATTCAGTTTGTTGGAATTGATGGACTTCCAGGGAAAAATGGTGGTCTAGAATTAGTGGAGAAATCGATCCTGCAAGGAACCTTTACGTATCCCACAGGCGGTAGGGAAGCAGTTCAATACGCGCTGAAGATTTTACAAAATAAGGATGTACCGAAAAGACTTACTCTCGAAAGCAAGAAAATAACAAAATAAAATTATTAAGATAAGTGGCTTGCACGGAAAAAGATATTTCCTGCAAGTCTTTTTTATTTCAACTATGATATTCTTTTCAGAAAACTATAAAAAATGGCGCAATAGTAGAAATACTTTGATTTTATAAAAATCTATAATGAAACCATAGCAAAAGGTGGTGATGAAGTTGAAAAGTAAAATGGTCCTTCAGGTGAAGGGAATTTCAAAAACCTTCGGTCCTGTGAAAGCGCTTGCTAATGTACAGCTTGATTTAAGAGAAGGTGAAGTGCTTGCTTTGATGGGTGAGAATGGTGCAGGAAAATCCACACTCATGAATATTTTAAATGGAGCTTTGAGCCAAGATGATGGGGATATATTCGTTCAAGGGCAGAAAGTCGAGATTACATCACCCTTGGAGGCGAGAAAGCTTGGGATTGCAAAAATTCACCAAGAGCTGCAGCTTGTACCGGAGCTGTCCATAGCCGAAAATATTTTTCTGTCCAGGGAGCCAAGAAATAAATTTGGCTTTGTTGATTATCGAAAAATGTATGAGCTGGCAAAGCCCTATTTAGATGCATTAGAGCTGCAAGTCAACCCAAAACAGCAGGTAAAAACATTACGCGTGGGCGAACAACAGCTGGTTGAAATTGCAAAATCTATATCAATGGAAGCAAAAATACTAATCATGGATGAGCCTACTTCTGCCCTCAGCAATACAGAAGCACAAAAGCTATTCAAGGTAATGAAAAAGCTGACGGCATCAGGGGTAGCCATCATTTACATTTCACACCGAATGGATGAAATATTTGCGCTGTCTGACAGGATTACCATTTTTCGTGACGGGCAGTACATAGGTACAGTCAACACCGAAGAGACGAATATGGATCAATTAATAACGATGATGGTAGGAAGAACATTAACGGAAATGTACCCGGTAAGAGAATCCAGACTTGGGGAGGAGATTTTAAGAGTACAGCATTTATCATTCAGCCCAACCACCAGAAATAAGAAGAGTCTTACTGATATCTCCATGTCTTTAAAAAAGGGGGAGGTTTTAGGAATTGCCGGTCTAATGGGTTCGGGACGGTCCGAATTTTTTGAATGCTTGTTTGGTGTTCACCCAAAGAGTACAAAAGGAGAGATCTTTTTAAAAGGAAAAGCGGTCCATATCAAAAACCCGATCGACGCAATCAGACAGGGTCTTGCTTTTGTTACAGAGGACCGGAAAGGCCAGGGGATTGTTCCAAGCCGGTCAATTGGCGAAAATATGTCACTCCCGCTATTAAAACAATTCAGCCCGTTCATGTTGATGAATAAACGGATGGAAAAGGATGCCTGGCAAAAACAAATGGATGATTTAAAGATTAAGGCTCCCAGCTTTTATTCTTTGGTGCAGCAGCTAAGCGGAGGTAATCAGCAGAAGGTGATCATCGGCAGATGGCTCCTGACAAAGCCGGATATTTTGCTCCTGGATGAACCGACACGGGGGATAGATGTTGGGGCAAAAGCTGAAATCTACCACCTCATTAACGGGCTTGCATCACAGGGAGTAAGTATCATCATGATATCCTCTGAATTACCAGAAGTATTAGGGATGTCGGATCGCATCCTGACTTTCTGTGAAGGGCAGCTCACAGGAGAGTTCAGCAAGGAAGAAGCAACTCAGGAAAAACTGTTAATGGCGGCCACTTTAAGAGAAAGGAGGGAGGAACATGTCAGCTGAGAAATCTCCTGTGCCAAATTTAGAGCAATATCAGACGAAATTTAATTTGAAGGAAATTTTATACTGGCTTCAACGATTTCAAAGCATTCTTGGTTTAATTGTGGTGGTAATTCTCGCATCGATCCTATGTGTCCGCAATGGTGAGAACCTTTTTCTTGACCCTATTAATCTGGCAAACATTGTCCGCTCTGTATCTGAAAATGGGATTATCGCAATAGGTATGACACTAGTTATCCTGATCGGCGGGATTGATTTATCGGTTGGTGCGATCCTCGGACTGACCGCAACGGCAGCAGCCGACCTGATGATGAACAAGGATTTAGGAATGGTCTTTACGCTTATAATTGTTTTATTAATGGGTGCACTAATTGGGTGGCTAAATGGACTCGTTGTCACCAAGCTGTCGATTCAATCCTTTATTGTTACATTGGCGACGATGAGTATTGCAAGGGGGATTGCCCGCTTTTGGTCAGGCGGTATTGGTGTTCCAATCACATACGGTGAGGAAGCCAATTTGGCACCTTCCGCTTTTAGTACTTTTGCCGAAAGGGTTTATGGTGTTCCTGTACCAGCCATTATTTTTATCCTGCTCGCAATTATCTTTTTTACTGTTTTAAAATTTACCCGGTTTGGCCGGTACGTTTATGCGATTGGCGGTAATGAAACAGCAGGGCATTTATCGGGGCTTAAAGTAGACCGAATCAAGATCCTTGTATTCGTTATTTGCGGCTTACTATCAGCCTTTGCGGGAATTATTCACGCAGCCCAGCTCAGCCAGGGATCTCCTAATGATGGTAATGGTTACGAGTTAAATGCCATTGCAGCAGTTGCGATTGGCGGTACAAGCCTGATGGGAGGAATCGGAACCATCTTCGGAACCATCGTTGGTGTTCTCATTCTTGGCGTCCTCGATAATATGCTGGGACTCTTGAATGTTAACAGTAATCTGCAAATGGTTGTCAAGGGTACAATCATCATTGTCGCCGTTGTCCTTCAAAAAGCGAATTCGAACAAATAATAGATTAATAGGTAAATATAAAAGTGAAAGGGTGAAAGTAATGAGTAATGGAAGAATTGATGTAAAAAAATGGTTGTTCTTGAGCTTTGCCTTGTTGTTGTCGCTGATGCTGGCAGCCTGTAGCGACAGTTCTGAAAACACCTCGAGTACGGCAAATAGCGGGAGCGGGGGAGAGGAGAAAAAAGAATTTTTGATTGGGATGTCTCAGGCCAATCTCGGGGAACCATGGCGTGTAGCAATGAATGATCAGATTCAGGCTGCAGCAGATGAGCATCCGGAACTAAAGGTTGTATTTGCAGATGCGGCTCAGGATAACTCGAAGCAAATTGCTGATGTAGAGAATTTTATCCAGCAAAAGGTAGATTTGCTTATTATCTCTCCTAACGAAGCAAAACCATTAACGGCAGTTGTAAAAAAAGCTTATGATGCGGGAATCCCTGTCATTGTGCTTGACCGTAAAGTAGAAGGGGATGCTTATACGCAATACATTGGTGGCGACAACAAGTTAATAGGTAAAAAAGCAGGTGAGTATGTTGCAAAAGTGTTAGGGGAAAAAGGGGGTAAGGTTGTAGAAATCAAAGGATTAGAAGGTTCGACACCGCAGCAGGAACGGCATGACGGATTTTTAGAAGGGATTTCAAGCAACCCGAATGTTAAGGTGATTGCTTCTCAAAACGCTGATTGGTTAAGAGATAAGGCGATTACCGTCATGGAAAATATCCTTCAGGCAAATAAAGATATCAATGTTGTTTACGGTCATAACGATCCGGCAGCAGAAGGAGCCTACATTGCAGCTAAAAATGCAGGGCGGGAGAAGGAAATGATCTTTATTGGTATTGATGGACTGCCAACTCCGGATGGAGGTCTTAAAGCGGTAATGGAAGGAAGACTTTCCGCAACGTATATTTATCCGACTGGCGGTAAGGAAGCAATTGAAAGCGCTATAAAAATTCTCTTAGACAAAGAGGAAGTAGAAAAAACAGTGATTCTTGATACGATTGAGGTTACAAAGGACAATGCCGAGCAGGTGTATAGGCAATTCGGCGGAAAATAAAAGATTATGAGGAGAGAATTAATGAATAAGCAACGAAAAATATTTACTGTTCCATTTCTTGTTGTACTTGTCATTTTATTAGCAATGCCGGTCGCAGCCTTTGGAAAAAGTAATACGGAAGCTGCCCCTACCAACAAAGGCACGGTAGGCTGGGATATTTACAGACAGCTTGACCGACTTCATGAGCTAAAAAGTGGTGTTGAGACAAAGCAATTTTCGAGCTACGATCGTAACGGCGGAAATAATGACGGTTTTGAAGGGACTTACTCCTGCTTACGCCAGGATGAAGAAGGCTGTGTTATTGCGGAAAGTGAAGGCGCTGGTGAAGTCGAATCGATTTGGTTTACCCGTGATGGCGGAGATGTAACCAGAACAGGAAACATTAAGATTGTTTTGGATGGAAAAACAGTAGTGGATGCATCTTTGCAGGCTGTTGTGAATGGAGAATTGGGAGCACCATTTCTATTCCCATTAGTCGCAAATGGTGATCAAACATCCGGCGGTGTCTATATTAAAATTCCAATGCCATATAAAGAGAGCATGAAAGTAGTTACAACTAACAATCCATATTTTTACCATGTAACTTACCGAGCATTTTCCGATGCTGTTGGTGTAAAAACATTTGATCCAACTGATAAAGCTGAAGATGTCATTGAACTTTTGAAGAAATCAGGTACTCAGGATCCAAAACCAGAACAGGAGAAGGCTAAAAAAGTTGCAAAGGATTTCCAGTTAGCTCCTGGTGAAAAGGTAACACTAGCAAATTTGAATAATCCTGGAAGTATTTCAGAGCTTCGTATGCAAATTCCGCAAATCATTGGTCCGACTCCTGGCAAGCGGGTTATCGATGATGGACGTGCATTTACAGGCTATAGTGAATTTACTGCTGCCGTTAATCCTGAAAACGAAGCGGTGCGGATTACCCGCCGGCTGGATAAAGTGATTGGAAATCAAAAAGCTAATCTATTAGTAGATGGAGTGAATGCGGGCGTTTGGGGGCCACTTCCTGCCGGACAGGGCTGGCTCGATCAAACAATTGAAATTCCGGCCGAATTAACAGCTGGAAAAGAAAATATCACCATTAAAAATAAGTTTGTTTCCTCTGACGTTGATTTTAATGAATTCAGTTACTTCATTGAATCAAAGGTGAATGGTGAATGGGTGCAAACGGATGTCATGGATCTTGGTCCAAACTCCCTGGATGATGAAGCAGCCCACAATTACCAAATTGTAGACCAAAAATGGCAGGGAGTCAGAGACTACCAATATCCTCCCACTGGTGATTCAGAGCTTATTGCAGCTTCAGATGATGTTCTGCAAAATGCCAGACTACGAATCACTTTCGATGGGGAATTGATGGTGGACTCGCCAGTTGGAGAATTCTTTGGGTCTGCCTTTGGTGAATATAACGTTAAATCGTTATTCTTCTCTATGGATACAAATCCGGAAGGCTGGTATACATCTTGGTGGCCAATGCCTTATAAGAAGTCAGCAAAGGTTGAATTGTATAATGGATCTGAGCAAGAAATTACAGCCGGTAAGGCCGAAGTGACATTTGCCAAGTCAGGGCAGTGGGCAAAGGCTTTAGGTTCAAACCCGACTTCCGCTTACTTCAGAACGACTTCTCACAAGGGAGAAGTGACAGGCGGTCAGGATTGGACTTTCTTAAATACCATTGGAAAAGGAACAATTGTTGGGGTTTCCCATTCAATGGAGGGGAAAGACTTTACACGGAATTATCTTGAAGGTGACGAAAGAGTATATGTAGACGAAGCAAACCTTCCGCAAATTCATGGAACAGGAACAGAAGATTTCTATGAATCAGGCTGGTACTTTAACCGCGGAACCTTCACCAATCCCTTAAACGGCAACACTGCCCACGAAGTCAATGCCTTTGGGACAGAATTTGACAGTACGGGAGCATACCGACTCCTAATCGGCGACTCCGTCTCATTCAACACATCCGCAAGATTCGGCATCGAAGTCGGCTGGGAAAACAATGTCCCTGCCCACTATGGTTCCACAACATATTGGTACGGAATTAAATAATGGTGGTGGAGTAATAATATTGTTTTATATGGTGCCTGACACCGAAGAAAGACAGTTTACCCAATTTGTCCACGTGGAGTGGACGGTGATAAAGTGATTATAATTTAGCCAGGTTTCTTCGCAGGAGGAGATCTGGTTATTTAGCGTAAAATAAAAGTAAAATATGCTTCTTATCGTCCAATGGGGTTATTATTTTAAATTTTTGCTTGATTTTTTAGATTAGTGAGTGGTATTGTTAGTAACAATAAACCAACTAAACATTAAAAAATAAATAGCGATAAACTTCTTATCCAGAGTGGTAGAGGGACAGGCCCTGTGAAACCCGGCAACCATCAAGTCAAAATTTTGGCTTGAACGGTGCTAATTCCTGCAAAGGTATTACCTTTGAAAGATGAGAGGAGAGTATTTAACAATACAAACCTCTCTTTTAATCAAGAGAGGTTTTTTTAAATGGATAAAAGGTTTATCGCTCAGGAGGAGCGAAATTAAATGGAAAGAGCAGTATTTGGTGCAAGTGAATTTTTTAGTCAAAAAGCTTTTATTACAGGATTTCGAGGTATTGAATCTGTTCAAACAGGACACCTAAAAGGGAAAAATGTAGATATAGTAGAAATATGGTTTGATCCCTGGAAAGTATCTTATCATGAATTATTAGAGTTGTTTTTCGACTTACATGATCCAACTTCTAGGAAAGGTCAGCAATTTAAAAATCAATCATTCATTTTCTTTTCAGATCTTAATCAATTAACTGTAGCTAAACAAAAGAAAAATGAGTTACAACATATATTTAAAAATGAACTTATAACAGAAATTACTCCAGTTCGGGAACATATTAATAGTCTAGAAGAAATAAAATTAATATCCTAAACCACTAATTTGAAAATGTTTTGGCAAGTACTGTTTTTGTGCGACTGACAGGTTAGAATTTTCTCAAAATAAATCTAAAAATCCGTCACTGCGACGGATTTTTGGTTTTATTGTTTTATTGGAATACAAACACTTAAATATTCCGGAGGGGTATCAGAATTTGGAGCTCCTCTTGAGACTTGTTAAGTATAGAAAAATTGAACTCGTCAGCATTATAATAGTAACGTAAAAGGAGGCATATAACATGGGAGAAATAACTGAAGAAATCGTTCCATTACCCCAAGTATTTTATGAACAGCCGACTCTTGAACTGGCAAAGGCTCTGCTCGGATGCCTCCTTGTAAAAGAAACTAGTGTGGGAATGGCGGCAGGTTATATTGTCGAAACAGAGGCTTACATAGGTCCAGGTGACAGGGCTGCCCACAGTTATAATAATAGGCGGACCACTAGAACCGAGGTCATGTTCCAACGTTCCGGCCTTACCTATACTTATTTAATGCATACACACTGCCTATTCAATGTGGTTAGCGGTGGTAAAGAAAATCCTGAAGCGGTTTTAATCCGCGCCTTGGAACCTCGGTATGGTATCGAGATAATGAAAAACAGGAGAGGGCTGGAAGACTTGCGAAGCCTGACAAATGGGCCGGGCAAACTGACAAAATCATTGGGCATTACCATGGAGGACTATGGCCACACTCTTACGCATCCTCCATTATATATTGCTAAAGGCCTTAGTCCGGATAGCATATCAGCCGGGAAAAGGATCGGAATTGACAAGTCTGAAGAAGCACGGGACTATCCATGGCGCTTCTGGGTTACGAATAATAAATATGTTTCACGGCATCAAAAGTCTATTTACGTGTATTAAAGTAGGACTCGTCTCTAAAAAAGTTGTTACTTTTTTGGAATCGCTGATAAAGTTGAAGTTTCGCTGATAAAGTGTTTGGAATCGCTGATAAAGTTGAAGTTTCGCTGATAAAGTGTTTGGAATCGCTGATAAAGTTGAAGTTTCGCTGATAAAGTTGAAGTTTCGCTGATAAAGTGTTTGGAATCGCTGATAAAGTTGAAGTTTCGCTGATAAAATGTTTGGAATCGCTGATAAAATTACAGATTCGCTGATAAACTTACGAATTACGCTGATAGTTTAGATTAATTCACTATGATTTTACACTTTCTGGGAGGTCGAACGTTGTAAATAACCACATTCTTTACGAAAACAACCTAAAAAGGACTTAACACCTTGGTTAAGTCCCTATAATAAATGGATTAATTTAGTTCTCCATAGTAAGAATTAGGCTTGCAGCCGATTATTTCTTCCTTTCCTAGAGTTTATTCTATCGAAAAGGATTATCCATTTAATCCTATTGTTTCGATTTTACTAATATGAAGTTTTTTTCAAAAAGAACAATCTTTATCAACACCTCCTCATCATTAAAATGGTTTGGTTCCGATCACCTGGACCGATAAAATCTAATGCGGCAGGAGAAAAGACCGTAACTTTTCTCTTAACGCCCTCTAAAAGAATTCGGATTGATTTAATAACTCCGATATCCTGAAAGGCATTGCCTCCTAAGAAAATCTCCTTGTTGACGCTCCTGCCAAGGACAGAAATATTTTTTTTACTAGCCTTATTAGTGGTGTCACGCTCATTCAATTCTTTATTGATTAGCAATGATACTTTCTTTGTTTGAAATACTTCTTCTTCTACCGATGCAATTACGCCGATTTCACGTTTATTTAACACTAAGACGAAGTTATAGCCTGTCTCTGTTTTCCTTTGTACTATTTCTACTTCATCTGTAATAATCGTGACGAAATCTACGTTTTCATTCAGGTGTGAGTTTTTTGAGGTTTCCTTTTGTTTCACCACTCGATAAAATGCTTTTGCTCCAATTCCTTCTTCGGTGAAGTCAAAGGGTTTAATACTTTGTGTGCGGACAAAGTGAAGTTGATGTACCTTTTCTTTGTTGTTTAATTGGACACATAATGCCACATCTTCTTTCACCGCCTTTCCCTCTTCGTTAGAGAGCATAGGAACATTCATTTTCATGCCTGGAAATTGAACGAAGATGTAGCTGAAGTTTTTCTTAGGTTGTAGATCTGAAAGTATCATAAATACACAACCTCTCTATTTTTGTTACAAGATTATTTTTCTTGTAAGAGTATAATTCAATATCATTCTTCTCATTCCTGTATGTGTATGATGAGTTTTTATCGTCACTTTCTTATGAAATACGATGGTTCCTCCTATTTGTTGAGTAAATATGAGGAAATCTACTATCGAAATATGTAATTGATAAAAATATGCCTTTTAAAACGACAATTTATAGACTATTCGCTCAATTATGTATAAAATAAAATTTATATATTTTTGATTCAAAAATAATATAGGATTCACATGTTTCTAAATGAATCTTGTTTTACAATTAAGATAATAAAACTTTTAATATACTTGGAGGCTGTCATGAACTTTGTAAGTACACGAGGTAATGTAACTAAAATTGGATTTATTGATACAGTCCTAATGGGACTGGCAAATGATGGGGGACTATTAGTACCTGAGAAGATTCCGCAAATTTCTGCAGACAAGTTAGAGGCAATGTCCGAGTTAACTTATCAGGAATTAGCATTCGAAATCTTTTCCTATTATGTCGATGGTGAAATTCCAGACAATGAGTTGAAGGCATTAATCGAGAAAAGCTATGCTACCTTCCGCCACCCAGAGGTCACACCTGTTAAAAAGGTGAAGGATAACATGTTTGTACTAGAATTATTCCATGGCCCGACCTTTGCTTTTAAAGATATTGCACTGCAATTCTTAGGAAATTTATATTCCTATGTTTCAAAGAAAACAGGTGAAACGATTCATATTCTCGGAGCAACATCAGGTGATACGGGTGCTTCAGCCATTGAAGGTGTCAGAGGAAAAGAAGGCATTCGCATTTGTATTTTGCATCCTCATGGGAAAGTTAGTAAGGTTCAAGAATTACAAATGACAACTGTTGATGACAAAAGTGTGTTGAATTTAGCCATAAAGGGAACGTTTGACGATGGTCAAAGAATCATCAAGGAATTGTTTGCAGATATGAATGTGAAAAACAAATATCATCTGCGTGCGATTAATTCCATTAACTTTGTTCGTATTTTGGCGCAAACCGTCTATTATTTCTATGCCTATTTCCAAGTGAAAAAAGAGTTGGAGTTACAGAGCGTGAACTTTAGTGTACCGACCGGGAATTTTGGAGATATCTTTGCTGGTTATCTTGCGAAGAAAATGGGGCTTCCTGTAGGTAACCTCATTGTCGCGACAAATGAAAATAATATCTTAGAAGGGTTTATCCGTGATGGCGTGTACGAGCCTGGTGAGTTCCGCAGCACATACAGCCCGTCGATGGATATCCAGGTCGCAAGCAATTTTGAGCGTTATTTATACTACTTACTTGGTGAAGATTCAAAGGCAGTTTCGGATTTAATGGAGAAATTTCAGTCAGAAGGAAAAATCGTTGTAAGCGAAGAACAGCTCCGCCAAGTGAAAGTGGATTTTGCGGCACATGGAGTTGAAGGGGAAGAATGCTTGCAAACGATTAGCAAGTACTATGATGAAACGAGTTATTTATTAGACCCACATACGGCGTGTGGAGTCGCTGCATATGAAAGATGTAATGATTCTAGTGAGGTTTGTGTTACACTAGCAACCGCTCACCCGGCAAAGTTTAATGAATCTGTTGAACGATGTAACATACAGCAGACATTCCCTGAGCAAATAAGTCAATTGTTTAATAAACCACAGTATTTAGAAGTTGTTGAGGCGGATAAAGATGAAGTAGTTCGTCATTTAGAGACACTTTTTCGTTTTACAGCTAATTAAATCTTAATATTAGGTTGAAAAAGGGGGGGGATTTTTTCCTCCTTTTTTTAATGATTTTCAATAAGAACTAGTTCGTTAAATCCATCAATTTATTAAAGAAGGTTGTTTTTTTTATGTCAATTAGTTACGAAATAAATTCGTGTTTGTCTAAGACATTGCATCACAAATTTTTGCCGAAAATCACAAAAATTCTAGGTTTTTTACAAATACATGTGCTTGGAATCCATTTATGATAGATTTACGCTCAAAGTTATATTGGCAGCGCTATCATTAAAGTGGGGAAGGAAGGTATTTAATGAAGAAAAATATATGGCTCATTGTTGCCATCGTACTCATCGTAACCCTTGCCACCCTCCAGGCGGTAAACAATACAGCAGCCCAAAAGGCAAATACTGTTGAGGACAAGAGTTTGGATGCAGAAGCGTTGGAAAAGATCGTAAATCAGGCTGATTCTGGCCACGGAACTAGATCATCTGGCGTAAAAGCACCAGCATTTACACTGAAATCAATAGATAATTCCTATGTTTCAATTGGAGGAAAAAGCGCTAAACCGATTGTCTTGAATTTTTGGGCAAGTTGGTGTGATGCCTGCTCTGTCGAAGCTTTGGAGCTGAGAAAGCTCTATGAGCAGTTTAAGGATCAAATCGACTTCTACGGAATAAATGTGACAACCGAAGAAAAGCCTGAAAATATTAAAGATTTTATTAAGAAAAACAATCTTCAGTACCCAATTTTGCTCGATGAGCATAAGCACACTGCTGATCTTTATGAACTTCATGCGTTGCCCACAATGTTCTTAATCGACAAGGAGGGCTACATTATTGATACGTTCCACATGGTGGATTCGCTTGAACTAGAAGAGAAGATAGGTCGTCTTGCCAAGAAGTAAGCTTTCTAATCTTTTAGATGAGAGATTTTATTAGAATCTATTTTTTTTGCAGTGTTGTCTTTAAATGTGCAATTAAATCCTAAAGAAAGGGGCTTCGTAAAAACAATAAGAGTAGTGTTTATTAGAATAATATAAAAAGAGTGGTGAATCTGATGAAGGTCAAATTAACGATTGTTCAGCTTCTTTTACTGACTTTATTTGTATCAAGCGTTTTCCAGTATCCTGTTAAAGCGGAAGTAAATAAAAAAATCCCTGATTATTTCGCGGATCATTTCGATAAAACAATCATTAATGCTAAATGGAATGTGATTGAAGGCCCATGGGGAATTGATTCAGGTAAGTTGACTGTTAGTAGAGGAGCCGGGTATAAAGCTATCAGCCAAAACACTTCGGTTCAAGACTTTACTTTGGAGACCGAAATCAGCCTTGCAGATAAGAACGGTGATGCAGGTGTGTTGTTTCGGGTCAACAGCGCGGTGCCTGGCGCTGACAATGTTAAGGGCTATTATGTTGGCATTACGGCAAATGGTACAGGGTCTGTATTTTTGGGACGTATGAACAACAACTGGAACGAATTGAAACGGACTGCCGTCACAATAAATACTAATTCAGTTTATCATTTAAAGGTATCTGCTGTTGGCAGTAAAATACAAGTCTATTTAAATGATAAATTGGTGCTTGAACAAATCGACAGTACCTATACAACAGGAAGCATCGGAGTTAGAATGTACAATTCCCTGCCAACTTATGATAATTTCAAGGCTAGCACCACGGATGGTACCACTCTGTTCGAGGATAAGTTCGACATTACTCCAGAACAAGCAATCAACTCATGGAATATCGTTGACGGCAGTTGGAAATTACAGTCAGGGATCCTATTAGGCAATAAAGGTGAAAGCAGTAACATTGTTGCTGAGGATATACAGTTAGAGGATATGACTTTGGAAGTCAATATCAAACTTCCTGCGGATTCTGGAACAGGAGACGCAGGTCTATTGTTCGGACTGAAAAACGTTTCTGCGGATGATGATCATGTACGCGGATATTATGCCGGAATTAGCAGCAACGGTACATTGACTCTTAATCAATTAAAAAATAACAAGCGGCAGGTTCTGAAATCATTAAAGTTGTTTGATCGTATCGAGCCTAATAAGTTTTACCATCTGAAAGTCGTCACTAGCCAAAAAAGTATTAAGGTTTACGTTAACGATACCGTTACTCCATCCATTCAATATACCGATAACAAAAGAAGCCACTACGGTAAAGGTGGAGTTGGACTGCAAAGTCACCAAACTCAATCGTCGTTTGATGATTTTATTGCAAGCGCCTATGTAGTGCCGGCCAAAACATACAAAGAACCGGTCATCAACAAAAAACCACTGGCTGAGACGCCGTTTACGCCATTGCCTCTTGGTTCGGTTGAGGCTAAAGGATGGCTCCTTAAACAACTCGAGCTTCAGCGTGACGGAGCTACCGGTCATGCGGAAGATTTGTACAGCGAGCTTGGAACAAATGCAGCTTGGCTTGAAGGCACGGCATCTGATTCTGATTGGGAACGCCCCGTATATTATTTAAAAGGCTTGATCGCTCTTGCTTATACATTGAAAGATGAGAGTCTTATTGCCACTTCACAAAAATGGATCAACGCCATTTTGGATAGTCAACGGAAAGATGGTTCATTCGGGCCGGTTAGTAATGACGATTGGTGGCCGCGAATGGTAGCACTATATGCCCTGAAAGATTATTACGAAGCTTCGGGTGATGCACGCGTTCTTCCATTTATGAGTAACTATTTTCAATATCAAGTCGTTCATTTGCCGGATCAGCCTTTAAAGGATTGGGGGAAAATAAGGGTAGGAGATAATATCGATACCGTTCTATGGCTGTACAACCATACGGAGGAACCCCTCTTGCTCAATCTGGCGGATACGCTAGCAGACCAAGGTTATCCAATTTCAGACATGTTTAATAATAATAAGTTTCAGGATTTTGGAGATGATTTCCAACCCACCCATGCGGTTAATGTGAATGAAGCCATTAAAATGCCGGCTATTTACTACCAGCGTTCACATTCCAATAGAGATCGTGACGCCTTCAAGAAGGGTGTAAATAATTTATCCAATCATACTCAAATCACCGGCATGCCTTCCGGTACAGAAATGCTATCAGGTTTATCGTCCACGCAGGGAGTAGAACTTTGCGCCATAACAGAGAGAATGCAAAGTAATGAGGAAGCGGCGATGATTCTTGGCGATCCGCACATTGGCGATGATTTAGAAAAAATTACTTTCAATTCGCTTCCTGGGGCCATGGATAAGGAAATCAAGAATCACCAATATTATTCCTTACCTAATCAAGTGGAGAGTAACTATGCAGATCATGGCTTTAAACAAGAATATTCCAATGGAATGATGCCTTCGCCCACTTCTGGATTTCCGTGTTGCCGCTTCAATATGCATATGGGCTGGCCATATTTTGTCAAGAATATGTGGGCAGCATCGACAGACGGAGGACTTGGTGTCATTGCCTATGGACCGAGCCAGGTATCAGCAAGACTGAAAAAAGCAGATGTTACGATTAAGGAAACGACAAATTATCCGTTTGAAGATCAAATGAATTTTGATATTACCACGTCAAAAAAGGTAAAATTCCCACTTAAGCTACGTATTCCTGCTTGGTCGGTTAAACCTACTATTATGGTGAATGGAGAGCCAGTTCAAGGTGTGAATGCAGGAGAGTATGTAAACATCAACAGAGAGTGGAAGAGCGGAGACAAAGTTGTTCTTCATGTACCGATGAAACTAAAAACGACAACGTGGATCAATAATTCGATTGGAATTGAACGCGGTCCGCTTGTGTTTTCTTTGCAGATGAATGAGAATTGGCAGGTGAAAGCCAAGCCAATTGCGGGATCGCCAGGTTTCAATGCGTCTGCACTGGGTTTCAATGAGTACAGTGTGAAGGCGGATAATCAATGGAATTATGGCTTGCTAATTGACCGTGCGCATCCTGAGAAATCCATTGATGTGATTACCGAACCAATGCCGGAGAATCCGTTTGTGCAAGCGACGTCCCCAGTTAAGTTGATAGCTAAAGCGAAAAAAATTCCAACCTGGGGCAAAAGAGCCAATAACGTTGAAGCTGCCGAGCCGCCTGTGGGTCCTATTCTTTCGACGGAGCCGACCGAGAATATTACCCTGGTTCCTTACGGAGCGCAAAACCTTCGTATCACCTATTTCCCTGAAGTGTCGGAGAGTTTGACAGATACAGGCACAGCTATATATGAAGCGGAAAAAGCAGATGTATTCCGTGCGAATGTGAGAACTAATGAACCCAATGCATCAGGAGGAAGTTATGTCGGCGGAATCGATTTTTCCGACAGTTATGTGAAGTACAGTCAAGTGGTTGTTCCTCAAGCAGGAAATTATAATGTTGATATTTGGTTTGCTAACGGACTAAGTCCTTCAATCGGAAAAGTGATTGTCAATGGCGAAGTACACTCTATAAAATATCAATCCACACGGGGATGGGGATGCTTCATGGCAACCAAAATAGAGGTTCCTTTGAATAAAGGCGTCAATACCATCATGTTCATGAAGGATCAAGGATTTTATGAACTGGATAATATTGTGGTTAGACCTTTACAACCTGAAGAGAAATAACAGATAAAGTCAGATGATCAAAATGAGTAAAGAACCCAGCTAATTTTATTACTGGGTTCTTTCATTTCTAAAAAAATGAGAATGATCTATAGCGAATATAGTATTCGAAATTAGTCGGCAGCGGTATTTTGTTTCTTTTATGAGAAAGTTCAAAAAATTACAAATAAGTGCTCTATTTTTGTAAATACTTTTCCCTTGATCTTTTGTAATTTTAAGGTAGTACAAAAAGGGGGAATGAAGGAATGTATAGGATGAAAAAAGCCACAGTAAGTCTGTTAATCTTCGTCATGGCATTATTTTTGCTTGTAGGTTGTAATAGTAATACAAATGGAAAAACGGAAGAAGCAAGTGGTGGCAAGAAGGATGGAAAGATTGTGGTGGGTTTTTCCCAGATAGGTGCTGAGAGCGGATGGAGAACAGCAGAAACAAAGTCTATTAAAGAAACACTTGGAAACAGTCCTGACTTTGAATTAAAGTTTTCGGACGCACAGCAAAAACAAGAAAATCAAATTAAGGCAATTAGAAACTTCATCGCCCAGAAAGTAGATGTGATTGCATTAGCACCTGTGGTTGAGACAGGATGGGAAAGTATCTTGAAAAAAGCAAAGGATGCGAAGATCCCCGTTATTCTTCTTGATCGCGGCATTAAAGTGAATGATGAATCGTTGTATACCAGCTTTATTGGGTCAGACTTTATCCTTGAAGGAGAAAATGCTGCTAAAGAGTTGATTAACTTAATCGGTGCTGATAAAAAAGCGAATATTGTGGAACTTCAAGGGACTGTAGGTGCCAGTGCGGCTAATGATCGTAAAACAGGCTTTGCTAATGGATTAAAGGACAATCCAAATTTCAAGATTATCAAGTCACAATCAGGCGATTTTACGAGGACGAAAGGAAAAGAAGTTATGGAAGCGTTCTTAAAGTCTGACGGTAAGAACATCGACGCTGTCTATGCCCATAATGATGATATGGCCATCGGTGCAATTCAGGCAATCGAGGAATATGGCTTAAAACCTGGTGAGGACATTAAGGTTGTATCTATTGATGGTATTAAAGATGCATTTGAAGCGGCTGTTCAAGGGAAAACAAATATAATAGTAGAATGTAATCCATTGCTAGGACCACAGCTTGCACAAGCAGTTAAAGATTTGAAAGCCGGGAAAGAAATTCCAAGTTGGATTAAAACGGAAGAATCTGTTTTTGTTGGGAAAGATGCTGCGGAAGAGGCATTACCGTCCAGAAAGTATTAATCGTGAATTTGTACTGCTAGGAAATAACACATCATTATCGGAATTGCGTATGAAGCAATTCCGATTTTACTATTTAAGAAATCATTAGCCAATAATTGGACTAATAGTCCCTTGTTCTTTTTGAAAATTTAAAATAATAATAGGTTTATACTATGCGGGAGAAAAAATTAATATGAAGCTTTTTTCTTATTTTAATAATAAGAGCATTCGGTTTAAACTTTTATTTTACTTTTTTGTTATTATTATCCTCTGTGTCATGACACTGACCCTGTTAGGAAGTAGCATTTATAAAAAATCTCTTCAAGAAGAAGCTAACTCCTATACAGTACAAATGATGGAACAGGTATGGAATCAAATTGAAAAGAACCTTAATCAGAATGATGATATTATCCATTACTTATCTATGGAAGCTGATGTTCAGCAATTTATGAAAGAAAAAGTTCCAGATCCTAAATTGCAGGAAAAAGTGAATCAAAGACTAAGTGTCTATATGGAGCGTCATGGTGATATGGCAGGACTCCTCATCGTTAATCAACAAGGTCTGTTTGCAAGTAATGAGACAATACCGATTTCAAGGGACTCCTTGACCGATGAATATTGGTATATGCAGGCGATAAAATCACCAGAAAAGCTTCAATTAATTAGTAATCCTGTTGGAAGAAATATCAAAGAAACCTCAAATTATCAGGTCAATAATTTATTATCTATTGTAAAAGCAATAAAGGACCCGAAAACAAATGAAGTAACTGGAGTAATTTTAATTGATTTAAAACTCGATTTTATACAGAGGGTCATTCAATCGATAAGATTAGGGAAAAGTGGTTTCATCTTTATCCTAAATAAAGAAGGGAATGTGGTTTATTCCCCTGTAAATTCTATTGTTTACCGAATCAACCCTGCATGGCTGTCGGAAAAGAATATCCACACCCTCGAGAAAGTCATTAATCATAATAAGTACCAAATAATCTACAACACCTACCCAACCATCCAGTGGAAAGTTGTAGGTGTATTCTCATTGGATGAAACAACAGAAGTCGTCTCAAGAGTGGAATTTTATACCTATATCATTGGGGTCATCACCTTACTCTTAGCGTCGATCGCTTCCTGGTTTTTTACTAGTTCGATTATTAACCCTGTCAATAAACTGAAGGAATTGATGAAAAACGTAGAAGAGGGAAGATTCGATTTACCTTTTTACTCCAAGTACAATGATGAAATTGGTCAGCTTGGCAAAAGCTACAACAGAATGATCCAAGAAATTAGTAGACTTATTCAGGTCGTCTATACCGAACAGAAAAATAAACGGGAGGCGGAATTAAAAATATTACAGGCACAAATAAAACCTCATTTCCTTTATAACACGCTCGATACCATTCAATGGATGGCATATGAATATAAGGCAAATCGAATTGTCGAAATGGTCAGTGCACTGACGACATTATTTAGGATTGGGTTAAATAAAGGAAATGAATTTATTACTATTAAAGAGGAAATACAGCATGTTGAAAGTTATTTAATCATCCAAATGACTAGGTATCAATCAAAGCTTGAATATGAAATTATCGTGGATAAGGAAGTAAACAATTATCAAATAATCAAACTTCTTTTACAGCCTTTAGTGGAGAATGCCATTTATCATGGGATTCGGAATAAAAGGGGTAAGGGGAAAATTTTAATTCAGGTCGAACAAGAAACCAACAGTCTTCTATTAACTGTTAAAGATATTGGCATAGGGATGACAGAAGAGAGAGTTAAGGAATTAAATGAGGTTTTACATAGCAAGAATAGCATAGAAAATATACCTCATGGATATGGTCTTTTTAATGTGAATGATCGGATCAAACTGGTGTATGGCGCCGATTTTGGATTAACGATAGAAAGTAAATACAAAGAATGGACGATGGTGAAAATAAATCTTCCAATCAAAATATAACATTTCCATTCTACTATTATATCAATTGGAGGGATTCTCTATGTTGAAACTTTTAATTGCTGACGACGAAGTGATTATTAGAAAGGGATTAAAGGCTGCAATTGACTGGGAGAAGTTCTCAATCCAGGTAGTTGGAGAAGCGGAAGATGGAGAACTTGCTCTGGAACTGGCTAAGGAACTAAAGCCAGATATATTATTTTTAGATATTTGTATGCCATTTCTTAACGGATTAGATTTAATAAAACAATTAGAAAATCTTTTGCCCGATTCTTTATTTATCTTAATAACAGGACATGACGAATTTTCATATGCCCAGCAAGCCGTCCGATTAGGTGTATTTGACTATTTGCTAAAACCTGTAAATGTGATGGAATTAGAAAATGTAATTGAAAGAGCGGCTGAGGAATTAAAAAGTAAAAACGATCTACAAAATCGAGATAAGCAATTTGAGGGTAATCGAGAATTGTTAAAGATAGATTTTCTCCAAAAATGGATAGAAGGGCTAATCCCGAAGGAAAAATTTAATGAAGAATTTCATCTCTTTAATATTAAGCTTGATGGAACTATCGGAGTATCAGTTATCAAACTTTTGAATATTGATTTACATACAGCAGAAGAATTTTGGAGTGAAAAATTGTTAGCGTTTTCACTTGGAAATATTATCAAAGAGATTTTAAATAATCGATTAGCTGCTGAAATATTTGAAGATAAACATGGACAAATTGTCATTTTACTACCTGTTGATCGAGCAGAGGAACTAACGACTATCACCCAACATATTAAGGAAAAAGTAGAAACATTCCTCGGTAAGACCATTGTTTATTCCGAGAAAATAGCTGTTAACACGGAAGAAATACCTAACATTTATCAAAACTTGATTAGTCAATTAAACTCTCATACAAATGTGTCACCGATGGTTGTTTTAGCTAAGAATTATATTGACCAGCGATATTTTGATCCCTTTATCACGTTAAATGAAGTGGCAAGTAGTGTTCAGGTTAGCCCATCTTATTTAAGCAAGCAGTTTAAAAATGAATTGGGTGCATCTTTTATTCAATATTTAACAAAGGTACGAATTGAAAAATCTCTTTTGCTTATGAATGACCCCTATTTAAAAGTTTACGAGATATCCGAAAAGGTTGGCTATAGCACTCAGCATTACTTCTGTAATGCCTTTAAAAAAGTGGTGGGAATTTCACCTAGTTCCTATAGGAGTGGTAGCAGGAAGTGAGACTTAGGAAGGTTTTAATTAAACTTATCATACTCGGAACGGCGTTAGGTCTAATTATATTTGGAGGATTTAAAGAGTTTACTAAAAGCCAAAAAGCAAATTCAGAAGGACAGGTTAACTATTTAATTGGTGTTTCCCATCCTAATTTAAACGGACCTTGGCAAATACAAATGAATAAGGAAATTAAAAATGAAATCGCAAATCATGCTGATACAAGAGTGATCTTCACTGATGCAGCACAAAATGATGAGCAGCAGGTTCAAGATATTCAAACTCTTATGAGTTATGGGATAGACCTTTTAATCGTGTCAGTTGACAATGCTGCTATTCTAACCCCAGTGATATCACAAGCGTATAAAAAGATCCCAGTCATTGTCTTAGGGAGAGGTGTTAAAGGGTATGACTATACTCTCTATATTGGTTCTGACAATCAATTAAACGGGAAAATGGCTGCAAAAGAGGCAATTAGATTATTAGGAAATAAACGAGGTCAAATTATTGAAGTTAAGGGGTATAATGGCTCCCTTCAAGCGGAGGAACGCAGTAAAGGATTTCATGAAACCTTACAAATGGAATCAAGCCATACTATAATCCATTCAATAACTGGTAATTGGTTAAAAGATAAGGCAGAAGACGAACTCATTCGTCTTCTCCAATCAGGAGTTAAGCCTGATTTAATTTATGCTCAAAACGATGCAATGGCATTAGGTGCTTATAAAGCTATTAAACAATTAGGTCTCAAAGGTGTTAGCATTATTGGCAGTGATGGGCTAAATGAAAAGAACGGTGGGCTTCATTTAGTTAAAGAAGGAATCATTGACACTACGTATATTACTCCAACAGGAGGAACTACGGCCGCTCACTATGCCATTGATATATTACATGAAGCTCGGGGCCTCCCTAAGAAGATTATTCTAAGAGACCACCAAGTCACAATAAATAATGTAGATTCCTATTTTAAAAATGGGGACGGTGGGATTGTGCCTCACATTGAAAACAAGCACAAACGAGTAAAACTTGGTTTCGCCCAGGTCGGCTCAGAAAGTGAATGGAGGCTGGCTAATACCGATTCAATTGTTTCTGCGGCAAAGGAAGCTGGAATAGATCTTATCCTAAGAAATGCCGACTATGATCAAAAAAAACAAATTGAAATCATTCGCGATTTTATTAATCAAGGAGTGGATGTGATAGCCTTCTCACCTAAAACTGAAAGTGGCTGGGACGAGGTGTTGCAAGAAGTAAAAAACGCTGGGATACCGGTGATCCTATCTGACCGTGAAATAAATGTGGATGACCAGTCGCTCTTTACATCTTTTATCGGCTCTGACTTTGTGGAGGAAGGAAGACGAGCGGGAAAATGGCTGGCATCGGTCTCAAAGTCAGTGAAATCGCCCATTCATATTATTGAAATCGAGGGTACCGCAAATTCTGCCCCTGCCGTCGATCGAAAACTGGGTTTTCATGAGATTGTACAGCAGGACTCAAAATTACAATTATTAAAATCCTATTCCGGAGATTTTACGTTGGGTATAGGGAAGAAATTGATGAAAGAGGCATTAAAAACCTATGGTAGAAAAATAAACGTTGTCTATGCCCATAATGATGATATGGCCTTAGGGGCAATTCAAGCGATTGAAGATTATGGCTTGAAACCTGGAGTTGACATTAAAATTATTTCAATCGATGGAACCCTAAAGGCATTTAAGGCATTAAACGTCGGCAAGATGAATTTTACTGTGGAATGTAATCCGCTACTCGGTCCTGAATTAATGAAAGCAATTAAAGACTTAAATAACGGAATTGAAATACCGCAAAAAATTATCACATCAGAAGAAACATTTGATCAAAAGCAGGCTAAGAAGGAATTTTATCGTAGGAGCTATTAAATAAATTTTATCAGATTTACCTAATCCCTTGGTATGGACCTAGGGATTATTTTTATGAAATTAAATGGAAATTTACAAAAAATCCTTCTTTTTTTTAAATACTTATTAATTGGGATTTTTTATACTATTACTAACTTCTAATCGAAAGACCATAATACATGAGGCAGGTGTTATCCATGAATGCAGAGTATTTGCTAAAGTCAGAGAATATTTCAAAAACCTTTCCAGGGGTAAAAGCCCTGACAAATGTAGATTTTTGTTTACGAAAGGGTGAAATTCATTCATTAATGGGTGAAAATGGTGCGGGTAAATCTACCTTGATAAAGGTATTGACCGGTGTTTATGAAAAAGAGGAAGGGCGGATTTATTTACGAGACCAGCAGATTAATCCTAGATCTGCAGAGGAAGCACAAAGGTTGGGCATAAGTACGGTTTATCAGGAAGTTAATCTTTGTGAAAATTTATCGGTCGCAGAAAACATTTTTATTGGAAGAGAGCCCAAAAAAAAGGGAGTAATTGATTGGAAGAAAATGTACCAGAAAGCGGAATTATTGCTTAAAGAGAAACTAAATATCGAAATTGATGTCAAACAAATGCTATCCTCCTACTCCACAGCCATTCAACAAATGGTTGCCATAGCGAGAGCAGTTGATATTTCAAGCGGCGTCTTAATATTAGATGAACCAACATCGAGCTTGGATAAAAATGAAGTAAAAAAGCTGTTTGAAGTCATGCGAAACCTGAAACGCAATGGAATGGGGATTGTCTTTGTTTCCCACTTTCTTGACCAAGTATTTGAAATAACTGATCGAATAACTGTACTTAGAAATGGTCAACTGATAGGAGAATATAAAACAAATGAATTAACAAGAACGGAATTGGTGTCGAAAATGATTGGAAAAGAATGGGCTGATACGCCAGAAACTGTCCAGAAGAAAATAGTGAAAAAAGAAAGGAACGATTTTCTAAGAACGAACCGATTGGAGAAAAAAGGCACGATTAATCCTATTAATCTATCGATACGTAAGGGTGAGTTGTTAGGATTGGCCGGCCTATTGGGGTCAGGGAGAACGGAAGTAGCCAAATTACTTTTTGGCATTGATTCTTCTGATGAAGGTGTCCTTGTCATTGATAATGAGCAAATCAAATCAATGAACCCGAAACTTGCGATTGGTAAGGGACTGGCTTTTTGTCCAGAGGATCGGAAGGTGGAAGGAATTGTTGGGGAATTAACTATTCGTGAAAATATTATGTTAGCCCTTCAAACCAAAAAGGGGATTTTCAACTATATTTCGATGAAAGAACAAAAGGAAATTGCTCAAAAATATATTGATCTTTTAAACATTAAAACCCCAAGCATGGAACAGAGAATTGAGAACTTGAGCGGGGGGAACCAGCAAAAAGTCATTCTTGCAAGATGGCTTGCTACAAATCCGAAACTATTAATTTTGGATGAGCCAACAAGAGGGATAGATGTAGGTTCAAAGGCAGAGATTCGAAAATTAATACTCAATCTTGCTGCAGAGGGGATGAGTATCCTGTTTATTTCTGCGGATTTAGAAGAAATGGTTGGATGCTGTGACCGAGTAGTTATATTAAGAGACCGATATCAAATTGGTGAATTAGAGGGAGAACAAATGACTGTATCCAATATTATGGAAATGATCGCTGAGGGAGCTGGTGTAAGTTGAAGCAAATCATCAATAGCTTTATTCAAGCAAAAATCTTTTGGCCACTGATTGCACTTCTTTTTCTTTTGCTGATTAATTTCATCCTAATCCCTGGATTTTTCCAAATTGAGATCAAGAATGGACATCTATTTGGCAGTTTAATAGATATTCTAAATCGTGTGATACCCCTGCTTGTTATTGCGATTGGCATGACCCTCGTTATTGCCAAAGAAGGAATCGATATTTCTGTCGGCTCTGTCCTCGCTATTACAGCCGCTGCGGCTGCAGCATTACTTGAATCTACTTCGGTGCCCCTCGCGTTAATTTTTGCAATAGTTATTGGACTTATTTGTGGATTATGGAATGGTTTATTGATCGCCTACTTTGAAATCCAACCAATGATTGCGACCTTGATTTTGATGACTGTTGGCAGAGGGATTGCCCAATTAATTACAGGAGGGCAAATATTAACAATTAATAATGAGGCCTACGGTTATATTGGAAAGGGATTCTTGCTTGGATTGCCTTTTGCCATCTATATTGGTTTGGCTGTATTTGGCATCATCTTATTCCTAAAAAAGAAAACGGCACTAGGATTATTTTTGGAATCAATCGGTGCTAATATGGCATCTAGTAAATTTGCGGGAGTTCAGCCCAAAAAAATCATCCTCATTGTATATATGATTTCAGGAATTTGTGCCGCGATTGCTGGTATTCTTGTAAGCTCAAATGTTAGTAGTGCTGATGCAAATAATGCAGGGCTTTGGATTGAGTTGGATGCAATATTAGCAGTAGTTATTGGAGGGACTTCCATGCGAGGTGGAAGATTCTACCTCGGCGGAACCATTATCGGTGCCTTATTTATTCAAACACTGTCCACGACCATTTATTCAATGGGAATTAGGCCAGAAATTACGATGGTCATTAAAGCAATTGTAGTAATATCCGTTTGCCTCCTGCAGTCAGAGGAATTTAGAAAACTAATAAAAAAACCTAAAATGAAGCAGAAGGTGAGTGAAGCATGAAACAGTCTGTTCTTCGTATCAATGAAAATAATATCATAATCATTGCGACCCTTCTTTTAATTGTCCTGTTGTATGGATATGGCTCAATTTCCTTTACAGGATTTTTCAGTTTACAGGTGTTTCTTAATTTATTTATTGATAATGCCTATCTAATTGTGGTGGCGACAGGCATGGCCTTTGTCATTATTACTGGTGGTATTGATCTTTCTGTTGCCTCTTTTGTTGCCTTTGTCAGTATGGTTACTGCCTCCTTATTGCAGCATGGGGTTAACTCGTATTTGGTCATTGTGATGACACTAGCAATAGGAGTTCTCTTTGGTGCTGGGCAAGGGTACCTGATCTATAGGTTTCAATTACACCCTTGGATTGTCACACTGGCAGGAATGTTCTTTGCTAGAGGTTTATGTTACTTGATTAATACAGAGAGCATTGAGATAACAGATCCTACGTTTATGGCCCTCTCAGATTTTAAAATTTATATTTTAGGTGAAAACTATATTTCTTTAGGGGCGATTATTTCGATTATTGTAGTAGGTATTGCGATTTACATTTCAAAATACACTAGGTTTGGGCGTAATGTTTATGCAATTGGGGGGAATGTTCATTCAGCCAAGCTTATGGGACTCCCTGTGAAAAAAACAACGATTTTGGTATATACCCTCTCAGGGTTTAGCTCCGCACTTGGAGGCTTTGTTTTTACCACTTATATGCAGTCAGGTTATGCGCTTCACGTAATGGGAATGGAGATGGATGCGATTGCAGCTTGCGTGATTGGAGGGATCCTATTAACTGGAGGTGTAGGTTACCTTATTGGTCCAACATTAGGAGTATTAAGCATGGGGATCATTCAAACTATTATCATGTTTCAGGGTACATTAAGTTCCTGGTGGACGAAGATTGCGGTAGGTTTTTTGCTCTTTCTCTTTATTTTACTTCAACGGATTATTGTTATAAAAAGAGGGAAAAAGAAGGTCATTTCCTCAATAGATCCTAGTGTTCAGATCGAAAAGACAGGTCAGCACGCCGCAATATAATAATGAAAAAAATAGGATGGCTTCTCCATTCTATTTTTTTTATAAAAAAATAGTTCAAAAGAAATGGGTAAAACTAATTATTGGAAAATTACAAAAATAAACCTCTTATTGTAAATCTTTTTCACAAATATCTTGTTAAAGTGGAAATTGGAAATACAGTACAGAGGAGGAGATGAATACATAGATTCTATGATTCTAAAGATGACAAGATGAAAGCGATTCATTCTAATGCAAGGTAAACTAAGGGAGGTTTTAGAGGAGTATGAAAAAAAAGCTTTTAGTCTGTTTTTCAACCTTAACAGTGGTATTAACGCAGGCAATCGGGTTTAACGCATTAACCCCCGCTACTGCAAATGCAGAAACTATTGAAAAAGCCCATGGGCTTAAAGGTGAGTATTATACCTCTTCAGGTGAAGGGAAATTTGATTTTAACGATTTGAAAACAACGATTGTAGATTATAACATTAATTTTCCTGATCTAAACCCAACTTTTGATATGTTCACAGGACAAAATGATAACGTTGCCACGAGGTGGACCGGGAAAATTGTTCCAGAGCATACTGAAGATTACACCTTTTACATGATCGGCGATAATGGATTCAGAGTCTGGATTGATGGGAAATTAGCCATAAATTTTTGGGAGGATAAATGGGACCTCGAACAGAAAAGTGCACCTATTTCATTAAAAGCCGGGCAAGAATATGACATAAAAATTGAATACTTTGAGCATTTTGGCGGAGCAAATTTAAAACTGTACTGGTCAAGCGCCAGTGTGCAAAAACAAATTGTGCCAAAGAGTGCCTTCTTCCTTCCAGATAACTCTAATTTAAGTGGCAATATCAAAGAGGCAAAGGTGTTAGAAGATGGGAAACATATTGAATTATCATTTAATCATGACTTAGCTGCTTTGCCAACCGGGCTGAATGATCATATTAAAATCAATGTTTTTGGCCGGGACTGGGCATTTAAAACTCTTTCCTTAAAGAAAGATGACCCATCGACATTGGTCATTGAAACAGTCGAGCCTGTCTACGAACGAACTGCAGACCAAGTGTTAATTAAGTATGACGGTGAGGGGAATTTCGTTACGAAGGAAGGGGAAGTAATCTCAGCATTTCTAAATAGAGCAGAGAATTTTTCACAATTCAATATTGAATCACCATTTGCAGATAAAGTGGACGAAAATAAGGTTTTGTCTGAATATCCAAGACCGCAATTGGTAAGAGACAAATGGATGAACCTTAATGGAAAATGGGAATTTCAAAGCGCATTAAAAGATGAGACCGTTCCTACAGGCAAAAAACTAAAAGAGTCCATACTTGTCCCATTTTCCGTAGAAACAGCTTTATCCGGGATTGAAAGACCAGAAAAACATATGTGGTATAAAAGAAGTTTTACGATTCCATCTAATTGGAAGAATGAAAGAGTTAAATTAAATTTTGATGCAGTTGATTATAAAACGGTTGTTTATGTGAATGGACAAAAAGTTGGAGACCATGTTGGTGGTTATGATGCTTTTAGTTTGGATATTACCGATTATCTAGTTAAAAGTAATAATGAATTGATCGTCGAGGTATATGACGAAACAAAAGGCGGACAAGCAAAAGGAAAACAAACCACAAACCCAGAGGGTATCTGGTATACGTCTACATCCGGGATCTGGCAATCTGTATGGTTAGAGCCGGTTTCTAAAGCAAGTATTGAGTCCATAAAAACTGAGGCTGATATTCATAATAATAAGGTTAATCTTTCAGTTAAAGGTACGAATCTTGAAAACAAATCGATTGAGGCCATTGTTTATAAAAATGGCAAGAAAGTGAGCAAAGCCACTGGTAAAGCAGGGGAAAAGTTTACAGTACCCGTACCTGAGCCACGTTTATGGACAACAAAAGATCCATTTTTATATGATTTGCAAATAAAAGTTAAAGATAACAATAGAATAGTAGATACCGTTAAGAGTTATTTCGGCATGAGAGAAATCTCCCTTGGTAAGGTGAACGGTCAGCTCCGTCCATTATTAAATGGAGAATTCATTTTCCAAATGGGGCCTTTGGATCAAGGTTACTGGCCGGAGAGCGGCTTAACAGCCCCAACAGATGAGGCATTAAAATTTGATATCGAAAAGACGAAGGATCTTGGGTTCAATATGATTCGAAAGCATATAAAAGTGGAGCCAGAACGCTGGTACTATTGGGCCGACAAAATGGGAATGATCGTATGGCAGGATATGCCGAGTATGGATGGTGCTGTGGATTATCGAAAACAGTATGAGCACGAATTTAATGAAATGATTCAAGAAAGGTATAATCATCCATCGATCTTCTTATGGACGGTCTTTAATGAAGGCTGGGGACAGTATGATACAGTTCGGATGACAAAATGGGTAGAGAGCCTTGATCCAACTCGCTTAGTTTCTAATGCAAGTGGTTGGACGGATGCTGGTGTTGGTGATGTTTTAGACTGGCATACGTATACAGCCCCAAGATCGCCGCAAGTAGAAGAGAATAGGATTGCAGTTATTGGAGAATATGGCGGACTTGGATTAGCAACACCAGGTCATGAGTGGGGAACTACTGGATGGAATTACGTCATGCTGAAAAATAACGAAGAAGTCACGAAAAATTATATCGAATATATTAATTCGTTAAAAGGTTACATGTATACAAATGGACTTAGTGCAGCAGTATACACTCAAACTACCGATGTAGAAGGCGAGTTAAATGGGCTGCTAACCTATGACAGAAAAATTACCAAGGTAGATGAAAAGCGAGTTCGTGAAGCTAATCAATCCTTAATTCAACTCTCATCCCCACGTAATCTATTAAAAGTAAAAATTCAGGAGGCACAGGATGTCCAGAAAGCTTCACAAATGGGTGATAGACCAGGAGAATATTCCAAGGATGCGATGGAATTTTTAAAGAACTTCATTAAAGATGCAAATAAGATGTACCATGACAAAAAGATAACTTCAGAACAACTATTTGCAGAGGTTGATACTTTAACGAAACAGATAATGGATTTCAAGGATAAAATGAATTCACCAATTGATAAAGATGCGAAAGTGGACCAATTCGATTCTACCACCTTGTCTGATAGCTGGGCTGTTTTCCGCGAGGACGCTGCCAAATGGAGCTTAACAGAGAATCCAGGTCATCTAACGATCACAACCCAAGCGGGTGACAGCTATCAAAAGATCAATACAATAAAGAATGTATTCCTGCAGGAGGCTCCATCGGGAGATTTTGAAATTACGACAAAACTGAACGCAGCAGTTCGAAATAACAATGAACAGGCTGGATTGTATATTTGGCAGGACGAAGATAATTACATCCGCTTTGGTCACGTATGGGATAACGGTTTGAAGCTTGAGACAGCTAAGGAGGAGGCTGGAAAGTACAGTAAACCACAAAATATGGCGGGACATCCAGGTGAAGACACTGTCTATTTAAAAATTAAAAAAACCGGTAACGTCTATTCAACTTTTTTCTGGTCAAAAGGAAAATGGGAAAAAGCGGCCGACCCTGTTACATCTACTATAAATGTGCATAATGTAGGTTTATACGGTACAAGTACTGGAAGCGGTAGAAATGTGAAGGCAAGTTTTGATTACTTTACTTTGCAAAGTCTTCAAGACTAATACAAGGAAACAGTAATAGCAGGGAAGTGAAAATTCTGGAACCTCGGTAAGGTTTCGAGTTTTACAGAGCCTAAAAGAAAAGGCAATTACCTCTTACTTTGAGGTGACCCCCGAAAGTTAGAGTTTTATATTATGCAGCTAATTGGCTGGTATGGATACGGTATTGTACCGGACTCATACCAGCCAATTTTTGCTTTATCCGCTTGTTATTATAGTAAATCATATATTCTTTAATTCTCGTTTTTAATTCTTCAAAAGAGCACAGTGGTTCCCCATAATACATTTCTTGTTTCAGTAATCCGAAAAAGTTCTCCATTGGCGAATTATCTAAACAGTTTCCTTTTCGCGACATACTCTGGAACGCCTTGTTCTCCTTGAGCGTTGTTACCCATTTATTATGTTGATAATGCCATACTTGATCAGAATGTATAGTCGTTCTGAACTTTGAATTCTTTACTATTTCTAGTGCTTCTTCAAGAGGCTTGAGCGCTAATTCTAAGGTTGGGCGCATACTTATCCCGTATGATAGAATTTCACCATTAAACATATCCATAATTGGACTTAAATACAGTTTTACACTGTCTGAACACTTGAATTCTGTAATATCGGTCGTTAATTTTTGATGACAAACATTTGTTTTAAAGCGGCGATTAACTAGGTTCTTGGCAACAGTTCCCGTCGATCCTTTGTAAGAGCTGTACTTACGTGATTTTAATCTGAACTTGTCTCCCTTAGGACCACGCTTATTCATGATGCGTTGAACCTTCTTATGATTCACTTCAACCCCACGGTTTTCCAATTCTAATTGAATACGACGATAACCATAATTTCCATTATGTTCTTCGAAAATGGATTGAATAAGTTCCTCTAACTCCTGGTCTGGATTCTCCTTCTTCATCATTTTTATTTGATAATGGTAGGAGGATTCTGGAATGCCGACTATTTGTAAAACATCCTTTAGTTTGAAGGTTTCTTTGAGTTCGAATGATAACGCTGCTTGTGCTTTTCGAGATAGCCTTCCGGATCCATCTGAAAAGCTCGCAACTTTTTTAAGTATTCTACCTCCAAACGAAGAAGTTCGTTATCTTTCTCCAATTTTTGTTCGTACGTTAATTCTTTTTCTTCTGTAATTTTTTTATTTCCGCTGTTCTTAGCTTTACCTGACATGGATGGCCGTCCTTTCGATCTATCCAGGGCCTCGGCACCACCCTCCAAATAAGCTTTCTTCCACGAAGCTAACATAGAAGGGTTAGTTAACCCAAAATGAAGGGCTGTATTAACCTCTGAAGAACCTGTGCTTTTCATAAAGCTTAATACATCCAACTTAAATTGAACAGAGTAAGTTTCCTTACTCTTCTTTTTAATTAAACCTTTCTCCCCAAATTTTTCGTAAACTTTTACCCATCTCATAATGCGTGTATGGTCCTTCATATTATGCTTTTGTGCTAAAAGCCTAAATCCTAATTTACCTTCTTGATACTCCTTTACTAACATTAACTTAAATCCTTCACTATACTTAGCCATAAAGAAACACCCCAAAAATTAGATTTAACTCTAACTTTTGGGGTGCAGTACACTTGTGGTAGTTGCCTTTTCCTTTCATCTTTCATTCTTTGTAAAATCCTTGTTAAGCTGGATCTCTTTGACCTTTTGATATTGTTCAGCGGGCCACCACGCGCCGCAATCGTCTGATACGACACAAGCCGCACATTTTTGTAGGTCATAAACAATCATTCCTGTTATAGGAGGGGAATAAAGATGGAGAGTGACTAAATCTGTATTGTTAGAAGCTTGCATTTTATGGATGGCTTTTTTTGGTGCATAAAAACATTTCCCTTTATGATGATATTCATGAAACAATTCTGTTGGTAAACCATTCCCGTTTAACTCATAAACCGAATTAAGGGAAGTGCCAGAGAGAACTTGTATCCAGCCGTGGGAATTGCCGTGATCATGAGGAGCACATTCCAACTGAGACCAATTCATCATAAGCAGCTCGACCTCATCATTTTTATATAATAGCTTTCGATTGTAAGGCTTTCCCTTGGAGGGTTCTGGCAATTGAGCAAGATCATCAAGTGTCAAATGTAGTTGTAATAAAGCGTCTTTCAACTCGGTTTTAGATGGGCTTTTTAATGTATTTAAAACAATCTTCATTCTACCTGTCATAGTCATAAAGCTCATCTCCTATAGACGTTTTTTCTTGAAGATGCTAAACAACATAGGCACAAGCTGACCGTTAACAATAATCACTCCAATTATAATTATGATTCCCCCACCAACACTTATGAGAAAAACTTTTTCTTGTAAAAGCAAAACCGCAGCAACCAACGTTGCGATCGGCTCCAAATATAGAAACATTGAAACTTTCGAAGCTTCTAAGACTTCAAGTGCCTTCCCCCAATACCAATAAGCAATTCCTGAAACAAAAATACCAAGGAACATCAAATGGGCCCACTCTTTATAGGTCAAAAAGGAAAGGGATTCCCAGCCTCTATTTCTGAAGATCAATGGTAGGGTAAGAATCAAACCTAATAAACTCATATAAAACGTGATCAAAAGAGGGGAATAAGGAATTTTTAGACTTTTTAATAACACCGAATAAACAGCCCAATTCAATGTACTCAAAATCATGAGGAGAAAGCCTATATTCAAGGAGAATTGGAAGGATTGTCCACTTCTTGTTGTTGTGACTAGCAGCACTCCTGTTACCGCCAGTACCATTCCGGCAGCTTTGGTTATAGTCATCTTCTCATGCAAAAAAAGAATGGATAGGATGACTGTAAAGATGGGGGATAACGAAATGAGCCATCCAGCAGAAGAAGCATTAATCGTTAACAATGCTGTTGCCTGGAGCACCTGATGAACAAATACCCCAAGAATCCCAAGGATCAATAAATGTGGGACATATTTAATGGAGACAAGTAACCGATTACGCTGCATTAGTAATAGCAATAGTAAAAATAATGCACCTATTCCAAAACGAAGAACCAGTAACGCATAGGGGTCAAGTTTTCCTAGAACAGCTTTCGTCGATACAAAAGAAACTCCCCAAAAACTAATCGATATTGTTGCATACAACGACGCAGAAAACTTGGTTTTATTAAATGTCAAGGCGGAACATTCCTTCCAGCAAAAGATGGTTATTTCCATCTTATGCTTGTCCTGAAAGAAGATGCTGTATGGAGGATGGAAGTTCATTAATACTATTAAAATAGTAAGAGAGATAGAAAGAAATGGTAGATATGACCTTCGACGTTTATTGGCAATCAGGATACTATAAAGATACTATTATAGAAATTAAAGCCCATTTGACTATGAAATTTAACAATAATATCCCAATACCTAAGAGTAATAAAGTATCGGCAAATACCATAAGATTTACTTATCTCAAAGTTAAGGATTATATTAGAAAAATTAAATTTTAAGTAACAGAGGTAGGGTTTTGTCAGAAATACTTCATTTTCGTTGTTAAGGAACAATCTTAGCAGTTTACTATAAATAAATCGTGAGGTGGAAAAAAATGAAGGCAGATGCTGTTTTTGAAGGTGGTGGAGCCAGGGGAATTGCTTTTATTGGAGCGATTCAAGCAATGGAAGAGGAAAAAGTAGAATGGGAAAGATTGGCTGGAACATCAGCAGGAGCTATAATCGCTGCTCTTTTGGCAAGCGGCTACAAAAGCCATGAAATTAGATATCATCTGAGCAAACTAGATTTTTCAAAGCTTCGAGGTGGGACGTTCTTGAATCGAATTCCCATTTTAGGCTCTTTATTAGAACTAATGATTCATCTTGGAATTTATAAAAATGATTATTTAGAAACGTGGCTGGATTCGCTTCTTACTGAAAAAGGGATAAGAACATTTGCGGATCTTCCAGAGGAAAAATTGAAGATCATTGCTTCTGATGTTTCAAATGGCGAAATGCTTATTTTGCCAGATGATTTAGTTCGCTACGGGATGACTCCTGTAGATCTAAAAGTCTCAACCGCGGTTATGATGAGTGCCTCTCTGCCATTTTTCTACCGTCCAGTTATTTGGAAATCAAAAGACCGTAAAAAATCCTACATTTTAGATGGTGGTTTACTAAGTAATTTCCCAATATGGATATTTGATACGGACAATCCTCGGTGGCCAACGTTCGGCTTCCGTTTTGTGAAAGATAAAGTTAACATAGATCCAGTTATTCCAACCCCCCTCCACCTTTTTAAAAATATCATTAAAACGATGATTCAAGCCCATGATTTACGATATTTGAACAAAGAAACGATTGAACGTACCATTCAAATTCCAGCAGGTGACCTTAACGCAACTGATTTTGAACTGGATAAGGATGAAATCGATTTTCTCTATATGTCAGGCTATACATCTGCAAAAGAATTTTTATCGAAGTGGGATTTTGAACAACATAAGATTAACAGAATGCAAAGATTAGATAATAAGTAGATGAAAGTAAAGGGTAGGATTTGCACTATATGGAAGGATATGGCTGAAAAAGTAAGTATCTCAGTGATATTTTCTCGAGTTTGAATGACATTCCTATATACAGCAAAATACACCGGTATTTCGACTTTGTGTACCGTAGAATTCAATGATAAGATGAAAACTACGAAAAAGAACAATTCGCCATGTGAAAAGAACTGAAAGGAATGATTTGTTATCAATCATTTACAATTAAGTTATACGTGCGAAATGGAAAAAGCAATGCTTAGTGCTCATGGTGTAGGTTATGAAGAATACAGAAGACATCATTCAGTAAGAATGAGAGTCGAAGAACGCCGTAAAAAGGACTATATTAGATGTCGCAGAATGGTTGCAGATTTAGAACGACTTGCTCATTATAATAATCGATTAAAGACATGAATTAAAAGGGAAACCAATGTATAGCGCCTCTCAAAGTCATGGATGGCATAAGAAAACCCAGTACGTTTAAGTTCCATATTTTTACCTTTAGTAAAAGATGTAGAAATAGGCCTCCGTTTTAATCCGCTTTGGGTTTGCTGGGGGCCTATTTTAGATTGAATTCTTAAATAGGTACTTTTTGCACGGCTTTGGCTTCCTTTAAAAAAATGAACAAAAAGGCAATAAAGGTGATAAAAGCAACTACTGCACTATATAAAAATACTTCGCGCATGCCGAGATATTCACTAGCAACTCCTCCGGCCATACTTCCTATTATTCTAGCTAAACCTAAACTAATTAATCCATTCATAGTCTGACCAGATGCCTTTAATTCCTTAGGTACTTCTTGATTTATAAAAATAGCAATCGTTACAGATAATACGATAAAAATTAAACCATGGAGCATTTGAATTGGCAGTACTAAGTATGGATTATGGACAAAATAAAGGAGCAGCCAACGAAGTCCAGCGAAGAATGCCGTACCTAATAAGACAACTGGAATCCCAAAACGCTGAATGATTTTATGGCCGAAAAGCAAAAACGGCAACTCACTCATAGCTGAGACAAGCATAGACCAACCCAGCAGTCCATTATCCGCGCCTAATTGATTAAAGTAGATTGGAAAAAAAGCGTAATAATAACCTAATGTCATCTGAACAATAAAATTTATCGCCATAAAAAGCATGAGTTTTCGATTCTTTAATAACACTAAAATAGAAACTTTGTTTTTAGAAGACTGATGACCTTTTATTTTTGGCAGTTTAATACAGATAATAAGTGTCAGTAGCATAACAAGGGAATAAACGACATAAATACTGTTGATATTCTTTTTGGCTATCATGCCGAAAACAACAGACATAAGGGCAAAACCAATGGTCCCAGCCAATCGAATCGGACCAAAATTCCACCTTGTTCGGGCTAGATATTCTAAAGTGATCGCATCGCTTAATGGATTTATTGATGTTTGAAAAAATGTAATCAGGCAGATAATCATCAATAAATATAAGTAATGATTTGATATAGGAAATAACAATATCGAAACTGCACTTCCCAGAGTTAGAATCTGAAGGACTTTGTTTTTACTCTCTGATCGATCTCCGATACTTCCCCAGACAGGCTGAGCAAGAATCGCAATCAATGGACCGAGGCTTAATAAAGTTGCAATGGACGTCTGACTCAAACCAATACTTTTTAAGTAAACAGGCATAAAAGTACCATAAACAGCATTCCCCATATAAGAGACACCGTACAAACCAAGAAATAATAGATAGATACGGGTTGATTTATCACCCACGATGTTCACCTCAAAAAATCATGATAGAGTTTATTCTACATCCCGAACTGAAAACAGTCTATGTGCTAAAGATAGAAAAGCAGAGCTAATGAATATGCTTGCTTAGATTTAAGTGCTGAAGTGAAATTTTGTTCGTTTGTTCATAAAAGGAAAAAGAAAGAATAAACATCAAAATAGTGTGGGTATTTAATTCGGGGAGGAATATTCATGAATGATATCCTTGAAAGGACAGCAAGATTTGAACATCGTTTTTGGCTCCAAATATTAGGTGATCATTCTAGGTTTATTCTTGAAGCTCTTGCACCCGTTCAAGGAGAGGAAATTGAAAAGGCCTCAAATTTTATTAGAGTATTTGATACTCTTCTGGAACGTGCAAAATCTTCTGATTTGGTGTCATTAACAAATGAAGCAGAATCTGCGGTCATAAAATTAAGGGAATTTAAATTAGAGTTAATAAGAAAACACCTTATTGGAAAAATCAAAATTCACCTTTCACCCACCTTTATCAACCATATGGTTAACGAATTAGAGGAATATTTAAGAATTTTAGAACACCTAAAGGCTGGGGAAGTCCCTCCCGTATACCATGAACTGCATCATCATCTTTTATGGTTATTGGATGCTGCGGGTCATGGAGAAGCCATTTCCACGAATTTAGATGGTGTCGAAAAGAAATTAAGGGAGAAAAGTGTTAAATTTACGAAGACCTTTGAAAATTTTTACTTAAAAGCCGTCGAACTAGCAGGATATTTAAGGACCAACTTGGCTTCCTTCCCTGCTTTGGAAAGAATGAATTTAGAAAGCCAATTAGAAATAAAGTTGTTTCAAAATTTTCTACAGGAAATCGAAGATCTCAGATTAAGTAAGCAAGCTTTAGGAACATTCGGCCCTTTAATGGCGGATCATATGTTCCGTGAAGAATGCTATTATCTTATGAAGTTAGCAGAATCGACAAATCTTGATCCACCCAATTGTGATCCTGCTAAACCTCGGCTTAAAGAATGATAAGCCGATGGCTAATAGAGAGAAATGCTGGACTAATAGGTAAAAAAATATTAGAAAATGTAAA